>NZ_MCRH01000001.1:0-704331 GCF_014332665.1 Microbacterium sp. 4-7
GCGTTCGCCGACGAGGTGAACGACGCCACCGGGTTCGCATTGGGCGGCGGCACGACCGTGCCGGGGATCTTGGCGACCAGGTTGTCGAACCGCACCAGGAACGGCACGTTCGATACTCCGGATCCCGCGTATGCCGCCAGGCCCACCTGACCGGGCGCCTGGAGCGCGGCCGTCGAGTCCGTCGTGCTCAGCTGCCATGCCGCCGGCTCCGCCGTGCCCGACTTCCACGCCTTCGCCCGGACGGTCGTCGGGTTCGTCCCCGATGCCTCCACCCGCAGCGTCAACGCTGTTCCCGGCGTGACGGTCAGACCCGTCAAGTTCTGCGTCGCCAGCGTCGTGCCGCTGCGCAGCACCTGCAGACTCACCGAACCGCTGGCTGTGACCGTGACCCGAGCCCGGTAGTCGTCCGCACCGATCCGACGAGCGAGCGCCTGCGCCTGCACGCTGCCGCCGACCGGCACTGAATCGAACGTCGCATCGACCGTGACCTCGGTCGCTGCCGACGAGACACCGGGCAGATACGCCGTCCGCAGCGCGCCACCGGCCGTCAGCCGGAACACACCCGAACCGTCCACGGCATAGTTCGCTGCCGCGTTCGCCAACGACCACGCACCGCCGGCCGTGGCCTCGCCGAGACCGCTCGCGGCTGTGCGATCGAAGACGTCCGACGCGAGGATCCCGTCGCCGACAGAGATCGCCACGGATTCCGTCTTGGTCGTCGTCGCACCATCGTTGTCCGTCACCGTCAGCGTGACCGGATACGTCCCGGCTGCCGCATACGTGTGGGTCGCGGTCGCGCCGGAACCGTGCGCGGTGTCGTCACCCCAGTTCCAGTCGTACGACGCGATCGACCCGTCCGAATCCGTGGATCCGGATCCGTTGACGTCGACCTTCAGCGGTGACAGTGCCGAGGTGAAGGTCGCTGTCGGCGCGACGTTCGCCACGACCGCGATCGAGGTGGTCTTCTCTGCGGTGCCTGTCCTGTCGTCCGTGACCGTCAGAGTCACGGAGTACGTTCCGGCCTCGGCAAATGTGTGGGTCGCGGTCGCACCGGAGCCGTGCGAGCTTCCGTCGCCCCAGTTCCAGTCGTACGACGCGATCGTGCCGTCGATGTCTGCGGACGCCGACCCGTCGACATCGACCTTGAGCTTCGACACCTGCGACGCGAAGCTCGCCGACGGCAGCTTGTTCACGGTGACGCCATCGCGTCCGAGGCTGTAGTGGTCGCTCACCGTCGCCGCGGGAATGACCGACGGGTAGACGGCGACCTCATCGATGGTCCCCAGGAAGGTGTTGCCCCCGGGGCCCCACGACACGTCACCTCCGACGTGCCAGTACCCCGTGTAGTTGCCCGACGTCTTGTTCGCGTTCTCTCCGACGAGCGCACCGTCGACATACAGCCGCATGCCCGAAGAACCCTGCGTCGCGACCACGTGATGCCACTGCCCGTTGTTGTAGGAACCGCTCGAGGTCAGGCGCACCTGCCCCCCATTGGTCGCCCCGAAGACGAGCTGCCCTGCGCTGGTCATATAGACGTGCCGGTCATAACTCGACGAGTTTCCTGTCGCGCTGTTGCCGAACCCGACGATCTTGCCGCCCGACGTCGACGTCGTCTTGAACCAGGCCTCCGTCGAATACACCACGGGGTTCACGAATGCCGTCTGGCTGATCGCCTGGCCCCCGCTGAACGTGACTGCCGAGTTGGCGACGCCCTGAAGCGCACCCGCCTGGCCCTTGGTGTTGGCGCCCACATACTTGCCGCCCTGCCCGGATCCCGACGCATCCTGAACCACGGTTCCCGTGGACTCCGCGAGACGCCAGTAGAGGGTGGGATCGGACTTCACGACGGTCGAGCCGTAGGCGTCGGCGGGCGGGTTCTGCACACCGACCGTGCGGCCGGCGGCCGTGAAGTGCTGCGCCACCTGAGTGGCAGAGAGCGATGCACCGTACACCGCGACCTCATCGATCGTGCCGGAGAAGTACTGCGCACCCGACCATGTGGCATCGCCTCCGACGCGCCAGAAGCCGCTGTAGATCTCGGCCGAGTACGAGTCGGTCCGCTGCCCGACGCGCACGCCGTCGACATAGAAGGTCATTCCTGCGATCGGATCCATGGTGCCGACGACGTGGTGCCATGCACCGTCGTTGTAGGCGTTCGGAGACGTGAGAACGCGCCTCTCGGCCGGGTAGACGCCGAAGTTCAGCCGACCGCTCGTGTCCATGTAGATGGCGCGGTCGCTCGACGTCGACGTGCCGCTCGACCGGTTGCCGAAGCCGAGGATTCGCCCGCCGGCGTTCGTCGTGGTCTTGAACCAGGCTTCAGCAGCGAAGGACTGCGGTCCTCTTTCGGCAGTCTCGGTCGAGGCATACCCCGACGTGGTGCCGTTGAACCGAGACGCGGGGATCGTCGCGGTAGCCAACGCACCGTCGACGCTCCGCGTCACCCCGTTGCGGACCGCGAGGTTGTTCGCACCCGCCCAGTCGGAGGATGCCTGTCCGGTGTCATTGAGCGGCCAGTAGTGCGTAGGGCGGTCCGCGAGGATCGCCTGCGAGTAGGACGAGGCGTTGAGATTGCCGGAGGTGCCCGCAGTCGCCGTGACGATGGTGCTCCAGGCGACGTTGCCCTTGGCATCCTGCGCGCGCACTCGATAGGTGTGGGAGCTGCCGGGGGCGACGCCGGAGTCGACGAAGGCCATGCCGGGAAGGCCCCAGTCGGCGGGCTTCGAACGGGCAGTGGTCGTGTGGATCGGAGACCCGTTGACCCCGTCGCGGATCACCTTGTATTCGAGGAACTCGTTGTCGCGATCCCAGTTCAACGGCCAGGTCACACGCACGGCACCCGAGGCGACCGCAGTCGCGGTGGGCACCCAGGTGCTGCCGCTCAGCCTCGGCCCGTCGGTGTTCGGCGCCTTCTCGGTCGTGGCGAAGCGCACGAGACCCTGCTGGATCTGGTTGTTCACGCGGGTGAACTCCCCCGCCATCACGACGTAGTCGGCGTTGCCGGTGACGCTCCAGGCCGCCTGCGTCGCGCCGCTCACCGTTCCGGTGTCGAACGTCGGGTACCAGTGCAGGAGACGAGGAGCGGGGTTGCCCGCCCAGTTCGCGTACCCGAGCGCCAGGCCGTTCGGCGTGGTTCGCGCGACGGAGTTCGAGAACGCGACCGCACGATAGTGGGTCCATGGGTCGCTCTGCGGGAAGCCGCCGACGACGCTCTCGCAGTAATGGGAGTGCCCGACGCCGTAGACGGCGTCGGGTGTGGCGTACGCGCTGTAGGTGTCGCCATGGCAATCCTCGACCCAGGTCACACCGCCGGTCGCCCAATCGCTCTTGAAGATGCCCTCGAGGTTGCCGCCTCCGCCGAAGGTGTATCCGGTTCCGTAGAGGCTCGTGCCGTCAGTGCTCAGAGACCAGATCGCACTGTCCTCGCCACCGTTCCGAACGACGCCGTTGGCCGCGAACGGAAGCAGGCCGCCCGTGGTCGCATCGACCAGGGCCATGCCGTATCCGGGGTTGGACGACCCGTTGACCGTCGTGAAGTGCCCTCCGAGCGCGACCTTCTGCTCGTCGGCCGAGATGACGATGTCGTTGCCCCTGTTGTCGAGCACGGGGGCCCAGGGCAGCAGGTCGCCCGCCGACGTCACTGCCGCGGCGCGACTGCGATCGTTGCTGGCGACGCGACCGAAGTTGCCTGTGAAGTACACCGCTGCGTTCGTCGCGACGATGCCTCGCACGGAGGCGTTCACGCTCGGAGCCCACGTGCTCACGAGGGTCCCAGAGGGCAGGTCGAATGCAGCGATCCTGTTGCGGGGCTGCCCGTCGACCGTCGTGAAGTCGCCCCCCACGTACAGGCGGGTGCCGTCCGGAGATGCGGCGACCGAGTTGATCTGGCCGTTCACGTCGGGCGCGAAGGGAAGCAGGGCTCCCGTTCGCACGTCGTACGCGAGGACGTTCTTCCGTGTCACCTCTTCGGTGCCCGCGGCCGCCCCCGCCGGACGCGCCGTCGTGAACGTGCCGCCGGCGAACACGGTATCGCCGACGATCACCTGATCCCACGCCGCCCCGTTGATCTGCACGGTCGGCAGCGCGTCGGTCGTCACCGTCTTCGGCGTGCTCGTGTCGACCGGCGCGGTGTCGGCGGATGCCGCAGACGGCGCGAGTACGAGCCCTGCCACGACCACCGCCCCCGCGGTCGCCATGACGAGAACCGCCCGACCCACGGCGCGCGAGCGCGCGAAAATCCCCAGTTGTACAGCCATAATTCATTCCCCAATGAATTGACACGTCCGGTGAAGGACGAGATCCCCAGATAACCCCAGTTATCGCTAGCTGGCGGGTGCCGCACCCCTGAACGCGGCATAAGGCTCGCCAGTTAGCAGGTCCACTGTAACCCCTACATCGCTCCGCGCGTCAACCGGAATCGAGAACGAGTACTCGCCGTCCGCGCTCTCACCGGCCGCGAGCGTCGCCGGAAGGCCACTCGCCACAGTGTCGCCGAGCGGCGGAGCGGGGTTCTGATCGGGCCCTGACGCCAGGTTCACCGTCGCTCCCCCGAGATCGAGCGCGGCGTCGGTGGAGTTGGTGACGCGGACCACGACCTTCAGCGCGGGACCGGCGAGATCGCCGGGCTGCTCGCTCGAGGACTCGAACGCCGTCATCGAGACGACCTCGACGGTCACTCCCTCGACCACAGTGGCGGTCTCGTCGATGTCGACCTCGACAGGCTCTGATTCCGACGGCTCGACATCGGTGGAACCGGGCGTGGGCGTGGGGAACACGCTGGGCGTCGGCGGCACCGACGCGGGCGCCGTCGGCGACGGCTCGGCATTCTGCTGCGCGCCCTGGGCGGTCAGGAACCAGATGATCCCGGCCACGACGACGACCAGGACCGCCCCCACTGCGATGAGAATCGTCTTGCGCGTTCGAGTCATGGGTCCCTCTCCCCTGCGCCTCGACGTCTGTGCGATCTCGGCGTTCGGCAAACTTTACCGCTTGCACCGCGAACGGTCGATGCGTCGGCTAAAGTCAGTGCAACCGCGCGTCACCGGCGCGGGTCGGCCTTGGGGAGGTCGAGCCGACCGACGCTCCGCGCGGCCGCACCGGCGAGTCCGCCATCCCGATCAGCAACGACCGGAGGATTCATGTCCCAGCAGACGCCAGGCGTCCGAGAAGCGCTCGCCTCGCTGCGGGCCGCCCAGAAGTCCAACTCGGGAGCGCCCGCATATTCGCGGTTCGTGAACCGTCCGATCGGCCGCATCTTCGCCGCCGTCGCGTTCGCATGGGGACGCACTCCCGACCAGGTGACCGCTGTCAGCGCCCTGTTCACCTTCGCCGGGATCGCGCTCATCGCGCTGGCACCGCCGACGCTGCTCACCTCGTTGCTCATCGTGCTCTTCCTCGTCCTGGGGTACGCCCTCGACTCGGCCGACGGCCAGCTCGCACGACTTCGGGGCGGCGGTTCGCCCCGCGGCGAATGGCTCGATCACATGGTCGACGCCACGAAGATGGCGACGATCCACATAGCCGTCCTGATCTGCTGGTGGCGCTTCTACGATCTTCAGCCGCCGATGCTCCTGATCCCTCTCGGCTTCCAGGTCGTGGCCTCCGTGTTCTTCTTCGGGGTGATCCTCACCGAGCTGATCCGCCGCGTCGGTGCGACGGGTACGACGTCGAAGGCCGCATTCCGGAACTCGCCGCTGTACGCCCTGCTCGTGCTGCCCGCCGACTACGGACTGCTGATCCTGGTGTTCGCGACGCTCTGGGTCCCCTGGCTGTTCATCACGCTGTACACGGCGCTGCTGGTAGTGAACGCCCTGATCCTGATCGCCTCGGTCGTTCGCTGGCACCGTTCCCTCGGCCCGAGCGGGGCAGGACATGCCTGAGTTCTCCGGGCTCTCCGCGCGCCAGTCACGCGCAGCGAAATGGAGCGCGTACCGCCGGGCGGCGGGAATGATCGCCCGAGGCCTCGTCCGTCGGCCGTTCTTCGGAACCGCGGGCGGCCCGCTCTTTCTCGGACGTCGGGTGCGGATCACCAACCCGTCGTTCATCCGCTACGCCGGACGGCTCGTCGTCGAGGACGGAGTCGAACTGCAGGGACTCTCCAAGAACGGGATCGTCTTCGGATCCGGGGTGTCGATCGGAGCCGGTACGGCGATCCGCCCCTCGTCGTACTATGGCGGCGAAGTCGGGGAGGGACTCCGCGTCGGCGACCGCTCGAGCGTCGCGACAGGATGCTTCATCGGCTGCTCCGGCAGCATCGTGATCGGCGATGACGTGATGCTGGGCCCGGGTGTTCGCGTGTTCTCCGAGAACCACGTGTTCTCGGATCCGAGCGCGACCATCAAGTCGCAGGGGGTTCAGAGAGGCGCCGTGACGATCGGCGACGACTGCTGGATCGGCAGCGGTGTGACGATCACCTCGGGCGTGACGATCGGACGCGGAGTCGTGATCGGCAGTGGCAGCGTCGTCACCCGGGACATCCCCGACTACAGCATCGCCGCAGGCAGCCCGGCGAAGGTCATCCGCACCCGACAGACTTCGATGGGTGGCGACGGCGGAGGAAATGTGTAAGCTGATCCACAGTCATGACCGTGGGGACGGCGTGGCTGGAAGGACTTTGGGGATTTTGGGGATCTGGGGATGTCAGTGATTTCTGGCGCACCCGCGGGAGCAGCGACACACGCGCCCTGCGGTCACGTGATTCTGCGTGCCGTCGATCGACGAACACCGTCAGTCCGGTTCACCGTACACATCTGATTCACGCACGTCGGCTCCGAGGGGGAACCACATGCAGGCAGCACACGACCGCACGGCGCAATCGCGGAAGAGCGACGAGGTATCACTCGTCGTCGCCATTCCGACTTTCAAGCGCCCCGAGCGTCTGGTCCAGACTCTGCAGCTGGTGGGAGAGCAGCTGGCGCCGCTCATCGACGCCAGACACGCGAGGTCCGTCTCGATCCTCGTCATCGACAACGACCCTGCCGAGTCCGCTCGCTCGGTCGTCCAGAACGAGTACGCCGGCGTGGCCACTCGCTACGTCGCGGAGGCGACACCCGGCATCCCCGCGGTTCGCAACCGCGCCCTGGATGAGTCGGTGGATGTCGACCTCCTCTCGTTCATCGACGACGACGAGGTTCCGCTCGAGGGGTGGATCTCGTCGCTTCTGCTCACCTGGTCGAACTCCGATCAGCCGGCCGCCGTCATGGGGCGCGTCGTGTCGCTCTTCGACCCGGACGCCGATCCGTGGGTTCTCGAGAGCGGCCTCTTCCGTCGTCCGCAACGCCCGACAGGTACCGAGATAGGTGTTGCAGCGACAGGGAACCTGCTGCTGGACCTGAATCAGGTGCGTGCCAGCGGTGTGCGCTTCGATCAGCGGATCGGGCTCGGCGGCGGCTCCGACACTCTCTTCAGCATGGGCCTGAAGAAGACGGGCGCGCGCCTCGTGTGGTGCAACGAATCCGTCGCCGAGGACACGGTGGAGCCCGAACGTCAGACCCGGCCGTGGGCGCTGAAGCGGTCGTTCAGCCACGGAAACGTCTCGATCCTCGTGCAGCTGCGATTGGAGTCGCGAACCGCACGTCGCCTGCTCATCCGCGCGAAGGGACTCGCCGGTGGCGCCGCCCGCGTCGTCGCAGGATACGCGCGCCATCTCTTCGGGCGCCTGACTCGCTCGATCCGCCACGATGCCAAGGGGCTGCGCCTCGCGTACCGAGGAGCGGGAATGATCTCGGCGAGCATCGGGCAGACATACTCCGCATACTCTCGGCCGGGCGCCTCGGCATGAGCCGGTTCGTCCCGGCACCGGCACGGCGATGGCTGCGCAGCCATGGCGGCCCCCTCGGGTCGATCGTGCGTGTGCGCACGAGTCGCCCAGAGTTCGTGCTCACCTACGACGACGGACCGGATCCCGTCGAGACCGAACGCGTTCTCGAGGTGCTCCGCGACGAGTCCGCGTCCGCGACCTTCTTCGTGCTGATGACGCGGGCCCGTGAGCATCGGACGCTGATCTCGGACATCCTCGCCGCCGGCCACGAGGTCGCGCTGCACGGACCCGACCATAGGCCGATCTCACGCCTCGGCCACCGCGAGGTCCGCGAACGGACGGCTGCGGCGAAGGCCGAGCTCGAGGACATCTCCGGCACTGCGGTGCGGTGGTACCGCCCGCCCTACGGACTGCAGTCTCTCACCAGCTTCCGGGCGATCAAGGCGACGGGTCTCGAACCCGTGCTCTGGGGCCCGACGGCATGGGACTCTCGCGAGGCGACGACGGAGCAGCGGGTCGCCCGCGCGCTTCGCGGTGCCGAAGCCGGCGCGATCCTGCTGTCGCACGATTCGTACGCGGGCTTCGCCGACGGCGGTCGCAGCGATTCACCGCCGACCGTGGATCGGAGCGCTCTCGCGACCCGCATCCTGGCGGCGTATCGCGAGCGAGGACTCCACGCGCGAAGTCTCGCGCAGGCACTGACCTCCGGCTCGCCGGTGAAGGGAATCTGGTTCAAACGATGAAGGGGAAGAAAGATGACTGAGGAGAACCGCCGAGAGGCACAGAAGGTCGTCGTCATCGGACAGGGGTATGTCGGTCTGCCGGTCGCGATGCGGTCGGTCGCCATCGGCCATGAAGTCGTGGGTCTCGACCTCGATCCACGCCGTATCGACAGCCTCGGCGCCGGCAGCTCGCATGTCGATGACATCTCGGACGACGAGCTGCGTGCCGCGCTCGACTCCGGCCGCTACCGCGTGTCGTCCGACTACGCGGATGCAGCCGGCTTCGACGTCGCCGTGATCACCGTGCCGACGCCGCTTCGCGAGACACTTCCGGACCTCTCGTTCATCGAGAGCGCCGCGGTGTCCCTCGCGCCGCAGCTCACACGGGGAGCGCTCGTGGTTCTCGAGTCGACGACGTATCCGGGTACGACGCAGGAGCTGCTGATCCCGCTGCTCGAAGAGGGCTCCGGCCTGACCGCCGGCACGGACTTCTTCGCCGGCTACAGCCCCGAGCGGATCGACCCGGGCAACCCGACCTGGGGCCTGCAGGAGACGCCGAAGATCGTCTCGGGCATCGATCCGGAATCGCTCGCGAAGGTGTCGGAGTTCTATTCGGCGATCGTCGACACGATCGTGCCGGTGAGCTCCCCGAAGGAAGCCGAGATGGCGAAGCTCCTCGAGAACACCTTCCGTCACGTGAACATCGCTCTCGTGAACGAGCTCGCGGTCTTCGCTCACGCCCTCGGTGTGAACGTGTGGGAGTCGATCGACGCGGCCGCCACCAAGCCGTTCGGCTTCATGAAGTTCACGCCGGGTCCCGGCGTCGGCGGGCACTGCCTCCCGGTCGACCCGAGCTACCTCTCGTGGCAGGTGCGTCGCAAGCTCGGCAAGAGCTTCCGGTTCGTCGAGCTCGCCAATGACGTCAATGACCACATGCCCGAATACGTTCTGCAGCGGGTCAGCCGACGCCTCAACGAGGAGGGCAGCGCACTCAACGGCGCGCGCGTTCTGCTCCTCGGGCTCGCCTACAAGAAGAACACCGGTGACATCCGCGAGTCGCCGGCGCTTCCGCTCATCGAGCTGCTGCAGGATCAGTCGGCGGTCGTGCATGCGGTGGACTCGCACGTCGAAGAGCACCATTGGCCTCGCACCGTCGAAAGGATCCCCGCCGCGGAGGTCGATTTCCACGCGTACGACGTCATCGTGCTCATCACGGATCACGACGACGTCGACTACGAGGTGCTCGAAGCGAGCGGTGTACCCGTCTTCGACACGCGCAACCGCCTGCGAGGCGAGGGCATCGAGCGCCTCTGACCTCTGTCATGCATGAAGCCGGGCGGTGCGACAGGATGTCGCACCGCCCGGCTTCTCTGTTGTGGCGGGAGTGATCAGCCGATCGTGTAGCGGGTGAGGGGCACAGCGCCCACCTCCCAGATGTTGCCGCTGAGCACCGGTGCGCTCGACACGGGTGCCACGATCCCGCACCCGGCGAAGATGCGCTCGGGTCCGAAGACGTTGCTCGTGACGATCGGTCGGTTGTTCGCCGCGGATGCTCCGACGTTGATGGTGCAACCACCGTCCTGCAGATAGTTGTCGCGGATGGTGATGGAGCCGAGCTTCGCGATCGACGAGTTCTGGGTGATCTGCACCGCAGCGTTCGTCGCGCCCTCCATCCGGTTGCCCTCGAGGAGGATCGATGCGCCGCCTTCGATCTGCACCGAGTCGTCATGCGACGGCGTGCCACCGCGCAGCGGGTCCTTCTCCCAGTGGGAGTTGTCGTGCAGCCAGGAGTCGCGCACGACGACGTTGTCTCCGAGGACGCGGACGGGATCGACCACGCGGTGGATGTCCATCCGCAGCGCAGTGAAGTTGGAACCCACCAGGCCGTTCCATGCCGGGTCTTCCGATGCCGCGTAGACCTCGGAGTCCTGGATGGTGAACGGCTGACCCGAGTTGACGTTGGTGACGAGTCCGATGCTGCGCGCCGTCGAACCGCCGACGATGCGGGAGTTCTTGATCACGACGCCGGGCGCCTTGATCTCGATGATCCCTCTGACCTCCAGCCCGTCGACGACGGTGTTGGCCTTCGTGATCACGAGGTCGCCCTGGTGCACCTTCAGCGTCACGCCAGCGGGTACGCCGGTGGTGGCTGCCGTCGGGTGACCGGATTCGGGCACCGTCGGGTTGGCGGGCGGTGCGGGAGCCGGCGCAGGTGCGGGAGCCGGCGCAGGTGCCGGAGCGGGCGCCGGAGCCGGTGCCGGAGCCGGAGCCGGTGCCGGAGCGGTCGGCTTGGTCGTGGCAGTCGGCTTCGGGGCCGGAGCCGGAGCCGGCAGCTGCGCTGCCGCGTAGGACGACGAGTTCACCGCGGCCTTGAGCGACGGCGATCCCTTCGAGGTGTAGAAGGTCACCGCCCCCTTGCCCTCAGCCGAGATGCGCGAGCCCGACGTGTCCTTCGCAGACACTTCGCGGGCCGCAGAAGTGCCGATCTTGGCGGTTGCCTTGAGGGTCACCGTGGAGGTGCCCTTGGCTTCGAGCGTCAGGGTGAGCTTCTGGCCCGCCTTGATCTTCTCGGGCAGAGTGATGTACGACGAGATCGTCGACTGGGTCAGCGAGCGTCCGGTCCCGTTGATGCGCTTGATCGAGACCGAGACGGTCCCGTTCGGGTAGCTGCGGGCCTGAGCGACGTACGCACCGGTCTTTCCGGATCGGGCCTGCACAGATGTGTAGACGCCGCTCCCGGAACCGGGCAGCGAAGCGAGGGTGGTCGATGCTGTGACCTTCGCATCACGGATCGCGGTGCTTCCGACCGCGACGGTGGACAGCGAACCCGGCTTGATTGTGACCGAGGTCGCGGCGCTTGCGGGTGGAGCGAAGATCAGCCCTGCGGCGACGAGGATCGTGGAGAGCAGGAGAGCGACCAGAAGTCGGGCGCTTCGAGGGGTCGAGGTGGAGGATCGGGTTGAGCGGACGAGGGCAGGGTAAGAAATATTATTCATAGGTGTCCAGCCGTTTCGGGGAGGGGCTGCGCCGAGGCACAGAGTTTGGCGGCTATCGCAGGCCATATTAGGTGGGTCGAACCTGTATGTCACCCGAGAATCTGGAATATTCCAGTAGACCCATGTCTTCAGGGCGATATATTCCGCATCCGGGTCCCCCCTAATACGCTCTTCGGCTCAGAGCTCGCCGGGCTTCATCGCCTCGGCATCGATCGCCCGTATGATGCGCAGCGTCGCCGTGTCCGGCTTCGGCTCCCCGTCCTGCGTCGCCTCCTTCGCCCGTCGCTGCGGCGCGTAGACCACGAGGGAGTGGAAGAGGAATCGCGCGAAGAAGGCGACGATGAGCGACAGCCCCGTCGCGAGCACGCTGGAGATATGCCAGGTCTCGACCATGAGCGCCATCACGGGGATCCGCAGTGCGGCTTCGACGTTGTTGAAGGTGAACGACGCGGCGAATCGGCCGCCCAGTCCGCGTGCGTCCGTGCGCATGTCTGCGAAGACGAACCGCTCCTGCAGGAGGAAGTTGCCGATGATCGTGACCTCGGCGCCGATGATCGCGGCCCATATATAAGGAACACCTGCGGCGGTGAGCAGCCACATGATCCCCAGGTTCGCGGCCGCGCCGATCACTCCGATGATCGCGAAGAGCGACATCTTGCCGAATCGGAGTCTGGCCAGGTGCGCCACGAAGGTCGCCCCCTGACGCAGGCTCGCCTTGGAGGTCCCGTGACGACGCTCGCCGAACTCCATCGGCACCTCGGCGATGCGGAGGTCCGTGCGAGCGAGGATCTCGAGGAGGATCTTGAATCCCTGCGGCTTGAGGGCGGCCAGGTCCAGACGCGACCGGTCGACGAGGAAGAACCCGGTCATCGGATCGGTGCTGCGGGCGAGACGGATCGGGAACATCGCCCGTGTCAGCCAGGTGGCCGCCCTGGAGACACCGAAGCGGACCGCCGTTCCCAAGCCGCTCGTGTCGCCGCCGCCGATGTATCTCGAGGCGGCGACGAGATCGGCGCCGCCTTCGCCGTGCCTTCCCAGGAGAACGGGAAGCAGCTCGGGCGGATGCTGCAGGTCGCCGTCCATGACGATGCAGAGATCGTGCTGTGCGGCCTCCAGCCCGACGACGACCGCTCCCCCGAGCCCACCGGTGTTGTCGGCCCGGTGGATCACGCGCACGGGCAGCGGAGCATCGGCTGCCACCCGCTCAACCTCGGCGGCCGTGCTGTCTGTGCTGTCGTCGACGAACAGGATCTCGGCGTCGTACGCGGCGAGCGCGAGCGCGGTGCGGGCCACCAGTTCAGCGACGTTGTCGCGTTCGTTGAAGGTCGGCACGATGACGGTGACCGCTGTCCCCACTGTCCGCCCCCTTCGCCTGTACCGGCATCACTGCGGACTCCATAGTTCCATGTGTTCCTATGCGTCGGGAAACCGCGACCTGCTAGAGTGACGGGATGCGGCTGTGGGAGTCGCTGGGCGGATGGGGATCCGCCTCTGGGGAAATACTGATCTGGGGAGATCATGGGGACGCGCATCGGCTATGCCGTGGGTGCTTTCGACCTGTTTCACGTCGGGCATCTCAACCTTCTTCGTCACGCCAAGCAGCACTGCGACATTCTCGTCGCCGGTGTCGTCAGCGATGAGATGCTGCGGCAGGTGAAGGGCATCGAGCCCGTCATCCCGACCGTTGAGCGGGCGGAGATCGTCCGTCACATCTCGTTCGTCGATGATGTGTACGTCGAGACCACGCCGTCGAAGATGGATTCGTGGCGAGACGTGCAGTTCACGCACTTCTTCAAGGGCGACGACTGGCGGGGCACCGAGAAGGGCCTGCGGCTCGAGAGGGAGTTCGGGGAGGTCGGCGTCGAGGTCGTGTACTTCCCGTACACCGCGCACACGTCGAGCTCGTCGCTGCGTCGTGCGCTCGATGCGATCAGCGCAGGCGCGACCGTCGGCGGCGCTCCTGCGCTCGCGACGCGCTGACTGCCCCTGACTGACGGCGGGGCGGGCCCGGGCCGGACCCTGCCGTCAGTCAGTTCGCGACGCCGAGCAGGCTGCGCGCCATCCGTGCGACGTGCGGCGGCGTGTGCGCACCGAGCCAGACCGTCCATTGCAGCGCCGGCTCCGCGCACGTCCACTCGACGCACCAGGAGTGCACCGCGTTCGCGAGGCGCTCGCCTTTCGCATGCTGACGGGCACCGTCACCGCGCAGCAGCCACCGCACGGACACTCCCTCGGGCACGTCGATGTGGCGGAACTGGATGCGAGCGGCCGCCTCGATGAGGATGACCCCCTCGGCATCCCACGGCATGCGAGCGGCGATGGCGGCGATGGCCCCGGCATCGGTCGAATCACCCGCGATCAGCACGACTCCCTCGATGTTCTCCCAGTCCGGATCCTCGAGGTGCTCGCATGCGCTGTTCATACGCCCGAGTATAGGTAAGGGTACCCTTATCTATCAATGGCGGATCAGTCGCATCGCCGCATCCGCCGTCTCGGCGCCTGCCCAGCCGAGCGGCTCTACGCTGGATACATGACTTCTCCTGCAGACTCCGCCATCACGATGTTCGGTGCCGATTGGTGCCGCGACTGCATCCGCACCAAGAAGCAGCTCGACTCCCTCGGCGTGGAGTACACCTATGTCGACCTCGTCGCCGACCCCTCCGCGGCCGACGTCGCGAAGGAGATCTCCGGTCGCACGAACATCCCCGTCGTGGTCTACCCCGACTCCTCGCACCACGTCGAGCCGTCGAACGCGGACGTCGAGTCGAAGCTCCGCGAACTCTCCCTGATCTGACCTGAAGCGGCCTCGTCGCGCACCGATACACTGGCGCGATGAGCACCGCGGCTCGGCCCGAACGGGCGTCCGTCCGCCTGCCCGTTCGCACGGTCGCCCTGTACGCGATCGGCTCGCTCGGCACAGGCGGCTATGCCACGCTGCCCGGGCTCGTGCTGACGTACTTCCTGACCGACAATCTCGGCGTCGCCGCACTCGCGGCCGGTCTCATCGTGACCGCGGCGAAGATCTGGGACGTCGTCATCGACCCCCTGATCGGCGCAGCCTCGGACCGCCAGTACGCGAAGACCGGTTCGCGTCGCGGACTCATGGTCGTCGGCGCTCTGACACTCCCCGTGTTCTTCGCGTTGACCTTCGCGGTGCCGCCGTCGTGGGGGCCCCTCGCCGGCGCGGTGTGCGTGCTGCTCGCGTTCCTCGCCACCGCGACGTCATTCAGCCTGTTCCAGGTGCCCTACGTCGCGCTGCCCGCCGAGCTGACCTCAGGGTACGACGAGCGCACCCGCCTGCTCGGGTGGCGCGTGGTCGTGCTCACCGCATCCATCCTGCTCTTCGGCGCCGGCGGACCCGAGTTGAGACGCGCGACCGCCGACCCCGTCACGGGATACCTGCTGATGGGCGTGGTCGCCGGTGTGGTCATCGGCGTCGGCATGCTCATCGCATCGCGGACAGCCGATGCGGCCGCGCGGAGCATGGCCGCGGCTGACCGACCGAAGGCCCTCGCCCCCGTGGGCCTGCGTGAGCAGTACGCTGCGGGCCTGCGCACGTTGCGTCGCAGCCAGCCCTTCCGCGCACTGCTCGGCACGTTCCTCCTGCAGGCGCTCGCCACCGGCACGATGCTCGCCGGCGCGCAGTACGTGGCCACCTGGGTGCTGCGCTCGGAGGACGCCGTCACGCTGGTCTTCCTGGCACTCGTCGGTCCGGCCCTGGTGGCGACGCCCGGCTGGACGATCGTGGCGCGACGCCTGGGCAAGGAGCGGGCGTTCGCGATCGCGAGCGGGGTCTTCCTGACCGCCGCCGCATCGCTCGTCGTCGCGGTCTGGACGCCGGGAGCATGGATGTACGGCTCGATCGCGGTGGCGGGCATCGCCTACGCCGGACTGCAGTCGCTGCCCATGGCGATGCTCCCCGACGTGATCTCGCACGATGAGCGGCACAGCGGGCGCGGGCAGGCGGGCACCTTCACGGGAGTGTGGACGGCGGGAGAGACCATCGGGTTCGCGCTCGGAGCGAGCGCTGTGTCCCTCACCCTCGCCGCGACGGGCTACGTGTCGAGCGTCGCAGGTGCCACAGCCTCACAACCGGATGCCGCGATCACGGGGATCGTGCTCGCGTTCAGCATCCTCCCCTCGTTCCTGATGGCAGCGAGCCTGCTGACGCTCCGCCGCTACCGTCTGCGTCGCGCCGACATCGACACCCGACCGGAGTACGCGACATAAGCTGGGATCCCGTCCGAAGGAGACGCCGATGACTTCTGCGACAACGCCCGCCGCTTCGACGGCGAGCCCCGAGCTGGGTGAGGCCGAGCGCACTCGCCTCGACACCGCGATCGAGGACCTGCACGCCGGCACCCGAACCTGGGCAGCGCTGACGCTGGCTCAGCGGGTCACGCTCCTGCGGGCCGTCCGCTCGAGCGTCGCCGCCGCTGCTGAGGACTGGGCGCACACCGCAGCCGCCTCGAAGGGCCTCGACGCCCGGCATCCGCTGCGTGGCGAGGAATGGCTCAGCGGTCCCTACAGCGTTCTCGGCGCCCTCGACGCCTACATCGAGACCCTCGCGCGCCTCGCGCACGGCACCAACCCGCTCGACGGGATCACGATCGACCGCGCCCCGGGTGGACGCACCCGCGTGCATGCCTTCCCTCTCACGGGCCTCGATCGGTTCCTGCTCTCGGGCTACACGGGCGAGGTCTGGCTCGAACCCGGGGTGACCCCGAACGGCGCACGCGCCGCGGCCGGACTGGCCCAGCGCACACCCTCGGAATCGGGGGGCGTGGGGCTCGTGCTCGGCGCCGGCAACATCACCTCGATCCCCGTGCTCGACGTGCTCTACGAACTGCTCGCGCACAATCGCACGGCGCTGCTCAAGGTCAATCCGACCCAGGATGCGCTGGTGCCCGTCTACAAGCGGGCGCTCGCACCGCTCATCGGCCCAGGACTGCTGCGCATCACCCGTGGCGGGCCCGAGGTCGGCACCTACCTCACCGGCCATTCCGGCCTCGCGCACGTGCACATCACCGGATCGGCCGCGACCTTCGACACGATCGTGTGGGGCACCGGAGCTGCCGCCACCCGGCGACGCCGTGAGGACCGCCCGCTGCTGAAGAAGCCCATCACCGCCGAGCTCGGCGGAGTATCGCCCATCATCATCGTGCCGGGCGAGTGGACCGACGCCGATCTCACGTACCAGGCCGAGCACGTGGCCACCATGCGCCTGCAGAACAGCGGCCACAACTGCATCGCCGGACAGGTCGTCATCATGTCCTCCGACTGGGCGCAGGCCGATGACTTCCGGGCGGCGCTCCGCCGCGCCTATGCGAACGCTCCGGAACGACCGATCTGGTACCCGGGCTCCCCCTCGCGGATGCACCTCGCGACCGACGCGTACCCCGATGCCCTCGTGCTCGGCGACAGGGTGCTGGTCGAGGTCTCCGAGGGCGACGACGCCACGGCGCTGCAGAGCACCGAGTACTTCGCCCCGGTGCTGGGCGTCGTCTCGCTCGCCGGAACCGGTCAGGAGTTCCTCGACTCGGCGGTGGCCTATGCGAATGACCGGCTGCAGGGGACCCTCGGGGCGAACCTGCTCATCGAGCCGTCGACCGAGAAGGCCCTCGGCGCCGGATTCGACCGTGCCATCGCCGCCCTGCGCTACGGGTCTATCGCGATCAACGGCTGGACCGCCTTCGGCTTCATCACCCCGACGATGACCTGGGGAGCATTCCCCGGCAGCACGATCGCCGACGTCGGCAGCGGCATCGGAGTGGTCCACAACGCGCTCCTGCTCGACCGCGTCGAGCGCTCGGTGATCCGCGGACCGTTCCGTCCCTTCCCCCGGTCGCTCCCGGTGGCGAATGGCGGCGGACGCCTCAGCATCCTCCCGAAGCCGCCGTGGTTCGTCTCCGCGCGCACGGGGGCGACGGTCAGCGAAGGGCTCACGCGATTCCGCGCCGACGGCGGTCTGATCCGGCTGGTGAAGACGCTGACTGCGGCTCTGCGCGCCTGACGCACTCCCTGCGGCCGCGAGCCGTCAGGCCGAGAAGCGGTCGGTCGCTGCACGCAGCGCTCGCTGGATGCCGGCCTCCGTCGCCGAGTGACCCGCGTCGTCGACCACGACGAACTCCGCCTCCGGCCAGGCCACGTGCAGATCCCACGCCGTCATCATCGGCGTGCACACGTCGTGGCGTCCCTGCACGATGACCGTCGGGATATGGCGGATGCCGTCGACACCGTCGATCAGCTGACCCTCGCTCCACCATCCGCGATTCACGAAGAAGTGATTCTCGATCCGGGCGAAGGCGATAGCCGTGTCCGGGTCTGACATCGCCTCGATCTGCGCGGCGTCCGGGCGAAGGGTCACGGTCGACGCCTCCCACCGTGACCAGGCCACCGCCGCCGGACCATGCACCGCAGGGTCGGCGTCGAACAGACGCCGGTGGTAGGCCTCGATCATGTGCGAGCGCTCGAGCACCGGAATCGGAGCGATGAACTCCTCCCACAGGTCGGGGAACAGCGCGGCGGCCCCGCCCTCGTAGAACCATTCGAGCTCTGCGCGCCGAAGGGTGAAGATGCCTCGCAGGATCAGCTCGCTGACGGCATCCGGATGAGCCTGCGCATAGGCGAGTGCGAGCGCGCTACCCCACGATCCCCCGAACACCTGCCACTGCTCGACGCCGAGGTTCTTGCGCAGCAGCTCGATGTCGGCGATCAGGTGCGCGGTGGTGACGAAGCGGAGGTCGGCGTCCGGCGCACTCGCGTGCGGGGTGCTGCGCCCGCAGCCCCTCTGGTCGAGCAGCACGATGCGGTAGACCTCCGGGTCGAAGAATCGTCGCTGCCAGGGCGAGGTGCCACTGCCCGGTCCGCCGTGGAGGAAGACCACGGGCTTGCCCTCGGGGTTCCCGCTGACCTCCCAGTACATGCGGTGTCCGTCACCGACGAGCAGCTCGCCCGTCTCATGGGGCTCGATGGGCGGGTACAGCGCGTCCAGGTCCATCGCGCCTGCCTACAGCTCTCCGCCGGACACGGTCAGCGGCTGCTCACAGACGTCCAGACCGTTGGTGTATCCCTGGGCGAACCAGGCCTTGCGCTGCACACTCGTGCCGTGCGTGAAGCTCTCGGGATTGACGGTGCCGGACGACTGCTGCTGGATGTTGTCGTCGCCGACGGTGTTCGCGGCGTTAAGGGCATCCTCGAGCTCCGCCTCGGTCGGCGGCAGGAGGTAAGGAACCCCGTCGGGGTCCTTCTCCTTCGTCATCTGCCCGATCCACGCACCCGCATAGCAGTCGGCCTGCAGCTCGACGCGCACGCCGTTGCTGTCCGGCCCCGTGCCGTTGTTCGGGTACCTGTCCATGACGCCGGTGATGTACTGGATGTGGTGTCCCCACTCGTGCCCGACGATGTACAGCTGGGCGAGGTTGCCGGCGGATGCTCCGAACTGCTGCTCCATCAGATCGAAGAACGTGGGGTCGATGTAGACCGTCTCATCCGGCGGGCAGTAGAAGGGACCGACCGCGTTCGACGCGGTGCCGCAGGCGGTCGAGGTCGCTCCATCGACCACGATCAGCTGCGGCGGCCGATACGGATCGATGTAGTCCTCCCAGTAGCCGTCGAGCGCGAGCTGGGATGCGGCGACACGGCAGTCGACGTTCTCGTTGGCATCCTCGCCGGTCTGGCAGTTCTCGATCACACTGCCACCCTGCGGCTCCGTCCCGCCACCCGTCGTGCCGCCGCCCAGGAGGCCGGTCAGATCGATGCCGAGCAGGGGTCCGGCGATCAGGGCGATGATGCCGAGCAGGCCGACGCCGCCCGCTCCGGCTACGACGGCACCACGGCCACGTCGGCGGGCCGTGTTGCCGGAGACGTCTGCGTCAGGGTTGAAGGTCATGCCACGAGGGTACTCTGCACCACGGGCTCGCACCGTCGTAGGCTCGAGGCATGACGACCACCATCACGCTCACGGGTGCGGGCGGACAGATCGGCTACGCACTGCTCTTCAGGATCGCCGCGGGAGACCTGCTGGGCCCCGACGAGAAGGTACGGCTGCGGCTGCTGGAGATCCCTCAGGGGCTCGGCGCCGCCGAGGGTGCGGCCCTCGAACTGCAGGACGGCGCCTTCGGACTGCTCGAGCACGTCGAGGTCACGGACGACCCGGCCGTCGGCTTCGACGGGTGCGATCTCGCTCTGCTCGTCGGCGCGAGACCGCGCGGGCCGGGCATGGAGCGCGGAGACCTGCTCGCGGCCAACGCCGGCATCTTCGGTCCCCAGGGTGCCGCTATCGCCGCCCATGCCGCGGATGGCGTGCGGGTCACGGTGGTCGGCAACCCGGCGAACACGAACGCGCTGATCGCGTCGGCCTCGGCGGACGGCGTTCCGGCCGAGCGATTCGCGGCGCTCACCCGGCTCGACGAGAATCGCGCCAGAGCCCAGCTGGCACAGACGCTCGCCGTGCCGGTCGACACCGTGCGACGTGTGCCGATCTGGGGCAATCACTCCGCGACGCAGTTCCCCGACGTCTCGCACGCGACCGTCGGCGGCAAGCCCGTCGCGGATGCGCTCGAGGCCATCGTCGGCGATGTGCCCACGTGGCTCGAGCAGACCTTCATCCCCCGGGTCGCGAAGCGAGGTGCCGAGATCATCGAGGTGCGCGGCTCATCGTCCGTCGCCTCCGCCGCGAACGCCACGATCGAGCATGTGCGCGACTGGGTGCGCGGCACCGACGACTGGACCTCGGCCGGCGTGGTCTCGCATGGCGAGTACGGCGTGCCCGCCGGCCTGATCTCGTCGTTCCCCGTGCGGTCGGTCGACGGAGAATGGCAGATCGTCGAGGGGCTCGAGGTCAGCGAGTGGGCCCGCACGCGCATCGACGCCTCGGTGGCCGAGCTCGTCGAGGAACGGGACGCGGTCACAGCCCTCGGGATGCTCTGAAAGGTCACCGCTCCGGCTCCGCGCAGGGCAGAATGGATGCCGGAGGTGCGCGATGAGCGAGACGATCGATCCCATGAAGGCGACGGCATCCGTCGACGAGGCCCTGACGAGCCCGCTGCATCTGCCGCACGCGGCTGCGGAGTGCCCCAAGTGCTTCACCGAACTGCAGCAGAATCGCGACTTCTGGCTCGCACGCCCGGACGGTTCACGTCTGGTCGGGCTCGTGGTCTCCCGCGAGGGCATGCCCTCGGTGGTCGAGCAGCGCGACGATCTCACGCGTTTCGGGGTGCCGATCGAAGGATTCCGGCACCCCGCTCCCGACATCCTCGAGAGCTGGAGCGATCGGCTGTCGCGATTGATCAGCACACTGAAGCCCGGTGACGTCCTGGTCGTGGCGAACATCAACGCTCTCGGCCGCGACTCCGAAGAGGGCGCGCGTACCGCCAAGGAGCTGCGTCGCCACGGCATCATCGTCAAGGTGCTGAGTCACGACGCGCGTCATCTGGCCGACGCCACGCGCTGAGCTCGCGGGTTCACACGTCTCGCGCTCAGAAGTCTCCCGAGCGAAGTCGAGCGAGAGTTCCCGCTCCGATCTCGGCGCGGGCCTCGGGGCGCTTCCCGTAGAAGGAGACGAGTTCCGCGAGGATCACCGGATCACTCGCGAGATCGCGCGTCGCCCACGAGGATGGTCGCGTCGTGGTCGTCCGGACGACCACGCGATCGCCCTCCAATGATGCAGCCGAGATCTCATCCCAGGCCGCATTCACGCGGTTGCGTGGAATCCGCAGCTCGACCCCGTCACGACGCAGGGTGAGGCGATGGCCGTCGAGAGGACGGAACCACGAGCGCACGCCGACGGTGAGCAGGATCAGCCCGATCACCGGCACGCCCAGCAGAGTCAGTATCGTCATCCGTTCGGCAGGAACGGTGAAGATGCTCCACGCCCATCCGGCGAGGAGCAGCGCTCCGGCTGCGACGAACGCGCGCAGCGGCCAGACGACCTCCGCCGCACCGCCGAACACGACCGTCGATCCGTCGACCGCAACCCGTACGACCCTCACTCGCTCGATCCGGAGATGAGCGGTCAACAGCCACGCCGCGACGCCGACCGCCAGCACGACCCCCGATCCGAGGAGCTTCATGGCCGGGGCGGGGTCAGCCAGCAGTGTCACCGCATAGAAGACGACTGCTGCCGTGAGCACGACGCCGAGCACCACCAGCCCCGTCGTCGACCCCTTCTGGCCCTGCCATCCGGCATGGCCGGGAACCCAGACGGTCTCCGCGGTCTTCTCCTGCCCCATCACCCGAACAGACCCTTCCACGCCTTCCCGACGCCGTCACCGACGTCGCCGACGAAATCGGTGGTGTTCTCCCACGCGTCCTCGGCGAAGTCCGTGGTCGCGTCCCATGCGTTCTCCATCCCTGCATCGATGGACTCCCGCACGTCCTGCGGCACCCAGCTCTCGTACGCCCAGACAGCGCCGGCGCCCACTGCCACCGCTGCCCCGCCGACGACGACCGCAGTGCCCCAGACCGGCAGAGTGATCACGCCCGCCGCGGCGAGAGCCGCGACGCCGGCGGTGGCAGCGATGCCGCCGATGACACCGCCGCCGATCTCCACAGCAGTGGAGGAGGGGTCGTCACCTGTGGACATGTCGGAACCCAGGTTCCAGATGTCGATGCCCCAACCCACGACCGGCAGCGCCTTGCTCGCTCGGGAGAGTCGCCGAGCGAGGTCTTCCGCCTCGTCCGCCGCCCAGCGCATTCCGCCGGGGTTGGCCGCCTCCGCAGCCGCCTTCACAGCCGGGTTCCCGGACCGCAGCTCGCGCACGAAGTCGGAGGCCCCGAGGCGGAGATCCTCCGCATGGGAGACAAGGTCGGTCGCCGTCGTCTTCCACGCGAGCGCCTGCCCTTCGAGGTAGATCTTCGGAGCCTCACCGCCCGCCTCGTGGAGCCCGGCGAGGATCTTCTGTGCGGTGGACTGCGTCGGGAGCCCATCGAGGAAGCCGTCGAGATTCTCGCTGATCCAGACTTCGAGCTCGCCCCACCACGAACCGACGTCCTCGGCGATCTTGTTGTACAGGTCGATGCGGTCGAGGTGCTGCTGCCACTCATCCCAGTACGGATCGTCGCGCGTCGCAGGACACACGGGAATCAGGGAGACCGGCCGCCCGATCACCATTCCGTTCACGGGGAGCCCCTCGCCGCGGGCCTTCTCCCGATGCGCGGCGAAGTCCTCCTTCATCCGCTCCAACTGGCCGGCGTACGAGCGCAGCTTCTCCGCCGCGTCGCGCGCCAACCCTGCGATCTCGTCCGCCGCGTCCGTGGTCCGCGACAGGATGGTGACGTAGTCGTCAGCCGATTCGCCGTACCAGTGCGATCGCACGCCCGTGGGGATGAAGCTCGTCGTGCGGGACGAACCGTCGGCCGCGTCTTTCAGACCGGGATCGAGCCACTCCGCAGCCGCCCGCACCTGCGCGGCGTCACCATGGGTGGTCGTGTCGATCGTCATCAGAGGTCCTCGACGATCGTCGCGACCGGGGTGAGCTGATCGATCACGTCCTGCTCGTTCGTCGCGGAATCCTGTGCGATGGCACGGACGATCTCTCCGAGCGTGCCGTTGATCCGGTACAGCGCGTCGACGCCGTCACCGACCCGCATCATGATCGCCGCCACCGCATCGGAAGCGAGGCCACCGTCGACGGCGGTCGGAATGGCGGCGAGCTTGCCTTCGATCGCCTCCACGGCCTCCTCGTGCATGCTCGCGTGGACGGCCATGACCTCCGGGTCCATCGCGATGCGAGTCATGCGATCGCCCCGTCCCGTCGATACGACGCGGGCACATCGAGATCGAAGATCACGACGTCGTACGGCTGCGCGCGCTTGATCTCCGCGAGGTCCTCGGTGCGCACCAGGATCCACGGCTGCCGTTCGCCCGCAAGCGTCAGCAGCCGGTCGAGCGCCGTGTATGCGAGGAGCGCGAGCCGCCCGTCCTTCAACTCCCTGATCTCGACGAGCTGCGCCTCCGGAGTCGACGTCACGCTCAACGGCAGATACAGCACGGGCGGCACCATCGGCTGAGACGGCGTTAGGGGTTCGAAGGTCATGACGGCCTCTCTCTCGGTCCTACTGGTAGCTCGGCGGCACCCACAGCAGCTGGGCGGCGACCAGCCCGCGGTCTCGGCTGACGATCTGGGCACGCCCCGGAATGGCCGGGATCGCCTTGACCTTGCCGATCAGCTGGCCCTCCTCGGGGTTTCCCGAGAGCAGGATGCCGGTGGCACCCAGGTCGGTCATCCGCTGGATGATCGGATCGTAGGCCGCGCGGCTGGCTCCGCCGGTGCGACGCGTGAGGATCACGTGGAGCCCGAGGTCGGCGGCCTGCGCGAGCAGAGGCGCGAGCACAGCGACCGGATTGCCCTGCGACGTCGCCACGAGGTCGTAGTCGTCGATCAGCACGAAACCTTCGGCGCCCTTCCACCACGACCGGGAGCGCAGCTGGTCGGGTGTGACATCGGCGCCGGGGATGCGGCTCTGGAAGAACTGCGCGAGCTCGCTCATCCCGCCCTCAGTCATCTCGTGCGACGTGAGGTAGGCGCCGAGATACTCCTGCGGGATCTCGCCCAGCAGTGCTCGGCGATAGTCGACGACGAAGATCTTCGCCTCCGTCGGGCCGTAGAGACGCGTGATCTCATGCACGACGCCACGGAGCATCGACGACTTGCCCGAGTCGGCGTCGCCGTAGAGATAGAGCAGAGGCTCTTCGAGCGGATCGATCGAGAACGGGGCCAGGTTGGCCTCGTCGATTCCCAGCAGGATCTCGCGGGGTTCCGAGCCGTCGGTCGAAGCGGCGGCGGCGACCGCTCGCAGATCGGCGTGGCTGATGCGCGACGGCAGCAGACGAAGCTTCGGACCCGCGGGGCCGTGCCACGCTGATGCCACCCGGGTGACCAGGTCGTCGATGCCGTCGGCCAGCGAGGAGGCGTCATCGACACCGTCGATGCGCGGCAGTGCGGTCAGCATCTGCAGGCCGTTCTCGTTGAGTCCGCGGCCCGGGATCGACGTGACGTTCTCGGCGGCCTTGCGGTTGACCTCGGAGTCGGTCGGATCGCCGAGGCGCAGCTCGATGCGGGTGCCGATGAGGTCCTTGATGTTGGCTCGGACCTCCATCCAGCGCGACGCCGTGATGACGATGTGCACACCGTAGGTGAGGCCTCGCGCGGCGATCGCCTGGATCTGGGGTTCGAGCATCTCGAACTCGGCACGCAGGGTGCCCCAGCCGTCGACCAGGAGGAAGATGTCGCCGTAGCCGTCGTCGGCGAGGCCCTGGGCGCGGCGCTGGCGGTAGGTGTCGATCGAGTCGATGCCGTTCTGACGGAAGTACACCTCGCGGGCGTTGAGCAGGCCCGTGACCTCGGCCACCGTGCGACGCACGATGTCGGGTTCCGAACGCGTGGCCACCCCGCTGATGTGCGTGAACCGCTGCAGGCCGGTGAAGCTGCCGCCGCCGAAGTCGATGACGAAGAACTGCACCTCCTGCGGAGTGTGCGTGAGCGCCAGCGCGACCAACGTGGTGCGGGCGAGGGTGCTCTTGCCGCTGAGCGGAGCGCCCACGATCGCCATGTGACCGGCCGCCCCTCCGAGCGAGATCGCGAGGTTCTCGCGTCGCTGTTCGAGCGGCACGTCGACGATTCCCAGCGGCACGGTGAGTGCGCCGGCGCCCCGCCAGCGCGGGGAGATGAGACCGAGGGCGGGGTCTTCGACGAGGTCGCCGAACAGCTGGTCGAGCGTCGCGGGCGTCTCGAGCGGCGGGAGCCACACCTGATGGGCGGCCGGTCCTCGGCCACTCATCGTCTCGACGGCGATCTCGAACGTGTTGCGCTTCTCTTCGGGCTCGGCGTCGACGACGACCTCAGGCTCGTCGACGGGCGTCTCGGCCCGCCACACGGGTGCTGCGGTGAAGAGCTCGACCGCTGTCGACCCGGTGCTCTGCGCAGAGCCCGATGTCGCGCGGCGCCGACGGCGGGGCGGGGGCCCGGACACATAGGCGGCGCGGAACTGCGTCATCGTCTCGGTGTCGGACTTCAGGATTCCGGCACCGGGCTGAGTGGGCAGGTGGTACGCGTCAGGAACTCCGAGCACGGTGCGCGACTCGGCGGCCGAGAACGTGCGGAGGCCGATCCGGTACGACAGGTGCGTGTCGAGACCGCGCAGCTTGCCCTCCTCCAGGCGCTGCGAGGAGAGCAGCAGGTGCACTTGGAGCGAACGTCCGAGGCGACCGATGTTGACGAACGTGTCGACGAACTCCGGCTTCGCCGACAGCAGCTCCGAGAACTCGTCGGCGACGATGAGCAGAGCGGGAAGCGGAGCGAGGTCCGTGCGTCCGCCACGGCGGGCCTTCTCGTAGTCTGCGACGTTGGCGAAGGGCCCCGTCGCTCGCAGCAGCTCCTGACGGCGGACCATCTCGCCTTGCAGCGCATCCTGCATACGGTCGACGAGCGAGATCTCCTCGCCGAGGTTAGTGATGATCGCCGAGACGTGGGGCATGTCCGCCATACCGGCGAAGGTGGCACCACCCTTGAAGTCGACCAGCACGAAGTTGAGCTGCTCGGGAGAATGCGTCATCGCCAGCGCGAGCACGAGCGTGCGGAGGACCTCGGACTTGCCCGAACCCGTCGCACCGATGATGAGGCCGTGCGGGCCCATGCCCTGCTGGGCCGATTCCTTGATGTCGAGGATCAGAGGGCTGCCGTCTTCGGTCTGCCCGATGGGCACCCGGAGACGGTCGCGCTCGAGACGCGGGGCCCACGCGGCATCGAGATCGAGATCGCGGACGTCGGGAAGGCCGAGCAGCTCGACGAGCTCCGCCTGATCCGTCGCGCTCTTCTTCTTCGCGATGGTCGTGCCACCCGCGTAGAGGGCGATGAGTCGACGCGCTGTCGCCTCGGCCTCGACGATGCTGATCGAGTCGGCTTCGAACGGACGCGCAGGCACCTGCAGGCTGACCAGCTCGGCTCGGCGACCCTTGTCCCCCGGCTCGAACGCGATGCGCAGGGCGTTCGGATCGTCGAGATCGCCCCACCGCGAGGGGAGGTCGATCACGGTCACACCCTGCACGCCGTCGCCGCTGACGAGCGCGTCGTTGAAGGAGGTGCTGACCCCATCGGTCAAAATGACGATGTGCGGCACCTTGGCACCGGATCCGTCACGCGCGAAACGCGACCGCTCCCTGACCTCGGCCGGAAGCATCTCCTCGAGCTCCGACAGCTGAGAGCCGATCATGCGCGCAGCGCCGAGCCCGTCCCTGACCGTGCGCGAGTGCGTGTGCGGCATCCACTTCGCCCACTCCCACTGCGGGAGCACCGCCGCGTCCGCCGCGATGACGACCTGCACCGTGTCGGGGTCGTGCATCGTCGCGAGGTGCAGCAGGATGGCGCGCGCGAGGCCGCGGGACTCGGCCTCGTCTCCCGTGATCTCGACACGGGCGTAGTCGCGCAGCGTGATGCCGAGCGAGAGGTTCTTCTGGATCTCGTGCGTCAGCATGAAGCGGTGCGCGGCAGAGGCGGCGACCGGGTCGAGCTGGGCGAGCGGCGGCAGCTCCGGTGCCTCGAGCGAGATGCACAGCGGCTGGTCGCTCGTGCCGACACGCACCGTCAGGAAGTCGGGGTCGTTCATCCCGCGTTCCCATACCCTGGTGCGCTCTTCCGCGATGTACGGCAGCGCCGACGGTGCGGGGAGGTGCCAGTTCGCGGCACGGCGCTGCTGGCGAGCCGCGACCCGCACGGTCTGACGCAGCTCGGTCAGGTAGGCGAGATACTCACGGCGCGAGCCGAGCGTCGCGGCCTGCCGCTGGGATCGCTGACGCCATCCGTTCACCGCCACGAAGCCGAGCGACGACAGCAGGAACATCCCGCCGGTGAGCAGTCCGGTCACCGACTGGTTCGACATCGTGACCATGACGATCGCGCCCACGCTGCCCAGCATCGGCAGAAGGGATCCGAGGATTCCCATACCGCCGTCATTGGGCTGCAGCTCGGGCGGCGCCTGGACGGGGAGCTTTCCGGAGGGGACTCGGGGCGGCGCGAGACGGGGTCCTGTCATGCTCTCTCTCCGGCGCTGCTGTCGGTGGCCAGCAGGAGGCTGATGGTGAAGCTGCGATTGCCGATGCGCACCCGGTCGGCATCGTCGAGCAGAACGCGCTCGCCGGCGACGAGCTCGGTCGTCTGCCCGTCGTCGGATCGGATGTCGGACCCGTTGGTGGAGCCGAAATCGGTCACCCAGGTTCTGCCGCGCGAGTGCTCGAGCCGGAGGTGCGTCTTCGACACCGAGGAGTCGGGGTCGGTCACGGTCACCAGCCGATCGTCGTGCACACTCGCCACCGGCGCGCGACCGATGTTCGCCGCCAGAGGGAGCCCCAGCTGCACGCGCTGGCCGGTGTCGAAGATCAGGAGCAGCGCCCCGGACTCGGATGCCGGAGTCGGAGCATCGGAATGCTGCGCAGCCGCCGGGGCGACCGTGAAGAGCGGCTTGTCGTCACCCTGGGCCGCGGGGGCGGGCTTCTCGGTGCGGTGCGAGGCCGCGCGGGCGCCGGTGGGCTCGGAGTCCTCGTCGACGACGGACGGATGGGCACCGAGAGGCACGACCTGCGGAGGAGCGAGCGGAGTGGCGACCTCGGCGACCGTCGCCTCCTGCGGCGCATCGGCGGGCGCCCGAGGCGGGACGGCGACGACGACCGTGCCGGCCACGCGATCGGCCCACGATTGACGACGTCCGCCACGGTCCCATGCGCTCGAGGCGACGACGACCCAGCTGCCGACCGCGACGAGGAAGCCGGCGCCGGTGATGATCCCCCGCACGAACTGGCGCCCCACGCCGGGCGAGTACGGCCGGTCGCCGCGAGACGCGCGCAGACGCAGCACGGCGTTGCCCAGGGTGAGTCCTGTGCGCGCTTCGAGCACGCACAGGAAGATCGCGAGCTCGGCGACCGTGAGGCCGGCCAGCAGCATGCTGCCAGTGGTGACGAGGACGATGGACGCGGTGAGGATGACGGCGGCGCTGTCGAGCGTGAAGGCGGCGATCCGCGCCCCGGTCCCCGCGGGCGAGCCGACGAAAGCCGGACCGAGCCCGTCTTCGGGTCGTCTCGTCCTGGCGCGTGTCGAGACGATCGGAGTGGGGCTGGGAGGCGCGGATGCGGACCGGAGGGGCGCGCCGTCGACACCGGGGGCCGCGGCGATCAGCGCCGGCGGGAGCGCCGGGACCTCTCCGAGCTGGCCGGGTCCGGGCTGGACGGGCGGGATCGCTCCACCGCCCGGCCAGGACTGTGGTTCACCGTTCCCGCTCATCCGGCCATCATTCCACGAACGAGGGACAGCACATTCGCGTAGAGCAGCGCCGCGGGAAGGGCGAGGGCGACGGCGAGCCATTCGAAGGCGTCACCGAAGCGCGACCAGATGAGCGAGCTCGCACCGCGGGAGACGGGGATGATCACGGCGACCGCCGCGAGGCCCACCGCGAACAGCACGGCGGCGCCGAGCACCTGGAAGCCGGAGCCCAGCGCTGCGGCCGCCTGCAGCCCGGCGACCACGGACACCACCGCCGCCGCCGCACGCGGGAGCCAGCGGAGGATGCGCGATGTCGTGTGCCGAGGGGTCAGGAGGAGTGCGAGCGCGACGCAGACGAGGAGTGCGATACCACCCGAGATCACGAAGGGGTCGTCCGGCCACGGGCGCAGGAAGGCGAGAGGAGCCATGAGCGCGGCGACGACGCTGAGCACCGCTGTTCCGGCGATGAGCCGGGCCGAGGAGTCATCGACGACGGCGATGATGCGCTCGGGCCGGAGCAGCCCGACCGACTCCGGGATCGCTCCTCGAACCGTCCACCGGCTGGTCATGAAGTGCTTGTAGTCGATGAAGTACCCCTCCGGGAGGTTCACCAGGCTGCTGGGCAGTGCGCGCAGCCCGAGCGGCACGAGTCCGAGAGAGATGGCTGCGGCCTCGGCGGGGCCCCATCGCAGCAGCAGCGAGAGCCCCCAGACCGCCGCGAGCCCCACGAGGAGCACCGTCGCCGTTCCGGCGGCCGCGCGCATCGGACGGGCTCGGGCAGAGACGGCGATGACCGAAGTGGTGATGCCCGCGGCGAGGAACCCGGATGCGGCAGAGAGGTGCGCACTCGCGTCGAGCTGAGCCGGGATCAGGAGCGCTCCGGCCGAGAACGACAGGAGGACAGGCGCGAGGACGCCGAGGATGCCGCGCACCCCCGCTGCGGAGTCCCGGCGCGACCATGCGACGGCACCGCTCACGGCGCCGACCACGAGGAGGAGACCGATCAGGAGCCTGAGCAGCGGATCTCCGGCCCCCTGGGCGAATACCGCGACGAGCAGCAGTCCGCTGACGCCGAGCATCCACCATCGGGCGCCGTGGTCCGCGCGCGAAGGCCGCTCCGGCGCGCCCGTGGCTCGCGCCTGCGGCGCGAGTGCCGTGCGGTCGATCAGCGCGTAGAGGCCTCCGTCGATGAGGTCCTCGCATTCGGTGTCGCCGGGGATCTCGAATCCGCCGGGACCGATCGTCGCGAAGCGATCGGCCGTCGACAGTCCGCTGAGGACGAGCGCGTCATCGAGGGTCTCGTCGAAGGGAAGCGAGAGGTCGAAACGACGGTCCTCGCTCTGAAGAACGATCCGACGCCGTTCTACCGTTTCGACTGACATACCTGAACCCTATCGACCGTGTGCGGCTGCTCACTCCGCGGCGTGACCGACCACCGACCATGCACGCGTGCGGGTCGTGGACGGCATCCGCCGTCCACGCCCGCCGCGGTGATGCTGATCAGTCCGCGTGCTCGTCGCGGGAGCCCGCCTGGGCGCCCTTGGCACGCGGACCGCGCTCCTCGTCGTCTTCGAGCTTGGGAGCGATCGGACCACCGAGACCGGAGCGCTTGGCCTTCTCCTCCTCGTCGGCGCCTCCCGCGCCGCCCATCATTCCCATACCCGGACGCATGCCGGAGCCTGCTGCGCCGGACGAGCCCGCCGCACCGCCTGCTCCGCCGACACCGCCAACACCGCCAGCGCCACCGACACCGCCAGCGCCACCGACACCTGAGCCGAATCCACCCGCGCCGCGCGCACCCACTCCGCCGACGGCGGACTTGCCCAGCAGGCCGCCACTGCCTCTCTGGCCGGCGCCGGACGAGCCTCCGAGTGCGGATCCGCCGAGGGTGCCCATGCTGCCGATACCGGCGATCTTGGATCCTGCAGCGATGGCCGCGGCTCCTGCGCCGCCGCCCACGATGCCGCCGATGCCGCTGCCCCCACCGATGACTCCGCCGGGGAGCGTCGAACCGGGGTGCAACGGATACCCGCCTCCGGTCCCTGAACCGCCGCCGCCGGTGCCTCCCGGCAGCACGCCGCCGCCGGGGAAGTCGACCGTCGGGTCATCGCCGCCGGTATCACCGGGGCCTCCCGGTCCGTCGGGGTCGTACTCCCAGTCTCCGGGACCATCGGGAATCGTCGGATAGGTGGGGTCAGGCAGGTACTCGGGGACGGTCGGGTCCGTCGGCGTCGGCGGGACATACTCGCCGACCCCGCCTCCACCGCCACCGGTCTGGTATCCACCGCCACCGGGCGTGTACCCGGACGGGCCGCCGCCGATCCCCGGGGATCCGATCCTCGGGGCGTCGATCTCCGCGCCCGGGATCGGCTCGTCAGAACCGGACGGGGCCTTCGACGACCGGTAGTCGACCTCGTTCATCGCGCGGGCCGCCTGAGCCAGCTTGTTCGTCGGCTCCGTCAGCGACGCCTCGACCTTCTGAACGACCTCGCGCGCGGCATCCTCCCGCTGGTTGCCGAGGAAGTCGCCGATGGCGTCCAGAGCCTTGTCCGCCGCGAGCGGACCGAGGACCGGGTGCACCACCAAGGACGCGCCCTTGGCAGCGTTCGCCCAGAAGGGGTCGATCGATGCCGACGGGAGTTCGGCGGCCGCGATCTCGCGTCGAGCCGAGTTGCCTTCGACGACCGCGGAGTCCACGGCCTCGACGAGTCTGAGAATGGCCGACACCTTCGACCGGATCTCGTCGATGTCAGCGGTCGCCCCCTTGGCGGACTCGCCCTCCCAGAACTCGGAGAGGCGCACGGCCGAGAGCGCTCGCTCCAGTGAGGTGAACGCATTCGTCACGGCGGAGAGCCGCGGGATGATCGAGTCGTCGAGCTGCCGGATGCGGTTCAGTTCCGCCTCGTACCCGCCCGGGCCCATCTGCTTACCGGCCATGGTTTCCCCCTTGTTCGGTGGTGTCTCGTCGTGAGGAGCGTGTCAGTACGATCGCGAGGATGATCCCGCCGATGACCAGCAGCAGGAGGACGATCCCTCCGCCGATGAGCCAGGGCGTGATCGGCGATGCCTGCTGATCGGGTTGCTCGGCGACCGGCGCGTCCGTCGGGACGGGTGTCTGCGCGCCGCCTCCGAGCGCCGCCTTCGCCTCGTTCACGTCGCCGAGAGACGGCTGCGCGTACGTGTCCTCGGTGTCGAAGAGCGGGTTCACGTCAGGATATTTCGACGGGTCGACCGCGAGCATCCCCGTGAGGGAGGCCGCTCCATACCCGGTGCTGTCGTTCCACTCCGGCTCGTGCTCGCCCTTGGTGCCCGTGTTGTGGATCAGGCTCTGGATCAGCTGCCCTGCTGTCGCATCCGGGTACTTCTGCTTGACCATCGCGAGGAAGCCCGCGACGATAGGCGTCGAGAACGACGTTCCCGACCCGATCTGCTGGGCGTCCCAGGAATCCGGGGTCCCCTGCAGGAGGAGCCCGACCCCGGGTGCGGCGACGACGACGTCCTCCGCCAGGTTCGGCTTGCCGTTCGTTCCGGTCTGGATCTTGCCGTCCTCACCGAAGGCCTGCACCGCGACGACTCCGTTGAGCCCCGCGGGCCACAGGCTGATCCCGTCCTCGTTCGACATGCCGGCGACGACGACCGCGTCGGAGGCATAGGCGTCGGCGAGACCCTGCCGCATGTTGATGCTGCTTCCGGAGGAGATCGAGATGATGTCGGCGCCATCTGCCGCGGCGTCCGAGATCGCGCGGTCGAGAGCGAAACGACCGTCGTCGCCCAGCTCCTCGCCGTTCTCCTGGAGGCACTCCGCATCGCCGCCGTCTTCGCCGATGACGCCGTCGAGGACGCCGGTGCTGTAGAAGACCACCTCTGCCCCCGGCGCCACACCCTTGACCGGGGCGCCCCCGGCCGGAGCCTCGCCGGTTCCGGCGATCATCGAGACCACCTGGGTGCCGTGAGAGGACTTGCCGTACTCGGCAGAGACCGCCGGATACGGCTGGCCGGTCGCGTCGAAGCAGTACGAGGAGTCATCGACGGTGACGTTCGCCCCGCGGAGCCCGACCACGTCGGGGTTGATCTGACTGTCGATCACGGCGATCTTGATTCCCGCCCCGTCGAAGCCCGCATCGTGCGCCTCTTGGACCTTGCCGCGATCGAACCACCACAGACCCGATGCGGCGGCCGCTGTCGCGCTCGAGGGCACCGCGATCGCGGCGGCCAGCGCCATAGCGCCGACCGCCGCGATCACTCCGCGGCGAGTGCGTCTCATCAGTAGTCGGCCTCTTCGGGCTCATCGGCACCCGTAGACGTCGGTGCAGATGCCTGGACTCCGGCTGAGCCCCCACCCGTCGCGCCGGTCCCAGCGCCTGTCGATGTCGCGGTGTCGCCGTCGCCCTGGGCGACGGCCGAGTCCAGCAGCGACACGATCAGCTTCGTCTCGTCGGCGAGCGACGCGTCCTGCTCGGCGATCTGCATCACGGCGGCGCGAATCACGTCGTGGGTGTCCTGGATCTTGGCGATGGTCCGCGCCGTGGCGTCTCCCATCGACTGCGCGGCATCGGCCACGGCCCGCCGGAAGTCGACGGTGGCCTTCGACGACCCTCCCTCCGAGACCGCCACCTCGGACGGGCTGGGGAACTCCTGCAGCTCACGCAGGATCCGCTTCAGCTCAGCGAACACTCCATCGAAGTCGATTGCGATGCTCATCGACGCCCCTCCCCTTCACAACGGCAGATGATTCCGAAACATCTGCTGCGCCCTCCGACTCGATCGCCGAACAGCACAGCAGACGGCGCGGGCCCGGCGCATCGCTGCGTCGGGCCCGCGCCACGGATCAGGCCCCGAAACGCCCAGCGGCCGACTTGTCGGTCTGGACGTACTGGCCCGAGATCTCCTCGGTCTTGCCCGCGATCTGCGTGAGAAGCTGCTGCATCTCGCTCAGCGAACGGTTCCACTTGGCCTGAGCCTGGTCATACGCCTGCTGCGCGGAACCATCCCACGCCGCACGGAGCTTGCTGACCTCGGACTCGAGACGGTCCAGCTCGGAACGAATACCCTGCGACCCGCTGCGGATCTGCGCTGCCAGAGCGTTGACCTGCTCCGGGCGAACTGACATCGACTGCATCATGTTCTCCTTGAAATCTCTGTGGTCTACGCTCAGGCGCCCATCATCGAGCCGAGGCCCGAGATGGTCTGCTGGTGAGCTTCTTCGGTCGCAGCCTGGTCACGCTCGGTGCCCGCAAGAGCATCCTCGAGCGTCACGAGGACCTCATTGAGCTGACGCGCCTGCTCGTCCCACCGCGACATCAGCGTCGTGAACGACACAGCAGCCGCACCGGTCCAGAAACCACGCAGCTGCTCGATCTCACCGCGGACCTTCTTGGTCTGCTGGTCGATCCCGGACTTGGTCTCCCGCACCGCCTGGGCTCCGCGACGCAGAGCCCCTTCTTCTGCGGAGATGACATCAGCCATAACTCACTCCCTCCGGTCCACATGGGACACACGTGCGGGGGAGCGCATCCCAGTCTTGGGACGACAACGAAACAACCCCCCACGAATCTGTTTCACGACACAGGCTAGAACACATCGGAACGAATCGCCAGATTTCATGATGCATCCGAGCGGAGATCCTGCAGTCGATGGAGAAAATCGAAGATGCTCAGTTCAGCGCCCTGTCACGGCACACGATCAGCGCACTGGTTCCCCCGCGCTTCGAGTATCGCGTAGAGGCTCGAGAGGTCCTGCCTCCGATCACCAGAGCGCACAGCGCATCCTCCGGGAGATCGTGCAGTCGATGGAGAAACGTCGCATCCTGCGACTGTGCGTTGTCGCACGCCTCAACTAGGGTGAAAGGCGGAATGCGCAGCCACGGGTCTCCTCCCGCCCGGCTGCACACCATGGAGGGGGCATCGTTCCATGACTCAGAGCAGCGCAACGGCAGGCACCGTGCTGCGGCTTTCCGTCGTCAGCGACGACCGTCGGCTCGACGTCGGCGTGCCGTCGCAGGTCCCGCTGGTCGAGATCATCCCCGGGTTCGCCCGGAGTCTCGGCGTGCTCGACCCGACCCTCACCCACGGCGGCTACTCGTTGCAGCGAGCCGATGGCACGCCCCTGGACCCGGCACGCGGCGCGGCGGCGCAGGGTGTGCACGACGGAGAGCTGCTCACTCTCGTCCGCGGCGGCCTCATGCAGGAGCCGCGCGTCTACGACGACGTCGTCGAAGCGGTGATCGACGCGACGGCAGAGCAGCACGGCTCCTGGACGCCCGCGGACAGCTCGCGCACGGCGCTCTTCGTCAGCCTCACCTTCCTCGCCCTCTGCGCGCTGCTGCTCGTCGCCACACCGCCGACGTCCCTCCTGCCCGCGATCATCGCGGGCTCGGGAGCCATCGTCCTCAGCGTCGCGGCCGCCGTGCTCATGCGCCTCCGTCAGCCGGAAGCCGGACACGCCCTGGGACTCACCGCCGCAGCCTACGGAGGGCTCGCGGGTTTCCTCGCCGTTCCCGTGCAGAGCATCTGGGGCTGGCCGCTCGCGGCCATGGGACTGGGTCTCGTCATCGTCGGCGGCCTCGGCCTCGCCGTCACTCAGGAGAAGCCCGAGATCCATCTCGTGCCGATCGCGCTCGGCGCCTCGATCGGCATCACCGCGACGACCGCCGCGATCTTCGGCGATGCGCTCGCTCCCTACGCGATCATGCTCGCCACGACCGCACTGCTCGCGAACGGCATCCCGTGGCTCGCTCTCAGCTCGACGCGCATCAGAGTCATCTCCCCTCAGAGCGACGCCGACATGTTCGCCGCACCCGAGCCCATCGATGCCGACGAGGTCAAGCGCCGCGCCGCCGCGGGGACGCGCACTCTCATCGCACTGCGCGCTGCGCTGGGCCTCGCGGCGCTGATCGCGACCCCTCTGGTCGCCGGGAGCGGCGTCTTCGGGGCTCTGCTCTGCGTGCTCGCGTTCGTGGGCATGATGTTCCAGTCGCGTCAGATCCACGCGCGCCTCGGCGTGCTCGTCCTCATGGCCATCGGCGCGATCGGGCTCGCCGTCACCGGTGTGACGGTGGCACTCGCTCTGCCCGACGTCCGCACCTGGATGCTTCTCATCCTCGTCGTGGCCACCGTGATCCTGGTCGGTCTCACGCTGCTCACGCCGAAAGCGCGTCTGCGGCTCACGAGGCTGGGCGACACGGTCGAGGTCATCGCACTCGCTCTGCTGCTGCCGCTCGGCGTCACGACGGCCGGACTCATCTGACCCATGGCGACCAAGAAGGATCTGATCGAGGCCCAGGGCTTCAGCAGGCGCCGCCTGCTCTCGGCGTTCACCGGCGGAGCCCCCGGGGGCAAAGAGCTCGACCCCGCGAAGCCCCTGCGCGCGGTCGTCGCCGGAGTCGCACTCACGGTCGGCGTGATCCTCGTCGGGGTGTTCTGGGGAATCATGCAGCCCGGGCTCCCCGGCGACTGGCAGAACAACCGCCTGATCGTCGCCACCGACACCGGTGCCCGCTACGTCTCCGTCGAGGGCACGCTGTACCCGGTGATCAACACGGCCAGCGCGCGGCTTCTGATCCCCGCCGGAGAGTTCAAGGTGGTGCGGACGGATCAGGCGGCGCTCGACGGGATCCCGGTCGGCCCCTCGATCGGCATCCTCGGTGCGCCCGATGATCTGCCCGCGCCCGCGGCGCTGATCAACTCCTCCTGGACAGCGTGCATCGACGACACGGCCGGCGCCGCCGTGTCGCTGTCGAGCGCGCCGATCGCCGAGGTGTCGACGGGAACCGGTGCCGTCGTCCAGCGCGGCGACGAGCTGTTCGTGATCGCAGACGGCAAACGCCACGCAGTGCCCGCCGACGATGCCAACGCCGTGCTCCGCGCCGTCGGACTCGGCACCAGCGACGTCCTCGAGGTCGACGGACGATGGCTCAACCTCTTCGAGTCCGGTGACGAGCTCGAGCCGATCCGCATCAACGGCGTCGGCGCATCGGTGCCCGGAACGGATCTGAGAGCCGGCACGATCGTGCACACCCAGGGCAGCCCTGCCGACGAGCGCTACGTGGCGCTCGGCACCGGCGAGCTCGCCAGACTCAGTCCCCTCGCGTATCAGCTCTACCTCCTCGGCAGCGGCCAGGAGGTCGGTGCTCAGCAGGAGGTCTCCCCCGCCGAGGTCGCCGACGTGGAGACCCGCCCGTACATCGGGGGCGAGGACTGGCCGACGCTGCCGTTGACCACGCTCGCCGCCGGCGAGACGCCCTGCGCGATGCTCACCGATGACGCGCACACGGTGCTCGCGGCGACGACCACCGAGTTGCCCGAGCAGCGCTCCGGCGTCGATGTGAAGGTCGGTGGCGGCGCCCTCGTCGAGGTCACGGGTGGGTCCGAGGACGCGGCGGGTCTGGCCGTGCTCATCGACGAATCCGGCACCGCGTTCGCGATCCCCGGTGCTGCAGCAGCGCAGAGCGCCGAGGAGTCCGCAAGCGGCCCCATCGCTCAGCTCGGGTACTCCCCCGATGACGTCGGACAGGTGTCGGACGCGTGGATCGAGTTCTTCGCCGCCGGCCCCGCGCTGACCTCCGATGCTGCGAGAGAGTCGCCCGGCTCGGGGACCGACTGATGCGCGGCCGCACAGCCGCTCTCACGGCCGTCGTCCTCGGCGCCACGCTGCTCGGCGCACCGGCATCCGCTCTGGCATCGCCTGCCGTCCCGACGTCGATCGCATCGATGGCGACGTCCGGCGATGCCTGCACACCCGGCAACGTGGTGTTCACGCCCGAGGTCCCACCCGCCCTCGCACTGCTCGGTGCTGACGAGGCCCACCGCGTCGCCACGGGCCGAGGGGTCGTCGTCGCCGTCGTCGACTCGGGCATCGATGCCGGCAATCCGCATCTCGCCGGAGCCGTGATCGGCGGTGTCGATCTCGTCGGCGACGGCGAGCGGGCTGATGGTCTGACCGACACGACCGGGCATGGCACGGCGATCGCCGGGCAGATCGCCGCACAGCCGGTCGCGGACTCCGGCGTCGTCGGACTCGCGCCCGACGCCCGGCTGCTCTCCGTGCGAGTGTTCCGCAGCGAGCAGCAGCAGGACAAGGACAAGGGGTACGGGCCCACCTCGCAACGCATCGCGGACGGCATCCACTGGGCGGCCGACAACGGCGCGGACATCATCAACGTCTCGATCTCGCAGACAGCCGACTCCCCCGATCTCCGGGCGGCGGTCGAACACGCGTCCGCCGTCGGCGCCCTGGTCGTGGCGAGCGCCGGGAACAGGGCGTCAGATCCGGACGCGGAAGACGGCGCTCGCTACCCCGCGGCCTATGAGCAGGTTCTCGGGGTCAGCGCGGCCGACGCCACCGGACGCGCGACCGATGACTCGATCCACGGACCCCAGGTCGGCGTGACAGCCCCCGGAAGCACGGTGCTGAGCGCAGCGGTGGGCGGGGGCGACTGCGTCTTCGCCGCCGATGCCCCTGCCTCGAGCTTCGCGACCGGATACGCGAGCGCGGCTGCCGCACTGGTGGCGCAAGCGCACCCCGAGGATCCGCCCGCCGGCTGGGCGTATCGGCTCACCGCCACCGCGCTGCGAACCGACGCCGACAATCGGGACGACATCGACGGCTGGGGCTTCATCCAGCCGCTCGCCGCCATCGAGCTGCTCCCGGATGAGACGACGCGCGGGCCCGTGAGCCCATACTTCGACACCTCGGAGAGCGCCGTGCGACCGCCCGCAGCCACCGCCGACCCCGACCATGGAGCGTCGCCGTTCCTGCTCACACGGGAGGCCGCGCTGTTCACCGCGATCGGCGGAGCGACTCTGCTCGGTGTGCTCGGCATCCTCATCGTGCTGCGTCGCCGCAGAGAGCAGCCGGTCGTGGATCCGGTCGAGGTCGAACGCGAAGGCGGACTGCTCAACATCCCCGGTCCGGCATCGGGTGACCCGAGCACGTTTCACTGAGACGCGCGGCGCGATGGTCCGCAGCGACACGGCGCGGCCGCTTCAGGGCACCCAGGCGGCCCGACGGCCGGTGGGAGTGCGCGGACGCTGAGCACGGCTCCGTCAGGGTGAGGGCGTCACCCGAAGACGAAGAAGCCCAGACCCACCAGACCCGCGACGGAGACGACGCAGGCTGCTGCGAACGTGATGAGGGCCGCCCGGCTCCAGCGCAGTCCCTGCTTCGCGACCGACGGGAGATCCGGGTCCACCGTGCGCGTGGGCGCCGCGGCGCCGATCACGACGGGCGGGGCAGAAGGGCCGAGCGGGGCCGGACGCGGCCGGTAGATCTCCGGTGCCGGCGCATCCGTCGGCGCCTCGAACGAGGCGGGCAGGTCAGCCTCTGCGCGGTCGGCAGAGTCGTCGCTGTCGGCGGGCTGTTCCGATCTCTTGCGTCGCACACGACGCGGCGTCCGGGAGACGAGCACCGTCGACTCGTCGACAGGGTCGTCCTCCCGATCGGCACCTGGCTCCTCAGCCTCCGCGGGTCTCCGGTCGACGACGACCGTCGCCTCGTCCACGTCATCCGGTGGCTCAGCGGGTTCGGCGACTTCGGCAGGCTCGACGGGCTCAGCAGACTCGGCGACTTCGCCGGACTCGGCGACCGATCTCCCCCGGCGCCGATCGCGTCTGGTCAGCATGACGGTCTCTTCGACCTCGGTCTCGTCGTCCGTCATCTGGCTCGAACCGGGATCGTCGTGCCCTCGAGCATCGAATCGGTCAGCGAGGCGGATGCGGCATCGCGGCCCGCAGTGAGGTCGTCCGGGCGCCCGTTCGCGCCTCCCGAGATCACGTCGATCACGACGACCGACACGTTGTCGCGACCACCCGCTTTGAGCGCCCGGCTCACGAGAGCCGCTGCCGCGGTCTCCGGCCGCCCGTTCATCGTCAGGGTCGCTCGGATCGCCTCGTCGCTCACCTCGCCGCTCAGGCCGTCGGAGCAGATCAGCAGTCGCTCGCCGTCGACCACGGGCAGCAGCCAGCTGTCCGCGGTGCTGTCGGGAGCACCGATCGCCCTCGTGATGACGTTGCGCTGCGAGAACGTCGAGAGATCCTCGGCGCGGAGCTCACCGGCATCCACCAGTTCCTGCCCCAGCGAATGATCGATCGTCAGCTGTGTCAGCTCGTTGCCGTGGTGCCGGTAGACACGGGAGTCGCCGACATTGAAGACGAGCCAGTGCGGCACGCCGTCGTGATCGACGAGAGCGACACCGGTCACGGTGCTTCCTGCCCCGCGCTTGTGCTCGGCGGAGATGTCATCGACCACAGCCGAAGCGCGACTCAATGCCTGTCCGATGTCGGCGACGTCGACCGTCGCCCCGCGAAGCGGCTCGAACGCCTCCACCACCGCAGCGCTCGCACGATCCCCCGCCTCATGCCCGCCCATGCCGTCCGCGACGAGGAAGACCGGGGACGCCACCAGCACCGAGTCCTCATTCGCCGAGCGCGTGAGACCGGTGTCGGTGAGTGACGCGACGCTGAGGACGACCGAGGAGAGCGTCATGAATCGCGCTCCGCGATCACATGCATCCCCACTTCACCGAGGATGAAGCGGCCGTTGCCGGTGACGCTCTCTCCGGGATCGAGCAGGGTCTCGGTGCCGTTCTCCTCGACCACGACGACGCCGTTCGTGGCGTGCAGATCGGTGAGACGCCACTCGTCGTCGTGCACGACGAGACGAGCGTGCGTCTTCGACAGCGTGCGGGTCGTATCGGAGATGGCGAGCCGCTGCTCGCCCGGCTCGCCGATCGGATTGCGGCCGATCACGACGCTGGCGCCGGACAACGAGAACTTCCGTCCGTCATCGAGCACGAGCGATCGGCGGACTCCGCGCTTGCGGGCGACGACGACGGTGGCGTCGAGGTCCTCGTCGACATCGTGCGTCGGACGCGGTGTGACGACCGTCTTGTCGACGTCGGCCGCGAGGCCTCCGAACGGCATCGCGAGGGGCGTCGGGACGGGTTCCTCGACCGCGGGTGCGGGCGCTGCATCGGCCGGGGGCACCACCGCGGCCGTATGCACATCCGCGGTGGTCCCCGCAGCTGCGGGGGACGACGGGACAGGCCGGATCACCGGCGCCTGCGGCTGTTCATCCGAGAGGCCACCATCTCGGAACGAGGGCGGAGCGGGCCGCACCATACGCTGCGCCTCTTCGGCGGGAGCCGCGGCAGGCGGGTTCTCCGCCGGCCGCTCGAACTCGGGCACGGGAGCGGATGCCGGGGCCGCCGCCGGTGTCTGTGCCGATTGCTGAGGCACGACGTCGTCGGATACCGGCACCGGCGGCGCGGGTGGCTGCGGCGCCGCCGGAGCCACGGGCGCGCCACCCATTGCGGCCATGATGCCGGTGGTCGGGTGCGCCTCGGTCGGAGCCGGCGGGTTCGCGGCGGGTGCCCGCTCCGCTGCAGGGGGCTCAGGTGCGCGCACCGGCGCGGGCGGCGCAGGAGGCTGCAAAGCCGGCGCCTGAGGAGCAGGAGGCTGATGCGCAGGAGGCTGAGGAGCAGGAGGCTGCTGCGCGAAGGACGAGGTGGGCGGCTGCGGCGGAGCGAACGATGCCGCCGGCGCACCCTGCACAGCGGGCTGTCCGGCGACGGGAACCGGCGGGGCGCCCGGGACGGGAGGCGCGCCCCACCCTGAACCCGCGGGACCACCGCTCACCGCGGCTGCGGTCGCAGTCCGGTCAGGCTGCGCGGTCGGACGGCTCGGTGCGGCGTAGTCGGGGAACACGGGCGCGGGGGCGTCAGGCTGGCTCTGGGTATGCGGAGCCAGCGACGGGATCGTGTACCCCGATGCGTCCCTCGCCGGGGTGGCCGTGGGCTGCGAGCTTCGGCGTGGGCCGGGCTGCAGAGCGGCCAGCCGTTCGCCCTCGGGGTACGGCGGCGCCCCCCAGGCGAGAACCGTCGCCCAGACCGGGGGCAGAAGGATCGCGAGCACCGTCATTCCCGCACCGCGACCGAACCTCCGATTGATGCGGTGGGTCGCGACGACCTTGAGGTAGATGCCGTACAGCTGCACGATCGGGATGAAGTAGAACACCACCGACCACGCCGGCACTCCGCCGCGCGCCAGGATCTCCGCCTCGTTGAGGATGGGGACCCAGCCCTTCCACCCCTCTCCGTCGATGCGCGGGAAGAGGCGCGACAGCGCCAGCGCGTACCAGACGTAGACGGCGAGGCCGATGAGCACGCCGACGCCGCCGACGATGGCGAGCATCGTGACGTAGCCGGTATCCACGGGCGCGATCATGAGTTCCCCTTCTTCCGGTCGCCGGGCGACCAGGTCAATCCGAGCGTAGCGAGCACAGGCACAGCGGCCGTGAATCCACGACCGTTCGCGCCCCGTATGCGACCGACGAACGACGTCGGTCGCACGCGCATGACGATGCGATGCCACCATCTGCCTGCCGCTGCGAGCTCCGTCCGCTCGGCGTCGACGATCTCCCAGGCGGCGCGCGCATCCTCGTCCGTCGGAGGATGCTCGGCGAACACGGCGCGATCGACAATCTCTGCCAGGCGGTCCGCTGCCTCTCGGTCGGTCGAGAGTGCGCGCTGGATGCGGGTGCCTTCGGCATCCATCGGCACATCGTGGTCGGCGTACACGTCGACCAGCTCCTCCCACGCCCCGGCGAGACGCACCTCGGGATCTTCGGCGGTTCGGCGGGCCCTGGCTCGCTGCCGTTTGGCCAGCAGCAGCACGAGGAAGGGCAGCGCGAGCAATGCCAGCGCGAGCATGCCGAGCCCCACAGCGCGGAGGATCGGCAGCAGGACGGCGAGCACCTCTGACTGCGGCGACTCGAGCGGAGGCGCGTCATTGTTGGAATCGCTCTGCGCCTGAGGCGGATCCAACGCCTCCGACCGGGGCTGCTCGGGCACCGTGGGATGCTCGGGCAGCTGCTCGCCCTCGGTGATGGAACTCGGAAGCATCGCGTACTGCGGTGTGGTGTCGACCGGCATCCACTCGCCGCCCGAGCCTCTCACCTCGACCCAGGCGCTCATGTTCGCGCCCGTGCAGGTCTCCGTGCAGGCGGGAATGCCGGGCACCTCTTCTGCGGCCGCAAGGCGCGCACCGATCACGACTCGGGACTCGAGCCCCCAGTGCTCGGCGAGAAGCGCCGCTGCCACTGAGAACTGCTCATCGTCGCCGACCGCCGACACGAGCAGCTCGGGCGCGGCATCCGAGCCTGCCCTGCGCTCCTGTTCGAGCAGGTCGGTGAACAGCTCCTCGATGCGGGCCGCGGAGTGTCCCGCATAGCTGGGTGCGAACGCGTACCCCTCGGACTCCTTCAACGAGGCGATCCATCCCGCCGCCGCCTCATCGTCGATCAGCGCGTGGCTGAGGTAACCGCGGGAGCGCAGGCGGTCGATGATCTCGAGATACCCGGCCCCGGTGCGGGGCTGCTCCTGCATCTCGGCCCACTCGGTGAGCGCGGGATACAGGTCGGTGTCGAGGTTCGAGGCACCGCCCTGCACGGCGGTGATGTCGCCGGGGCTCGCCGGGGCGTCCACGAGCACTCTGTAGCGATCGCCCGGAACGAGCCCTTCTCCCCCGCCGGGTGCCTCTGCCACGGTGATCGCCGTGTCGCCGCCCGAGTTGACGTGGAACCCGTCGGCGAGCGCTTCGGCGCGCGCACCCGAGAAGTCCGGCGCCTCGGCGAGACCGGCCGGCGAGGGGACCCAGATGCCCCGATAGGCGTCGCCGATCGTGATCCCGAGCGACACGCGGCCCTCGCCGGGCATCGCACTGCGGGGCAGCCGGCTGAACCGGTCGTCCGGCGCGATGTGGAAGTCCTCGCCGTCGTACGAGTCGAGGGTGACGAGCCGGAGGCGCTCCAGCGCTCCAGAATCGCCCTCCACCTGCACGACCGTGTCATCGAGAGTGCTGCCGGCGAACCACGACCGGTAGGCGCTGAGGGGGCTCGCCTGCTGCTGCACGACGATCATCGGCTCGACCTCGTCGCGCAGAACGGAGCGGTCGCTCCACCCTGCCGCGGCGGGAGCCACCGCGAAACCGGCGACGAGGGCGATCACCGCGAGACCGGCCGACAGGAGATGCCGACGGATCGTGAGCCACACCGGGGTCGCCCGGCGCGAGATGTTCGCCGCCGCGACGGTGCGCAGCGCCTGTGCTCGCTGAAGCCGCGAGCGTCCGACCAACCAGACGAGAGAGACCACGAAGAGCGCGACGCCGATCAGCCATTCCCGAGGAGCGGGAAGCGCGACGCCGAGCACCGAGACCGGAGCCGTCGTGCCGCTCACACCGAAGGCGATGCCGAAGACGCTCATCGCGGTCACGACGGGAACCGCTATGGTCGCCCGGCGTCCGCCTTCGAGCACGAGCAGAGTGGCGATGAAGGAACCGAACAGCATGACCACGAGGAGCGGGATGAGCACCGCCTGGTACTCACCGAGGGGCGGGTTCAGCGTCAGCATCTGCTTCCAGCCGAGCACCACCCCCAGCACCGCGTCGCGGATTCCGCCCAGGAACGCGGGAAGCGACGAGAGCGCCGATGGGATGGCGAGCGGAACCGAGACGACCAGATAGGCGCCGGTCACCGCGAGCGCACCGATCAGCAGCCCCCACCGCAGCAGCCGGGTCAGCACGGCGACGACCATGCCCAGCAGGCCGCCGATCAGGCCGACCGCCAGCGCCCGGGGGGACTCGTACACCGGCCATGCAGCCGCCGTGGCGAGACCGATGCCGACCAGCACATATCCGAGAGACCAGAGGGTCAGAGCCGAGAGCGCGAACGTCCGGCGCGACCTCGCGACGCCGCGCCGCGGACCCGCGGCGCTCATCGCAGTGCTCCGCGGGCGAGCATCTGCGGAAGGTCGCCGAGTGCGCCCAGCGTCATCACGGCGAGTTCGCGCGCCGTGCGCAGGGTGGGCTGCTCGCCGAGTTCGCTGCGCACCGCGACCGCCTCGACCGCCGCCGGCAGCGTGATGGCGGCGTGGCGCAGACGCTCGAGCGGCATGCGCGAGCCCGTCATCAGGAATCCGATCGACAGGTCGGGGTAGGACTGGGCGGTGAGCGCGGCGACCGCCTCGAGCCGCATCACGCGGTCGGCCGGATCGATGGTCGAGGTGGCATCGAGGAGGGCCTTGGGAGTCACCGTGGGAAGAGTGCGTATCGACAGCAACTCGGCACGGCTGTGCTCGGGGATCTCGTTGCTCACCGAGAAGAGCACGTCACGACCGTCGCGCACACCCTGCAGGGCGAGGGATGCGGCGGCGCTGACCGTGTTCTCGAACTCGTCGTCGCTCTCGTACGACTCGCTGTCGAGGTCGAGGATGATGGCGATGCGAGCGTGCCGCGACTCCTCGTACTGACGCACCATGAGCTTGCCGGTCTTGGCGGTCGACTTCCAGTGCACGTGCCGCTGCGAATCGCCCACGACGTACTCGCGCACCGCGTGGAACGAGAGGTCGGCATCGACGAGGGTCGAACTCGGCGTGCCCTCGAGATCGCGGATGAGACCGGCGCTGGTGCTGGGCAGGCGCACCGTGACCGGATGCACGTGGATGCGCTGGACATCGGGCCAGCGCAGCTCACGGCGGAGGATGCCGATCGGATCACCGCGGGTGATGGTCATGGGGCCGACGTCGATGACACCGCGGCGGTGGGCGGCGATCGTCAGCTGCTCGCGATGGTGGGCGGCGGGGCGCAACAGGGGGACGTGCGCTTCGACGAGCCCCTCCCCCACGGGAACGTCGACGATGCCGGGCAGCGACAGACGCTCGCTGTTGTTGCGCACGTCGAGCGTCGCACCGATCTCGGCACCGGCGACCACGCGGTCGCGGTCGAGGGTCAGCTCGATGCGATAGTCGTGGGTGCCGAGGATGAAGGGGATGCAGGCGATCAGCAGCACGAGCGCGATCGCCGCCACCGCCCACGCCTCGACCCAGCCGAACAGCAGCCCGGCGGTGACGCACAGGACCAGCGCCGCGACGACCAGCATCCCGGCGGATGTGACCGTCTCACGCACCCACGCGACAGCCGCTCGGGTTGCGCGCTCCGTGCTGCGAGCGGCCCGACGCACGCCGAAGACGGCGCCGCGGACGGGGCCGCGGCGCGTGCGGTCGTAGCGCGTGACCGTCGACGTGCGCGTCGACGTGCTGGTGCCCGCCGTGGTGCGCGTCAGACGGGACTCGGTGCTGAAGCTCACGCAGTGCCGTTCTCGCGCGGCGGCTCGACGTCGAGCAGGATCTGCCCCACCACGGCGACCGCGGTGACGCCGTCGAACTCGGCCTCCGGCTCGAGCACCAGGCGGTGCGCGAGGGCGACGACGGCGAGCTCTCGGACGTCGTCGGGGGTGACGAAGGTGCGACCGTTCTTGGCAGCCCACGTCATCACGAGACGTGACAGGGCGAGGGCCCCTCGCACACTGGCACCGAGGCGGACCTCGGACGCTCGACGCGTCGCATCGACGATGCGCATGATGTAGTCGGAGACCAGCGGGTTCACGTACACGCCGCGGGTCATCTCGGCCATCGTGAGGATGGTGTCGACGCCGACGATGCCGTCGAGCACGTGCTTCGGCTGGGCTGCTCCCTGGAGGATGCGCATGGTCGCGGCTTCGTCGGGGTATCCGATCGACGTCTTGATCATGAAGCGGTCGAGCTGCGCCTCGGGCAGACGGTAGGTGCCGCCCTGCTCGATCGGGTTCTGCGTCGCCATCACGAGGAACGGCGATCCGACCGGCCGCGTGACGCCGTCGACCGTGACCGTGCCCTCTTCCATGACCTCCAGCAGCGCCGACTGCGTCTTCGGGCTCGCCCGGTTGATCTCGTCGGCGAGCACGATGTTCGCGAAGACGGGGCCCGCGTGGAACTCGAAGGCGCCCTCCTTCTGGTCGTAGACGGTGATGCCCGTGACATCGCCGGGGAGCAGGTCGGGCGTGAACTGGATCCGGGTGCTCGTTCCCGTCACGGTCTGCGCGATCGCCCGCGCGAGAGCCGTCTTGCCTGTGCCGGGGAAGTCCTCGAGCAGCACGTGGCCGCCGCTGACCGCGGCGGCGAGCACGAGCTCGATCACGTGCCGCTTGCCGAGGATCGCCTGTTCGACGTTGGCGGTGAGGATCGAGAACGTCTCGGCGAACCAGGCGGCCTGTTCGGCGGCGATGGTCACGGGAGCAGCGGAGGGAGCAGGCATAGGGCAACCGTATTCGTCTCTGGCACCTGCGCTGTGCAGGGCGGTGGGGAGGAGGGAGTCGTCATCGCGGCGGGTTCATCCGGCAGGATCGGCGGGGTCGGCGGGCTTGTCGGAGTCCTTCGGATCCTCCGGCTCCGGCTCCGGTTGCGTGCACAGCGTCACGCGGTGCGTGATCGGCTTGAGCGAACTGAAAGCGCCCGTCCACGTGATCTTCATGTCGACCATGGAGATGCCGTCGACGATCCTCGGAGTCACGGCGAGGGAGTACGACCCGCGGGCGGCAGGGCTGACGACGAACGCGTCATCCGGGTTGGCGGGCACGCACTCGCGGAACTCGACCGCCACCGTCGTCGGCGCCGTCCGGGGCGAGATCTCGACCGAATCGGAGCAGTACTCCCGCAGCACCGCGTGGCAGGAGCGCGCCCCGACCGGCAACGGTGATGAGTCGGTGCTCAGCTGGAAGTCCGACCGCCACGACCCGTACATGTAGTACTGCGGAACGAAGCCGTCTCGCACGGCGATGTCGGGCGCCGACTCGAGCCGGTAGGAATAGCGGTTGTCCTGGACCGACGGCTGGGTGGCGATCGTGTAGCTCGTGTTGCCCTTCGGGCCTTCCACGAAGGTGAACGTGAAGACCTGGGTGGTCGCCGACTCGGCGACGCCGAAGCCGTTCGATGCGCACGCCTTCACGTTGTAGGTCGAGTACTCGGCGAGCTTGGTGAGGGTGGGTGACGACGACTGCGCCTCCGCACCCGAGACCTGCAGACGACCGTCGCCGTCAGCGGTGCAGCTCGCATTGCCCGATCGCCAGGCGAGGTACACGACGTCGATGCCGAGGGCGCTGCCGTTCGGCTGCGCTGCCACTCCCGAGACGTCGATCGAGGTGTTCGACGTCGCGGTCGCGCGTGCTCCCGAGGGGTCGAAGTAGACGGTTCCCGCAGCGGTGACGGACGTGCGGAAGGCTCCACCCTCGTTTCCACCATCGCCCGTCGGCGGCTGGAACTGGCTGATCGGGACGATCGTGATGTTCTGCGGGCCCGGCGCCAGCGCGATGTCGGCCGTCGTCGTCGCGCCGGTGCGGTTGATGACCTGCCCGGTCTCCTCGATGCGGAACGCGAGGGAGTCGTCCGACGCATCGACCGCGAGAGCGACGATGCCGCGCCCGCGCTCCGTGCTGCCGGGGCGATAGACGGGTGTGGCGTTCGCCTTCGACACCACAGGGGCGGCGTACGCCCAGCTGGTGTGCGGTGACGTCGCCGCCGATGTGCCGACCGCGTTGACGGCCGCCGCGGTGAAGACGTGCGGCGCTCCGTTGACGAGTCCGTTCACCGTGCACCGGTAGGCACCTGCCGCCGGGCTGCACGACGCGTTCGCCGGCGCTCCGTCCTGCAGGATCTCGACCCCCGTGACGCCGGGGTGCGCGCGACCGGCCTCGCCGAGGGGCACGTCGAGCACCACGGTCGAGCGGGTGAATCCGACCGTCGTGACGCTGGCGGGTGCCTGCGGGAAGCCCTGCAGATCGAGGGTCAGGGTTCCGGTGCCGGTGCGCCCCTGCGCATCCTGCACGACGAAGGGGATGATGCACTGGCCACCCGGTGCCTGCCCTCCGCCGGGCCAGCTCGCCGTGATCGCCTTGCTTCCCGAAGTCGAGATCGACGCGACATCGCATCGTGTGCCCCCGCCGAGGGACATCAGTCGGAGGCCCGATCCGGGCTTCCCGGCGAACGGGTCGTACTCGCCGGCGACGTCGACGACGTCGATGGTGCAGCTGGGGTTCGTCACGATGCACTGCTTCGTGAAGGTCGCGCCGCGCGGCGCATCCGGTGGCGCGGCTCCGACGACGAGGCGGACGGATGCCGACGGCTCGCCGTACTGGGGCACCGTGACGCTGACGTTCTCGGCGTTGCCGGGTCGCGCGTCTGCGCGTGCCTCGATGGTCAGCTGAGGCCCGTTTCGGGTGACGATGAAGGCCGAGCCCGAATAGACGATCCGGTACTCGAGGGATCCCGCGTCACCCTCACGTCCGCCCTCCCACGCGGCCATGTTCGCGTACATGTCGACCGTCTCGGTGGTTCCGGGGGCGATCGTGTGCGAGATCGACGACAGCAGCAGCTGCGGCTCGGCAGGACGGATGCTGATCGGCACGTCGATGAACGACCAGCGCTCCTGCCCCTGCAACCGCACCTGGACCAGGCAGGTGTCCGACCATGGCGCTTCACGGCCGGCGCGATACGTCACGCTGCCTGCACCCTCGGCGGAGCACGATGCGGCCGCCCGCTGCGCGGTGAACTGCCCGGATCCCACTTCGAGGGCATCTGAGGAGGTCAGGTCGACGTAGTCGGCCGCATCGAACGAGACCGAGGCGTCCTCGTCGACCACGACAGGAGGCGAGGCGGGCTTGAGCTGGACCTGCATGTCGTCGAAGGCGGGTATGCGCAGGAACCCGTAGGCGACCACCGCTCTGCCGCCCGATCCCTCGCCCTTCAGCTGGAACGGAACGAGCGCACCGTCTTCGGGGGCAGCGCCCACGATGCGGTTCCCTTGAACAGTGAACCCGGGCTGGTCGCCCCACAGGCTCAAGGTGAGGGAGGAGGCGTCACCCGAGGGCCAACTGACACGATCGGTCACGACGTCGATGCCGCGATCCGGGAGCTCCTCCCGATCGCGCGCAGTGAGCACCGTGTCGGCGACGCTCGGCTGGTCGGCGACCGCACCGTCGGTCACGGTCACGACGATGAGACCCTGCGACGTGCTGGATGTGCGAGTGGACCTGACCGTATAGAAGTAGGAGTTCGTGCCGGCGGTGTCTCCCGCGCGCAGCACGACACGGCCGTCTTCGAGAGAGGTGTCGGGATCGATCAGCGCGTTCAGGCGGTCGTAGAGCGGATTCCCCTTGACCGGTGGCGCGTTCGGGACGAGTTCGGTGATCTCGAGCTCGCTCTGCGCCGGATCGAGGTCGTTGAGACGCGGGTCGAGGACGATCGGTGTCGTCGACCCGGCCTCGACGCGCACGTAATCGCTGAAGGTCACGGGCGCCGCGTCATCGATGTCCGCGTCGAGCACGCCGACGCGGACGGTGCCCGTCCCCTGCTCGCCCTGCGGGTCGCGCACCGTGTATCCGAAGCTGACCTGACCGCCGTCGACACCGCCCGCGGGCGCCCGGTAGAAGATCGCGTCGCCGTCGGCCGAGATCGTCGCCGTGCCCGCACCCTTCTGGGGCTGGTCGACGCCCGCGAGCACGACTCGATCGCCATCGCTGTCCATGCCGGTCGAAGGCACGGGCAGCGACACGGTCTGACCGCTGAGGACTCGGCCGGTCAGGGTCGACGGCGTCGGGGCACGGTTGGTGCCCGGAGGCACGACCGTGACCGTCACGACACCGTTGTCGGCGAGGGCGGGGTTGCGCTCGAGTGACACCGAGTACGACAGACGGTAGGTGCCGGGCGTCGTGGGTGCGAGGTAGCGCAGCGCGTTGCGGTCGGCGAAGACGAGCTCACCCGATTCGCCCGAGCCGGTCACCTCGGGGAGAACGACCAGGGGCTCCCCTCGCGGCGCCACGTCGTTGGCCGTGACAGCGATGCGCGTGAGCGAACCTGCGCGCACGGTGATCGCGTCGGGGAAGACGATCGGACGCGTCACCGTCGACGGCGGCGTGAGGAAGACCGTGACGGTTCCCTGCACTGCGGCACCGGTGCCGTCGGCGATCGTCACGGTGGCCTTGCCGATGACCCCGGGCTCGCCGTCCTCCGTGGTGCCGTTCACCCGGATGCTCTCGTTGCCGACCACACGCACGCCGAGCTGCGGCGTCGAGCTCACCGCATCGGCCAGCATCAGCACCCGACCACTGGTGTTCTGCACGGCGCGGATGACGTCGACCGTCGTGTCCTCGCCCTCGCGCACGAACGCGGTCAGCGGTGCCATCGCGAGGCCCGCGGATCCGTCGACCGCGGTGATGCGGATGACGGCCGACTGCTCGGCCTGGGTGGTGACGTCCTGAGCCGTGTAGGTGACGACGTACTGCCCCGGTTCGGCCACCGTCATCTCGACGGTGCCGGATGCCGCGTTCGGGTTGACCTCGAGTCCCTGCGCGGTCGCCGCAGTCTGCACGGCGTCGACGAGACGATACGAACCGGAGCCGCCGGACAGATGATCCGAGATGCGCACCGATTGGAGCTCCCCGACACGCGCGGTCAGCGCGACCGGCGAGGCGACGAGAGCCGGGCTCCCTGTGACCTGCACATCGAGGGTCTTCTCCGCGGTCGCACCGTGCACGTCCTCGACCACCACGGTGACCGAGATGACGGCATCCGCGGCATTCGGGTCGGTGTGGCGGATGGCCACCCGTCCGTCGGCCATCGGTACGACCATGACGGGCGACGAGGAATCGGTCTCGTAGGCATCGCTGAGCACGAACGGATCGCCCTCGGGATCGACCCAGCCCGACAACGCCGAGACGACCGTGCTGCCGCCCGGAAGGAGCTGGGGCGTCGGCCACTCCTGCTGGCAGGCGTCGACTCCGCACCACACGGGCGCGGAGTTCGCTCCCGGATCGACGACGGTCAGGGTCACGGTGGCCGGAGCCGACACCGCGGCGCCGTCGGTGACCGCATATGTGAAGCTCGCCTGCCCCGAGCCCGCCTTGACGTCGACCACCAGCGACTGCCCGTTCGCGACGAGGGTCAGGTCTCCGAACGCCGGGTCGCCGAGCCCGCCCGAGACCGATTCGGGATCGATCGACAGCACGTCCTTCTTGTTCGGATCGTGGTCGTTGAGGAGCACCGGCAGGATCACCTGCTCGCCCGCACGGACACCGAATGCGTCGTCGACGGCGACGGGCGGCATCTGCTCGGCCACGTCCTCGACGATGATCGTGCCCTCCTGCTGCTCGGTGTCGTCTTCGATCGCCCACTGCTCGAGCGGGATGAGCACGCCGTCGGGGGCCGTCCAGATGAGTCCGGTACCGATCTCGCTCAGTACCGCTCGATCGCCGTTCTCCTGGAAGACCGGTTCGATCGTCGAAGAGTCGAGGGCCTCGTCCGGAACACGCAGCGGAACGGTCTCGCCACCTGCCCACAGAGTGCCCGCACCCGTGTCGAGCCAGGCGGCATAGACCTCGCCGTCGACGACGACCGGCGTCGCCGGCACGCCCGACGCGTCGGCGACCCGCTCCGACTCTCCGGAATCCAGATCGACCGACACGAGTCCGTCGGAGTCGGCGATCGACACGTTCTCGCCCGACTCAGCGCCCTCCTGGAGACGCGCGTCCTCAGCGACGTCCAGCTCCACGGGTTCGTCGCGCCCCTGCAGCCACAGCTCGCCGGTGCCCGCCTCGAGCATCGCCCAGCGGTCGCCCACGACCGTGACGAGGAGGCCCTCTGCGGCATCCGGAGCCTGCGAGACGGACTCGGGATCGCCGAGGAATCGGTGCTCGTCGATGTCGAACCGGCGGATCGCGCCCTCGTCTGCGGAGAAGAGCACCAGCAGGCCCGCGGGCGACAGCCCGATCGCATCCGCCGTGTACGTCGGAGGGTCCTCGCCCTCCTCGACCTCGACGCCCGCGAACGGGTCGACGAGAGCAGTGGCGGCCCCCGCCTCGAGAGTGGTAACCGATACCTGGCCGGTGTCGGTGCGATACGCCACGTAGGCACCGGCCGACAGGATCTCCCGCGTGCCCGCCGGCGTCGGCTCGGAAGCGATCGGCGTGCCTTCATCCGACGCGTCGGAGAGCAGGTCGGCGGGATTCGCGGGGTCGAGATCCCACCGCTGCCTGTTGCCCTGGGCGTAGATGACGGCCGCCGAGCCGCTCTGCCAGACGGCCTCGGGATCGTCGACGTTGCGCACGGTGTCGATCTCGGCGAGCTCGGTGTTCACGCGGGCGTACTGGCCGCTGTCGCGCATGACCCAGACGGACGACTCGAGGCGGGGCACCTCCTGCGACTGGTATCCCTGGGCCGTGATGGCGAGCGTGAGCACCACCGCCAGGGCGGCGACACCCGAGATGGCCGCGATCAGGCGTCCGCGCGATCGGGGGTTCGCCTCCGCGCGAGCGCGGTCGCCGATGGCCATCACAGGACCCCGGTCAGGTAGAGCACGCCGACGCCGACGCCACCGAGGACAGCTGCTCCGATCAACGCGCCGATCACGCCGGCGACGAGGGGCGAGCGGGTCTTCGCCCGCGCGGCGGGCAGTTCGTCGCGGTCGCGCGGCATCGCCTGCTGCTTCGCGGCGCGCACCGCACGTCGCGAGTCGGGGGCCACGGTGGTGATCACCGGGCCGCGGGCGCTGGAGTCGGAGAAGCTGACGGGCGCTGCTGCGGCCCATTCAGCAGACGCCGCCTCGAAGGCCGTCGGGTGCAGACCCAGCTCGAACTGCGCCCAGCGCAGGCGTTCCGCGAAGTCGGCCATGCTCGCGAACCGTCTGGCCGGATCACGGTGCATCGCGGTCGCGAAGATCTCGTCGATGATCGGCGGGATGCCGGGTATCGGCACCGCGGTATAGCGCGCCTTGATGATGCGCTCGGTGAGCTGGTCGCGGGAGTTGGAGCCTCGGTCGGCGCGTTCGAACGGGCTTCTTCCCGCGAGGAGCGTGTACAGGGTGGCTCCGAGGCTCCAGATCTCGCTCGGGACGGATCCGGAGACGCGCTCCTGCAGCACCTCCGGCGAGCTCCACGGCACCGACATCGCGATGGTCTCTCCGTCGCCCTCGTCGATCACGGCGGCCGCGATGCCGAAGTCGGCCAGCACGGGGGCGCCGAGGGAGTTGATGAGCACGTTGGACGGCTTGATGTCGCGATGCAGGAGTCCGGCCCTGTGCACGGTCTCGAGGGCGCCTGCCATGCGCACGCCCGTGTCGAGCACCTCGGCGAGCGCCAGCGGCGCCTTCTTGTACCGCGCGCTCATGGTGTCGGGGCAGTACTCCATCGCGAAGTACGGCCGACCGTCTGCAGAGATGGAAGCCTGATAGATGGTGACGATCGAGGGGTGGGCGCTGAGCCGCGCGGAGATGTCGGCCTCGACGTTGAAGGTGCGGAGAACCTCGCGGTTCACGGCATCCGCCAGCAGCACCTTCACAGCGGCGACGCGTCGCGGCATGTCCTGTTCGTAGAGGAAGACATCTGCGAACCCGCCGGATCCGAGCGGACGCACATAGCTGTACCCCGCCAGCGTCGGCGGTGTCGATGCCATGCGCGTGGCCACCCATGCTCCTCACGGTCGGTCGGGAGACCGCGCTCTGCATGATCCCTGCGCGCCGCGCTGGGCGATCCCCCCGACCACGAGTATATCGAGGGTGTGGACGATCCCGAAGGCGGGCGATCGCCCCTGCACTCGCCCCGACACGGCGGGCGCGCCCAGCACGCCTCGGTGGTCAGGCGCGCCAGCACCCGACGACATGATCGTCGACCATGCCCGCGGACTGCATGAGCGCGTACATCGTCGTCGGACCCACGAATCGGAAGCCGCGACGACGCAGTTCCTTGCTCATCGCCGTAGACTCCGGCGTCACCGCCGGAACATCCGCGAACGATGCGGGCCGCGGTCCCGATGCCGGCGCGAACGACCACATCAGCTCATCCAGCTCGCCGTCTGCCATCGAGCGCACGATTCGGGCGTTGCCGATGGTGGCCTCGATCTTCGCCCGGTTGCGGATGATCCCCGCATCCGCCATGAGCCGCTCGACGTCGGATCGGTCGAACTCGGCGACCCGCTCGGGCTCGAAGCCGGCGAAGACCTCGCGGAACCGGGGGCGCTTGCGCAGGATGGTGATCCACGAGAGCCCCGCCTGAAACCCCTCGAGGGCCATCTTCTCGAACAGCGCCCGGTCGCCGTGAAGCGGGGTGCCCCACTCCTCGTCGTGATAGCGGCGGTATTCGGCGTCGTCGCCCACCCACCCGCATCGGTCGCGGAGGTCGGGGCCGGCGATCAGAGACGTCATGAGCCCACGCTAGCCGCCGCCACCGACACGGCGGGTGATCCCGGCTCTCCTGCCGGGACTACGCAGCGGCCTCTGCGGGGCCGGACCCGAGCGCGTCGATGAACGACGTCGAGAACCCGTCGAGAGCGTCGCGCGCCGCGGCAGCATCCTGTCGTTCGATGGCGGCGAGGGCGGCGGAGAGGAGACGGCGGCGGGAGGCCCGATCCGTGTCGAGATCGATGCCGTGGTGGCGGGCCGTCTGCGGATCCACGAACAGCCGCAGCGGGTCGATGTGGTCGCGGGCGAGGCGGGGGCCCAGACGGCCGAGCTCCCGCGAGATGAGGATCTCGGAGAGCTCGAGGTAGCCGAGCAGCTCGCAGGTCTCGTCCGCCAGTCGCGTCGACTGCTGGTGCGTGCGCACGGGCGGGCCGATGCAGCTCTTCTCGACGATCAGGCGACCGACGACGTGGGCGCGCTCGATCATGTCAGCGCGCGACCACTCCGCCACACGAGTTCCGGCGCTCGGAGACACCTGGACGAACCGCATCTCGACAAGCCGTTGCAGCGCCTCGCGCACCGGCGTCCGGGAGACGGCCCACGCGTGGGCGAGCAGATCGAGCCGCAGTCGCTGGCCGGGCGGGATGCGGCCGCTCACGATCTCGGCGAGCAGGCGCTCGTAAGCGAGACCGCTGAGAAGCTGCGGGCGCAGTTGGTCCTCGAGGGAGCCCATGGGCATGATCACATCGCTCTCATCAACTAACATATTGGATGATTAGAGGATGACATAAGTTAGCCGTGGACACAAATCATCTGATATTTCAATGCGCGGGCACCCTGCCTGAAGTCGTCGCCTCCATCCACCGAGCCAGGGCGTGGGTATATATTGCGGGCGATTGATATATCAGGTACCCAGATGATTCCGACTAGCATTGACCCATGCCTGTGCCCAAGACCCCGGCGCAAATGCCCCGAAAACTGCTGCGCGACCAGATCTTCGACACGCTTCTGGATGCCATCGTCGCCGGTGACCTGGCCGCAGGGGAGCCGATCTCCGACAAGCAGCTCGAGAGCTGGTTGGGCGCCTCGCGCACGCCGATCCGGGAGGCGGTGAACCGGCTCGCCGGCATGGGGCTGATCGAAGTGCTTCCTCAGAGGGGCACCCGCATCGCACCTCTCGATCCCACGAGGTTCGCAGAGGAGATGGAGATGCTCGGCGTCGTGTACTCGGCGACGGTGCGCGAGGCTGTCCCGCTCCTCACCGACGCGGACCGGACGCAGATCGCCGACCTGCACACGACGGTGAGCCGGACCTCGAACGCCCTCGAACGCGCACGGATCGTGAACAACCTGATGAACGTGTTCGTCGACCGCTACCGCAACACCCTCGTTCAGCGCATCCGCGAGAAGTCGGTGCCGCACGTCACCCGGATGATCACCGCTCGACCCGGCGCACTCGACGCGACCGACACATCGGCCGCGCTCGACGCACTTGCCTCCGCCGCCGCCACAGGGAACGCGGATGCCGCAGCCCTGGCCGCACAGGCGTACTTCACTGCAGGGGCCGCAAGCGTGCAGGCACGAGATGCGGCCGAATCGAGCCCGCAGGTCGCTGCTGGCGCTGATACAGCTGAGCGGCGCGGAAGCGAGGACGCGTGATGCCCACGAGGGACACACCTCCGCCGCGGCGGCTGCTTCGCGACGAGGTCTACGACACGATCCTCGGGGCGATCCTCGACGGGACGTTGGAACCCGGGGAAGTTCTCCACGACGAGGAGCTCATGACGTGGCTCGGGTCGTCCAGAACCCCGATCCGCGAGGCGCTCAATCGACTCGCCGAGGAGGACGTCGTCGAGTTGGTGCCGCACCGTCACACCCGGGTGGCCCCGGTGAACGTCGCGGCGATCAACGAGAGCCTGTTCGTGATCGGAGTGATCCACGAGCACCTTGCCCGCACCACCACCGCCGACCTCGCGGATGCGCATATCGCCGACCTGCGTCGCGAGCTGGCGCATGTCGAGGATGCGGTGGATGCAGATGACGCGGCCGCTCTCGGACGAGCGATCCGCCGGTATTTCCTCGTCGTCGTCCGCGCCGCGACGAACTCCGTGCTGCGAGCGAAGGCCGAGACCCTGTCGCTGCAGCTGGTGCGCTTCCTCACGCCTCGCGAGAACCTCGTCACGCCTCTCCAGGCGCGCGATTTCATCCGCGCGATCACTGCAGCGGCCGAAGCCCGTGACGGCGAACGAGCCGGAGATCTGATCCACGACCTGCACGCCGCGACGCGCATCAACTTCCTCGAGTACTACCGCGAGCCGGATCCCGCGAACTGAGCGCGGCTACGGCTACGGCTACCGCGCCGCCCTGCCGCACAGGCCCAGCACCACCCCGACCCACACCGCCGCACCCACTGCGCGAACGGTCCCAGGGGAGCAACCGACGGGGGTCCCCTGGGGCGTACCCCGAGGACCCCCTCCGGAACTCAGTCGGCGATGGTCGCGGCGTCGATCACGAAGCGATAGCGCACGTCAGAGGCGAGCACGCGCTCGTACGCCTCGTTGATCTGCGATGCGCTGATGATCTCGATCTCGGCTGCGATGCCGTGTTCGGCGCAGAAATCGAGCATCTCCTGGGTCTCCTGGATGCCGCCGATGTTGGACCCCGCGAGCGATCGACGCCCGCCGATCAGAGACGAGACGTTCACTGAGAGCGGTTCTGCGGGGGCTCCCACGCAGACCATCGACCCGCCCACGTCGAGCAGACCGAGGTAGGCGCGGAGGTCGACGACCGCGCTGACCGTGTTGAGGATGACGTCGAACGACCCGCGCAGCGAGCGGAACGTCTCGGCATCGCTCGTCGCATAGTAGTGATCGGCACCGAGACGGAGGCCGTCATCCTTCTTGCTGAGCGTCTGCGACAGCACGGTGACCTCTGCTCCGAGAGCGTGCGCGATCTGCACGCCCATGTGGCCGAGTCCGCCGAGGCCGACGACCGCCACGCGCGTGCCGGGTCCGACGTTCCAATGCCGCAGCGGGGAGTACGTGGTGATTCCTGCGCAGAGCAGGGGTGCCGCGACGTCGAGCCCGAGCGCGTCGGGGATGCGCACGGCGAAGGACTCGGTCACCACGACCTGCTCGGAGTATCCGCCCTGAGTGACGCTGCCGTCACGGTCGGTGCTGCCGTAGGTGAAGATCGCACCGTTGGAGCAGAACTGCTCGTCGCCGCGCAGGCAGTTGCGGCATTCTCCGCACGAGTTCACGAGACAGCCGACGCCGACCCGATCGCCGACGGCGTGCTTGGTGACATCCGATCCGATGGCCGCGACGGTTCCGGCGATCTCGTGTCCGGGTGCGAGCGGGTACTGCTGCGGCCCCCAGTCTCCGCGCACCGTGTGGATGTCGGAGTGGCAGATACCGGCGAACGCGATGTCGATCAGGATGTCGTTCGGGCCGAGCTCGCGGCGCTCGATGACGGTCTTCTCGAGCGGTGCGGCCTCGCTGGGTGCGGCATAGGCGGTGACACGGGTCATCTCGGACTCCTCTGATCGGTGCGGATGGGCCAGATCGACACTACTCGCGCCCTCCTCTGCGGCACCTGACCGCCCACGACGAAGGCCGGGACCACTGATCCCGGCCTTCGTCAGCGGAGCGAGGAGGAAACCTCAGCGCTTCGCGTTCTTCTTGAGCGCCTTCTCCAGCACAGGGGCGTCACCGGATGCCGCGAGCGCCGCGTAGTACTCCCGAGCCTCGTCCTGCCGCACGCGCTCGGCGCCGGAGGCGATGGGCGCCCGGACGTGCTCCGGCTCGTAGCCGAACGCGTCGACCAGGTCGAGTGCGTACGGACGGAGCCTGGCGCACAGACGGTCGATGTATCGCGAGACCGCGGCGGCGCGCTGCGTCGAGAGACGCCCGTGGATGAGGTGCCAGGCGAGGTGCTTCTCGATGAGCTGCAGACCGAAGAGGTCGCGCAGCCACGTGAGCACCTTCTTGGTGTCGGTGTCGTCGACGCGGTGGACGGCATCCGTGAACGCCTCCCACTGCAGCAACTCACCGTGCGCACGGGCCGCCTCGATCAGCTCGGCCTGATTCTCGTTGAACAGCTTCGCGCCGAGGGCCTTGTCCTTGCCCGCCGGACGCAGCCGGCCGGCGATGTCGGCGACCATCTGCTGCACGCGCTCGGCGAGCAGCTGGTGCTGCTGCTCCTCACGCAGACCGTTCTCGACCGAACGCGAGACCTGACCGAGGTCGACGACCGACTGGCCGAACTGACGAAGGCCTGCGCCGTGGAACAGCTTGCCGGCGGTCATGCCTACGGCGAACTTGGCCAGGGCCGCAGCATCCTTGCCGGTGAACTGCTTGGCGTAGTCGGTGAGCAGCCGCTTGCCGACCAGCTGAAGGAGCACATTGTTGTCGCCCTCGAAAGTGACATAGATGTCGAGGTCGGCGCGAAGTCCCACGAGACGGTTCTCGAACATGAAGCCCGCTCCGCCGCAGGCCTCGCGAGCCTCCTGGAGGGTGTCGAGCGCGTGCCAGGTCGACAGCGGCTTGAGGGCTGCCGCCAGGGTCTCGAGGTCCTCACGGTCATCAGGGGTGTCGATGCGGCCGGAGAACACGCCGTCGAACTTCTGCAGGAACTCGTCGTGCGCGAAGATCTGCGCGTAGGTCGTCGCCAGGCGCGGCAGCAGGCGGCGCTGGTGCTTGCCGTAGTCCATGAGCACGACCTCCTGGCCGTCTGCTCCGTCGAACTGGCGGCGCTGCGTCGCGTAGGTGATCGCGATCTTCAGCCCGAGAGCCGAAGCCCACGACGCGGCGCCGTCGAGCGAGACCCGTCCCTGCACCAGCGTGCCGAGCATCGTGAAGAAGCGGCGACCGGGGCTGTCGATCGCGCTCGAGTACGTGCCGTCGGCCGCCACATCGCCGTACTTGTTCAGCAGGTTCGTGCGGGGGATGCGGATGTGGTCGAAGCTGAGGCGGCCGTTGTCGATGCCGTTGAGTCCGCCCTTGAGCCCGTCGTCCTCACGACCGATGCCGGGAAGATCGACGCCGTCTTCGCCGCGCAGCGGCACGTAGAAGCAGTGCACCCCGTGGTTCACGCCGTTCGTGATCAGCTGAGCGAACACCGTCGCCGCCACGCCGTGCAGCGCCGCGTTGCCGAGGTACTCCTTCGTCGCGCCGCGGAACGGCGTGTTGATCACGAACTCCTCGGTGCTCGGGTCGTACGTGGCGGTGGTGCCGACCGCTGCCACATCGGAGCCGTGCCCGATCTCGGTCATCGCGAAGGCGCCGGGGATCGAGAGATCCATGACACCGGGCAGCCACTTCTCGTGGTGCTCGGCGGTGCCGAGCTGCAGGATGGCGGAGCCGAACAGCCCCCACTGCACTCCCGACTTGATCTGCAGACTCGGATCGGCGACGACGAGCTCCTCGAAGCCGGCGATGTTGCCGCCGTTGTTGTCTTCTCCGCCGAGTGCGGTCGGGAACGCCCGGTGCACTGCCTTGTTCTCGACGAGCAGGTGCAGCTGGCTGAGCACACGCTCGCGGTGCTCGTCCTTGCTCAGCGCGTCATCGCGCCAGAACGCCGAATCCTTGATCAGCTCGCGCGCCTCGCGGCGCGTGTCGGCCCAGGTGCCCATCAGCAGATCGGTGACCCGGGCGACATCGAACCTCAGGTTCGCATCTGCGCTGTCGGTGTGCGGGCGAGTCGTCTTCGGACGGACGGCGGCGTCGACCATGAGCGTTCCTCTCAGAGGGAAGTAGGGATACTCCCATGGTAGGTCTGCCACAACCAGGAGCGAACTGCTGTGTGCGCATCCTCCAACAAGCTCCCGGGACGGCGCCCGGTCGGATTGTCGTCAGACCACAGTCTCAGCCCAGCCGCAGTCTCAGGCCTCGACGCGTGCGGGCGTGGGAGGCGCGGTCTGCGCCTGCTCCCACCGCCGTCTCGTCCCTTCGCTCAACCGCGCCCACGTCCGATCGCGGATGAAGATCGAGTCGATCGCGATCATCGTCAGCGAGAACCACGGCAGCCCCATCAGCACGCCGATGCCGATGTGGAAGGAGAGGATGCCGATGAGGCCGATCAGCCGAGTGGGCCGTGTGAGCAGCATCAGCGGGAACGCCACCTGCAGGATGATCGACCCCCAGGTCGCCGCGACCACCATCGGGCCCCAGGTCGTGACCAGGTCACTCAGCACCGGCCATGTGCCGAACCGAGCGGTCTGCAGCGGGTTGTACACCGCGTAACCCTCTTCCCAGGGCGCGCCTCCCGCCTTGTAGAGAGCACCCGATGCGTACACGAAGCACACCTGCGCGGTCAGCGCCACGAGGGCCAGATTGTGGAAGACCGTTCCCAGGAGGGCGGGCTGGCTTCCCGGAGCGAACCACTCCCCCTTCTTGGCGCGACGTCTGGCATCGATCGACCAGCGAGCGGCCGGGTCGGCGAAGAACAGCAGGAGCAGCGCGATGCGGAACATGTTGTCGCCCTGATCGCCCACCATGTCGTTCGCCTCGATGAACCCGACCCAGAGGCAGAAGAACACCGGGAGGACGATCCGGAAACGCCAGCCGAGGACGAACAGCACCGCCAGCACGCCGAGCAGCAGATAGAGGGCGGTGTAGAGCGCGTCATCGCCCATCGCGGCATGGAACGCGCTGAAGATCCAGATCTTCGGGAACTCGCTGACGGGTTCGGCGAGTTCGCCGTTCCACGCCGACCCCGAGCCGAACGTATAGAGACGAGTGCTGAAGTTCGACGCGAGCAGGCCGATCGCTGTGACGCCGAAGAGGATGCGGGTGACCGCGAGACCGTAGAGGGCCTTCTTGCCGTTGAAGAGCCAGTCCCCCACGAACGCGGAGATCCGGTCGATCGCCGAGAGGACCATCGACCACAGTCCGCCGATCATCGACGAGGCGAAGCTCAGCAGGCGGGTCACGAAAGACCGGGGAGGCGGGGCGGCAGGCGCACCCGAAGGCGCGGGCATGCGCAGCGGCGAAGGCTCGGGGGCAGAGGCGGGTGGAGCGGATGCCGGAGCGGGCGCCGTCACGGTCGACCGCCCGGCAGCATCCTTCTTCCGGTCCCGGTTCGCGGCGCCGTTCGTCTGGGGCGCGGTCTTGGTGGGCGCGCTCACGGCTGGATCCTCTCGAACTGGGCGCGGAAGGTGTTCGCGAAGTTCTCGCGACTCTGCCCTTCCTCTTCTATAGGCAGTCGCCACCCGGTGGTCGAGAACGTGGGGTCGGGGCGCTGCGCGCTCGGATCGTTGCGATCCGCATAGAGCACCACGTTCTGGCGGCTCACGCGGTACTGGACCTTGATGACGGAGTCGGCGCCCCAGATCGCATAAGCCACCTGGGTGGCGTAGGCGGTGGAGAGGTGCTCTTCCGCCATGTACGCGTCGGTCGACGGGTTGTCGCCCTCGAGTTCGTCGAAGGAGCGCACCATCCACTCCTCCCAGCCATCCTCGGCGAAGTCGAGCCCGACGACGGCCTTCTGGTCGTCGTCCAGCTTGTTGTAGGCGTTCATCTGGCCGCTCGCGACCTCGCTCGACTGGATCCCCGCTCGGGGCGGGAAGAGGTTGTAGCGGATCATCGAGAGCTCGACGTCGGTGGCGCTCACCCACCCGGTCTCGATCTCCTCACCGTCCTTCTCGATGACGGCACGCACGTTGAAGTGGTAGTCGCCGTTGATGGGCTCGGGCGCGAAGACGCTCCACGACTGACCGAACATCGGCAGCATGTACCCGGCGAGGACTTCTTGCGTGGGGATCTCGCGGAGCGCCGAGTACGGAGCGATCCACAGGAACGACGCCCCCACGTGCCACAGGGTGAGCAGACACGCGGCGAACGCGATGAGCTTCACCCACCAGGTCGGGCGCGGTCGAGGGGCGGTCGCGGCGACCGCCGCATCCTGCACTTCGGGTGAGGTCTCAGTCATCGTGCCCATCCACATCCTTCTCACCGCTGAAGGTCGGGGCCGCCGCAGCGACGGCCCCGACCTCTCAGCGTTCCTGCACTGCGTTACTCCGTCTGGACGAGCGGCCGTCTGGAACGCGCGACCCTCGTCATCCCGAGTCCGAGCATCAGCAGCAGAGCCGCCAGCGCGATCCACCCGCCCTGGATCTCACCACCGGTGGTGGCGAGGCCCGTGGCCACGACCTGGAACGAGGCCGACACGCTGCCGGAGGTCGCTCCGGTCAGTGTCACGGCGTGGGTTCCGAGGTCGGTGCCGGAGGGGATCGTCCAGGTGAAGGTGACCGTGCCCTGCGCATCGGCGACCTGGGTGCCCAGTGCGATCGGCTCGGACGTCATCACACCGGTGACGGACTCGCCGGGCTGGAACCCGGTGCCGACCGCCGTCTGCTTCTCACCGCGCTCCAGAACCGGGACCTTGATCGTGATGGCGATCGGTCCGGTCGGGTCGGCTGCCGCGTCTGCAGACGCCGAGGCCTCAGCAGTCGCCGAGGCGGATGCCTCGGCAGCAGCCTCAGCGGAGGCATCAGCCGCCGCCGCCGCGGACGCCGTGGCCGACGACGAGGCGTTGGCCGCCGCGGCCGCCGACGCGGTCGGATCAGCGTCAGCCGAAGCCGATGCGTCAGCCGCACTCGTCGAGGTCGCGTCGTTCTGCGCCGACGCCTGCGCCGCTGCCGCGGAGGCGGCCGACGCGTTCGCATCCGTGGTGGCCGTGGCCGAGGCATCCGTGGATGCGTCGTCCGTCGCCGCCGCAGACGCGGCCGCATCAGCCGTCACGTCAGCCGCCGCCGAAGCGGAACTCGTCGCATCGGCCAGAGCCGCAGCGATAGCCGCCGCCTGAGCCGCCGCGTTGCTGTCGTCATCAGCCTGAGCCGACGCCGCAGCGGATGCCGAGGCGTTGGTGTCGACCTCAGCCGACGGGTCGGCCGCAGCCGAGGCATCAGCCGTAGCCGCAGCGTCAGCCGTGGTCGCAGCGGATGCCTCGACCTCTGCCTCGGCGGAAGCGTCAGCCGCCGCCGTCGCGGACGCGGTGGCCGACGACGAGGCGTTGGCCGCCGCGGCCGCCGACGCGTTCGGGTCGGCATCTGCCGCGGCGGACGCGTCAGCCGCACTCGTCGAGGTCGCATCGTTCTGCGCCGCCGCCTGAGCGGCCGCTGCAGCAGACGCGTCCACATCCGTCGTGGCCGTGGTCGACGCGTCCGTGGATGCGTCGTCCGTCGCCGCCGCAGACGCGGCCGCATCAGCCGTCACGTCAGCCGCCGCCGAAGCGGAACTCGTCGCATCGGCCAGAGCCGCAGCGATAGCCGCCGCCTGAGCCGCCGCGTTGCTGTCGTCATCAGCCTGAGCCGACGCCGCAGCGGATGCCGAGGCGTTGGTGTCGACCTCAGCCGACGGGTCGGCCGCAGCCGAGGCATCGGCCGTGGCGACTGCATCGGAAGAGGCGTCGGTCGATGCACTGGCGATCGCCGCCGCGCTCGAGTTCGATGCTGCGCTCGTCGAGGCGTCCGATGTCGCCGAGGCCTCAGCCGCGGTATCCGTCGTCGCGTCGGCCAGCGCCGCAGCCTGAGCCGCTACCGCCGCACCGGCGTTCGCCTCCGAGGTGGCGTCCGCCGTGGCTGCCGTGGACGATGTCGCCGTCGCCGCCGACTCCGCCGCAGCCTCAGCCGTCGGGTCAGCCGCAGCCGATCCCTCTGCCGTGGCGTCCGCGAACGCCGCCGCCTGCGCGGCCGCTTCAGCGATCGCGTCGGTCGATGCATCGGCGTTCGCCGACGCGGATGCCGACGCCGCCGCGTTCGTGTTGGCCGCAGCCTCGGACGAGGCATCCGTCGACGAGTCGGCGATGGCCGCCGACTCCGACGACGACGCCGAGTTCGACTCCGCCGCCGTCGATGCATCCGCGTTCACGTCATCCGACGCGTCGGCCTGGGCCGCCGCCTGCGCAGCAACTGCCGCCGAGGCGTTGGCCGTCGAGGTGGCATCGGTCGTCGCGGCCGACGAGGCATCCGGCGTCGCCGCCGCATCCGCCGCCGAGGTGGCGTCCGAGGTCGCCGCCGCTGAGGCCGCCGACGTCGCGTCTGCGAGGGCCGCGGCCTCAGCCGCCGCCTGCGCCGACGGGTCGCCGTCTGCGGTCGCGTCAGCCGAAGCGGATGCCGATGCAGCCGCGTTGGTGTTGACGTCACCCGGGTCGCCCGCGGTCACCTCGGTGGTGTCCGTGTCGCTGGACGCGCCGGATGTCGCGGTGAGCAGGTAGCCCGCGCCGGGCTCGGCATCAGCCGGAACCGGGTAGTTCTCCGTGAACGCACCGAACTCGTCAGTGGTCGCGATGACCGGGCCTCCGATGTCCGCTTCCCCGCCTGGCGCGGTGAGCTGCAGCGACACGGTGGAGTTCACCGGCCAACCCGTGCCGGTGACGGCGAGGTTGGTACCTGCCGGAACCGACGAGGCCGCGTCGACGACGACCGGAGCAGCCGTCACCTCGGTCGTGTCGGTGGCTGTCTGCGTGCCCGCGCTCGCGGTGACCGTGTATCCCGTGCCCGCGGGAGTTCCCGCCGGCACCGGATAGTCGATCGCGAAGCCGCCGAGAGCACCGGTCGTCACCGTCTGGGGCGTGCCGATGACCGCACCACCGGGGGCTGTCAGCTGCACGGTGACCTCGGTGTCGGCCGGCCACTCCGCACCGGTGATCGCCAGGTCCGTCCCGGCCTCGACGGTCGCGGCCGCGTCGACGGTCGCCGCTGCGGTCACCTCCGTCGTGTCGGTCGCCGTCTGGGTGCCGACGGTCGCGGTGATCGTGTAGCCCGTGCCCGGCGTCGCCGAGGCGGGAACCGGGTAGTCGAGCGTGAACCCGCCGTCGCCATCGGTCGTGACCGTCTCAGGACCGCCGACGGTCGCTCCGCCCGGAGCGGTCAGCTGCACCGAGACCTCGGTGTTCGCCGGCCAGCCGGTGCCGGTGACGGGAAGGCTCGTGCCCGCCTGCACCGTGTCCGCGGCATCCACCGCTGCCGCGGCGGTCACCTCGGTCGTGTCCTCAGCCGTCTGGCCGCCGACCGTCGCGGTCACGGTGTACCCCGTGCCCGGGGTCGCCGACGCGGGAACCGGGTAGTTCAGCGTGAACCCGCCGTCGCCATCGGTCGTGACCGTCTCGGGACCCCCGACGTCAGCGCCGTCCGGGTCCGTCAGCTGCACCTCGACGACGGTGTTGGCCGGCCAGTTCGCACCGGTGATGGGGAGAGAGGTTCCCGCCTGCACCGTGTCGGCCGCATCCACCGCAGCGGCGGCCGTCACCTCGGTGGTGTCGATCGCCGTCTCGGCGCCAGCGGTCGCGGTGACCGTGTAGGCCGTGCCGGGCGTCGCCGATGCGGGCACCGGGTAGGAGAGCGTGAACTCACCGTCGCCGTTCGTCGTGACCGTCTCGGGGCCACCGACGTCCGCGCCTCCGCCCGGAGCCGTCAGCTGCACGGAGATCTCCGTGTTCGCCGGCCAGTTGGAGCCGGAGACCGCGAGATCGGTGCCTGCCTGAACGGTCGGCGCCGCATCGATCGAGGCGACCGGAGCGTTCGTCACCTCGGTGGTGTCCGTCGCCGTCTGCGCGCCCAGCGTCGCGGTGACCGTGTAGCCGGTTCCCGCAGGAGTTCCGGCCGGAACGGGGTAGCCGAGCACGAAGGCACCCGACCCGTCCGTCGTGACGAGCTCGGGGCCGCCGATGTTCGCGCCGCCGCCGGGAGCGGTCAGCTGCACCGAGATCTGTGTGTTCGCGGGCCAGTTGGTGCCCGAGACGCCGAGGTCGGTTCCGTCCTGCACGGCAGGTGCCGCATCGATCGCTGCCGCGGCGGTCACCTCGGTGGTGTCCGTCGCCGTGCTGGTGCCGTCGGTCGCCGTGACGATGTAGCCGGTGCCGGGCACGGTCGGGGCCGGGATGAAGACCGTGCCGGTGAAGTTGCCCGACGCGTCGGTGGTCACCGGCGCTGATTCGTTGACCGGGGTTCCGTCCGGTGCTGCCACCTGGATCGTCACCTGGGTGTTGGCCGGCCAGCCGGAGCCGGTGACCGGAAGATCGGTTCCGGCCTGCACGGTGGTTGCGGCGTCGATAGCCGCGACTGCCGCCGCCGCTGCCTTGACGGTCGACGACGCGAGATCGAGTTCGACCCCTCCGCCCACGGCCGGGAGCAGATCGATGGCGAGCGCCCGCACGGTGAAGCTGTCACCGGGGATGTCTCCCGGCTCGGACTGCTCGTTGATCGTGATGGTCGCGATGCCGGACAGCACGCCCTGCAGCACGGGGTCCAGCGTCGAGAGCACGGGGCCGGTGACCGCTGCGAGGGCCGGCTGGACGAGCGGGATGACGCTGGTCAGCGCGGTGTTCACCAGAGGGCCGGTGGTCGTGGTGACCGCCGTGGTCACAGCGCTCACCACCGGGTTGAGCAGCGCACCGATGTTGAGCCCGGCGAGCGAGATGTCGGTGGTCACCGTCGGAACCGGCGTGGCCGTGCCCGCGAACTGAGCGAGCGAGCCGGCGATCGTGACATCGCCGGAGACCAGGTCGATCCCGGTGAGCGGGTTGGTGAGATCCACCCCGACGGTGAGCGTGACCGCCAGCGAGTCGAGGGTGGAGTCGAGGATGGTCTCGACCTTGCCGTTGAGGCTGTTCGGGTGCGTTCCGGTCAGAGCAGAGGTGATCCCCTGCTGGATGGCGGCGATCGTCGTCGCAGACAGCACAGGGGTGTTCGCGGGAAGCGAGTTGAGGTCGGCTCCTGCGCCCGTCTCCACGAGGATCTGAGCGAGGTCGACCGAGATCGTCCCGTCGCTCAGGTCGACGAGCACCGAGCCCGTGGTGTTCTCGAGCGGCTCCGTCAGGAGCTCCGTGACGACCGTCGCCCCGACTGTGTCGAGGCCGGCGATAGCGACCGTTCCGCCCGTCGCCTCGAAGGCGGCGACGAGGGGCACATCCGGAATCGCGTTGATCGTGTCGACCACGGTCGTGACGAGCCCGGTGAGCGCTCCGCCGGGACCGGCGAGGTCGCTGACCGGGGTCACCGTGCCCTGGATGGCCGTGCCCAGAGTGGTCGCGAGCCCCGCGACGAGGTTGCTGTGCAGGTCGAGGTCCAGGCCCGCGATGCGGTATTCGGAGCCGGCGACGCCGGCGTTCGACTCCGCCCGCGATGCGAGGGCTCCGATGCCGACCGACGCTTCGTCGAGGACGGCGTCGGTGAGACCGGCGACGCTGAGCTGGTCGAAGAGATCGGTGAGTTCGAGGGTGGCGGGGTTGACGCTTCCGTCGATCGCCCCCGCATCGATCGCACCACCGGAGGTGATCGCGCCGGAGGACGCGATCGACTGGGTCTGCGTGGGTGAGGAGCTGAAGCTCTGCGCGCCCCCCAGATCGCCCAGCTGCAGCAGACCGGGCGACGTGCCGTCGGTCAGCAGCGGCACGTTGAGCGTGCCCACGTCGATGCTGAGCGCCTCGAGCACGTCGAGGTCGAGACCGCCGAGCTCAGGGCCGGCCGCGGCTGGGTTGCTCGTCAGCGTGTGCCCGAGTGCGGCGACGTCCAATCCACCGAGCAGGTCGGCCGGCAACTGGATGATCTGTCCCTGCGCGACCGACGGATCGTTCGGATTCGCGTCATCGAGCGCATTCGCCGCCGTCGGTACCAGTGCACCCGCAAGGATCATCGCGCCGACGGTCACGCCGGCGATGCCTCCCCCGATGGCTCTGCGTCGCCGCAGAGTCTTCCCCTCCAAGAATTCCATTCGCCTCTCCCGTGATGCAGATGTTCCGCGTCACAAGGCCCTCCCCAGGCGTCGACAGGTGCCGACCGAGCGCATGTCCAGACAGTATTGCCGGATCGAGAATGTTAAGTCCAGCGATTGTCCAGTGATCTTTCAGGAAACGTCATCAGGTGAGACATTTCGTCATCGGTCATTGAGACCTGCCCACAGGTCTGTCGGCGAGGACGCTTTCGCCAGGACGAATAGGAGGGGTCCAGGGCACTCCGCGCAGGCGCGACACGCACTCCGGCCACACGACGAAACCGCCCCGCAGACCGAGGTCTGCGGGGCGGTTCAGGGCGTGAAGCGAGGGCTACAGAGTGAGCCCGTCGCCGAATCGGAAGAGCGGATCAGCGGTGTCGAACGGCACATCGGGTCGCGAGGCGACGACCGCGGCCATCGACCTCGGCAGGTCGAACGGGAGCCTGCCCTGCGCGCTCGCGACGCCGCTCAGCACATCGAGCAGCGCCGCCCCTGAGACACCCCAGTTGACGGTGACGGCCGCCGCACCGGCCACGATCGGTTCGAGAATGGGCGGTCGATCGGCGAGCACATCGACCACGGTCGGCACGGCTCCGGCGATGGCGCCGACATGCGCGAGCACGTCGTCGGAGAACTCGAGCGACCCCGCATGGAAGAAGTTCTCGAAGGTCGTGTCGCGCTGCTCGAACGGCGCCTGGAGACGGAGGATCGCCAGGTCGGCCTCGTCGACGGTCGCCACGACGTCGCCGTACGCGGCTGCGACGGATGGTTCGATCCCCTCGACGTAGAGCTTGATCCCGGGGGCGAAGGGCAGCGAGCCATCGTTCGTCAGCACGGTCACGGAGGCGCGCTGGGCCGCCTCTCCCGCGGCGCGGAACTCCGCGCTGCCGACGATCTCGTCCGCCGCGTCCTCGTCGACGAACGGGTTCTCGAAGAGCCCGAGCTCGAACTTCTCCCGCAGGATCCGTCGCGCGGAGAGGTCGAGCCTCTCCTCCGAGACCGAGCCCTCGGCGACCAGCCCGAGCAGCAGTTCGGGGCAGTCCTCGCCACCGAACTGATCGACACCCGCATCGAGCACCTTGAGCATCCGCTCTCGCGGCGTCAGATGCTCCACGCCCCAGGCGCGGGCAGGGAACGGCTGGCCGAAGATCTCCGCATCGTTGATCAGACCCCAATCGGTGCACACCAGGCCGTCGAAGCCGAATCGCTCGCGCAGCAGCCCGGTGATCACCGACCTGTTGAAGCCGAACCCGACCTCCTCGTACTCGGTGCCGACGGGCATGCCGTAGTACGGCATCATCTGACGCGTGCCGGCGGCCAGTGCATCCTCGAAGGGCTTGAGGTGCAGGTCGAACGCACCCCCGGGATACACCTGCTCCCGCCCGTACGGGAAGTGCGGGTCCTCGCCGTCGAGCTGCGGCCCGCCGCCGGGGAAGTGCTTGGTCATGGTCGAGACCGATCCGGGACCGAACGAGTCGCCCTGGAACCCGCGGATATATGCCGCTCCCAGAATGCCCGTCAATTCGGGGTCCTCTCCGAACGTCGCCGTCTGCCGCGCCCACCTCGGTTCGGTGGCGAGGTCGACCTGCGGGTGAAGGGCGACGCGCAGGCCGACAGCCGTATATTCCTGACGAGCGATATCTGCGAACCGTTCGACCAGCTCGGGGTCACGGGTGGCTGCGAGACCCAGGGTCTCCGGCCATTGCGAGAACGGTCCGGCGAGGATCGACGCCCCGGGATTCTCGCTGAACGAATGCCGCGGGTCGGTCGACAGCGTGACCGGGATGCCGAGCCGGGTCGAGGCCGCCAGCCGCTGCAGCTCGTTCTGCCAGGCGGCTATCTCTCGCCCGGTGGGCGCCGCCCCCAGCAGGTTGAAGTGCGTCATGTTCTTGAGGTCGATGAACTCGCGGGCGCTCGGTGTGCCGAAGATCGGGTTCGCCTCATCGAGGTCTCCGATCGCGATCATCGTGTGGAAGAACAGTCCGGCCTTCTCCTCGACGGTCATCTCGTCGAGGAGGAGCTGCACTCTCTCATCGACCGGCAGGGCCGCGTCGAGCCACGGTCGGGCAGTGGTCACGTCGGTGTCGGTCATGGTCACTTGACTCCCTTGATGCGGTAGACGAGAACGGCGCCGGCGAGTGCGACGAGCGCTCCGAAGAGGTACCAGGTCGTGTAGCCGCCCAGCGGCGTCGCGGCGCCGAGAGCGATGATGCTCGGCGCGATGGCCGGGGCGATCGACTGGGGAAGGGCGTTGGCGATGTTGAGCACGCCGAGGTCCTTCGCCACGTCGTCGGGGTTGGGCAGCACTTCGGTCGCCAGCGCGAGATCGACCGACAGGAACGACCCGGCACCGAGTCCGATGATGGCCTGAGCGACGATGACGACGGCGATCGACGGAGCGATCGCGAGGATGACGAGGCCCACGACCATGATGACGCCGGCGATCGCGACGAACGGCCGGCGCTTGCCGATCTTGTCGGAGAGGAATCCGCCGAGCGGCGCGGAGATAGCCATCGCGGCCATGGAGGCGAGGTTGGCGATCAGGATCGTGCCGACTGCGCCCTGCTCGTCGAGCTGGAACTTGGTCACCAGGTAGAGCGGCAGGAAGGTGGCGATGCCCGCGTAGCCGAACATCACGAAGAACTTCGTGAGCCAGGTCCATCCGAAGTCGGGGTGCTTGCGGGGGTTGAACACGAACGAGCCGAAGAACGTGCCGACCGTGAAGCGCGTGGCGGGCTTCTCGGTGAGACGACGGTCCTTGAGGGTGAGCACGAACACGATGACGAGGATCAGCGCGATGGCACCGGGGACGAAGAAGCGCTCGAAGTCGCCGGGGAGGAAGTTGACGATGAAGCTGCCGGCGAGGATGCCGATGGGGGTCGTGATGCCGATGATGCCCGACACCTTGCCACGGCTCGAGACCGGCACCTGATCGGGCAGGGTCGCGTTGGCCGCCGCGAGCACGGCGTTCATGGATGCCTGCACGAGGCACCACGCGAGGAGAACGACGAGCACCGAGGTCGCGGCGCCGATGATCGCGAAGCCGCCGAGGCCGACGATCGCACCGCCGAGGATCCAGGGGCGACGCATGCCCCACCGCGAGGTCGTGCGGTCGGAGAGGCGACCGACGAGGGGATTCGCGATGAGCGCGAAGGCCGCACCGACACCCATCACCAGTCCGAGGCTCGCCTCGGTGTTGGTGGGGTCGAGCCGCTGGATCTTGAAGGCCATCGACACCATCACCGGGGTGAGCAGGGCGAGGTAGACGCCGAAGTTCACGGCGGCGAGTCCGGGGGTGTAGCCACGGGGCGTCTTCAGCGGGGTGGTGCCGGGAACTTTGAAACCGGTCGTTCCTACGGCGGCCGCGGTGGCGGCCGATGACAGCTCTGTCACGGGTGGATCCTTTCGGGCAAGGTGCGCCGGTCATCTGCGACACGACGTGAGGATGACAATACCGGAATATCGACCGATTGGTAAGTGAATATCTACCGATTGGTAATGAGAGAGAATGAGAGGGAAGGGTGGACGGGATGACGACAGCAGCCACGACGGGCTCGCGCCAGGCGCGCGCCGCGGCCACGCGTCAGCGGATCGTGGACGCGGCCCGAGAGCTCTTCGTCTCGAACGGATACCGTTCGACGTCCCTGCGCGACATCGCCGCCGCGGCATCCGTGAGCCATCCGGGGCTGCTCGGACATTTCGCGTCGAAGGACGACCTGCTCGCCGAGGTCGTCGCCGGTTTCGAGGACGACAACGAACGGGCATTCGACCTGCTCGCTGCGGCATCCGATTCCGGTGAACTGATCTTCGCGGACGTGGCTCGACGCAACGCGCGCACCCCCGGCTACCTCGAGCTCTTCGCCGCACTCACCGGGGAAGCATCCGCCTCCGGACACCCGGCGCACGAGCGGATGCGCCAGCGGTATGCACGCCTGCACCGCCTCAGCACGGATGTCCTCGAAGATGCGGCGCTGCATGGGACGATCGGCGCCGACCGCGACGTCGCGGACGAGTCCGTGCGTCACAGCGCGGGCTGGGACGGGCTGCAGCTGATCTCTCAGTATCTGCCTGACCGGGTCGACGTCGTGCAGATGCTCGAGGAGCGCGAATCCCTGTGGGCACTGCCCTACGGGTGGCGGGATGCCGACAGCCCCGACCCTTCTCCGACCGCTGCCGGCCCCCTGCCGCCTGTGTTCGGAGAGCCCGCCGTCGACGACTCCCCGGGATACGAGGTGGGACGGCGCCGCCGCGCGCAGATCCTCGCCGACGCCTCACGCCTGTTCTCCCAGGACGGCTACGGGGACACCAGTCTTCGGGACATCGCTCAGGCTGTCGGCGTCTCGAAGTCCACTCTGCTCCACCACTACCCGTCGAAGGAACTGCTGCTCAGCGCGGTGCTCTCCGAGCGCGACAGCGCGATCCGTGTGCGCAGCGAGTCCACCCATGCCGAGCGAGCCGCCGACGCGCTGCGCGCGATCCCGCTCGGAGCACGGGTGAGCGCACTCGACGAGCCCGGCCTCATCGAGGTCTACGCGGTGCTCTCCTGCGAAGCGGTGCCGGCCATGCACCCTGCGCACGACTACTTCGCCACGCGGTTCTCCCAGGCGATCGACTACTTCACCGAGCTGTTCCGTCTCGCCCGCATCGACGGCGATCTGCCCGAGCACCGCGACCCCGAGCACGAGGCGATCTGGCTGATCGCCCTGTGGGACGGCCTGCAGTACCAGTGGCTCTACGACCGCGGGGCCGTCGACGTCGGCGCCCACCTGCGCGCGCATCTCGAAGACGTGCTGCCGAGCTGAACGGCGCCCTGCGTCAGCCGGCCGCGATGACGGCGAGCACTCCCTCGCCGTAGGCATCCCGCTTCTTGGCGCCGATCCCCGTGATCCCGTCGAGGTCGGCCAGCGAAGCCGGACGATGCTCGGCGAGCGCACGCAGCGTCGCATCGCCGAAGACGATGTACGCCGGAACGCCCTGCTCGCGCGCCGTCTCGGCGCGCCACGCCCGCAGCGCCTCGAAGAGCGGGCGGTCGGACTGATCGAGCGCGTCCGCCGCACTCGCCTTGCGTGCCCGCGGCGACGAAGCGGGGCGTCCGATCGTGTCCTTGCGCAGCGGCACCGGGGTCTCGCCCTTCAGAACGCCGGCCGACTGCTCGCCCGGAGCGAGCGTGCCGTAGTCGCCCTGGGCCACGATGATCCCCCGTGCGAGCAGCTGGCGGACGACGCTGCGCCAGTCCTGGTCGGAGAGGTCGGCGCCGATTCCATAGGTCGCGAGCTTCTCGTGCCCCTGCTGACGGATGCGCTCGGTCGAGGCTCCGCGGAGGATGTCGATCAGATGCCCGGCTCCGAAGGCCTGATTGCGCTCGCGCTTGAGCCGCACGATCGTCGAGAGCAGCTTCTGTGCCGGGATCAGGCCGTCGAAGGTCTCGGTCTCGTCGAGGCACGTGTCGCAGTTGCCGCACGGCTGCGAGTCCTGCCCGAAGTAGCCGAGAAGGTTCTGGCGGCGGCACTCGACCGTCTCGCACAGCGCGAGCATCGCGTCGAGGTGCTGCCCCAGGCGCATCTTGAACGTGCGATCGCCCGGGCTCTGGTCGATCATGCGGCGCTGCTGCACCACGTCGCCCAGGCCGTACGCCATCCAGGCGATCGACGGCTCGCCGTCACGGCCCGCGCGACCGGTCTCCTGGTAGTAGCCCTCGACGGACTTCGGCAGGTCGATGTGAGCGACGAAGCGCACATCGGGCTTGTCGATTCCCATGCCGAAGGCGATCGTCGCGACCATCACGACGCCGTCCTCGCGCAGGAACCGGGACTGGTTCTTCGCGCGCACCTCGGCCGGAAGACCGGCGTGATACGGCAGCGCGTCGAAGCCCTGAGCGGCGAGATAGGTCGCGGTCTGCTCGACGGACTTCCGGCTCAGCGCGTAGACGATGCCGACCGAGCCCTCCGGCTGCGCGCGGATGAACGAGACGAGCTGCTTGCGCGGATCGACCTTGGGCACGATCCGATACTGGATGTTGGGCCGGTCGAAGCTGGCCACGTAGTGCTGGGCGGCGTCGAGACGCAGTCGCTCGGTGAGCTCCTTGTGCGTCGCCCGCGTGGCGGTGGCCGTGAGCGCCATGCGCGGAACACCGGGGAACCGCTCGCCCAGATCGCCGAGTGCGAGGTAGTCGGGGCGGAAGTCATGACCCCACTGCGACACGCAGTGCGCCTCGTCGATCGCGATGACGCTGAGCGTGCCGCGCTGCAGCAGGGCGGTCGTCTGCGGCGAGGACAGCCGCTCGGGGGCGACGTAGATGAGGTCGAGTTCGCCGGCGACGTACGCCCGTTCGACCTCGCGCCGCTCTTCGATCGCCTGGGTCGAGTTGAGATAGGCGGCGTTGACGCCGTTGGCCCGGAGCGCGTCGACCTGGTCGTGCATGAGAGCGATGAGCGGGCTGATCACGAGGCCGGTGCCCTCGCGCACCAGTGCGGGCACCTGATAGGTGACGCTCTTGCCGCCGCCGGTGGGCATGAGCACGACAGCGTCACCGCCCGAGATGACCTGATCGACGATCGCGGCCTGATCGCCGCGGAACTCGTCGTAGCCGAAGACCGTGTGCAGCGCCTCGGCCGCAGTCGCGTATCGGCTGGGGGCCGCCTGTCGCGCGGCCGTCGCCGTCACCCAGGGAGCAGACGAGCGTGCGGATGACCGCGCGGACGCCGATCCGACCGGTGTCACGGGGCCCTGGCCCCAGTCGAGCGGCGGCTCGTACCCGGCGCCCTGCGGCTCCCAGTCCATCGGCTCGGGCGGCTCGGAGGGCTCCCACCCTGCGCCGTCCCACGGCTCGTCGGCGTAGGGCAGATCCTCGTACGGGTCACGGGGAGTCTGCGGCATCCCTCCAGCGTAACGACCCCCGCCGACGTCGGCCGCGCCTGTGGACGCTCAGCGGGCGTAGGTTTGTGGCAGACGCCCGAAGGAGCCCCGATGACCGACATCACCGTCACCCGCAACGACGACGCCTCCCGCTACGAGATCCACTCGGATGAGACGCTCGCGGGCTTCGCCGAGTTCGAGCTGCGTCCGGGCGCGATCCGCTTCATCCACACCGAGATCGACCCCGCGTTCCAGGGTCAGGGACTCGCGGGGATCCTCGCTGAGCGCGCCCTGACGGATGCCGCGGCATCCCGCGACGCGATCGTGCCGCTCTGCCCGTACATCGCGAAGTACCTGACGACGCATGAGATCCCGGGCGCCGAGATCCGCTGGCCCAAGCGGCCCGGCGCTGCTCCGACGGAGGCGTGATGATCGGCGAACGACGCATCGTCCTCGAGCCACGCGAGGTGCCGCTCGGCGGGGTGCGCGGGATGAACGTGCTGCGCGTGCTGCCGCATCGCAACCTCCCGACCATCGGTGCGTGGTGCTTCCTCGACCGGTTCGGCCCCGCCGACACCAGGATGCGGGTCGAACCGCATCCGCACATCGGTCTGCAGACCGTGACCTGGCCGCTGGTCGGAGAGATCCGTCACCGGGATTCGGTCGGCAGCGACGCCGACCTCCGCAGGGGCCAGCTGAACCTCATGACGGCCGGCAACGGCATCTCGCATTCGGAGTACTCGATCGGCGATGATCCGATCCCCCTCGACGCCCTGCAGTTCTGGGTGGTGCTGCCCGAGAGCGCACGGCACGGCGCTGCCGGTTTCGAACGGCACACCGAGCTGCCACAGCTGCCGCTCCCTGCCGACGAGGGTCAGGACGCCACCGCCACCGTCGTCCTCGGCGAGTTCGCCGGCACCTCATCGCCCGCCACCGTGCACACCCCGATCGTCGGCGCGGAGATCCGGATCCCCGCGGGCGCTCGTCTGCACCTGCCCTTGCGTTCGGGATGGGAGCACGGCCTCATGCTCGTCGAGGGTGATGCCGTCGTCGCCACGCACGGGATGTCGTCGAACGACATGCTGTACCTCGGCGACTCGAGGGACTCGGTCGAGGTGTCCAGCGCACAGGGAGCGCTGCTGTTCCTCATCGGCGGCGAGCCCTTCGAGGACGAGATCGTCATGTGGTGGAACTTCGCCGGACGCACGCACGAGGAGATCGTCGAGGCTCGCACCGAGTGGGAGGCGGCCTCCGCGCGGTTCGGTGTCGTCGAAGGGCACGACGTCCGCATCCCCGCTCCGCCTCTTCCCGACGTGCGGCTGATGCCGCGCGGCCGCAAGATCTGACGGCTCTGACTGCGACACCGCGCCCCGCGCGCGACGCGACGCGGCCTCGACGCGGCCTCGACGATGCGGCGACCGCACGCGACGGCGCCCCGCGCTCCGAAGAGCACGGGGCGCCGGCGCTGATCGCTACTGCGCGTCGACCGTCACGATCGTGCGCACGGCGGACTCGCCGTACTGCACGAGGCCGAGGTACCGGGTGCCGGCGGTGAGGCCGGTCCAGCTCAGCTCGTAGCTCGTCGCCTGGCCGCGGACGGCCTCGATCGGGTTCGGGGTCGCGGTGAACGCCCCTTCGCCCTCGGGCTGCACGTTGGCGTAGGTCATGTCCCACGTCATCGGGGCCGAGGTCGAGTAGACGTTCGCGACCACCAGGTAGGTGCCCGCCGTCGGAGCCGGGAGTGTGACCTGCTCATCCGCCGAACCGGTCGCCGACTGCCAGCGCTCGTAGTAGCGCAGGTCGTCGGCGCTCACGACCCGGTAGACGGTCAGGTCGAGGTCGCTGCCCGCGTCATCCGACGAGTCGAGGTCGAAGCGCGAGAGCGTCGTGCCCTCCGGCACGTCGACGATCCACGACACGTCCTTGTTCTCATCGCCCGACGCCTCATCGCCCGAGTGTCCGACGACACGGCCGTCGGGGTCCTCCAGCAGGCTGAACGGCGTGAGTCCCGAGAGCCCGAGCGCCAGAGCGCCGTCGACGCCGGGGGTGATCTCGACCGTGGTCGCCCCCTCGACTCCGGTGCCCTCGACCTCGGCCGGCGCGTCGGCCGTCACGGGGAAGACCGCGATCGGCGAGCGCACCGAGTTGCTCTTGCTCGTCCAGGTGAGCGACCCGGTCGCCCACTGCTCGACGGGAGCACTCTGGTTGTCGAACGTGACCGTGTAGGTCGCGGTCTGGCCGGGCTTGGTGAACTTCAGCGTCGAGGGCTCGACGGCCACGTCGACGCCGGGCAGATCGACGGATGCCGTGAACGTGCCCTTCTCGGTCGCCGTCACCGTGCGGGTGACGCTCTGCGCGCTCGCGAGCGATCCGATCGAGAACGATGCGATGTTCAGGTCGCTGCCGTCGATCGGCTCGACGCCGTCGAACTCCGCCAGACCCTTGCCCTCGAGGAACGCGGCCCAGTCGGGCACGTCGTTCAGGTAGAGCAGGCCCGGGTTGAAGTAGCGCTTCGGGTCGACCTGGCCCGCACCCTGCTGGAACGGGTCCTTGTTGGCCGAGCCGTCGGGGTTCACCGTGTCGTAGGCGGTCGTCATCATGGCCGACTTGACCTCAGCCGGCTTCGCGTTGGGACGCTCGCCGAGATACAGCGCCGCGAGACCGGCGATGTGCGGTGACGCCATCGACGTGCCCGACAGGATGCCGAAGGTCGGCGCCTCTCCGGGCCCGTTCTGCGTGGCCGCGAGGATCGCGACGCCGGGGGCTGCGATGTCGGGCTTCATGATGTCGCTGCCGTCGGCGAGCATCGGGCCACGGCTCGAGAAGCCGGCGATCTGCGGCACCGGGGTCACGACACCGGTCGTGTTCTCGCCGACGAGCGTGATCGGGCGATCGGCGCCGCCCTGCACATAGGCGAGCACGGCTGCGCGATGCACGGACGAGAGGTGCACGGTGGGCACCGCGTGGAAGTCGTTGTCGAGCGAGTCCGCACCACCGGGCACGTTCACGAGCACGACGCCCATGCCGCCGGCATCCTTCACGACCTGCGACTTCTCGGCGCGGGCGTTGCCCCCGCGGTCGCAGACCACGATGTGACCCGTGACCTTCGCCGCATCCAGCGTGCCCGGAAGGCACAACGCGGCATCGGCGGCAGCCTGTCCGGCAGCCGGCGCGTCACCCGCGTAGATCGACGGCCCGGTGACAGTCGTGCCGAACGGCACGCTCACCGATGCGCCGGCCTGGGCGAAGCCGTCGAACTGCACGGTGCCCTCCCACGTCGGGATCGTCGATGCCGCGACCGTGGTGTACCAGGGGGAGGCGTGGTCGGCGGTGACGGAGTCGGGACCGTCGTTGCCGGCGCTCGTGGCGACGAAGACGCCGGCTGCCGCCGCGTTGAAGAACGCGATGTCCTCGGGGGCGAGCACGGTGGATGCCGCTCCGCCGCCGATCGAGTAGTTGATCACGTCGACGCCGTCGGCGACCGCCTGGTCGATGGCGGCGATCAGGTCGCTGCCCGCGCAGATGTCATCGGTGGTGACGGCCTCATCGGGCCCGACGTAGCAGGCCTTGTAGGCGGCGACCTTGGCTCCGGGGGCGACCCCCGAGATCTTGCCGAAGTCGACGTCCTCGATCGAGGCCTTCACGCCGAAGTTGCCGGCCGCCGTGCTCGCGGTGTGCGAACCGTGGCCGTCACCGTCGCGCGGCGAGAGGTAGTCGTACTGGAAGTCGAATCCGGCCGCCTCGGCACCGGTGTAGAAGTACTGGGCTCCGATGAGCTTCGACGAGTAGTCGCCCTTGTCCCACTCCTGAGCCTCGACCATCGTGCTCTGGAACTGGCCGCCGTCGGACTTGTCGAAGTAGACGAAGGTGCCGTCGGTGTACGGCTGACCGCCCTTGTGGCGCTTGTCGTTCTTCGGCTGCTTCTTGAGCTTCTTGCCCTCGAAGGAGGGGTGCTCGGGAGCGATGCCCGTGTCGATGACACCCACGACCACGCCCTCGCCGGCCTTGTCGACGCCGCCGGTCTGCTGCCAGACGCCGCCACGCCCCTTCTTGTCATCGCCGAGACCGAGGAAGTCCGTCGAGGTCTGCGCGTCGGGGTGACGGATGAAGTCGGGGTAGACGTCGTACACGTCCTTCGACGCCCGCAGCTTGTCGACCTGCGCGCCCGTGAGCTCGGCGCTGAAGCCGTTGAGCACGACCTGGTAGCTGATCTCGGGAGTGACTCCCGCCTCCTGCGCGACCGTCTGCTGCTCGGCCTCGAGGTGCTGCACGTAGCGCTGCGAATCCTGCGACTGCGTCTCGAGCTGCTCGCCTTCGGCGGGTTTGGTGGCCTTGAGCCCGTTGACGTCGCCGGTGTAGCTCGCGAGCGGATCGGACTTCAGCACGACGATGTAGTGACCGGGCGTGCCGTCGACCGGAGTGGGGTTTGTCACCTCCTCCGTGCCTGCGTAGCCTGCGGTTGCCGTCGATGCGATGAACAGCGTTGCCAGGGTGGTGGCCGCTGCCATCCGGAGGGGTGTTCGACCCATGTGCTTCTCCCGATGATCACGGTGCGACTGCGGTGCCGCACCGCCGTTCAAGCTACGCCCGGCTTCCGTCCACACACCAGGGTCGGGGATTATTCCTGGACGAACGGCCAGCCGTGTCGACAATGGTCGACAGTAGGCTGGAGGGGTGGCCCCCTCCCCCGTTCTGACGACCCGCGTGCTGCTGGTCTGCGCCGCGATCGGCGTCGCCACGGGCATCCTCGGGGGGATCGCCGGGCTCATCACGCCGATCGTCATCGTGGGCGCTCCGTATCTCTACGGACTCGTGCTCGGCTCGCACGTGCTGCCGGGGATCATCGCTCAGGAGGTGCTGCGCCGCCCCTTCGTGGCCCTCGTCACGCACGTGTTCGCCGCCCTCATCTCGAGCGCGTTCAACCCGGCCTGGACGCTGCGCTTCATCGGCACCGCGCTGCTGTTCGGGGCGATCCAGGAGGGCATCGCCGCGCTCACCCGCTACCGCTCCTGGGGCCCTTGGCGCTTCTTCATCTCCGCAGCGATCATCGGGGTCATCGTGGCCGTCGTGGTGTTCTTCGCCGTCGACCTCGCGACCTTCCCGCTGTGGGCGGAGATCTCCTACCTCGTGATCGCGGTGCTCGGTCCGATCGCGTGGACCGCAGCAGGACTCGCGATCGGATCTTCTCTCAGCCGCGCAGGCGTCGCTCGGCGCTGATCACGGCGTCCGACCCTTCCGAGCCGTCCGGCCTGTGCAGATCAGGTAAGGCTCAGCTAAGTTAGAACGGTACCGATCCGCTGAAACCGGGGTTATGCCGTGCGCTCATCTGCGCCTCTCCTCCGCGTGCGTGACCTCTCGATCACCCACGCCGATGCTGTGCACCCCTCGCCGCGGGACGTCACCTTCGACATCGATGCCGGCGAGGTGGTGCTGCTGCTCGGCCCTTCGGGTTCGGGCAAGTCGACGCTCACGCTCGCGCTCAACGGGCTGATCCCGCACGCCGTGCCCGCGACCATGACGGGATCGGTCGAGGCCGGCGGAGTCAGCACGGCGGATGCCGACACCGCATCGCTGAGCACCCACGTCGCGATGGTCTTCCAGGACCCGGACGCCCAGATCGTCACCGGCACGGTCTACGACGAGGTCGCCTTCGGCCCCGAGAACCTGCTGCTGTCGCTCGACGAGGTGCGCACGAGGACCGAAGACGCACTGCGCCGTGTCGGCCTGTGGGAGCGGCGCGATGAGAACCCCGATCGCCTGTCCGGCGGCGGGCGTCAGCGTCTCGCGATCGCGTGCGCGCTGGCGATGGGGTCGCCCCTGATCGTGCTCGACGAACCGACCGCGAACCTCGATCCGCAGGGCATCGACGACGTCTACGCCGCACTGACCGACGTCATCGCAGCGGGCGACCGCGGCATCCTGCTCGTCGAGCACAATCTCGACGCCGCGATGGGGTTCCTGACCCGCACGATCGTGCTCGACCGCGCAGGGCGGGTCGTCTTCGACGGCCCGCCGGCCCGGATCATCCGGGAGCACGCGGCGGAGCTCGTCGAGATGGGTGTCTGGCTGCCTGCGGCGACACTCGCGGCGCTGCGGATGCGGGATGCCAGAACACTGCATCTCGACGACCTTCCATTGACACCCGAGGAGCTCGCCGCGGCACTGGCGGCGGCATCCGCCACTCCTGACCCGTCCGGTGTGCAGGACCACGGCACGGATGCAGGACCGGATACCGCTGTCTCCTCCGGCATCCGTGCGTCGGTCCTGCAGACGCACGAGGGAATGACGGATGCGGCAGACCGTGCAGCCACTCCGATCGTCCGCGCCCGCGGGCTGACGGTTCGTCGTCACCGCACGGAGATCCTGCACGGCATCGACCTCGACATCGAGGCGGGAACCCTGACGGCGATCGTCGGGACCAACGGCGCCGGAAAGACCACCCTTCTGCAGGCGCTCGCCGGTGTCGTCCCGCCGCCCCGGCGGCAGGTCACGGTCGACGGCATGGACCCCGGGTCGGCCTCGCCGCGCGAGCTCTCGAGCCGCATCGGGTTCGTGTTCCAGAACCCGGAGCACCAGTTCATCGCGCACACCGTGTTCGACGAGCTCGCGCACGGACTTCGGCTGCGGCACACCCCGGATGCCGAGACGCGCGAGCGCGTCGACGCCATGCTGATGCGCTTCGGCCTCGAGGCGAAGGCCGATGTGCATCCGTTCCTGCTCTCGGGCGGCGAGAAGCGCCGCCTCTCGGTCGGCACGGCCCTGATCACCCGCCCGCGGGTGCTCGCCCTCGACGAACCGACCTTCGGCCAGGATCGTGCACGGGCGTCCGAGCTCCTCACTCTGCTGCACGACCTGCGTGACGAGGGGACGACGATCGTCATAGTGACCCATGACCTGCAGCTCGTCGCCGAGCACACATCGCACACGGTGATCTTGAAAGACGGTCGCGTGCACGCCGCCGATCGCACCGACGCGCTCTTCGCCGACGAGACGCCGTTCGTCGAGGCAGGGCTCCGCCTTCCGGCGCTGCAGCGCGTGCTCGCCGCAGCGGGACGGGCGATCGCATGACCGCCCACGCCTTCGACCCGTATGCCGCGATGTCGGCATCGTCTCGGCGCCAGTTCCTGTACGCGCTCAATCCGCTGGCGAAGGTCGCGGGAGTCGCCCCGGCCATGGTGCTGCTGATCTTCGTGCGCGACCTCGCCACGCCCGCCGCCTTCCTGGCGCTGTCCCTAGCGGTGATCGTCATCGGATCGCGGGTGACCTGGCGCATCGCCGCGGTGCTGTTCCTCGCACTCCCACTCGGCATGATCGCCATCGGGCTCGGGTTCTCGCTGTGGGTCGACGCCGAGATCGTGCGCGACACCGCTGCCGTGGTGCAGCTCGGCGACTGGACGCTGCGCCAGGGCGCCCTCGCGATCGGCTTCGCCACGGCTCTGCGGCTCGGCGCGATCGTCTCCCTCGCACTCATCGGCGGCCTGACCACCACCGGCCCCGACCTCGTGCGCGCCAGCGTGCAGCAGCTGCGGGTGCCCTACCGCATCGGCTACACGGCCCTGGCCGCGTTCCGCTTCGTGCCGCGCTTCGGGCACGAGCTCGCGGTGATCAGAGCCGCGCATCGCGTGCGAGGGCACCATGGGGGCAGCAGTCCCTTCGCGCGCATCGCTCGCGGCTGGGGATACATCGTTCCGCTGCTCGCGGGTGCGATCCGCCACGCCGAGCGCGTGGCCCTGGCCATGGACTCGCGGGCCTTCGGCGCGCACTCGACGCGCACCGAGAGGCACCTCGTGCCGTTCCGCATCCGAGACACCGTCTTCATCGTCGCCTCGATCGCCGCATCCGCCGCGATCTTCATGCTCTTCTTCCCCTGGCAGCTGCCCTGAAAGGCGCCCCGCATGGCATACAGCAGACTGGTCAAGCCCGAGACCGCCGAACTCCTCCATCTCAGCGTGCTGCGCACCGAGCGCCTCTCCGAGCACTGGATGAGGGTCACGCTCGGAGGCGGTGAGATCGAGAAGTTCCGCCCGATGGGCTTCGACCAGTGGTTCCGCCTGTTCCTGCCGATCGGCGGCGATGCGGGGCTCGACCGCGTTCCCGCGAAGGCGAACAAGATGTTCGGATACCTCAGGTTCCTGCGGATCCCCGACGGCGAGCGCCCGGTCATGCGCAACTACAGCGTGCGCGCGTACCGGGCGGCCACCGCCGAGTCGGGCGCCGAGATCGACGTCGACTTCGTGCTGCACGGGTCTGCGGCCGACGGCACGGCCGGCCCCGCGTCGCGCTGGGCGGAGACCTGCGAACCCGGCGAGCACGTGCTCATCATCGACGAGGGCCTCACGTTCAACCCGCAGCGCGGAACGGATCGCGTGGTGCTGGTCGGCGATGAGACGGCGCTCCCCGCGATCGCCTCGATCTGCGCGTCACTGCCTGCGGACGCGACGGGAACGGCGATCATCGAGGTGCCGTCCGAGGCCGACGCTCTGGAGTTCCCGCACCCCGCCGGCGTCGAGATCATCTGGCTCGCGCGGCCGCACGAGTTCGACCCCGGGTCGTTCGCCCTCGCCCGGCTGCGCGAGCTGACACTGCCGGCAGCGCCGTTCCACGCGTACGCCGCGGGCGAGCAGTCGCTGGCCTCGGGTGCACGCAAGCATCTCGTCGGCGAGCGCGGTGTCGACAAGAACGACGTGAGCTTCTGCGGCTACTGGAAGATCGGCGCGGCCTCGCCCACCTCGAAGGCGGCCCGCGAGGCTGCGGCGGAGCCCCTCGCATGAACGGCGCGGATGCTGTGAACGGTGCGGGGTCGGAAACGCACCGCGAATCGGCTTCCGAGGTGCAGAATCGACCCCGCACCGGCGGCGGACGCTCGCGATTCCGCATCCCGACGGCGATCCTGCTGACGTGCGCGGCACTCGGAGTCGCCGGTGGCGCGCTCCTCGCCCCGGCGAACTGGATCTCGACGATCCTCTTCCCCGGCCTGCCCTTCGTGAGCGTGGCGCTGGCCGGCCTCTGGCTGCTCCCCTCGGTGATCGCCCTCCGCCTGCTGCGGCGCCCACTCGTCGGCCTGCTGGTGGGTCTGCTGGCCGGACTCGTGATCGTGCCGTTCTCGGGGCACGGCTTCAGCAGCGTGGCCACCAACCTCTGGTGGGCGGCGTTCACCGAGCTGCCGTTCCTGTTCGTCCTCTGGCGCTACTGGGGAACCTGGCTGCACTACCTCGGGGCACTGATCGTCGGCATCGTCTACCCGATCCTCGCCTGGGCCTCGTTCGATCTCGGCAGCTTCGGGCTTCCCCTTCAGATCACCTTCTTCGCCGTGACCCTCGGCAGCTGCCTCGGCGCCACCGCACTCGGCATCCTCATCGCCGATCGGCTGCGCAAGGCCGGCGTCGGTGGCCGACTGCCCCGCTGACCCGCGCTGGCTCCTGTCCGCCTGCGCGCCTGCAGGCCCGTTTCATGCGGGCAGCCGTGCCATCGACAGGAGAAGGGCCCCGGATGCCGGCATCCGAGGCCCTTCTCTGAGAGGTTCGTCAGCGCTTGCCGACGATCTGGCGGCCGACGAGGTCGCGCATGATCTCGTTCGTGCCGCCGTAGATGCGGTGCACACGGGCGTCGGTGAAGGCGCGGGCGATCGGGTACTCCATGATGTAGCCGTAGCCGCCGTGCAGCTGCACACCCGTGTCGAGCACCTCCCACTCGCGCTCGGTCGCCCAGAACTTGACCTTCGCAGCGTCCTCGGCGGTGAGGGTGCTGTTCTTGTAGGCGAGCAGCGCACGGTCGATGTACGCCCACATCGCGTCGGTGGTCGCCGCCATGTCGGCGAGCCGGAAGCGGGTGTTCTGGAAGTCGGCGATGCGCTCGCCGAACGCCTCACGATCCTTCGTGTAGGCGACGGTCCAGTCGAGGGCGGCCTGGGCGGCAGCGGCCGCGGCCACGCCGATCGACAGACGCTCGAGCGGCAGGTTCAGCATCAGCTGGATGAAGCCCTGCCCCTCCTTGCCGCTGATGAGGTTCTCGTCGGGGATGAACACGTCGGTGAAGCTGAGCTCGGCCGTGTCCCAGCCGTGGAAGCCCATCTTGCTGAGCTTCTTGCCCTGATCGAAGCCCTCCATGCCCTTCTCGACGAGCAGCAGGCTGAACGCGTCGGGACGGTTGCCCTCACCGGTCTTGACGAAGGTCACCACGACGTCGGCCGTCGAGCCCGACGAGATGAACGTCTTGGCGCCGTTGAGGATGTAGCCCCCGTCGACCTTCTTCGCGTTGGTCTTGATGCCGCGCAGGTCAGAGCCCGCGCCGGGGTCGGTCATGGCGAGCGCACCGAGCACCTCGCCCGTGGCCATGCGGGGCAGCCACTTCTCCTTCTGCTCCTGCGTGCCCATGTGCACGAGGTAGGGCACGGCGAGGTCGTCCTGGATGCCGAAGGCACCGGCGAGCGACCCTGCTCCGGAAGCGATGACCTCCTCCATGACGATGGTGCGGAAGCGGTAGTCCTGCAGCATGCCGGCACCGCCGAACTCCTCGGGGACGGACAGTCCGATCAGACCGGCCTCGCCCGCGGCCAGCATCGTCGCCCGGTCGATCTCACCCGCGGCATCCCACCGCTCGATGGCCTCGTTGTTCACGTGGCGCTTGACGAAGTCCTTGACGAGGTCGCGGAAGGCCTCGTGATCCTCTTCGTAGATGTCGCGTTCCATTGCGTCCTCCCGAACGTTCGTGCGTCATTGCTCCGGCGATTCTATGCCGGGTCGCCGACACCGCGACAGCTCGTTGTGAGAATGCATCCCACAATCCGTGAGACTCGGTACCGCGATTGTCGGATGCCGCAATGCGGTCGCACACGCGCCGCTGTCACTGCGCTCAGTGGGCGTAATCAGGGGCCGCGGGGAGCCCGAAGAACTCCTCCAGCGTGTGATACCCGCCGTGGTGATACGCCGCCGCGAGCTCGCGTCCGAGATATCGCAGGTGCCAGGGCTCGGGCTTGTATCCGGTGATGCCGGAGCCGACCTGCTCGTAGCGCACGATGAAGCCGTACTCCCAGGCGTTCGCCGCGATCCACTGCCCCTGCACCGTCGCGCCGAACGACTCGATGGCTCCGCACGACGAATCGCACGCCACGAGATCGAGCGCCAGCCCCGTCTGATGCTCGCTGTGACCGGCACGCGCCGACGAGGCGTCCGCACCCGCCTGCCCGCTGTTGCGCACATGGGAGGCGTGGGTCACGACCTGCAGCTCATACGATCGGTAGCCGTTGTTCGCTCCGATGCGCCCCGCGCCCTCTGCGGCCGCCGCATCCGCCATCTCTCCGACCGCCGCGGCGACGTCCGTCCGCGCCTGACCGGAGCGGGTGGTCATCTGCAGCGGAAGGTCGGCGAGCGACGACGGCGCGAAGGAGACCGGAGCGAGCGGACGCGCCTTGTTGACGACGACCCAGACGTGAGCCGGGTCGTCGAGCGCGATGCAGGGTGCGTTGCCCGCCACGACAGCGGAACGGAAGCTCTCGCCACCCCCGAAGCCGGCGATGATCGCCGCATCGTCGGCGACGGCTATCGCCTCGAGCACGCTCGGCTCCGAACACGGATCGGCAGCGGTGGTCGCACCGACCTCGACCGCCGGCACCTCCTGCACGACGGACGGCTGCGGCATCGCCAGCTCGTCGGTCGTCTCGGCCACCGGCGCACCGGCCAGCGACAGCAGGACGCCGATCGCCGTCGCCGCGAGACCGATGGGCAGTGCAGGTCCGCGGATCGGGGACCGCGGCGCCGCATGCTGAGGCTGCGGCGGGAAGAACATGCTTCCATTGTCCCTCATGTCCATTCGAACAGAATTCACACGCTCGGTTGACGGAGTATCGTCTTTATGTTCGAATGGAGGACATGCGGTGGCAAGGACAGAAACTCGGTGACGTCGACGCCGCTGCGCTGCCCGGCCTCGAAGATCGCTCCAGCGCGCTCCGCACGGTGACCACGCCGGAGTTCGCAGGCATGACGTTCCATGAGGTGCTGTCGAAGTCGGCCCTCAACCATGTGCCCGGCGCATCGCGCATGCCGTTCGCCTGGACCATCAACCCGTACCGCGGGTGCAGCCATGCCTGCGTCTACTGCTTCGCGCGGGGAACGCATGAGTATCTCGATCTCGACGGCGGATCGGACTTCGATTCGCAGATCGTCGTGAAGGTCAACGTCGTCGAGGTGCTGCAGAAGGAGCTGCGTCGCGGCAGCTGGGAGCACGAGACGGTGGCTCTGGGCACGAACACCGATCCGTATCAGCGCGCCGAGGGTCGGTACAAGCTGATGCCGGGGATCATCGATGCCCTCGCGACGTCGGGCACACCGATGTCGATCCTCACCAAAGGCACCCTGATCAGGCGCGACATCCCGCTGCTGGTGCGGGCGGCGCAGCGTGTTCCCGTCGACATCCAGATGTCCATCGCGATGTACGACGACGATCTGCAGAAGGCGATCGAACCCGGGACTCCGACGACCCAGGCACGGCTCGACACGGTACGCGCACTGCGGGATGCCGGCTTCCGCGTCACCGTCTTCCTGATGCCGATCATGCCCCACATGACCGACTCGGTCGAGGCGATCGACACCGCCCTGCGGCGCATCAAGGAGGCCGGAGCGAGCCGCGTGATCTACGGCGCCCTGCACCTGCGCGCCGGAGTGAAGCCCTGGTTCATGCAGTGGCTCGAGGGTTTCCGCCCCGACCTCGTGTCGTCGTATCGCGGGTTGTACCCCGGAGTCTCCGCCGAGGCGCCGAAGGGCTACCGCCAATGGCTCGCGAAGCGCGCACGGCCGCTGATCAGACTGCACGGACTCGATGGGCAGCACGAGGACGACTACCCCGTGCGCGGCATCCGGGCTTCTGCACCGCACGGGAGGCCGGCGCCCGCATTCACGCCAGCGCCCGCCCCCGCACAGCCGATGCTGTTCTGAACGCCGGTCCGGTGGAGCGTCGGAGGTCGGGAAGCCACCCCCGGGGCGCGTAGGCTCGAGCGTTATGGCTACCGGCTCCACGATGCACACGTTCGACGTCCAGTTGGCCGACATGGATCGCGGTGTCTACGACGACTACTCGCTGCGCGTGGCGCGGCATCCGTCCGAGACCGACGCCTACATGCTGACCCGCGTGCTCGCCTATGGACTCGAGTTCACCGAGGGCATCGCATTCGGCGGCGGCATCTCGCAGACCGATGAGCCCGCCGTGCTGGTGCGCGACCTCACCGGGAAGACGACGGCGTGGATCGAGGTCGGCGCCCCCGATGCAGAGCGCCTCCACTACGGCAGCCGCCTCGCCGAGCGCACCGTCGTCTATACGCACCGCGACCCCGCGAAGGTCATGGCGCCGTGGGCCGACAAGCGCATCCACCGCTCCGAGGACCTCCGGGTCTACAGCTTCGACCCCGGCTTCATCGACTCCGCGGCACCGCTCATCGCACGCCGCAACACGATGACGCTCACCGTGACCGAGCAGGTGCTCTACCTCGACCTCAACGGCACGACACTGACCACGGCCATCCACGAGCACCAGCTCGGCTGAGCCGCCGCTCGGAAGGAGATCACGCGCTCCGTAGGAGCGATCCGACGCGTCAGCCCTTCGGAGTGAGAGATCTCCTTCGCAGGACGCGCACCCGACCGCACCGCGCATCCCTGTGCCGCAGATCGGCCGAGCAAACGACGAAGGCCCCGCCGCCGCGAATGCGGGAGCGAGGCCTTCGAACGTGACGGATCAGGCCGTGAGGTCGGCGGCGGTCGGCACGCGACCGGCGATCTCCTCGATCAGGTCGTCGTCGATGCGCGCGTTCTCGAATGGCGCGTCGATCTCCGCACGCTCCAGCAGCTCGGTCATGCGACGCTGGCGCTGACGCGTGATGAGCGTGACGACGCGTCCCGAGCGACCGGCGCGGCCGGTGCGGCCTGAACGGTGCAGGTACGTCTTGTACTCGTCAGGAGCGTCTGCCTGCACGACCAGGTCGATGTCGTCGACGTGGATTCCGCGGGCGGCGACGTCGGTGGCGACGAGCACGTTCACGCGACCCGACGTCAGGCGCTCCAGGTTGCGCGTGCGCTTGGCCTGGTTGAGGTCACCGTGCAGCGAGACCGCGGGGATGCCGGCGTCGTCGAACTGCTCGGCGAGCATGTCGGCGTAGGCGCGGGTGCGGGCGAAGACCAGGGTCTTGCCGTCGCGGTCGACGAGCGAGGTGAGGATCTCGGCCTTGTCGCGGTGCTCGATCACGAGCACACGGTGCTCGATGGTGCTCGAGTCCTGATCTTCACCGGCGACCTCGTAGACGGCCGGGTCGACGAGGAACTCATCGACGAGTGCCGCGACCTCACGGTCGAGCGTGGCCGAGAAGAGGAGCTTCTGGCTGCCGTCGGCCGTGTGACGCAGGATGCGCTGCACGGGCTCGACGAATCCGAGCTCGCACATGTGGTCGGCCTCGTCGAGCACCGCGATGCGGCAGTCGGAGAGGTCGAGCTTGCCCTGGTTGATGAGGTCCTCGACACGACCGGGGGTGCCGATGACGATGTCGACGCCCTTCTTCAGCGCACCCACCTGACGGCCCTGCGGGACGCCACCGTAGATCTGCGTGGTGAACAGGCCGACGCTGCGGGCGATCGGCTGGATGGTCCGGTCGATCTGCAGTGCGAGCTCGCGCGTGGGAGCGAGGATGATCGCGCGCGGCGAGCGGCCGAACTCACGGCGCTTGCCCGCCTGCGACTGCAGCACGCGCTCGACGAGCGGTGCGCCGAAGGCGATGGTCTTGCCTGAGCCGGTGCGGCCACGGGCGAGGACGTCGCGCCCCTCGAGCACGGCCGGGATGCTGGCCGCCTGGATGGGGAACGGAGTCGCCGCACCCATGCCGACGAGGGTCTCGACGATGTTGGATCCGAGACCCAGGTCGCCGAAGGTCACACCGTCGACCTCGACCGCCGCGACGGACTTGGCCTCGAGGCGCTCGTGCACGACGTCGTCCGTCGGCTCGAACTTCTTGGCGGGTGCCGCGCTCGATGTGGCGTTCCAGTCGTTACGGCTGGGTCGCTCATTGCGCGACGGCCGCCCGCGGGTGTCCGACGTCAGCGGGCGGGGACGATCGGTGCGGTACGCGCCACCGGTCGAGGGACGCGAACGCTCGTCACGCCCACCCTCGATCGACCGCTGCGTGCGGTCGCGGTCGAAGGCACGGCGTGCGCGGTCGGCGTCGTAGGAACGCTCGGCGCCGCGGTCATCGCGACGCGGGCCCGCGCCACGGTCGTCACGACGCGGGCGGTCGTCACGGTCGAAGCGGGGACGCTCGGATGCCGCGCGGTCGAAGCGCGGACGCTCGGTGCGGTCGCCCGAACGCGGCGAGCGGTCGTCGCGGTTGAAGCGCGGACGCTCGGATGCGCCGCGGTCGTCGCGGAAGCCGCCGGAGCGCTGGTCACGGCCCGGACGTCCGCCATCGCGGTGATCGTTGTCGCGGAAGCCCTGGCGCTGCGTGCCCGCACCGCGGTCGTCGCGGCGCGGACGCTCGTCGCGCTGGCCGCCGCGCTCATCGCGGTACGTACCGGGACCGGTCGGACGCTGGCCGCCGCGGTCATCGCGACGCGGACGGTCGAAGCCCGTGGAGGAACGGTCGTTGTAGCGGGGGCGCTCGGCACGATCGTCGAAGCGCGGACGCTCGGAACCGCCGCGGTGCGGTGCCTCGCGGCGACCCGACTCCGCACGGTTGCGGATGCCACGGGCCTCATCGCGACCCGCGCGCTCCTGCGAGGACCAGCGCTGCTTGGGTGCGCCCTCTTCTGCGGGACGGTAGCCGCGGTGGCTGGCGCTGCGGCTGCCGGGACGACGGTCGAAGCCGGCCGCCGGGGTGCGCCGCTCGCCGGCATCCGCTCGTCCGCCCCGCACGTCGCGGGAATCGCGGGTGTCGCGAGCGCTGTCGCGCCCACCGGCGTGGCGGTCGTGGAACGAGGTCTTGTTCGCGCCGTAGCGCGGCTCGAAGTTGGCGGAGGGGCGTCCGCCGCGGGGCTTCTTGTTCTTGGGCATGGGTGTGTCCTTCTGAGTTCTCGCACGAGAACAGCGCCGCGCACACGCGCGAGCACCCAGCGCCGGATCGGATGCGATCGGACGGGGTTCCGGACTGTCAGCGGCCGGGGCCATTCATGTGATGGTTGATTAGCGTCGAGCGACGCTCACCATCGGCCCCTGGACTCACACTTCTTACACAAAAACGTCCGCGCCATGCGCGGGTGTCCGAAGCCGACCCATCAAGTGTAGCGGTCGCACCTGAAAAACCGCCCAGCCCCATCGCGGATGCTGCTCGCCATACGATTGCGGAGTGAACTCCGCATCCCCCACCGGCACACAGGTGCACCTCCAGCTCGGCGACGTCAGCGCTCAGATCGCGCAGGTCGGCGCATCCCTCCGCTCGCTCCGCATCGGATCCGTCGATCTGATCGCCCCGTATCCGCTCGACTCGCCGACCCCGTCCTGCTCGGGCGTCGTGCTCACGCCCTGGCCGAATCGCGTCAGGGATGGAGTCTGGAACGACGAGGGCACCGAGCGGCAGCTCGCGATCACCGAGCCGAAGTTCATGAACGCCAGCCACGGGCTGCTGCGATTCACGGCCTACGCGATCGAGGAGACGGCGTCGGCGACGACGCTGAGCGCCACGATCGTGCCGCAGACGGGCTACCCCTATCTCGTCGAGACCAGTGTCACCTACGTGCTGCGTGCCGACGGGATCGACGTCACGCACGCGCTGACCAACCGTTCCGCCACTGCGGCACCGGTGGCACTCGGCACGCATCCGTTCGTGACGATCGGCGACGTCGACCCGCACGAGCTCGTGCTGCGGGTGCCGGCGCAGACCGCGTTCGACACCGACGAGCGCATGCTCCCCACGGGCACGCACCCGGCGGATGCCGCGCTGCGCGACGGAGTGCGCATCGGCGATGTGAGCCTCGACACCGGATTCACCGACCTCGACCGTGATGCCGACGGGCTGGTCCGGCACTCGCTGACCGCCCCCGACGGTCGGCGACTCACCCTCTGGCAGGGCGCCGGGTTCGACTTCGTGCAGGTCTACACGACCGACAAGTACCCGGGCCAGTCCCTCGCGGTGGCGATCGAGCCCATGACCGCGCCCGCCGATGCGCTGAACAGCGGTGTCGGCCTGCGCCGCCTCGCCCCCGGTGAGACCTGGACCCTCGACTGGGGCATCACGCTCGACTGAGCTCGGCGGCGCCCGCTCCACAACTCAGCCGGAAACGGCTGACGCCCGCCCGGAATGAAGTTCCGGGCGGGCGTCAGACTCTGTCGTGCGGAGGACGGGACGGCGAGGGCGACTACTCGCCGCGCTCGCGCAGCTCCCGGCGCGTCAGCTGATTCGCGTGCGGCAGCGACGAACCCGATTCCGCCGAGCCCGATTCCGACATGCCCGCGCCGGCCAGCGCCAGATCGCCCGAAGGACGAGGGCCGTCCGAGGGGTCCGAGTCGCCGTTCGGTGCAGAGCCGTCGTCGCCCGACCCCGCCTTGCGGGCGCGTCGACGCTCCTTCGCACCCTCGACCAGGTTGTAGAGCGTCGGCAGAACGATCAGCGTCAGAACGGTCGATGAGATGAGTCCACCGATCACGACGATGGCGAGCGGCTGCGAGATGAACCCGCCGTGCCCGGTGATGCCGAGTGCCATCGGGGTGAGCGCGAAGATCGTCGCCAGCGCCGTCATGAGGATCGGACGCAGACGCTTCTCGCCACCGGCCTTCACCGCATCGATCGTCGACAGCCCCTTCTCGCGATACTGGTTGACGAGGTCGATGAGCACGATCGCGTTCGTCACCACGATGCCGATGAGCATCAGCACACCGATCAGCGAGGCGACGCCGAGCGGCACACCCGTGACGATCTGCAGCAGGATCGCGCCCGTGGCCGCGAACGGCACAGAGACGAGCAGCAGCAGCGGCTGACGCAGCGACTTGAACGTCGCGACCATCACGACGTAGACGATCAGGATCGCGGCGAGCATGGCGAGCCCGAGCTGCGAGAACGAGTCGGCCTGCTGCGAGGCGACACCGCCCACCTCGGCCGACGCGCCGTCAGGCAGCTCGACCGCGGCCAGCGCCTCGGTGACCGACTGGGTCGCCACGGCGAGGTTGTCGGATGCCGGGGGCACCGTGATCGTGGCGGTGCGGCGTCCCTGCTCGGTGGTGATGGAGGTCGGGCCGTTGCGCTCCTCGACGGTCGCGATGTCCTGCAGCTGCACCACACCGGTGGCACTCGGGATGGTGAGCTCACGAAGCGCCTGCGCGGTGGCGGGCGGCTCGGATGCGGCGAGGTAGATCGTCAGCGCGGTGTCGTCGATCTCGACCGTGCCCACCTGCTGGGGGCGCATCGTGTTCGAGACGATGGATCCGACGGCGACCTCCGACAGTCCACGCTGCGCGGCGGCGTCGCGGTCGACGACCACGGCCAGGTACGGCAGAGCCGCGGCGAGGTTGTCGGTGACCTGTCCGATGCCGTCCCGACCGTCGAGCTCGTCCACCACGGCGGTGGTGGCGGTCTGCAGGTCTTCGGAGTCGGATGCCGAGACGGTGATCTCGATGTCGCTCGAGCCGAGTCCGGCGGAGGCGGCGACCGACACCTCGCCGACATCGGTGAGCCCCTCGATCGCGTCCTGCACGTCGGCTCGGAGCTTCTCCTGGTCGGCATCCGCGTCGGTGAGCACCGAGTAGGTCACGCCGGCTCCGCCCGAGAACGCGTCACGCAGGGCGGATCCGCTCGAACCGATCGAGGCCTGCACGTGGGTGATGCCGTCGATGTCGAGCAGTGCGCCCTCGACGGCGATCGCCGCCTCCGACTTGGTCTCCAGGCTCGCGGTCGGGCCGAGGTCCTGCGTCACCGTCATGGTGTTCTGACCGGAGTCGCTGAGGAAGTTGATCTTCATGAGCGGTGCTGCGGCGAGCGTCGCACCGAGCACCACGACGGCGAGCACGACGGTCAGGCCGGAGTGCTTCAGCGTCCAGCCGAGGATCGGACGGTAGCCCTTCTGCAGTCGCGTCGGCGGAGCGTCCGGGTCCTCCGGGTCGATCTGCACGCCGTTCTCATCGAGCAGCGGCTTGCCCGGGCGGAGGAACCAGTACGCGAGCACCGGCACGATGGTCAGCGAGACCAGCAGCGACGCGACCATCGCGATCGACACGGTCATGGCGAACGGCCGGAACAGCTCGCCGACCATGTCGCCGACGAACACGATGGGCAGGAAGACGGCGACCGTCGTGATGGTCGAGGATGTGACCGCCATCGCCACCTCGCGCACCGCCAGACGGATGGCGTCTCCCTTGTCGGCATCCCCCACATAGTGCCGTTTGATGTTCTCGATCACGACGATCGAGTCGTCGACCACACGGCCGATCGCGATCGTGAGCGCGCCGAGGGTGAGGATGTTCAGCGAGTAGCCGAACGCCTGCAGCCCGATGAAGGTGATGAGCACGCTGGTGGGGATCGAGATCGCCGTGACGAGCGTCGAGCGGATCGACAGCAGGAACACGAGGATGACGATCACGGCGAAGACGAGTCCGAGCAGGCCTTCGGTGGCGAGCGTCTCGATGGACTGCTGGATGAACGGAGCCTGGTCGAAGATGATCGTGAACTCGGCGTCGGGGAAGGCCTCGCCGATCGTGTCGAGCGCGGCGATGACACCCTGCGACACCTCGACGGTGTTCGCGGCCGGCAGCTTGGTGATCGAGATCGAGAGGGCGTCCTTGCCGTCGACGCGCGAGATCGACGAGATGGGGTCGCTCTCCTGCACCACCGTGGCGACGTCGCCGATGCTCTCGGTGGTGCCGACGAGCGGCAGCGCCGCGAGTTCATCGACCGAGGTGATCTTCGCGCCGGTCTGGACGGTGAGCGTCTGGCCGTTCTCGGTGATGTCGCCGCCGGGGAACAGCGTGCCGTTCTGCTGCAGCGCCGTGGTGATGGCCTGCGTGCTCTGACCGATCGCCGCCAGCTTCGCGACGTCGGGTGTGATCGTGATGCGCTGGCCGACGCCGCCGATGATCTCCGCGGCGTTGACACCGTCGACGTCTTCGAGTTCGGGGATCGCGACGCTCTGCAGCTCGGCCTGCGCGTTCTCGGCGTCCTCGAAGCCGGTCACGGCGACCTGGATCACCGGGAAGTCATCGATCGACACCGTCAGCACCTGCGGACTCACGTCTTCCGGCAGCTGCCCCGAGATGCGGTTGATCGCCTGCTGGATCTTCTGCTCGGCGGTCGCGAGGTTGGTGCCGTAGGCGAAGGTGGCCTGCACGATCGAAGCGTTCGTCGTGCTCGTGGCGGTCGTGCCCTCGAGGCCGGGGACACCCTGGATCGCCGACTCGATGGGGGTCGAGACGTCGTTCTCGACGACCTCGGGCGAGGCGCCGGGGTAGGTCGTCATGACCATCAGGTTGGGCAGCTCGAGCGACGGGATGAGCTCCTGCTTGAGGTTCGTCAGAGCGAGCCCGCCGAACACGGCGGCGACGATCGTGATCAACGCGATCAGTGCGCGGTTCTTCAGACTCAGGACGGCGAGGTTCGACAAGGCGGATTCTCTCTCTGCGGATCAGGCGGATGCTGCGGCGGTGGGTGCGGAGGTGGACGCCTGACGAGTGAGGATCCCGGCGAGGGCGTCGCGGATGAGCTCTTCGTCGAGCGGCTCGTCGTGGATCTGAGAGTGCCAGAGTACGCCGTCGATGAAGACGGCTGCGGCCCTGGCTCTGTCGACCCCGTGAACGGGCGCGATGAAGCCGACGATCTCGTCGGACCACAGTCGCGCGAACTGCCGGACGCGCGGGTCATGCACCGCGGCGGTCACGACGGCGCGGTCGGCCTGGACGGCGCGTGCGTCCTCGAGCCCGCGGCGCACGAGGCGCGCGAGCCCCTCTGGCGTCACTCCCTCGATCACGACGGCCCGTCGTGTCGCGTCGATGCGCGCCTCGATCTCGGCGGCCAGCGCTCCGATCGCCGCTTCACGCAGATCGTCGAGCGTGGCGAAGTACTGCGTCGTCGATCCCAGCGGCACTCCCGCCCGGGCTGCGACCTTGCGGTGGGTGAGTGCGTCGACGCCGATCTCGACGATCAGCTCGGCTGCCGCGGTGATGATCTCGCGACGGCGCGCTTCAGGATCGCGGCGGCGGCGCGTGCCATCGCTCATCCTGACCCCCAGCGCGATCACCCCTGTACGGGCGTACATGTACGTTTGTACATTCTGCATCGCGAAGCTGTGGGTTCGCCCGGATCCCGGCGTCGACGGTCAGAGCGTCGACCCGAGCGCCAGCCCGAGACCAGCGGCGATCAGCCCGAGCAGCAGCATCCCGATGGCGTTGACCGCGGATGCTCTGCGCTGACCGTCTCGCCACAGCACGACGGTGTCGAGCATGGCGGTGCTGAACGTCGTGTATCCGCCGAGAAGACCGGCCCCGACCACGAACGACTCGGACGGCAGTGCCGTGGTCAGCAGGCCCAACGCGAACGATCCGGTGAGATTGACGACGAGGATGCCCCAAGGGAGGCGGCGTCCGACGACCTTCGACACACCGAGGTCGATGACGTACCGGAGGAGGGCTCCCACCCCTCCGCCGAGCGCGGCCGCGACGAACAGCAGCGGAGTCATGCCCTCCCTCCCGCAGGGAGCGTCGGTCGACGCGGGCGTCCGAGTCGCAGGCCCGCCGCGGCGGCGGCGAGTCCCAGGACCAGACTGGCGGCCGCATACGCGAATGCGAGCACCGGGGCGTCGCCCCAGAGCGCGACCGTTCCGGTCATGAACGCGCTGTAGGTCGTGAAGCCGCCGAGCACGCCCGTGCCGAGCAGCAGTCTGAGCTCCCTGGCGCCGGGCAGGCGCGCGGCGAGAACGCCGATCAGGAGCGATCCGAGCACGTTCACGACGATGGTCGCGAGAGGCACGCCCCCGACATCCGGCATCAGCAGACCGATCGCGAGCCGAGCGGCGGTGCCGATGCTCCCGCCGACGAAGACGAGGAGCAGGCGGCGAAAGGTCACGCGGCAACTCTATCCGCGCCATTGCAACGCATCCCTCGAATGTCAACCCGTTGGGCGAAGCCGGTCGGCAGGCGAAGACTGAGGCCATGAAGCCACTGTGGAAGCTCGACCGGACCCCGCCCATCGGCACACCGTTCGACCCCGGCGCACGACACGACGTGATCATCGTGGGTGCGGGCCTCACCGGCCTCAGCACGGCGGTCATGCTCACGCGCGCCGGTCTCGACGTCGCCGTGATCGAGGCGGGATCCGTCGCCGAGCTCGCGACCGGCGGCAACACCGGCAAGCTCACCCTGCTGCAGGGGAAGCGTCTCGCCGAGATCCGCAAGCACCACTCCGCGGCGCTCGTGCAGGCCTACGTCGAGGGAAATCGCGAGGGCATGGACTGGCTGGTCGGCTTCGCCGATCATGCGGGAGTCAGCTACGAGCGACGGATCGACCACTCGTACGCGCAGGACGCCGGCGGCATCGACTCGGTGCGCGAAGTGCACGAGGCGGCGCGGGAGGCGGGCCTCGAGACCAGGATGCTCACGCGAGGAGAGCTGGCCGGTGCGGCCTTCCCTGCGGCGGGAGCCGTGGCGCTCGACGACCAGGTGACCATCGATCCGGCACTCGTCACCCACGCGCTCGCGGACGAGCTTCTCTCCGCCGGAGGAACCCTGCACACCGGCGTCCGGGTCACGGCGACGCATGCGCTGCCCGACCCGCGAGTCGAGACGCCGCTCGGCCCGATGTTCGCCGATCACATCGTGATCGCGACCGGGTACCCGATCCTCGACCGGGGACTCTACTTCGCGAAGATGCGCGCCTTCCGCTCGTACTGCGTCTCGTTCCGCCTCCCCGGCGGCGTGCCGGACAGCACGTTCATCTCGGTCGACAGCCCCACGCGCTCGATCCGCCCGGTGTCGGATGCGGACGGCCCCGGCGGTCCTGCGCGACTGGTGGTCGGCGGAAACGGCCATTCCGTCGGCCGCTCGGACGGCGAGACCGCCGCGATCGACGATCTGGTCGAGTGGACGAGGCGGTACTTCCCGGATGCCGAGGAGACCCACCGCTGGTCCGCCCAGGACTATCAGTCGAACAACCAGATCCCGTTCGTCGGCGCCATGCCCCGGGGTCTCGGCCGCATCCGCTTCGCGACCGGGTACGCCAAGTGGGGCCTGTCGAACGCCCCCGCCGCCGCCCTGCGTCTCACCGCGGAGATCCTCGGTGCGAACTGGCACGACCGACCGTCGTGGATGGTCAAGATCGGCACGAGGCTCACCGTGCCGGCCGATCTGGCCCGCGGGGCCATCGAGGGCGCCAAGGTCGCCGCCGCCGCGACGACCGGGTGGGTCGACGCCGAGCGTCGCCCCGTGCCGGTCCCGAAGCCGGCAGAGGGCGAGGGCGTGGTCGCGAACCGCAGCGGCCGACCCGTGGGCATCTCGACGGTCGACGGCGTCACTCGGGCCGTCTCGGCCGTGTGCCCGCACCTCGGAGGCGTGCTCGACTGGAACGACGCCGAGTGCACGTGGGACTGCCCGCTGCACGCCTCGCGCTTCACGGCGGACGGCACGCGCATCGAGGGGCCGGCGCTGCAGGACCTCAAGCCCCTGCCCCGCAAGATCGGCGGCTGAGGCTCAGCCCGCCGTCGGCGCTCCGGCGCCCGGCGGCGGCGCGTCCCATCCCTGCTGCGGCTGGTCGCAGTTCTCGCGGAACACGTACTGCGAGGCGAGCTTGCGCTGATGGCTCGACCAGTCGATGGCCGGGCGGCGCTGCTCGGGCGGCAGATAGCCGAGGCGGTACACCGCCATGAGCTCGAGGTCGTCCGGCACGCGCAGCAGCTTCACGATCTCGTCCCACTGCCCAGGGACCTCCATCGGGAACGAGATGAACTGGATGCCCATGCCGAGCTCGACCGTGGTGAGCCAGACGTTCTCCATCGCCGCGCCCATGCTGAACACCGAGTAGAACGACGACAGCTGGCCCGGTCGGTACTCGCTGCGATCGAGCATCACGCCGAGCAGCAGCGGCGATCCCGCGACGAGCTTGTGATTCTCCTCCCCGAGGGTCTTCGGCACCCCGAACGTGTTCATCAGCTTCTGGCCGCGCTTGGTGAACACCTGACTCGTGAACGGGCGGAGGGCCGCGGGGAGCTTGTCGAACAGCATCCCGCTGCGCTTCTCCTCCATCTCGGCCTGGCTGAAACGGAAGTACGGCTTGTAGCGTTCGAAGAACGTGCCGTTCGACATCGCCTCGGTCATGCTGTCGCCCGAGATGCGGGCGATCTTGTCGATCGTGTCGCGGTTCTCGACGACCACGAACCGCCACGGCTGGCTGTTCAGCTGCGACGGCGCCCGACCTGCCGCCTCCAGCAGGATGCGCTGATGCTCCTCCGATACCGGGTCGGGCAGGAAGGGCCCGTTCGTGGTCTTGCGGCGGCGGATGGCGTCGAGCAGTTCCATGCGTTCACTTCCGGTCGGTGGCGAGGCGCGAGCAGACGAGGCCCGCGACGATGAAAGGGGCTGCGGCGAGCGCGACGAGCGGATGCCGTCGGCTGTGCGTGCCGAGATACGGGATGGCGGCGAGCGGCGCGGCGGCGGGCGCGAGGGCCAGGGCCGCGCGACGGCTCGCGTGCTTCGGCCGGCCCCAGAGGATCGCCGAGAACGCGGCGGCCGAAGTGGCGCACGTCGCGATGTAGATCGCATGGTGCAGCCAGCGGAAGCTGCTCGTGTCGATGAGTCTCGCGGCGACGGCCGAACCGAGGGCGACGTTCGCGGTGTAGGCGACGGCCGCCGCCGCGAACAGCGGCGCGGCATCCGTGCGTCTGCGTCGGTGACCCATGCCTTGACCCTACGCCCACCTCCGGCATCCGCTCCCGGCCTTGATCCGGTGTCCGCACCTGTGCAATGCCGTGACTCCCGTGCGGGGTCGAGAACGCATCGGAATCGGGTGATTCGGATGCGCTCTCGACCCCGCGGCGACCGGCGAAGGCGGTGCAGCGGGTCACAGGTTGCCGTCCGCGTAGATGCGGAGCGCGTCGCGGACGAACTCGGCGCCCTGCGTTCCGCCGGCGGACGTGGCGTAGTTCGCGCCGAAGCGCGGGTCCGCGACGTACATCTCGCCGAGGCCGATGACGTACGCCTTGACCTCGCCGCCGGGCACGGCCGCGGGAGTGCCCGGGATGCCGGTCAGCCACTCGACGTGACGGCGGGCGATGTCCTGAGCCTCGGCGGACGCCGGATCGATGCCGCTCTCGGCGGCAGCTGTCCAGTCCCGGCCGAGGTCGGAGACGCGCTGCTGCCAGTCGGCGCGATCGGCGTCGGTCATCCCGCGCCACCAGGGGTCGCTGTCGGCGTAGGTCTTCCGACCCCAGCGCTGCTCGACCTCCTCCTTGTAACGGGTGTGGTCGAAACCGTCGAACATGTTCTCTGCCATGAGTTCTTCACCTCCTCTCAATGCGTTGATGGTGTTCTCGACCGACGCGATCTGCCGCGCCAGTCGGTTCTGTTCCTCGCGCAGCAGCTCGAGGTGCGTCTCCAGCGCGGATTCCTCGCTCTGCCGTGCGTTCACCGGGTCGAGCACCTCGGCGATCTGCGGCAGACCGAGTCCGAGCTCGCGCAGCAGCAGAATGCGCTGCAGGCGCACGAGCGCCGCCTCGTCGTAGTGCCGGTAGCCGTTGTGCGCGATGCGTGAGGGCGGCAGCAGGCCCACGTCGTCGTAGTGACGCAGGGTTCTGCTCGTGGTGCCCGCGAGACGGGCGATGTCCTGGATCGACCATTCGCGACCGGCCATCTCGTCCTCCTTCCCTGGAACTGATGATGACTCCACGGTAGAAGTTGACGCTGCGTCAATGCCAAGTGAATCCACGCATGTCAGCATTCTGCACTCGAATGACTAGCTTTCGTGGCGCAGCGATGACAGCCTCCGTGTGTAACGACAAAACGGAGGTGGACAGATGTCCCTAATGGCGGCAATGGAGCCGACGCTGATGAAGCGCCGCGCACAAGACGCACTGGATGAGGCGATCATGCGTCTCGATGCCTGGTGGCTGGTGGTGATCGCGGCGATTCTCGTGTTCGGCGTCGCGTTCCTGGCAGCGCTGGCGCTGTGGTGCTTCTTCAAGGCGGGTGGCAGGCGCTTCACCGGCAACTGGCAGTGGGGCAAGAGCGGCGTCTCAGTGTGGATCGAATGCGTCTAACCCCTCGTCGCTTCCGGACATCGACCCCGATGTCCGGAAGCGGCGGCTTCGCACCGGACCCGCGCGTCCTCCTCGACGTCTCATCGGTCTCGTTCGCCTACTCGAAGCGCGCTCCGGCGCTCCGTGATGTGTCGTTCGCGATCGAGCGCGGCGAGAAAGTGGGTCTCGTCGGACCCAACGGATCGGGCAAGTCGACGCTCATCCGCCTCACCGCCGATCTGCTGCAGCTCGGCCAGGGGAGCATCCGCATCACCGGGCGCCCACATCAGGACCGCGCATCGCGCGAGCAGCTGGCTTTCATCGCGAGCAACGACTACCTGCCGCAGTTCCTGACCGGTCGCGAGTACCTCGATCTGATGCTCCGCCTCTATCGCCACCGTGCCGACCCGACCAGGGCCGACGAGCTCCTCAGCCGCTATCAGATGGAGGCGCGTCAGTTCGACCTCATCGAGGACTACTCGCACGGCATGCGCAAGAAGATCCAGCTCATCTCGACGCTTCTGCTCGAGCGCCCGCTCACGATCATCGACGAGACGCTCAACGGCGTCGACGTCGATGCGCTCTTCGAATTCGAGACGGATGCATCCCGGATCGGAGGGGCGAAGGGGCTGCTGCTGTGCAGCCATGACTTCCGTCTTCTCGAGGCCGTGTGCGACCGCATCATCGTGCTGCGTCGCGGAGAGATCGCCTTCGACCTCCCACTCCCCCGCATCCTGCGCGAATTCGGCTCGGTCGACTCCCTCGTCAAGACCGCGATCGCGCAGCCGTCGAGGGCGGTGGAATGACTCCCGCCCTGCAGCTCGCCGGCTTCCTCTCGGTGTTCCTCGTGAGGCGCATCGCTCGTCGGGGCGTGCTGCGCCTGCCGTCCGTGCGCTGGACGATCGCTCTCGCCGGTCTCGCCGCTTTCGTCGGCTTCTGCGCGTTCGGGGTGGTGATCCTCCGCCAACTGATCAGCGAGCCCGAGCAGCTCTCCCCGCTTCTGCGCGTCGTCGGCGTGTCCACCCCGCTGTGGGTCCTGACGGTCTTCACGGTCGTGCGCGTGCTCTTCATGAAGGCGAGCGATCTGGTCGAGCTCACGTTCTCGTTCCCCCTCACCAATCGGGCGCGAACGCTGGGATTCATGCTCTTCGAGTCGCTGGTCGTGGGCCTCGGCGTGATGCTCATGCTCGGCGCATTGGTCACCGGCACGATCTCGATCGGCGGATTCGGGATCCTCGATCAGGTCATCACCTGCCTGGTCATGCCCTCGACCGTCGCCTATCTCGTCGCGAGCGTCTACTACCTGGGCCTGGAGCGACTGCTGCTGCGTCTGCGGCTGGCGAGGCTCCGGGCGTTCATCGTGCCGGTGGTGCTGGCGGCCACGCTTGTCGCCCTCTACCTCGGCGTGTCGACGCAGTCGGAATCCGTGCTCTTCGCGGCGGTCGGCCAGGGCGACGACTACTTCGCGGTGCAGCTGCTCTTCGCCGACATCGCCGCGAGTCACGGGATCATGGCGGCCACGGGCATCTGGCTGGCCATGCTGGCGCTGCTGGTCTGCGCCGTCTTCGCGATCGCGCCGCGACAGTTCGATCCGACCCGTCGCTTCGCGATCGTGCCCCGCCTGTTCGGCCCCACGGAGTTCGGCGCGTACTTCGCCGCGCACATCAGGGGAATCGAGACGGTGACGGTCTGCGGCATCTCCCTCGCAGGCTCCTACGCGCTCTTCCTCGCCGACATCCGACTCCCGCCGATCCTGCTGCTGGCCGTCACCGTGCAGTCCGTGTACGCCTACGTCTCGACGGAGCCCCTGCGGGCGTGCGGTCCGCGCCGCCACGGTCCAGGCATGCGGTACGTGCTCGTGATCGGACCCCAGCTGGCGACCCTCGCGATCATCGCACCGCCGATCAGCATCCTGTCCGCTCTCACCGGGGCGAGGCTCGACGAGATCCTCTCCGTCGTCGGCTTCGCGGTGTCGAACGTCATCGTGCTCACCCTCGCCGGCATCGCCTTCCCGCCCGAGAAGGGCAACCCCTTCTCGGTCATCGCGGGAGCCGCCGTCGCCGGCCTCGTGACGGGCACGATCATGCTCGGCACCAACCTCCTGGGTCTTCCCCCACTGTTCACGGTCGGAGTGATGCTCGCGCTCACCCTGATCGCCGCCGCACTCTCCATCGCAGGGATGGACAGGATAGAAAGGACCTCTCGTCATGAAGTGGTTGTTTAGGGCCGCCATCAGCGTCGTCGGAGCGCTCGTCGTCATCGCAGGATCCGCCGTCACCGCCGCGATCTGGCTGATGTTCACCGGAGGATCCGCCGAGGGTCGACGCCTGGGGTTCTTCGACTCGGTCTTCGTCGACGTCCGGCAGAGCGCAGAGGGCGCGGTCCAGCTCGGCACCGGCATCAACGATCCCCTTCCGCTGATCCTCGGCGTGATCGTGGTCGCCGTATTCATCCTCGCCGTGTTCGTCGTGCACGACGGCCTTCTCGAACGGAAGAGGCAGCTCCTCGCCGAGGCCGACTGACATGTGGTCGGTCAGTGCGTCGCGCATCGATGGGGTTCTGGTCTGCCGATGGCTGCTGCTCGCCGCCTGGCCGATGAACACCGTGTTCGCGGTTCTGCTCACCGCGACCGTCGCTGTGGGCGCGATCACCGGGCAGTCCGCGATCGTCGGGGCCGCACTGATGATCGCGGTCCACTACGCCGCCGGCCTCGGCGGGTCGTTCGCGCTGCACGAACTCGGGCACCTCGCCGTGCTGTCCCGGGCGACCGGCGTCACGGCGATCACGCTCGAGCGCTCGCTGTGGAGGACGTCGATCAGTCCGCACGGCCGAGTCGGCGACCGGGACGCCGTGCTCGCCGCCCTCGCGGGTCCTGGCGCGTGCGTCGTCGTCGGAGCCGCCCTGTGGCTGCTCGCGCCGGGAATCCAGCTGCACGGGTGGTACCTGGCGCATGCCGTGTTCCTCATTCCGGTCTTCAACGACGGCCGGATCCTGTGGTCCGTCAGTCGGGCTCGCCGCACCGCCACCTCGCGGGCGGTCGAGTGACGCCAACCGATATTCTTCATCCGCTCGTCACACGTTGTGGCCCCACCATCGCTACGGTCGACACGTGCCCGAATCACACTCCGCCATGCATCCGCTCGCGCTCGCTCCGGTGATCGCTCCCCCGAGCACCGTCGACGAGTTCGTGAAGCGATTTCTGCACAACCTCAATCTCGAGCGCGGCGTCGCGCTGTCGGCATCGAGCGCGAACGACCGCTATCTCGCCCTCGCGCACACGGTGCGCGACTACCTGATGGCTCGCTGGCTCGAGGATCTGCGTCACCAGAAGGAGACGCAGGCGAAGGGCGTCTGCTATCTCTCGGCGGAGTACCTGCTCGGTCGCCAGCTCGACAACAATCTGCTCGCGGCCGGTCTCACCGACATCGCCCACGAGGCCCTCGCCGCGTGCGGCGTCTCGCTCGACGACCTGCGCGCGCACGAGGTCGAGCCCGGTCTCGGCAACGGCGGGCTCGGGCGCCTCGCGGCCTGCTTCGTCGACTCGCTCGCCACGATGGGCGTGCCCAGCATCGGATACGGCATCCGCTACGAGTACGGGATCTTCCGACAGACGTTCGTCGACGGCCAGCAGGTCGAACAGCCCGACTCCTGGCTCACGCTCGGTTCGCCGTGGGAGTTCGCCCGTCCCGAAGACGCACAGACCATCGCGTTCGGCGGCCACACCGAGAAGTACGACGACGACGGCATCACGCGCAGCCGCTGGGTGCCGGCGTGGAACGTGCAGGCGGTGCCGTACAACTACATGGTCCCTGGGTTCCGCAACGGGCGGGTCAACACCCTGCGCCTGTGGAGCGCCGTCGCCACCAGCGCGTTCGACCTGCGCATCTTCAACTCCGGCGACTACGAAGAGGCGGTGCGCGCGCAGACCTACGCCGAGACCATCTCGAAGGTGCTCTACCCCGAGGACTCCACGCCGCAGGGCAAGGAACTGCGTCTGCAGCAGCAGTACTTCTTCGTCGCCGCGTCGATCCACGACTTCCTCGACAACATGCTCGCCGACGGCTTCGAGCTCGCGAACCTCCCCGACCGCGTGATCTTCCAGCTCAACGACACGCACCCGGTGATCGCTGTGCCCGAGTTCATGCGGGTGCTCGTCGACGAGAGGCATCTCGAGTGGGATGCCGCGTGGGCCATCACGCAGCAGTGCTTCGCCTACACGTGCCACACACTGCTTCCGGAGGCGCTCGAGGTGTGGCCGGTCGAGCTGCTCGGACGCCTGCTGCCCCGCCACCTCGAGATCATCTATCGCATCAACGACGAGTTCCTCGTCGCGGTGCGCGAGCGGTTCGGCGATGACGAGATGCTCGTGCGCAACATGTCGATCATCGCGGAGCACCCGGTCCGCTCGGTGCGCATGGCATACCTGGCGACCGTCGCGGGCGCCAAGGTCAACGGCGTCGCCGAACTGCACTCGCAGCTGCTGCGCGACAAGGTGCTGAGCGACTTCGATGCGTTCTTCCCCGACAAGTTCACGAACGTGACCAACGGCGTGACGCCGCGGCGCTTCCTCCGCCTCGCCAATCCCGAGCTCTCGTCGCTCATCACCGCGGCGATCGGCGAGGGCTGGACCACCGATCTGGAGCGCCTGCACGAACTCGAGCCCTTCGCCGATGATGCCGAGTTCCGCGCCGCGTTCGCCTCGGTGAAGGCCGCCAACAAGCGCCGCCTGAGCGACGTGCTGCGCGAACGCGACGGTGTCGAGATCAGCGACGGCCACATGCTGGATGTGATGGTCAAGCGCCTGCACGAGTACAAGCGTCAGCTGCTCAAGGTGCTGCACATCGTCACCACCTACGAGGGGGTGATCTCCGGACGCCTCGCAGTGTCGGATGTCGTGCCGCGCACCGCGATCTTCGGGGCGAAGGCGGCTCCCGGCTACGCGATGGCGAAGCGCATCATCCACCTCATCAACGCGGTCGGCGAGGTCGTGAACACCGACCCTCGGCTGGAAGGCCGCCTCACGGTCGTCTTCCCTCCGAACTACAACGTGACGCTGGCCGAGCGGGTCATCCCCGCCGCCGACCTGTCGGAGCAGATCTCGCTCGCAGGCAAGGAGGCGTCGGGCACCGGCAACATGAAGTTCGCGCTGAACGGCGCGCTCACGATCGGGACGGACGACGGGGCGAACGTCGAGATCCGCGAGCTCGTCGGAGACGACCATTTCTATCTGTTCGGCATGAGCGAGCCCGAGGTCGAGGCGCTCAGCATCCGCGGTTACCGGCCGCAGGAGTTCTACCAGCACGACGAGGGACTCCGCCGGGCGATCGACCTGATCGCATCCGGGGCCTTCTCCCGCGGCGACCGCTCGGTGTTCGAGCCGGTCGTCTCGAATCTCCTCTACGAAGACCGCTTCATGGTGCTCGCCGACTATGCGTCGTACATCGAGGCACAGAGCAGAGTGGATGCCGCGTACGCCGACCAGGACGCGTGGACCCGCTCAGCGATCCTCAACGTCGCCCGCACCGGCTTCTTCTCGTCCGACCGTTCGATCCGCGATTACATCGACCGGATCTGGCACACCCCGCCTCTCGTCTGAGGCGTCCTCCTGGGCTGTCTCCTGTGTTCAGGCCCGGTCATCCAGACCGTTTGCAGGACCGAATCGTCCAGACCGTGTGCAGGACCGAATCGTCCAGACCGTGTGCAGGACCGAAGCACGTCTGCAGGAACATCCCACACGGATTCTCCTGCAGACGTGCCGCGATCCTGCAGACGGGATGCTCGGACCACCCCCTTGACAGAGTCGAGATATATCGTGTTACTCTGTGCAGACACGATATATCGTGATCCCTCAAACCAGGAGAAGCAGACATGACCGAGAAGTGGCTCATCGCCCCCGGCGAAGAACGCGTCATCGACATCGAGAACGTCACCCGACTGAAGATCGGCCTGGTCGGCGGTCAGGTCGATGTCATCGCACACGACGAACCCGGCATCCGCATCGAGGTGCACGGCGTCACGACCAAGGACCTCCGCATCGAGGCGAACAACGGCGAGGTCGAGATCGACCACCCGCAGCTCGGCTGGGACAACTTCCTCGAGGTGTTCCGCAACTTCGGATCGGGCGGCCCCAAGGCCGAGGTGAGCGTCGCCGTCCCCCGCTCGATCGCCCTCAACCTCGGCGTCGTGAGCGCCGGAGCGCTCGTCTCGGGCATCCGCAACGACGCCCGCCTCAACACCGTCTCGGGCGACCTCATCGTCGACACCCTCATCGGCGACCTGACCGTCAACTCGGTCTCCGGCGACGTGCAGGTGCGCGGACTCACGGGATCGATCAGCGCGAACAGCGTCTCGGGCGATGTCGCAGTCACGGGCACCATCCGTCGCGCGACCGTCGACATCGTCTCGGGCTCGACACTGGTCGACGCCGCAGGCGACGTGAACACGATCAACGTCAACTCGGTCTCGGGCGGCACCACGGTGCGCCTCGACGAGTCGCTCGCTGCGAACTACGTCATCCGCTCGCTGAGCGGGCGACTGCTGATCGACGGCGTCGAACGCGGCTCCTCCGGCATCAACAACTACACCGGCTCGACGGGCGAGCTCGCAGGACGCTTCGTCGATCTGCGCGCCAACTCGGTCTCCGGCGGCGTGACCGTGCTGCGGCGCACGCCCGAGTCGATCACCGACGATGCGGAGTGGGAAGCATGAGCCCCGCAGTCTTCTCGCACGGCGACCTCAGGCTCTACCTGCTCTCGCTGCTCGCCGAGGCACCGCAGCACGGCTACGGGATCATCCAGGCACTGACCGATCGCACGGGCGGCACCTACACGCCGAGCGCCGGCACCATCTACCCTCGGCTCGCGAAGCTCGAGGAAGAGGGGCTGGTCACCAAGACGGTCGACGGTCGCACCACGATCTACGCGATCACGGATGCGGGACGCGGCGAGCTGGCATCTCGCGAGGGCGACCTCGCCGGAATCGAGGCCGGCCTGACCGACTCGGTGCGACTGATCGCCAACGAGGTGCGGCAGAGCGTCAAGGAGGCCATGAAGAGCCTCCGGGCCGACCTCGCCACGGCGGAGAAGGACGACCGCGCCGCATCCAAGTCCCGTCCGCGGACCGCAGGCGACGACGAGCGCATCGTCACCCGTGAGGAGCTGCACCGAGCGGATGCCGTCATCAACGCCTTCCGCGCACGCGTGCGCACCGACCTCCGCACGCATGTGGCGAAGGGCGGCACGCTGCCGGCATCCGTCGTCTCGCAGCTGGAGGACGGCCTGGACGCCGCGGCGCGAGGCATCACCACCGCGCTGGCGTCACTCGGCCGCTGAGCTCAGCGGCCGACGCCTGCCGAGACGTTCGAAGCCCCTCCCGTCACACGACGAGAGGGGCTTCGGCCGTTCGCATCCCCAGGAACTCAGCGAGGGATGCCGAGACCTACTCGGTCCAGATCTCGGGCTGCTCGTCGGGCACGGGCTCCTGCAGCGGCACGACGAGCACCGACCGGTGCTGGCGGTGCGCGAGGCGGGCAGCGACGGACCCCGTGAAGAACTCGCGGATCGACTCTCCGATGCCGCGCTTGCGTGTGCCGACCACGATCAGCTGGGCGTCGAGCTTGTTCGCCAGCTGTTTGATGGCGAGCGCCGGATCGCCCACGAGCTGCCGGGCCGTCCATGTCAGGCCCGTTCCGTCGAGGGCCGCAGCCGCCTCCGCCTGCACGGCCTCGAACTCGGCCGTGCCGGCATCGAAGTTGATGTCGATGGGCGCCGAGTGCACGTAGCCGTCGGGGTCCTCATAGGTGACGAAGCGCGTGACGTCGACGTGTGCGACCACCAGCGGCACGCGGAGGAGCCGTGCGAATCGCGCCGCCTCTTCGATCACCCGTTTCGGCTGACCCGGCTGCATCCCGACGATCACGGCCTTCTGCAGTGTCGCGTTCTGCGCGGCCTCGTCGGAGGGCGTCGAGGTGTTGTCGGTCATGAGGATCGCTCCCTTCACCAGCTGCCAACGGGCCAGTGCGGTCTGGCCGCGTGCTATTCTGAATGCTACTCTTACCGGCCCTCAGCCGGTGTCGTGAATGACTCGGGCCAGTCGTTGCCCGCAGCTTAACTCGTGAGGGGGTCTCAGGCATGGGCCGTGGCCGTCAAAAGGCGAAACACACCAAGATCGCCCGCGAACTGAAGTCGTTCAGTCCGTCGGTGAACTACTCGGCGCTCGAGCGCGAACTCGCGCACCCGAGTGACGCTGAAGACGCATACGTCGACAAGTGGGCCGACGAGTATGCAGACGAAGACGAGGACGAACTCGAAAAGGCCTGACCGCCTCTTCGCTCGTCATCGATTCCCCCGTGCACCGCACGGGGGTTTCGTCGTGTCCGAAATCCCGGAACTCTCGGCATCCACGCCGGGCTCGTGACGGACGGACACCGCGTGCCCTGAGAGGATCGACCCATGGCCCGCGTCGTCTCCCTCTTCCGTCATCCGATCAAGGGCTTCACGCCCGAGTCGGTCGAGTCCCTCACCGTGCAGCCTGATGGGCGCATCGCCGGCGATCGGGTGCTGGCGTTCCGCTTCGCCGACGCGATCGCGCCGGAGTCTCGTGACGGACTCGACCACTGGCCGAAGGCGAAGGGACTCTCCCTGCAGGACTTCCCGGGCCTCGCGGCGTTGCGCACCGACTACGACGACGATCGGCAGCGCGTGCGGATCGAGCACGAGGGCTCGGTGCTCGTCGAGGCGGGACTCGATGACTCCGGTCGTGGCGAGCTCGCTGACGCGGTGACCGAGTTCGTGCTCGCGAGCCCGGAGGGCCGGCGGATCCGGCGCCCCGGACGACTGCCGCTCGTACTCGTCGGCGACGGTGTGACGTCGAGGTTCCAGGATCGTGAGCGCGGCTACGTCTCCGTGCACAGTCGTGGCAGTGTCGACGCACTGAGCGACTCTCTCGGCTTCGGCATCGATGACCGCCGATTCCGCTCCAACGTCGTCATCGATGACGTCGCCCCCTGGTCGGAGCTCGACTGGGCCGGCGAGTTGAGCATCGGCGAGGTGACGTTCCGCACCGCGGGGCCGATCGTGCGCTGCCTCGCGACACACGCCAACCCCGACACGGGCGTTCGCGACGCGAAGGTGCTCACGACCCTCACGAGCGCCCACGGTCAGGACGAGCCGACTCTCGGCCGACTCCTTCTGCCGCCGCAGGACCCGGCCGATGCGTCAGCGCCGTGGGTCGGCGGCACGATCAGCGTCGGCGACCAGGTGCGAGCGCACTGACGGACCTCGGGCCCACGCCGATCCACCGGCGCCCCTTCACCGCCGCGATTCACCAGCGACCGTGGCGACGCTCCCAGTCCTCTTCGATGGTGCGACGTCGACCGGCGATCCATCCGGCGGGGATCACCGCGATCAGAACCCCCACGAGCACCCACAGGGGAATCTCCCAGCTGTCGGTCATGTCGTGCAGCAGGCCGATCAGCAGCGGGAACACCGCGGCGACCGCGTAGCCGATGCTCTGCACGAAACCGCTGAGGGCCACCGCGCTCTCGGGCGTGCGGGCCCGGATGCTGAGCAGCACGAGGGCGAGCGGGAAGAGCCCGGGTGCGAGGCCGTAGAAGACCACCCACAGCGGCAGCGCCACCGTGGGCAGGAACAGGAATCCGAACAGCCCGATGAGCCCGCACGCGATCGAGATGAAGAACACAGGACGGGTCGCCTGGAACCGGACGATGAGAATGGGCACGAGCAGAGAGCACGGCAGGCCCATCAGACCGAACAGCGAGAGCAGCAGCCCCGCATTCGCCGGTGAGACCCCGCCCACGTCGATCATGATCGACGGCAGCCATGCGAAGGAGACGTAGGCCAGCGTCGACGACGACGCGAACACCAGCGCGATCGACCAGGCCATCGGCAGCCGCCACAGCCGACCGAAGACCCGCGGATTGGCGGGCGTCGTCGCGATCGGTCCGGTCGCCACGGATGCTGCGTCGTAGCCGTCGCGCTCGATCTCGGTCGCGGCGGACTCCGTACGCGCGGGAGCCGAGGCGACGGCATCCGCCCGGCTCGTGACGAGCATCGCCACCCAGGGCACGAGCGCGATCGCGGCGAACACGCCCCACAGCCCCAGCGACACCCGCCACCCGGCCGAGTCGGCGAGCGGCACTGCGACCAGCGGCGGCACGAACGTCGACACCGCCATCGTGGTCGAGTAGACCGTCATCATCAGGCCGAGGCGATCGGGGAAGTACTTCTTCACCAGCGGCGGCAGCAGCACATTGCCCGAACCGACGCCCGCGAACACCACTGCCGTCGCGGCGAGCAGCGATGTCGAGTCGACGGCGAGGCTGCGCAGCAGCAGTCCGGCGGCGATCAGGGCGATCGCCACGACAGCCACGCGCTCGAGTCCGAATCTCCGCTCGAACAGCGGCGTCAACAGCCCGAACACCGCGAAGCACACCGGCGGCGCGGCTCCGATCAGGCCGACGACGACCGACGAGACCGGGAAGTCGTCGGCGACGTGGTCGAGCACGGGCGACAGCGACGCCACGGCCGAGCGCAACGAGAACGCGACCAGCACGATGCCGACCAGCGCGAGCGCACGGCCACGCCAGAGCGGCTGCGCACCCGAGATCACGAGGTCTGCGACCCCTCCACCCAGGCCAGGTACTCGTCGGAGACCGTGCCGGTGACGTACCGGCCGTCGAAGCAGCTCATGTCGAGGTCGCTCAGCACGGATCCCTCGGTGATCGCAGCCTTGAGGTCCTCGACCTCCTGATAGACCAGGTGATCACAGCCCAGCTCGGCGGCGATCTCGGGGATCGTCCGGCCGTGGGCGATGAGCTCGTGACGCGACGGCATGTTGATGCCGTAGACATGCGGGTGACGCACCGGCGGAGCCGCGGAGGCGAACGTCACAGAGGTGGCACCGGCATCCCGGGCCATCTGGATGATCTCCTTCGACGTGGTCCCGCGCACGATCGAGTCGTCGATCAGCAGCACGTTCTTGCCCTGGAACTCGGTCGACATCGCGTTCAGCTTCTGACGCACGCTCTTCTTGCGCACGGCCTGCCCGGGCATGATGAAGGTGCGGCCGACGTAGCGGTTCTTGTAGAAGCCCTCGCGGTACTCGATGCCGAGCTTGCGGGCGACCTCCATGGCGGCGGGCCGGGAGGAGTCGGGGATCGGCATGACGACGTCGATCTTGTCCATCGGCACGTGCTTCGCGATCGTGTCGGCGAGACGGTCGCCCATGCGCAGGCGCGACTCGTAGACCGAGACGCCGTTCATGACCGAGTCGGGTCGGGCGAGGTAGACGTACTCGAACGCGCAGGGCGCGAGAGTGGTCTCCTTCGCACACTGCCGGCTGTGCAGCTCGCCCTCGTTGGTGATGAAGATCGCCTCACCGGGCTCGACCTCGCGCACGACCTCGTAGTCGGCGTTCTCGAGCACCAGCGACTCGCTCGCCACGACCCATTCGTCGCGGCCCTCTGCGCCGGGGACGGTCGAAGGACGACGGCCGAGGATCAGGGGACGGATGCCGAACGGGTCGCGGAACGCGAGCAGACCGTAGCCCGCGATCACCGCGATCACGGCGTACGCGCCCTCGATGCGCTCGTGCGTGCGCTCGACGGCCTCGAAGACGCGCTCGGCGTCGAGGTCGACCGTCGACGTCGTGTTCTGCAGCTCGCCGGCGAGGACGTTGAGCAGCAGCTCGGTGTCGCTCGACGAGTTGAGGTGACGGCGGTCGCGCTTGGCCATGTCGGCCGTGAGCTCGCGCGTGTTCGTCAGGTTGCCGTTGTGGATGAGGATGATGCCGTAGGGCGCGTTCACGTAGAACGGCTGCATCTCCTCTTCGTTCGACGCGGTGCCCTTGGTCGCGTAGCGCACATGACCGAGGCCGACGTTGCCGAGGAGTCCGCGCATGTCACGAGTGCGGAACGCCTCGCGGACCATGCCCTGCGCCTTGGCGTTGTGCATCACGCCGTTCGCCTCGGCGGTCGCGATTCCCGTTGCATCCTGACCGCGGTGCTGCAACAGCAGGAGTGCGTCGTAGATGTCCTGATTGACCGGGGCAGAGCCCACCATTCCGACGATGCCGCACATGGACTCTTACTTCGCTCCGTCCGCGTAGGCGCCGACCAGGCGCACCGCTCCACCGTCGACGCCCTTGGCGCCCTGTTCGAACTCTCCTGCCGGCCGCGCGCCGAAGCCCACGGTTCCGACCTGCCACGCGGGCATGCCGTCGGCCGCGAGCGCTGCGATCGCGGCATCCTTCTTGTCGGCTGCGACGATCGCGAGGAACCCGATTCCGAGGTTCCAGGTGCCCTCGGCGGACTCCAGCGTGGACCCGGCGATGTCACTGAGCACGCGGAAGACCGGGCTCGGCGACCAGGTGCTGCGGTCGACCTCGGCCCAGCTGCCCTGCGGGAGCACGCGCGCGAGGTTCGCCGCGATGCCGCCGCCGGTGACGTGGCTGAGCGAGTGGACCCCACCCGAGCCTGTGCCGCCGCCGAGCTGCTCGATGAGGCGCAGCAGCGGGAGCGTGTAGAGACGAGTCGGCTCGAGCAGCGCCTCGCCCCACGTCTTGCCGAAGTCGGCGGCGTTGTCGCCGTAGCCGATGCCCGCGTTCGTGACGATGTGGCGCACGAGCGAATAGCCGTTGGAGTGCAGTCCGCTGGACTCGACGGCGATGACGACGTCGCCGTCCTGCACGCGGTCGGCCCCGAGGATGCCGTCGGCCTCGACGACTCCGGTCGCGGCTCCTGCGACGTCGTAGTCGCGCGGGCCGAGAAGACCGGGGTGCTCGGCGGTCTCGCCGCCGATGAGCGCGGTGCCCGTCGCGGTGCACGCCTCGGCGATGCCGCGCACGATGTCGGCGATCCGCTGCGGGAAGACCTTGCCGCACGCGATGTAGTCGGTCATGAAGAGCGGCTTGGCGCCCACCACGACGATGTCGTCGACGACCATGCCGACCAGGTCCTGGCCGATCGTGTCGTGCTTGTCGATGGCCTGCGCGATGGCGACCTTCGTGCCGACGCCGTCTGTGCTCGTGGCGAGCAGCGGACGACGGAAGTCGCGCAGCGCACTCGCGTCGAACAGTCCGGCGAATCCGCCGACACCGCCGAGCACTTCAGAGCCGTGCGTCGCGCGCACGGAAGACTTCATCAGCTCGACGGCGAGATCGCCTGCAGCGGTATCGACGCCGGCTTCGGAATAGGGATTGGTGGGGGAGGCAGCCACACCTCCAGCCTACCGCCCGCGGAGACCTCCTCTCCCCTCCCTCCATCTCCTACGATGGGGCCATGGCCGACAAGCCGCAGTGGTTGATCCGCGAGGACGCGAGCGTTCCGGTGCTCGTCGCGCTCGCGCTGCGGCAATCGCTCGGCATCCGCGCACCGGAAGATCTTCCGAGCCTGCGCGATCTGCCCGTCCGGGCACCGGATGCCGCCGAGGTGACGCCCGAGCTCGAGAAGCAGTGGCGCGACTACTGGGACATGACCGTCGAGCCCCGAGCGCATCCGTCCGGCGTGCCACTCGAGCTCGTCGACGGGTTCGACACGCTGGTGGCGCTGCCGGCGACCGGTGCCGAACAGCTCGCCGAGGCGATCGCGCCGCATGCCGCATCGGCGATGCACTACGCTCGCGTCGCACACGATCGCTACGTGTCGTCCATCCACAGCTCGATCGCCAACCGGTCGGGTGGCGGGACGATCGGGGGCGAGTCGTATCGCGCCTATGCCAGCGCGATCGCCGAGTTCGAGCGCGAGATCGGTCGCCGTGCGCACTCGTTCGAGCTCAACGTGCAGGTGCTGCCGTTCTCGCAGCGGGGGATCTGGTGGATCGGCGCGCTCACCGTCGCGGTGACCGACGGCCTGCGCCGCGACGTGGTCTCGTTCGACGCGGCGATCCGGCCCATCATCGCCGAACTGGCGTGACGCCCCTGGGCGTGATCAGTCGTTCGCGATGATCGTCTCGTGCTCGACCCTGACGACGTGGTCGTGGCGACGCGCGACGCGTTCGAGGATCAGCGCGACGACGCTCGCGAGGGCGAAGCCGATCGGCACCGTCCACAGCAGCAGGAATCCGAACACCTGTCCTGGCGGGTAGACGACGTTGACCGCTTCGGACGGCTCGTAGCTGCCCATCATCGTCAGGATGCCGGCGGCGATGATGCCGAGCACGACGCCGATGCCCATGAACACGCCGAAGCGCGGCACGCGGCGGACGGTCGCCTCGACCGTCTGGGAGGAATCGTGGGAGGACATGCATCCATTGTCCCACCGTTGGCTGCGCGTCGCTCCCCCTCCTGCGCACTCAGCCGTGCGACGGGTCAGGGGCGCAGCGGCAGGACGTCCGAGAGATCGGCGCGGGTTCCGGAAGCGCTCACGCGCCCCGAGCCCGCCGCATCCGCCCAGTGCTCCACGCCCGTCGCGACTGCGATCCAGGTCGCCGGGTCCATCTCGACGACATTCGGAGGGGTGCCGCGGGTGTGACGGGGGCCCTGGATCACCTGCACGGCACCGAACGGGGGCACCCGCACCTCGACGCTGTTGCCCGGGGCCTTCTCGTCGAGCAGCTGCAGCAGGTAGCGCACGGCGGTCGCGAGGGGAGCGCGTTGCGGCTTCTCACCTGCGGCATCCGCGCGCCTGACCTCGTCGAGGGCGGCGCGTCCGTCGATGATGTCGATCTTCCTGGAGGGCATGGAGAAAGGGTACGCCGAGGCTTGTGCGGCGCAGGCGGGGGTGCCTCGTACGGAGATCTGCGCTTCCGAAGGACAGATCACCCGGATCCCTCCTTCGCACGCGGAGATCTCCTTCGCCGGCGACCTGGATCAGACCGATAGTCGCCCGGCGCCCGCGCGCACAGGAATAGGCTCGAGGCGATGAGCCAGAATCCCGATACCCTGCGTGGCGCGCGAGCCGAGCTGATCGCGGCGACGCGGCGCGGTGATGCGTGGGCGAAGCCGTTCCCGGCGGTCGGCGACGGTGCGCATCCGGCATCCGTGCTCGTGCTGTTCGGGCGGCTGGACAGTATCGCGGCCGGGACCGACGAGGCGACTGTCGCCGCCGACCTCGATGTACTGCTGCAGCGTCGGGCAGCGACCCTCTCGTCGCATCCCGGCCAGGTGTCCTTCCCGGGCGGCCGGGCCGAGAACACGGATGCGGATGCCGTCGCCACCGCCCTGCGCGAAGCCGAGGAGGAGACCGGACTCGACCCGGACGGCGTCGAGATCCTCGCGACGCTGCCCGAGCTTCCTCTCGCCGCCAGCAACCACGTCGTCACCCCCGTGCTCGGGTGGTGGCGCACTCCGTCGCGCGTCGCCGCCGTCGATCACGCCGAGACGGTCGAGGTCTTCCGCGTTCCCGTGGCGCAGCTGCTCGACCCCGCCATTCGGCACACGTCGACCATCCACCGCATGGGACGCACGTGGAAGGGGCCCGCGTTCGACATCGACGGCACGATCGTGTGGGGCTTCACGGCGATGGTTCTCGATGCGCTGTTCGATGCAGCCGGGTGGACTCTGCCGTGGGACCCGTCGATCGAGCGGGCGATCGACGTCTGACCGGGAACCCGCCGAAACCCGCGCCCTCGCCTCGGTAGTCTGGACGGGTGAAGATTCTCGTCCTCGGTTCCGGTGCCCGTGAGCACGCGATCATCCTCGCTCTGCGAGCAGAGACCGCGGAGCACGAGATCTTCGTCGCCCCCGGCAACGCCGGCATCGCCCAGGATGCGACCCCCGTCACCCTCGACATGCTCGACGGCGCCGCGGTGACCTCCTTCGCCAACGAGCATGCGGTCGATCTCGTGGTCGTCGGCCCCGAGGCTCCTCTGGTCGCCGGAGTCGCCGATGTCCTCCGGGCCCACGGAATTCCCGTGTTCGGCCCGGGCAAGGCCGCGGCCCAGCTCGAGGGGTCCAAGTCGTTCGCGAAGCGCATCATGGATGCCGCCGGTGTCCCCACCGGTCGCGCAGTGCGCGCCACCACCACCGCAGAGGTCGAGGCCGCGTTCGACGACCTCGGCGCCCCGCACGTCGTGAAGGCCGACGGCCTCGCTGCCGGCAAGGGTGTCATCGTGACATCCGATCGTGCCGAGGCTCTCGCTCATGCCGAGCACTACCTGCCGTCCGGTCCCGTGCTGATCGAGGAGTTCCTCTCGGGCCCCGAGGTCTCGCTGTTCTTCCTGAGCGACGGCGACACCGTCCGAGCGCTCAGCCCGGCCCAGGACTTCAAGCGCGCGCTCGACGGCGACGAAGGCCCCAACACCGGCGGCATGGGCGCCTACTCGCCGCTGCCCTGGCTCGCCGACCAGTTCGGCAGCGAGCAGGCCTTCGTCGAGGAGGTCACCCGCGACGTCGCCCTGCCCGTGATCCGTCAGCTCGATGAAGAGGGCACGCCGTTCATCGGCCTGCTGTACGCCGGCCTCATCCTCACTCCCGCAGGCGTGCGCGTCATCGAGTTCAACGCCCGCTTCGGCGACCCCGAGACCCAGATCGTGCTGCCGCGTCTCGTGACCCCGCTGTCGGAGCTGCTGCTCGCCGCGGCATCGGGCACACTCGAGGATCAGCCCGAGCCCGTGTTCAGCGACGACGTCGCGATCACCGTGGTGCTCGCGAGCGAGGGCTACCCCGAGGCTCCGCAGACCGGCCGCCCGATCGAGGGCCTCTCCGATGCGGCCGCGGTCGAGGGCGTGCGTCTCGTGCACGCGGCGACCGCGAGCCCCGACGCACCCGGCGGATCGCTGATCGCCACCGGCGGCCGCGTGCTCAATGTCGTCGCCGTGGGATCGGACTTCCGCACCGCGCGTGACCGGGCATACGAGGCCATCGGTCTCATCACCCTCGAGGGCTCGCACTTCCGCACGGACATCGCTGCCCGCGTCGCGGAGTAGTTCGACCCGTCGTCGCTTTCCTGCCGATTCGCGCAGGTACTCCGCCAACTCGGCCGAGAACTGTTGACACCACCAGCTTTCTTCAAGAAAGTTGGCGGATGCCGCTCCGCTCCGACTGGTCGACAGCCACCTGCCCGATCGCCCGCTCCGCCGATGTGCTCGCCGACCCGTGGGTCCTCCTGATCCTGCGGGAGCTCTTCTCCGGCCGCTCGCGCTTCGACGAGCTGCGCGATGCGACCGGCGCCGCCGACTCCGTGCTCGCCCGGCGCCTCGCCTCGATGGGCGAGGCGGGTCTCGTCGCACACGGTGACCCCGGCTATCGGCTCACGGATGCCGGACGCGAGACCCTCCCGATCCTGCACGCCTACGCGCGCTTCACGAGCACGACCGATCCTGACGGGTCCTGGGGCCTGACCGTCAGCTGCGGTCGCTGCGGCGAGGCGACGGCATCCGCCGACTGGTGCGCGACCTGCGCCGCCCCACTCGACGCCGACAGCACGCGATGGACCCGCCGCAGCATGGGCGGCGAGCCGTTCGCCCTCACGTCAGGCGACGCAGCGTGACCGCAGACTCGGTCGAGGAGCCGACCGGCACCCCGACACCCGCACTCCGGCAGCGCCGCATCCATCCCGCCTGGATCGTCGCACTCGTGGCCCTGATCGCCCTGATCGGAGCCGCCGGATTCCGCGCCGCGCCCGGGGTGCTGATGCTGCCCCTGCAGGACGAGTTCGGCTGGACCACCGCAGAGCTCTCCCTCGCCGTCACGGTCAACCTGCTGCTGTTCGGCCTCACCGCTCCCTTCGCCGCCGCGCTGATGCAGCGCTTCGGCATCCGCGCGGTGACCGTGACCGCTCTGTTCGTGATCGGCGCCGGCGCCGCGCTGAGCGTCTTCGTCGCCACCCCGGCGCAGCTCATACTCACGTGGGGTGTGCTGATCGGGCTCGGCACCGGGTCCATGGCGCTGGTCTTCGCTGCGACGATCACCGACACCTGGTTCGCAACCAGACGCGGGCTGGTCTCGGGTGTGCTCACCGCGGGCAGCGCGACCGGACAGCTCATCTTCCTGCCCGTGATCGCCGCGGCGTCCGAGGACATCGGATGGCGCGGAGCATCTCTCATCATCGCCGGCGGTGCTCTCGCGGTCGTCCCCCTGGTCTGGATCTTCGTGCGCAACCGACCGAGCGATCTCGGCGTCACCCGCTATGGCGACACCGGCCCTGTCACCGTGGCCGCGCGGCCGAAGGGCAACGCGTGGGGCGCCGCTCGCCTCGCCCTCACCACGTTGCGCGACGCCGCCCGCACCAAGACGTTCTGGGCCCTCGCGATCGGGTTCGCGATCTGCGGCGCCACGACCAACGGCCTGATCGGCACCCACTTCATCCCCAGCGCGCACGACCACGGGATGCCGACGACGACCGCGGCCGGACTGCTCGCCGTCGTCGGGATCTTCGACATCGCCGGCACCGTTTTCTCGGGGTGGCTGACCGACCGGGTCAACCCCCGCATCCTGCTGGCCGCTTACTACGCGCTGCGCGGCGTGAGCCTGCTCTTCCTGCCGAGTCTGCTGTCGGCCGAGGTGCAGCCGAGCATCATCGTCTTCATCGTGATCTACGGCCTCGACTGGGTGGCGACTGTTCCGCCGACCATCGCGCTGTGTCGCGAGGTCTTCGGAGACCGAGGACCTCTGGTGTTCGGCTGGGTGTTCGCCGCGCACCAGATCGGCGCCGGCATCGCCTCGTTCCTCGCCGGCATGGTGCGCGACCACACCGGCCAGTACACGTTCGCCTGGTTCGCCGCCGCCGGGCTCTGCGCGGTCGCGGCGCTGGTCAGCGCGACGATCCGCCGGCATCCGGCGCCGACGCCGACTCCGACGCCCTGACCCGACACGAACGAAGGCCCCCGTCCGGAACCGGATGGGGGCCTTCGTCACGGAGTGCCGCTCAGAGGACCTTCGAGAGGAAGTCCTTCAGCCGCTCGTTCTTCGGCGCGCCGAACAGCTCGGCGGGCGGCGCCTCCTCGACGACGACTCCGGCGTCCATGAACACCGTGCGGCCCGAGACCTCGCGGGCGAAGCCCATCTCGTGCGTCACGAGCACCATCGTCATGCCGCCGGACGCCAGGTCGCGGATGACCTGCAGCACCTCGCCCACCATCTCGGGGTCGAGGGCGCTGGTCGCCTCGTCGAACAGCATGATCTCGGGGTCCATCGCGAGCGCGCGGGCGATCGCCACGCGCTGCTTCTGACCGCCCGACAGGGATGCCGGCTTGGCATCGGCCTTCTCGGCCAGGCCCACTCGGTCGAGCAGAGCCAGAGCGCGCTCCTTCGCCTGGGCCTTCGAGAGCTTGCCGAGCTCGACGGGAGCGAGAGTGATGTTCTCGAGCACCGTCATGTGCGGGAACAGGTTGAAGTGCTGGAACACCATGCCGATGCGCTGGCGCACCTCGTCGAGCTTGACGCTCTTGTCGGTCAGGTCGACGCCGTCGACGATGACATGGCCCGACGTCGGCTCCTCGAGCTTGTTGAGGCAGCGCAGCAGGGTCGACTTTCCCGACCCCGACGGGCCGATGACCGCGACGACTTCGCCGTCCTCGACCGTGAGGTCGATGCCCTTGAGCACGTGGTTGTCGCCGAAGGACTTGTGCAGGTCTCTGACCTCGATCTTGCTCATGCGGTGAACTTCCTCTCCAGGCGGTTCGCGAGCAGCGTCAGAAGCGTGATCACGACGAAGTAGATGATGGCGACGATCGTCAGCACCTGCGCCGACAGGTACGTCGAGGCGATGATCTGACGCGACACGAAGGTCAGCTCTGCGAGGCCGATGACGCTGATGAGCGACGTGTCCTTGAGGGTGATGATGCCCTGGTTGACGAACGAGGGGACCATGATGCGGAACGCCTGAGGCAGCACGACCTTCTGCATCGTCTTCCAGTGTCCGAGACCGAGCGAACGCGACGCTTCGGCCTGGCCCGGATCGACGGCCTGGATGCCACCGCGGATGATCTCCGTCATGTACGCGCCCGTGTTGAGCGAGAGCGTGATGGCTCCGGCGACGAAGGGGTTGAACGTCAGCCCGGGAAAGAGCTGCGGGATGGCGAAGAACACGAAGAACGCCTGCACGAGGATCGGCGTGCCGCGGAAGACGTAGACGTAGGCCGTGGCCACCCAGCGGAACGGCGCGAAGGCCGAGACGCGGCCGAAGCCGAAGATGAGGCCGAGGATGAACGCGGCCACGATCGCGACGAGCGTCGCGAGGATCGTGAGCCAGAGGCCCTCCATGAGAGCGGGCCAGTACTTCACGGCGACGGAGAAGATGTCGGTCGCCTGCGTGGTCTCCTCGCCGCCGGCGAGGTAGCTGTCGACGATCTCGTCGTACTCTCCGGAGGCCTGGAGATTCGCGAGACCCTCGTTGAACATCTCGATCAGCTCGGGGTTCTGCCCCTTGTTGACGGCGAACCCGTACTCGCCGCCGAGCTCCGGCTCACCGATCAGGCGGAAGCCCGACCCCTGCTGGATCCCGTAGGCGAGCACCGGGAAGTCCTCGAAGTAGCCGACGGCCTGGCCTGCCTTGACAGCGTCGACCATGTCGGTCGTGTCCTGGTAGGGCGTGATGCGGAAGCCGTACTCGTCCTGGTTCTCCTCCGCGAAGGTCTGGCCCTGCGTGCCGGTCTTGACCGCCACGGCCTCGCCGTCGAGGTCGTCGAGCGACTGGATGTCGCTCGACTCGAGCACTCCGAGCTGGATGCCGCTGGTGAAGTACGGCTCGCTGAAGTCGAACGTCTCCTGGCGCTCCTCGGTGATCGACATCCCGGCCATGACCGCGTCGACCTGGTTCGCCTGCAAGGCCTGCACGGCGGCGTCGAATCCGAGCTGACGGATCTCGACCTCGAAGCCCTGGTCCTTCGCGATCGCACGCAGCAGGTCCATGTCGATGCCGACGAGCTCACCGTCGGGAGAGGTGAACTCGAACGGCGCGAACGTGGTGTCCGTGCCGATGACGTAGGTCTCGGAGTCATCGGCCGCAGTCGCGGCGGAGGCTCCGCCGAGCAGGGCTCCGACGGCGACGAACGCCGTGAGCGCCATCGCCCCGGCGGTGCGTCCGAGCGCGCGCAGGCGCGCGGAAGCAGAGGTGGGATTTCGGATCACGACGGATGCTCCTCAGAGGGGACGGGCGGCAGGATGCTGCCACCGGGATGGTCGTCGACCATCAACCCTAACCGGCGACGACCGGCACCCCTGTCCCGGAGGCGCTTCGCGGATCGGCGTCAGAGCGTGATCCAGTAGCGCCGGAGCATGGCGTGTCCACGCTCCGACTGGTCGCTGACGTCCTGCAGCACGCCACCGGAGCCCTCGATCGTTCGGTAGGAGCCGACGTTGTCGTCGTCGCACGTGACCAGCACGCGCTCGAGTCCGATCTCGCGGGCACGCTCGAGTCCGAGCCGCAGCGCGGCCGATGCGTAGCCCTGGCGACGACGGGAGGCGCGCACCGAGTAGCCGATGTGACCGCCCGCCTCACGCAGCCATTCGTTGAGCTCGTGACGGAAGGACAGGAACCCGACGACCTCGCCGTCATCCACGATCCAGTACAGATCGTTGTGCACGGCATCCTCGGGCAGCTGCGCGGAGGTGTCGGAGAGAACCGCCGACTTCTCGATCAGCGCGTCCAGCGTCGCCCGATCCGGGGTGACCGGCGCCTGCAGACCCGACCCGTCGACGTGCCCGTCACCGAACTCGGCGACCGCAGCCGCCCAGGAGTCGAACAGGTCGGTGGTGGGCCTCGTGAGCTCGATCGTCATCGCCCGATGAGATCACATCCGCGGTGACGGCCGCAAACCGGGAGAGCCGGGCCCGCTGCACGATCGCGCAGTCGACCCGGCTCGCCGACGGACCCGTCAGGCTGCGGGGGCGGGCGCCTCCGCGGGGGCGGATGCCGCGGCATCCGCCTTGTCGTAGCGGCCGAGGAAGAGCGACGCCACGAGAGCGATGACCATCACGCACGCCGGCAGCAGGATCGCCTGCGACATGCCGGCGGCGAATCCCTCGGCGACCTGCGGAGGAAGCGATCCTCCGCCTTCGATCCCCGCGGGTGCGTCGGCGAGACCCGGCAGGTTCGCTTCGAGACGCGACTGCATGAACGCGGCGATGGATGCCGAGCCGATGACCGATCCGATGGTGCGGGTCGTGTTGTAGATGCCCGCGCCGGCACCGGCCTGGCGGGGAGGCAGCTTGCGCGTCGCGGTGGTGGCGAGCGGTCCCCACATTCCGGCGTTGCCGACGCCCATGAGCGCCGAGGGCAGCAGGAACATCCAGATCTCGGTGTCCATGTTGATCAGGGCCGAGTACCAGACGAGCGCGACGACCACGCAGAGAAGACCGGGGATGAGGATGATCCGCGGGTCGATGCGGTCGAGCAGCTTGCCGGCGAACGGGGCGAGCACGCCCGACAGCACGGCCATCGGGATCAGCAGCAGCGCGGCCTGCGTCGGGGTGAGCCCTCGCGCCGTCTGCAGGAAGAACATCATCGGCAGCGACATGCTCGTCACGGTGAAGCCGACCGCGGCGATCGCGACGTTCGCCCCCGAGAAGTTGCGGTCGCGGAACAGTGCGAGAGGCACCAGGGCCTCGCTGCGCGTGCGCGCCTGCTGCACGATGAAGAGCGCGAGCACGACGAGGCCGGTGATGATGATGCTCCACACCGAGATCGGTCCCCAGATCACGCCCCAATCGAACTTCTCGCCCTCCTGCAGTCCGAAGACGATGAGGAACAGCGCCACCGCGCTGAGGATGACGCCCAGGATGTCGAACCGGTGCGCACTGGTCTGCAGCTTCGGGACGAGCCTCCACGCGAGCACGAAGGCGACGATCCCGACGGGGATGTTCACGAAGAAGATCCACTCCCAGCCGAAGCCGTCGACGAGCAGGCCCCCGACGAGCGGTCCCACGAGGGTCGCGACGCCGGCCGTCGCACCCCACAGCCCCATGGCGGCGCCGCGGCGCTCGGGCGGGAACGTGCGGGTGATCACGGCCATGGTCTGCGGCGTCATGAAGGCGGCGCCGAGCCCCTGCACGGCGCGAGCGGCGATCAGCATCTCGAGCGAGTTCGACAGCCCGCACCAGAGCGAGGCGAGCGTGAAGATCGCGAGGCCGATGAGGTAGATGTTCTTCGGGCCGAACCGATCGCCGAGACGGCCCGTGATCAGCAGCGGCACCGCGTAGGCGAGCAGGTAGGCGCTGGTGACCCACACGACGTTGTCGAGGTTGTTGGTGGTCGGGTCGAGCGCCGCCTTGATCGCGGGGTTCGCCACCGAGACGATCGTCGTGTCGACGAGGATCATGAAGAAGCCGATGACGAGCGCCCAGAGCGCGGGCCAGGGACTCGCGGGTCGATGCCCGGCGGCGAAGGTGCCGGTCGAGGGACCGGATGACCCGGATGCCGTGGGCCGGCCTCCGGTCGAGGGGGAATCGGTCATTGCTGTGCAGCCTTTCGCTGAGCGAGGTAGCGGTCGGTGTTCTCGAAAGCCGTGGGCCCCCAGGGGAACTCCTCGGCCTCGAGACGATCGAGGAGCGAGTCGAGCCAGCGCAGCTCGGCGTCGAGCAGCACCTCCTGGCGCTCGAACTCGACGAGCACCTGCTCGGGGGCGCCCCTTCTGCGAGCGCCGACCAGCCCGTCACGGTGCAGCGCGTGGCCTTCGGCGAGCGCGGAGCGGCGCTCGCGGAGGCGGTCGATGACGTCGGGACGCTCGAGATTGTGAGCCTCGGCGAGTGCGATGCGGAACTCGGCCGGGCGCTCGATGATCGACAGCTCGCGACGCAGCCAGGCGATCAGCGCGTCCCGTCCGGCATCCGTGAGCGTGTAGGTGGTGCGCTCGGGGCGGTTGCCCTCTCGGTCGATGCCCACCTCGTCGATGAGACCGGCCCGCTGGAGTCGGCCGACCGTGTGATAGAGCGTCCCGTTCGTGACGGCGAGCAGCCGTTCGTCGCGGCGCACGCGCATCAGGCGCACCATCTCGTAGGGGTGCATGTCGCCTTCGCGCAGCAGCGCCAGCACCATGACGCCCATCGGGGTCAATCGCTGCATCGGCCCCTCCCCAGATGGTTCCGCTTGAAATAGTCCATGTGGACTATACGCCTGGCACGCGTCATCGACAAGACGGCGCCCGCGAGCGTCAGCTGCTCAGCTTGCGCAGAGCCGATCCCTTGTGCGCCGCGGTGTCGCCGCTCTTCTCCGACTTCACGATGTAGGCGGGATCGTCGTCGGAGGCGGTGAAGCTCTGCCCGGCGAACCGGAAGTCCTTCGTCCGCTTCTCCTCGACGGTGCCGTGCGTGCGCCCCTGCGACGTGTTCCAGCTCACCCGGTCCCCCGTGGAGAGATCCTTCGTCATGACTCCTCCGTTCGTCTTCCGTCGAGCCTCGCCGATGCATCGGAGGTCCCACCAGGGCTTGACACGACACCGGCGACGTCGACCCGGGATAATGGGCGGGTGAGCACACCTTCGGACAGCAACGCGCAGACTATCCCCGGCTGGCGCCACATCTACTCGGGCAAGGTCCGTGACCTGTACGCCTCGGATGACGCCGCCGACACCCGCATCCTCGTGGTCGCGTCCGATCGCGTGAGCGCGTTCGACTTCGTGCTCTCGCCCGGCATCCCCGAGAAGGGCGCGCTGCTCACGCGTCTCAGCCGCTGGTGGTTCAGCGAGCTCGACGATGTGCCCAACCACCTCGCCGAGGGTGAGGTCCCCGCGAGCGTCGCTGACCGCGCCATGCTCGCGCAGTCGCTGGAGATGCTCCCGGTCGAATGCGTCGTGCGCGGCTACATCACCGGATCCGGATGGGCGGAGTACACCGAGAGCGGCACCGTCTGCGGCATCCCGCTGCCCGCCGGCCTGCAGAACGGCGACCGCCTGCCCGAACCGCTGTTCACCCCGGCCTACAAGGCGCCGATGGGCGAGCACGACGAGAACATCACCTTCGAGCAGACCGTCGAGCTCGTCGGAGCCGAGCGCGCGGCCGAGCTGCGCGACGTCTCGATCTCGCTCTACACACGGGCCGCCGCGATCGCCGAGGAGAAGGACCTGATCCTCGCCGACACCAAGTTCGAGTTCGGGACGGATGCCGACGGCGTCCTGCACCTGGCCGACGAGGTGCTCACGAGCGACTCGTCCCGGTACTGGGATGCCGAGGCCTGGCGCACCGGAACCACGCCGAGCGAGCGCATGGCGAGCTTCGACAAGCAGATCGTGCGCGACTGGCTGGCCGCGAACTGGGACAAGCAGGGTGAACCGCCCGTGCTGCCCGACGACATCGTCGAGCGCACCGCCGCCCGGTATCGCGAGCTCATCGAGCGCCTCGGGGCCTGAGGCCCGGTACCGCCCCCGTCCCTCACTCCGTTTCCCACTCGCTGCGAAGGAGATCTCACCCAGCGAAGGGGCGATCTGCGGATGCGGCCGTTCATTGCGCGAGTTCTCCTTCGTAGCGCGCGGCGACCCCGCCGCTCCTCCGTCCCCCGCGCACCCAGCCAACACTCAGGAATCGGTAGTGTTGCTCCAGCACTCCCACTCCCCCCGATCCTGAGGAGCCCGCATGCCCCTGTGGAAGACCCACGGAAACGGACGCACCGTCGAACCCGGTGCCGTCGTCAAGCCCGAAGAGCGCCTGAACTGGCCGGCCACGATCGCGATCGGTGCCCAGCACGTCGTCGCCATGTTCGGAGCCACGTTCCTGGTGCCGACGCTGACCGGCTTCCCGGTCTCGACCACGCTGCTGTTCAGCGGCCTCGGCACCCTGATCTTCCTGCTGATCACGAAGAACCAGCTGCCCAGCTACCTCGGCTCGTCGTTCGCGTTCATCGCGCCGATCACCGCCGCGGTCGCAGCCGGCGGCACCGGATCCGCCCTTGCGGGCGTGGTCGCGGTCGGCATCCTGCTCACGGTCGTCGGCCTGGTCGTGCAGTTCGCCGGCCTCCGCTGGGTCGACGCTCTGATGCCCCCGGTGGTCGCCGGCGCGATCGTCGCCCTGATCGGCTTCAACCTCGCCCCCACCGCGTGGAACAACTTCCGGATCGACCCCGTGACCGCGACCATCACGCTCGTCGCGATCATCCTGTTCGCGGTGCTGTTCCGCGGATTCCTCGGACGCATCTCTATCTTCCTCGGCGTCGCCGTCGGCTTCATCTACGCCGCCTTCACGGGCTCGTTCGAGGTCCCCAACGCGCTGCGCGGAGGCAAGACGCCGGCGGAGCTCATCGCCGACGCCCCCTGGGTCGGTCTGCCCGAGTTCCAGCTTCCCGACTTCGTCGCTCCCGGCACCTGGTCGACCATCGCGATGTTCCTGCCGGTCGTCCTGGTGCTCGTCGCTGAGAACGTCGGGCACGTGCGCGGCGTCGCGACGATGACCGAAGACCCCGCGATCAACAAGCACACCGGTCGCGCGCTGATCGCCGACGGGGTCGCCACGACCATCGCCGGTGGTTTCGGCGGCTCGGGCACGACGACGTACGGCGAGAACATCGGCGTCATGGCCGCGACCCGCGTCTACTCGACCGCCGTCTACTGGGTCGCCGGTCTCTTCGCCATCCTGCTGGCGTTCTCGCCGAAGGTCGGCGAGGTCTTCAACTCGATCCCCGCCGGTGTGCTCGGCGGCGCGACCACCGCGCTCTACGGTCTCATCGGCATCATCGGCATCAAGATCTGGGTCGACAGCAAGGTCGACTTCTCACGACCGGTCAACCAGTACACCGCGGCCGTCTCGCTCGTGATCGGCGTCGCCGGCTTCTCGATGCAGCTCGGCGACTTCGCCTTCGGCGGCATCGTGCTCGGCACGGTCGCGGCTCTGCTGATCTACCACGTGGGCAACCTCATCGCCCGCGCCCGCAAGACCGGCGCCGACGACCCTCGCCCCCTCGAGGCCGTGGGGCCGCTGGGTGGAGATCCCGCGTAATCACGCTCGACTCGCGAACGCGAAGATCCCGGATGCCGCTGCGGCGGCATCCGGGATCTCTGTGTCAGGGCGCGGTAGCTCTCAGGCGATGACGGCGAGCACCGCATCGGGCGCGACCGAGGCCGAGAGCTCCACGCGGCGCGACAGCGTGCCGGCACGATGGGCGGTGACCGTGGTCTCCATCTTCATGGCGTCGAGCACCGCGATCGGATCGCCCTCGGCGACGCTCGCCCCGTCGTCTGCGAGCCACCGCACGAGCGTTCCCGGTGCCGGAGCACGCAGCTCGGTCGGATCGGATGCGGCGGGCGCACCTCCGGAATCCGCCAGGCCGCCGAGCCCCGCGAGCAGCGCCATCGGGAGCCCGAGCACGACACGGCGCCCGTCGATCTCGACGGGGAAGCGCTGGAGAGCGGCATCCGGTGCGGGGGCGGGACGCAGTTGCGGCTCGAGGCGCGGCAGCAGGGTGCTCTCGATCCACTGGGTGTGCACCGCGAAGGTCTCAGTGGCGAACGCCTCGTCGTCGAGCGCGAGCATATCGAACGGGATGACCGTGGCCGGCCCCTCGACGACCAGCTCGCGCAGCGCCCGACGCGCCCGCACGAGGGCCGCGTCGCGGTTGTCGGCATGCACGACGAGCTTCGCGATCATCGAGTCGAAGGCGGGCTGAACGACGTCGCCCGCCTCGATGCCGCTGTCCCAGCGCACACCGGGCCCGCCGGGGATCCGCAGCACCTCGACACGACCGGGGCTGGGCAGGAATCCGCGACCCGGGTCTTCGGCGTTGATGCGGAACTCGAAGGCGTGCCCGGTCGGCACGGGCGTCTCGGTGAACGAGATCCCCTCGCCGAAGGCGATGCGGAACTGCTCGCGCACGAGATCCGTGCCGGTGACCTCCTCGGTGACGGGGTGCTCCACCTGGAGTCGGGTGTTCACTTCGAGGAAGGAGATCGTCCCGTCGGCCGCGAGGAGGAACTCGACGGTCCCTGCGCCGCGGTACTGCACCTCGGCGCAGATCGCCCTGGCCGCGTCGTGGAACCGCGTGCGCTGATCCCTCGACAGGCCCGGCGCGGGTGCCTCTTCGATGAGCTTCTGGTTGCGTCGCTGCATCGAGCAGTCTCGATCGCCGACGACCACGACGCCGCCGAGTCCGTCACCGAGCACCTGGACCTCGATGTGGCGCGGGCTCTCGAGGAAGCGCTCGACGAAGCACTCCCCCCGCCCGAAGGCGGCGATGGCCTCGCGCGTCGCGGCCTCGAAGGCATCCGCGACCTCCGACAGCTCATGCACCACCTTCAGCCCCCGGCCGCCTCCGCCGAACGCCGCCTTGATCGCGATCGGAAGCCCGTGCTCCTCGGCGAAGGCCACGGCCTCCTCGGGGCCGGCGAGCGGCTGGTCGGTGCCGGCGGCCAGGGGTGCCCCGACCCGCTGCGCGATCCGGCGCGCGGTCATCTTGTCGCCGAGCGCATCGATGCTGTCGGGCGACGGGCCGATCCAGATGAGGCCCGCACCCTCGACGGCCCGCGCGAACTCCGCGCTCTCCGAGAGGAATCCGTAGCCCGGGTGCACGGCATCCGCACCGCTCGTGCGGGCGGCGTCCAGTAGCGCATCGATCGAGAGATAGGTCGTCGCAGCGGTGTCTCCCCCCAGTCCGACGGCCTCATCGGCGAGCCGCACGTGCAGAGCATCGGCATCCTGGTCGGCGTAGACCGCGATCGACGTGTACCCGGCTTCGGCGCAGGCGCGGATGACGCGCACGGCGATCTCTCCGCGATTCGCGATCAGCACCTTGGTCATGAGGTCTCCTTGACGATGAAACGGATGCGCACGCCGGGCGGCAGCTGCGCGGCGAGGTCGAGACTGCGATCGGTGAGGGCGCCGATGATCGGATACCCACCGGTGAGCGGGTGATCCGGGAGGAACAGCACGGGCTGACCGTCAGGCGGCACCTGGATCGCCCCGGTGACCGCCCCTTCGCTGGGCAGCTCGCCCCCGACGGAGCGCGCGAGGAGCCTGTCGCCCTCGAGCCGGATGCCGACGCGGTCCGACCGCGGGGTCACGGTCCACTCCTGGCCGGCGAGCGTCGAGAGCGCTGCGGGGGTGAACCAGTCGTCCCGAGGGCCGAGGGTGATCTCGAGGTCGACGACGTCACCGGATGCCGGCAGCGTCCGCGGGGTGACATCCGGCTCGACGGGATGCCGTGCGGAATCGCCGATGCGCAGCACGTCTCCGGCAGCCAGCGGATCGGGCCCGAGCCCGGCGAGGGTGTCGCTCGCGCGGCTGTCGAGCGCCGTGTCGACGGCCACTCCGCCACGGACCGCGATGACGTAGCGCAGCCCGCTGGTCGGATGCCCCAGCGTGAGCTCGTCGCCATCGACGGTGGCGAAGGGCGCGCCATGGGCGATGCGACGCGCCACACCGTCGGCGTCGATCAGGTCGAGCGCCCCGACAGCGCCCGTGACAGCGGCGACCCCGGCGCCCCGGAAACGCAGCACGGCACCGCCGACGCTCTCGAGCACCGCCGCGCCGCTCGCATTGCCCACTGCCCGGTTCGCCTCGCGCATGGCGCGGCGATCGGCGACACCGGACGCTGAGACGCCGAGCGCCGCGAATCCCGGACGACCGGCATCCTGCACCAGCAGCTGCATCGACGGACGCACGACCTCGACGGCCGGGGACGCCGGAGAACCCGGGTCCGTCGCGCTCGCGGCGGCGTCTCGCTCGGTGACGCGCCGCGCGTCGGCACGATCGTCTGCGTTGTCCGACATCACGGCCTGCGCCCGCACCTGCTCGAACCGCACCGTCGTGCCGGGCGACAGCAGCGCGGGAGGGTCGCGATCGATGTCCCACATCAGGGCATCCGTGCGTCCGATGAGCTGCCATCCGCCGGGGCTCTCGCGCGGGTACACGCCGGTGAACTGGCCGGCGAGGGCCACGGATCCGGCCGGCACACGGGTGCGGGGCGACGAGCGGCGGGGCACATCGAACAGCGGATCACTGCTCACCACATACCCGAAGCCGGGGGCGAAGCCCGAGAAGGCGACCGTCCACTCGGCGGCGAGGTGGCGGTTCACGAGCTCGGATGCCGAGACACCCAGCAGGGATGCCGCCTCGTCGAGGTCTTCCCCGTCGTACCGCACCGGAACGGTGACCTCGCCCGTGGCCGGCAGATGAGCGGTGTCGATCTCGGTCGCGGCGAGCGCGCCGGCGAGATCGGCGGCCGACACCGTCAGCGGATCGAACCGCACGAGCACCGTGCGAGCGCCGGGGATGCGCTCGACCACGCCGTGCACGCCGTCCCACGCGAGGTTCAGACGCATCGCCTCATCGAGGTCGGCCGCCTCGACGAGAAGCGCGTGGTCGGATGCCGTGAGGATGCGCATCAGACCAGGTACTCCGCATCGGGGACATCGGTGATGAACATGTAGCCGGGCGCGTGGGTGATGGCGAACGGCGGCTTCGAGGCCATGATGGCGGCCTGCGGGGTGACGCCGCACGCCCAGAACACCGGCACCTCACCCTCGCGCATCTCAGGGGCATCGCCGAAGTCGGGGCGGGCGAGGTCGACGATGCCGAGCGATGCCGGGTCGCCGATGTGCACCGGGGCCCCGTGCACGGCGGGGGTGCGGCCGGAGATCTGCACGGCATCGGCCACGCGGTCCGCGGGGATCGGTCGCATCGACACGACCATCTCGCCGCTCAGCCTGCCCGCGGGGGTGCAGGGCACTGCGGTGCGGTACATCGGCACGTTGCGTCCGAGTTCCTGATGGCGGATCGGGATGCCCGCCTGCACGAGCCCGGACTCGAACGTGAAGCTGCATCCGATCAGGAACGAGACGAGGTCGGGATGCTCCTCCCACGCCTCGGTCGCATCGGAGACCTCGTCGACCAGTTCGCCGTCGCGCCAGACGCGGTACCGGCCGATGTCCGTGCGGATGTCGCTGCCCGGGGCGAGCCGCGATTCCACCTCGCCCTGTTCGATGACCTCGAGCACGGGGCACGGCTTCGGGTTGCGCTGCGCGAAGAGCAGCGTCTCGAAGGCCCAGTCCGCGGGCACCGAGATGAGGTTCGCCTGCGTCAGTCCGACGGCGACGCCGCTGGTCGGCGCGGCGTGCCCCGCCCGGATGGCGGCTCGCGCTGCCCGCGCGGCGGCGAGCTGGTCGGGGGTGGCGAGAACGGTCATCTCAGACTCCCGCGAACGGTGCGATCGTGATGCCGGCGTCCTGCAGCATCCGCTTGGTCTCGGCGGCCATGGCCACCGAGCCGGGGCTGTCGCCGTGCACGCAGATCGACTGCGCGCTGACGGGCACGTCGGTGCCGTCGATCGCGCGGATCACTCCTTCGCCGGCGAGGCGCACCATGCGCTCGGCGACCGCGACGGGGTCGTGCAGCACCGAGCCCGCCTCGGTTCGTGAGACGAGCTGGCCGTCGGGCTGATACGCCCGATCGGCGAAGGCCTCGGCCGCGATCTGCAGGCCCGCACGCTCGGCGACGTCGAGCACGACGCCTCCGGCCAGACCCAGCAGCACGAGGTTCGGGTCGATCGCGCGGATCGCCGCCACCACGTCCTTCGACTGCCGCTCGTCGCGGGCGATCGTGTTGTAGAGCGCTCCGTGCGGCTTGACGTAGGCGACCGTGCCACCGACGGCTGCGGCAAGACCGATCAGGGCACCGAGCTGGTACTCGACGTGCGCCTGCAGGGTGGCCGAGTCGATCTCGACCTTCGTGCGGCCGAAGTTCTCGTAGTCGCGGTAGCCGGGGTGCGCGCCGATCACGACGCCTCCGGCCACGGCGCTCTCGAGAGTCGATCGGATGCCCTCGGGGCTGCCCGCGTGGAACCCGCACGCCACGTTCGCGCTCGTCACGAGGCGCAGCATGCTCTCGTCGTCGCTGACCACCCGGTCGGGGACGTTCTCGCCGAGGTCGGAGTTCAGGTCGATCGATGTCATGGGGTCACGCTCCGATTCCGAGGAAGGCGAAGATGGGGCCGACCGAGACGATTCCCATGTACCAGGTCAGCAGCGTCACGAGCGTGCCGGCGATGAGCAGCCACAGCGGGTACTTCTTCGAGCCGAGCAGGTCACGGCGGAACCAGCCGATGTACATGAACACCGTGAGGCCGATGGGGAGGATGAGCCCGTTGAAGCCGCCGACGAAGACGAGGATCGCGGCCGGCGCCGTGCCGATCGAGAGGTAGACGATCAGCGACACGACGATGAAGGCGACGGTGGCCAGCTGCAGCGGCCACCCGCCCCGGAGCTTCTTCGTGAAGGTCGAGAGGAAGGTCGCTGACGTGTATGCCGCGCCGATCACCGAGCTGATCGCGGCGGCCCAGAAGATCGCGCCGAAGATGCGGAGTCCCGCGTCGCCGAGCACGGCGCCGAAGGCCTGTCCCGCGGGGTTCGCGGCCTGGCTCGACAGGTCGAGCGAGACGCCCGAGGCGACCACGCCGAGGATCGCGAGGAACAGCACGTAGCGCATGATGCCGGTGACGAGGATGCCGTTCGCCGCGGCGCGCATCACAGGACCCGCCTGCTCGGGACCGGTGTGACCCGAGTCGAGGTAGCGGTGGGCACCCGAGTAGGTGATGTATCCGCCGACCGTTCCGCCGACGATCGTGGTGATCGTGGCGAAGTTGAGCTCGTCCGGCGCGAACGTCTGGCGCAGCGCCTCGCCGATGGGCGGTTGGGCGATCACCGCGACGATCACGGTCATCACGATCATGCCGATGCCGAGCACGACGAGCACGATGTCCATCACCGGACCGGCCTTCTTGATGAGGAAGATGATGATCGCGAGGGCGGCGGTCAGCGCTCCGCCGAGCTTGGGATCGATGCCGAGCAGCGCGTTCATGCCCAGGCCGCCACCCGCGATGTTGCCGATGTTGAACGCGAGGCCGCCGATGACGACGAGCACGGCGATCACGTGCCCGGAGAACGGGATGGCCCTGTTGGCGAGTTCCCCGGCGCGCATGCCGGAGGAGGTGATCATGCGCCACACGTTCAGCTGCACGGCGATGTCGACGAGGATCGAGACGAGGATCGCGAACGCGAAGGCCGCCCCCATCGTCGCGGTGAAGGTGGCCGTCTGGGTGATGAACCCGGGACCGATGGCGCTGGTGGCCATCAGGAAGATGGCGCCGATCACGGCGCTGCGGCCGGCGCGTCTCTTGGCGGCGGAGAGCCGGACTTCGTCTTCGGCGGACAGCGGGGCTGCGGTGTTCTCTGACATTGCGGGGGGATTCCCATCGTCGTTGGTGGGTGTCGAGTGACACCCAGTGTAGAACGGATCGAGCAATATTGTTCAACAACTTTGTTTCCGCTGTGCTACGGCGGAGTTGCATTCGCGTGATGGCGGAGACACTTCCTCGAACGATCCGCCCCGGCCGCCGCCTACGATGAAGGCATGAACCAGCAGGGCATGCTCGCCGATGCGCTCCGACAGCAGATCATCGACGGCGCCTTCGCACCCGGTTCCCGACTGTCGGAATCGGCCATCGCGGAGCACTTCGGCGTGGCACGCAACACGCTGCGCGAGGCGTTCCGCGCCCTCTCCGAGCAGGGTCTGCTCGAGCACGTGCCGCACCGGGGCGTCTCCGTCGCCTCGCCGTCGATCGCCGACGTGATCGACATCTATCGCGCACGTCGCATCATCGAGTGCACCGCGCTCCTGCACTCCGAGCCGGAGCATCCGGCGGTCCAGCAGATGCAGGAGGCCGTGCTCGCCGCCGAGGCCGCGGCGCACGACGCACTCCTCGACGACGCCGAGACGTGGCGCGCGGTGGGCAGCGCCAACATGGCGTTCCATGTCGCCCTGGTGTCGCTCGCGGACAGCCCCCGTCTGGCCCGCACCTACCGTGACCTCGCGGCAGAGCTGAGACTCGCGTTCCTGAAGATCGACGATCCTCGCTCGCTGCACGAGCCGTTCGTGCGCAAGAACCGCGCGGTGCTCGACACCTTCCTCGCCCGCGGTGCGGCGGCCGGTGCGGCCGAGCTCGAGCGCTACCTCGTGCAGTCCGAGCGCGTGGTGCTCGGGGCCTTCGCCCGGATGCAGCTGGGCTGACGCCGTCCGCGATGGAGGGTCGGCCGCAGCTCGGTCACTCCTCGTCCCGCAGAGCCCCCGCCGCCCTGGTCCTCGCGTCCGGATCCCGGGGCGCGAGTTGCAGCGGAAGCCCCGCCTCGGGCTCGGGCAGGCCGTAGAGACGCCGCACCCAGCGTCGGGCGTCTTCGAGCGGGTAGGTGTCGCCGTAGACGGCGTACTTCATGAAGACGCCCTCGAGGGTGGTGCGCAGCATGATCTCCTCGAGCGGAGGATCGGCGGCACCCCTCTCGCGGAAGATCTCGCGGACGGCGTTCTCCGATGCGATCGCCTGCTCGGCGAACCGGGTCTCGGCCTCGGCGAACATGCGGTGGGTGCTGGGCTGCTGCTGCATCGCGAAAACCGCTCGCTGCACCGGGAGGGCGAAACCGGTGGCGGCGAGAGCACCGTCGATGATCCCGGCGAGCCGGACGTCGGCGGGCCCTTCGACCTGCGGGATCGCGAAGAGCGCCTCGTACCAGCGGTCGATCACGGCGGCCACGAGTTGGTCCTTGCCGCCGAAGTGGTAGCTCACGAGTCCCTGCGCGACCCCCGCGCGGCGGGTGATCTCGGCGATGCTCGCGCCGGAGACGCCACGTTCGGCGAACAGGATGATGGCCGATTCGAGAATGGCTTCGCGGGCGCGCTCCCGCGCGGCCCGGTTGTGTTCGTCTGAACGTGCCATCGGTGTCCCGCTCCCCAGCATCGGACGACTTCGGATTTCCCCCCGGAGGCTATATATTAGCGACTGAATAGCTGTTCAAGCTATGAGCGGCCCCAGGCCCCACCCTCAGGAGTGTGATGAGCCCGACATCATGGTTCACGCGTCCCCAGAGGCTCGCGCCATCCGAGCGGTTCTCCACCACCGACACCGAGGCGAACGAGATCGCGCTGGGCCTGCTGCAGATCAGCTCCCTCCCGTCCGGGCCCTGGAACGACCCGACGGCCCCCTCTCTGGGACCTGACGACAGAGCGCTCGTCGCCGAGACGTGGGGCATCCGCTCCCGTGACGACTGGCTCGGCATGATCGACCATCTCAGCACCGTGCGACGTCGACGTCAGGCCTGGATGCTCCGTCTGGCTGTCCGCAACGACCTGGACACCGCCCTCGGGCGTGTGCCGACCACGCGGGAGTGGCTCGCGGGGATCGTCGCCGAAGGCGGAGATGCGCGCGACGCGTTGCCGTTCGTGGCCGGCATCGAGCGCATCGAGCGCGAGGTGCGCAGACGAGTCGGAAAAGATGTCGTGACGCCCGATGTGTATGTGCGCACACTCGACGCGTACGCGCTCGGTCAGGCCGTGGCGATGACGACGTGGGGTGTCGCGCTCGGATACGCCGACGTCGCAGAGGCCCGCCGCATCATCCATCGGATCAACGTCGACACCCGCCCGTCGTTCGTGTCATGGGTCGATTTCGGCCTGAGCTACATCGCCGGGCGGGTCATGCACTGGAGCGACGGGAACCTCGACGCGGAGTCGTTCGAGAAGTACGGCGAGGTGTGGACGGATTTCGCGACGGCAGTGATGCCCAAGCGCAACGGCCCGTGGGCGACGCTGCCGTGGCCCGCGACGATCGATCAGCGGTCACGGGACCGGATCGGCTGATCGCCCGAAGACCCACGGATGCGGACCGACCTGGAGGGGCGTATGGTCCGCATCCGTGTTCTTCGGTCGCACCCGTTCGATCCCGGCCCGCGCGAGGTCACGACGAGGCGCGCACCACGAGTTCGGTCGGCAGGATCGTCGTGTGCGCCGGGTCGCGCCCGGCCAGGCGCGAGAGCAGCACTCCGGCCATGGCCTCCCCCTGCGCGTACATGGGCTGCCGCATGGTGGTCAGCGGCGGGTCGGTGCTCAGCGCGACCGACGAGTCGTCGAACCCGACGAGCGCCACGTCCTCGGGAACACGGATGCCGGCCGAGCGCAGCGCCGTGAGCGCGCCACGGGCCATGAGGTCGCTGGCGACGAAGATCGCATCCGGACGCCCCGCCGCGAGGATGCGGCGCGCGGCATCCGCTCCGCTGGCTTCGCTGTAGTCACCGGCCTCCTCGGCGAACGGCGAGAGCCCTGCATCGGCCAGTGCCCCGCGGAAGCCCTGCACACGGTCGACGGAGGAGACCATCGTGATGGGCCCCGAGATCGTGGCGATCCGCGTGCGACCGGTCTCGATCAGGTGCTGGGTGGCGGTGCGGGCGCCGGCGACGTTGTCGACGTCGACCACGTAGTCGCCCTCGCGGATGCGCACCGGCCTGCCGCCCCAGACCACGGGCACGGCATCGGCGACCCGGTCGATGAACGCGTCGCTCGTGTGGTGCGAGACGATGAGCGCGCCGTCCACACCGCCGTTGCGCACGAAGCTCGTCATCTTGTCGCCGGGGTCGTCGCTCGCGATCAGCAGGTTGAGCAGGTAGTCCGAGCCCCGGAGCGCCCCCGTGATGCCCGCGACGATCGCCGCGAAGAAGGGATCTCCGAAGAACCGCGTGGTGTCCTCGGGCACGATCAGGGCGATCGCGTGGGTCTGTCGGGACGCGAGTGAGCGAGCCGCGCGGTTGGGCACGTAGCTGAGCTCCTCGATGGCCCGCTTCACCGACTCGAGGGCTTCAGGACTCACCGCCGTCGACCCGTTGACGACGCGTGACACCGTCGACCGTGAGACTCCGGCGGCCGATGCCACCTCTTCGATGGTCGCTCGTGACGACACGACTCTCCCTCCGTCCGGCGGCGAGGCCGGATGCTCCCTGGTGACGCCGCCCGGCGTCAGAGAGCGCGAGCGGCGATGATGCGAGCGTACTCCCGACCGGAGTCCTTCAGACTCCGCTCCTGGGTGTCGTAGTCGACGCGCACGATGCCGAACCGCTTGTCGTAGCCCCAGGCCCACTCGAAGTTGTCGAACATCGACCAGTAGAAGTAGCCGCGCACGTCGACGCCGGCATCCGCCGCATCGAGCACGGCGGCCAGGTGCAGGCGCAGGAACTCGGTGCGGTCCTCGTCGTGCACGCGGGTCTCACCGTCTTCGACGACCGCGACGTCGTCATAGGCGGCACCGTTCTCGGTCATGTAGAGCACGGTTCCGGCGGGCTCGGCGTACTCGGTCCACACGCGCTGCAGCAGACGGGTGAGCCCCTCGGGCTGCACCTCCCAGTTCTGCGCCGTGCGCGGGAGTCCGCGTTCGACGGGGTGGATGCCCTCGCTCGACGGATACGGGCTTCGACCGACCCGGTCGGTCGCGGGGCCGCCGCTGAGCGGGGTCCACTCAGGGGCGGGAGCCGTGCCCGAGACGAAGTCGCCGTGGTAGTAGTTGACGCCCTGCGTGTCGATGCGCTGAGAGATGACGTCGAGGTCGCCGTCGTGCACGGCATCCGTGAAGCGGGCGACGGCATCGGCATCCACCGACCGGATGTCCCGGATGATGTCGTCCGGGTACACGCCCCGGTAGATCGGGTCGAGGAACCAGCGGTTGAACTGGCCGTCGACGCGACGCGCGGCGTCGATGTCTGCGGGGTTGGTCGGATCGGCGGGGTCTGCGACCGTGTGGTTCAGCGTGATGCCGAGATTCAGGCTCGCATCCCGGCCACGCAACTCACGGACCGTCTCGCCGTGGGCGAGCAGCAGGTGGTGCGCCGAGAGCAGACCCTCGGCGACGCTCGTGTGACCCGGAGCGTGCTCGCCGCCGGTATAAGAGAGGAACGACGAGCACCACGGCTCGTTCAGGGTCGTCCACACGTTCACCCGATCGCCCAGGGCGTCGTGCATCGTGCCGGCGTACTCGAGGAAGCGTCCGACGGTGTCACGGTTGGTCCACCCGCCGGTCTCCTGCAGCGCCTGCGGCATGTCCCAGTGATAGAGCGTCAGCCAGGGCAGGATGTCGTTCGCGAGCAGCTCGTCGACCAGGCGCTCGTAGAAGTCGACGCCCTTCACGTTGACCGCGCCGCCGTCGGGCCGGACGCGCGACCACGAGGTCGAGAAGCGGTAGGTCTGCAGCCCGAGCTCCTTCATGAGAGCGACGTCCTGCGGATAGCGGTGGTAGTGGTCGCACGCCACATCGCCGTTGTCGCCGCCGATCACGGCGCCGGGCTCCCTGCTGAAGGCATCCCAGATCGACGCGGTGCGCCCGTCTTCGAAAGCCGCCCCTTCGATCTGGTACGCCGCTGTCGCGGCGCCGAACAGGAAGTTCTCGGGAAAGGCACGGGTCATAGGGGTCATCCTTTCACCGCGCCCGCCATGATGCCACTGACCAGCTGCCGGCCCGCCACGACGAACAGGACGAGCAGCGGAAGGGTCGCGAGCACCGCACCGGCGAGCACGATGGAGTAGTCGATGTAATAGCCGGACTGCAGCTGGCTGAGGGCCGTCTGCAGTGTCGGGTTCTGCGGGGAGAGCACGATCAGCGGCCAGAGGTAGTCGGTCCACGCCGTCATGAAGGTGAAGAGGCCGAGGATCGCCATGGCAGGGCGAGCGGCCGGGATGCCGACGGTGAGGAACGTGCGGAACTGGTTCGCGCCGTCCATCCGCGCCGCCTCGATCAGCTCGTCGGGGATCACGTCGACCAGGTACTGCCGCATGAAGAAGACGCCGAAGGCGGTGACCAGTGTCGGCACGATGACCGCGCCGATCGATCCGGTCCAGCCGAGCTCCCGCATCAGCATGAACAGCGGGATGATGCCGAGCTGCGTCGGGATCGCCATGGTCGCGATCACGAAGATCATCAGTCCGTCGCGGCCCTTGAAGCGCAGCTTGGCGAAGGCATAGCCGGCGAGCGTCGAGAACGTGACGACCGAGACCGTGATGATCGCCGAGATGAGGAACGAGTTGCCCAGAGCGAGCCAGAACGGGATCGCGTCGAACACCTTGGCGGCGTTGGTGAAGAAGTTGCCGCCGGGGATCAGCGGCAGGGTTTCGCCACGCGTGGCGTTCGTGCCGCTCGCCACGACGACCGACCACCACAGCGGGTAGACGCTGCCGATGATGAACGCGGCGAGCAGGCCGTAGGTGAGGAAGCCGGGGCGGCTGCCGATCCCGGCGTTGCCGCCCACGGCGCCTCGACGGCGGCGGATCTTCTCGGGGACGCTCAGCGCCTGGGTGGCGGTCATCGCGCATTCTCCTCGGTCGTGGTGGCGATCGTCGTGCCGGCGGCGGCCGTCGCGGCTGCGGCGGCAGCGGCGGTGCGGGCTCGTCGGCGCGCGACGCGGCTCTTCGGAGCATCCCCGGTCGAGATGCGTCGGGAGATCAGGAAGTTGATGACGCCGATGCCGACGATGAGCAGGAACAGCAGGATGGCGACGGCGGATGCTTCGCCGAGGTCCCGGCGGAAGAAGGCGAGCTCCCACAGGAACAGCACGGTCGTCTGGAACTGCCGGTCGCTGCCGCCGATGCCGCCCGCGGTCGAGACGTCGAACAGCCGGGGCTCGGCGAAGATCTGCAGACCGCCGATCGTCGCCGTGATGATCACGAAGATCAGCGTCGGGCGGATCGTGGGGATCGTGATCGAGAAGAACCGGCGAGCAGCGCCGGCTCCGTCGAGGGCTGCCGACTCGTAGAGATCGCGCGGCACCGCCTGCATGGCGGCGAGGAGGATGAGGGCGTTGTAGCCGGTCCAGCGGAAGTTCACCATCACGGCGATCGCGAGGTGCGACAGGGCCGTGTTGTGCTTCCACTCCTGGTCGGCGATGCCGATCAGATTGAGCAGGTTGTTGGCGAGGCCGTCGGCCTCGTTGAAGATGCTCGAGAAGATGATGGCGACGGCGACGGGGGTCACGACGAACGGGATGAGAACGCTCATGCGCCAGAACGTCGGGGCACGCAGGCCGCGGTCGAGGAGGTAGGCGATCACCAGGGCGACCGCGAGCTGCGGGATCGCCGACAGCAGGAAGATGCTCAGGGTGTTGAAGATCGAGTTCCAGAACATCGGGTCGCCGAGGATCTCGACGAAGTTCCCGGCGCCGATGAACTCGCCCTGCCCCTTGAGCAGGTCCCACTCGTGCACGGCCACCCACACCGTGTAGAGCAGCGGGAAGAGTCCGACCAGCCCGAAGAGCAGGAAGAACGGCGAGATGTAGAAGTACGGGGAGGCGTTCTGGTCGAACCGCGAGATGCGGTGCCGCCAGGGACGCCGAGCCGCGGCATCCGTCTTCGGGCTCTTCGCGTCGTTCGACGACGCGGATGCCGTCTCCGAGCGCTCATGCGTGAGGGTCATGACTCTTCCTTGGTCCTGTTCCGGGCTTCCGTGGTGCTCCGGTCACAGCCCGTGCCGCGCCGGTGAAGGCGGCGCGGCACGAACTGCGACCGGAACGGATGCGGTGGCTGGGTCAGTCGACCAGCTCGTTCAGGAGCTCGACCGCGGCATCCCAGGCGCCCTGGGTGTCGGTCTCGCCACGGTCGAGGCCGCTGAGGGCCGGACCGAAGACGTTCTCCTGGATCACCGAGTCATCGGCGCCCTTGAACTGGGCGACGACGCCCTTGGCACGCTCGGCGAGGATGGCACCGGTGGGTGCGTCGTTGAAGAACGCGTTCGGAGTCGCCTCGGACGAGAGCGTCTCCTGCGCCTTGATCGTCGAGGGGAAGTTGCCCGCGGCGGCGGACTGCTTGACCTGCTGCTCGGGCTGCGTCAGCCAGTCGGCGAGGTCGGCCGCGGCCTCCTTGTGCTGCGAGCTCTCGGGGATCGACAGGAACGCGCCGCCCCAGTTGGCTGCGCCGCCGGGGAAGACGTCGGCGAAGTCCCAGCCGGTGGAGGCGTCGCCGCCGCCGGCCTCGACCTGGCCCTGCACGACGCCGAGCATCCAGCCCGGGCAGACGAACGTGGCGAAGGTGCCGTCGACGAACGACTTGCCGCCGTTCCAGTCCCACGCGGTCTGTGCAGCGGACTGACCGCCTTCGGTCGCGGCTCCGAGCAGCTCGAAGCGCTCCTTCAGCTCGGCGTTGTCCTCGACGTTCAGCTCGCCGTCAGAGGTGTAGTACCCCTCGTCGAGCTGGTTCACCATGGCGTTCCAGACGAAGCCCGAGTGGTCGTACCAGGCCTTGCCGGTCTTGGCCGTGTACTCGGCGCCGACCGCGAAGTAGTTCTCCCAGTCGCCGTTCAGCAGCTCGGCGACGGACTCGCGGTCGCTGGGCAGGCCGGCTGCCTCGAAGGCGGCGCCGTTGTAGCAGATGCCGCTCGGGCCGATGTCGGTGCCGTAGCCGATCACGCGGCCCTCGGCGTCGGTCGCCTGTCCGTACTTCCAGTCGACCCAGTCGGACTTGCGGTCTTCGATGCCGTAGTCGCGCAGGTCGACGAAGGTGTCGGAGACGTCCATGATCGCGCCGAGCCACCCCTCCTCGATCGCGACGACGTCACTGAGACCCGAGCCGGCTGCGATCTTCGTGAACGCGTCGGTGCGGGCGTTGCCGCCGGTGTCGATGTTGGTCGCCTCGATCGTGACGTTCGGGTTCGCCTTCTCGTACTCGTCGTAGAGGTCGTCGTATCCGAAGGTGCCGAAGGTGGTGACGGTCAGTGTGACCTTCTCGTCACCGGAAGCGCTGTCGCCGGCATCGGCGGAGGCGCAGCCGGCGAGGGCCAGGGCGGAGACGGATGCGACGGCTGCTGTCGTCAGGATCCGCTTGCGGGCACGTGTGTTCACAGTTCACTCCTTTGTGGTGGGTCGTGCAGTGGTGGTGCGGGTGGTGCTCGGGGTCGTGCGGGGGCTTTCCGTGATGGCTTCCCGTGAGGATTCCTGTGGGAGCGCTCCCATGCACTGTCCAGTGACTCTATGGGAGCGCTCCCACGGTGTCAAGCCCGAGCCTTTCGCGTAGCCTTGACCGGTGCCCGACACCGATCTCTCCCCCGCCCTCGTCCGCGCCGAATCCCTGATCCGCAGCATCCCCGACTATCCCGAGGCGGGGATCATCTTCCGCGACATCACCCCGCTGCTCGCCGACGCAGAGGCTCTGCAGGCGACCACCGATGCGATCATCGCGCCGTTCGCCGGACAGTTCGACGTCGTGGCGGGCATCGAGGCGCGCGGCTTCATCCTCGCCGGAGCGGCCGCGATCGCCGCAGGTGTCGGCCTCATCCCGATCCGCAAGGCCGGCAAGCTGCCCCGCCCCGCGGCATCCGTCGACTACGCCCTCGAATACGGCACCGCGACGATCGAGATGCACGACGATCTGCCCGCCGGATCCCGCGTGCTGCTCATCGACGACGTGCTCGCCACAGGGGGCACGCTCGCCGCCGGACGCGAACTGGTCGAGCGCCTGGGCAGCCACGTCGTCGGCATCTCCGTGCTGTTCGAGATCGACGGTCTCGGCGGCCGCGAGGCGATCGGCGACCTGCACACCGTCTTCCACGCCTGAGCCCCGTCACCCGGGAATCGGGCGAGTCCCGAGCCGGTAGACTGGACACGCCCGTCCGCCCGCGACTTCCGGAGCCGTTCATGCCCACCATCGTCGTCGACGTCATGCCCAAGCCCGAACTGCTCGACCCGCAGGGGAAGGCCGTGTCCGGCGCATTCTCCCGTCTGGGCGTCGAGGGCTTCTCCGATGTCCGCATCGGCAAGCGCTTCGAGCTCACCGTCGAAGGCGAGGTCACCGACGAGATCCTCGCCGAGGCCCGCCGCATCGCCGATGAGGTGCTCTCCAACTCCGTGATCGAGGACGTCGTCGGCATCGAGGTCGCCGAGTGACCACGCGCATCGGCGTCATCACCTTCCCGGGCTCGCTCGACGACCGCGACGCTCAGCGCGCCGTGCGCATCGCCGGCGCCGAGCCGGTCGCCCTCTGGCACGGTTCGCACGATCTCGAGGGCGTCGACGCCCTCGTGCTGCCCGGCGGCTTCAGCTACGGCGACTACCTGCGCGCCGGTGCGATCGCCGCGCTCTCGCCGATCATGGCGGAGGTCAAGGACGCCGCGGCCAAGGGCATGCCGATCCTCGGCATCTGCAACGGCTTTCAGATGCTGGTCGAGGCGCACCTGCTGCCCGGCGGCCTGATCCGCAACGATCACCAGCACTTCGTTCGGCGCGATCAGAAGCTGATCGTCGAGAACTCCGACACCGCGTGGACCAACCGCTTCCGCACGGGCCAGGAGATCACGATCCCGCTGAAGAACGCCGACGGCGGGTACATCGCCGACGAGGAGACGCTCGACCGTCTCGAGGGCGAGAACCTCGTGGCATTCCGCTATGCGGGCGTGAACCCGAACGGCTCCCTGCGCGACATCGCCGGACTCACCAACGAGGCCGGCAACGTCGTGGGTCTCATGCCGCACCCCGAGCACGCGACCGAGGCCGGCTTCGGCCCCGACACCTCGGCCGCCATGCGCTCGGGCATCGACGGCGTCGACGTCTTCACCAGCGCGATCGCCGCCGTCGCCCGCGTCGCCGCGTAAGCGGTAGGCGCGCGCAGCCGGGGCCAGTTCTGCACCCGCGCGCACAGCCGGGGCCAGTTCCGCACCTGAAACTGGCGATTCGGGTGCAATAGTGACCACGCACCGCGCCGGAGGTGCACTAGTGACCCCGCACCGCGCCCGACGTGGCGGCAGGCGTCAGAGCGGGACGGGTCAGTCGACGGGCAGCGCGAAGGGATTGTCGCCTGCGGCGGCGAGCAGGTACCAGGCCGTCGCACCGGTGTGCAGGCTGGCGTAGTAGAGGTCGCCGAAGCCCGAGTCGAGGCCGTCGGTCGACGTCGCCACGATCCCCTTGCCGTCGCCGTTGGGCGCATCGCGCTGACCGAGGCGGATGCTGCTCAGCAGCGACTCCACGCGCTCGGCGTCACCGGGCGCATCGCGCAGCGTGAGAGCGAGCGCCAGGTGGCCGGATCCCTCGAACCACACCTTCGACACGTCGGCGTCGCTGATCGACGCGCCCTGATACTGCCCGTCCGTCGCGATGAGGTGGGTCAGCGTCCAGTCCAGCGAGGTGTCGTAGCGGGGGTCGCGCGTGGCGAGCGAGCTCCAGGTCTGCGCGTCGAGGGGAATGGGGCGGGTGTTGACCGTCGACCCGTCCAGCAGGGTGCCCGTGTCGACATGGCCGTCGGCGCTCTGCATCGCGGCCACGAAGGCCGACGCGACGCCCGCCCGATCGGCCCAGACGGAGTCGCCGGTGAGCTGTGCGAGCTGCGTGAAGAAGCCGGCGATATCGCTGTTGTGCTCCGTGGACTTCCACTCCAGCGACGAGCCGTTCTCGAGCTGGCCGCCGGTGTAGCCGAAGGGCGCTCGCACCATGTCGGCGGTGTTGTTCTGGATCCATTCGGCGATCTGCACCGCCCCGGCGAGGTACTTCGAGTCGCCGGTCGCGTGGAAGAGACGCGCGAGCGCCATACCGGTCCAGGCCTGGTTGCCGGTGAACGTGCCGGGGCCGGTGATCTCGACCCTCCCCTGACGGATGCCGTGCGGCTCGTACGAGGTGCGCACTCGGCCGTCGCCGATCGGGTCGTTCGCCTGCACGAAGAGCAGGGTGTCGCCGATGGTCCGCGCCCGACGGATGTCGTCGGGGAGCCCGCGTGCCGTGTACGCGATCACGACGAGGGCGTCGTCGTAGACGAACGACGGGGTGAAGTCCCAGGTCGGCAGGTCGGTGAAGAAGCCTCCCTGATAGCTGCGGGGAAGGCAGTGCCCCGCGCCGTCGCAGAACTCGTCGACGCGCGCATCGAGGAACTCGTAGGCGAGGGCGACCGACAGAGTCGGATCCGGTGCGGCGGTCGGGTCGTCGGCGGGGGCATCACCGGAGGCCGCGGTGGTCACGCCCGCGACCATCGCGGCGGCGATGAGTGCGGCGGCGAGCATCCATGGCGCTGAACGGCGCGATGAACCCGACATGAAGACCCCCTTGGTCTGAACCGCAGTCGGCGACCGCAGGCGACCAGGAGGTCACGTGCAAAATGCTGGCATACCAGGAAGTCTCGGCGGAAGTGGCGAAGGTCTAGTCTTTCGAGGCGCCCGGCGTGTCGCGCCCCGCGAGTAGCATGCGAGCCATGCCCATCACACTGGAGAACGTCGGCATCGCCGTGCGCGACCTCGAGGCGACGATCGCCTTCTTCACCGATCTCGGCCTCACCGTGCTCGGTCGGGACGAGGTCAGCGGCGAATGGGCCGACACCGCCGTCGGCCTCGACGGCAACCACGCGAAGATCGCCGTGCTGCAGACACCCGACGGCCACGGTCAGCTCGAGCTGTTCGAATACATCCATCCCGACGCGATCGAGACCGAGCCGACCCTGCCGAACGAGATCGGGATGCACCGGGTGGCGTTCTCCGTCGACGACATCGACGAGTCCCTGGCCATCGCTGCCCGGCACGGATATCACCCGCTGCGAGGAGTCGCGAACTACCAGGGCGTCTACCGGCTCACCTATCTGCGCGGCCCGAGCGGGATCCTCGTCATGTTCGCGCAGGACCTCACGACGGATGCCGCGGCGAGCTAGCCGAGAGCCGGCGGCCAGACGCCGATGATCACGGCCATGACCACGATCGTGACGATCTCGTGTGCGATGTTCATGGTGGTCAACGCCGTCGGGCGGCCCTCGAAGGCGTCGTGCGTGATGAACCGCGCGGCCGTGAACCCGGCCCACAGCAGCACGCCGGTGACGACGGCGGCCCAGAAGAACGATCCGTCGTAGAAGTGCCAGGCGATCGCGGATGCTCCGGCGAGCACCCACGCCGTCGCGAAGCTCACGATCACGGTGGTGATGATCGCCATCGTCGCGCTCGCCCCCGGACCGTCCATGTCGACGTTCGCGAGCTTCGACCAGCGGGTGCCGAACACCTTCGGCGCGTACCAGATCGAGCCGACGATCATGCTCGAGGCGGTCGCGAGCAGAACGGCCCAGTAGTTGATCTCGGGAACCATGACAGCCTCCTGTGGTCGGATGCCCGAAGCATACTCCCGGGCCTGCAAGCGGCTGCGGACCGGCGCAGAATATCGGCTCCCCGAATCGATTCGATGCTCGCTCTGGCAATCATGTAAGCGTTTGCACTAATCTATTGCCATGGCACAGCTTGAGCAGATCGCAGCCCCCGGTTCCGAGTGGTGGCGCAGCGCGGTCATCTACCAGATCTACCCCCGTTCGTTCGCCGACGCCTCGGGCGACGGCATCGGCGACCTGCCCGGCATCACCAGCCGGCTCGACTCGCTGAAGGAGCTCGGCGTCGACGCGATCTGGCTGAGCCCGTTCATGACGAGCCCCCAGCGGGACGCCGGCTACGACGTCGCCGACTACCGCGACGTCGACCCGCTGTTCGGCACCCTCGACGACTTCGACACGATGCTGAACGAGGCGCACGCCCGCGGCATCCGCGTCGTGGTCGACCTGGTCCCCAACCACTCGTCGGCGCAGCACGCCTGGTTCCAGGAGGCCCTCAAGGCTGCTCCCGGCAGCCCCGAGCGCGCGCGGTACATCTTCCGCGACGGCAAGGGCAAGAACGGCGAGCTGCCCCCGAACAACTGGGAGTCCGTCTTCGGCGGCGGCATGTGGGAGCGCGTGACCGAGGCCGACGGCACGCCGGGCCAGTGGTACCTGCACATCTTCGACCCGACGCAGCCCGACTTCGACTGGAACAACGAAGAGGTGCGCGAGGAGTTCCGCTCGATCCTGCGCTTCTGGCTCGACCGCGGCGTCGACGGCTTCCGGGTCGACGTGGCCCACGGCATGATCAAGGCCGACGGCCTGCCTGACTACACGCCCCCGGCAGACGCCGACTCGATGGGCGGCGGCGAGGCGAACGTGCCGTACTGGGGCCAGGACGGCGTGCACGACATCTACCGCGACTGGCACAAGGTGCTGGCCGAGTACGACGGCGACCGCGCTCTGTGCGGTGAGGCCTGGATGCCGACGCTCAAGCAGACCGCCCTGTGGGTGCGCCCCGACGAGATGCACCAGACCTTCAACTTCCCCTACCTCATGACCGAGTGGGACGCGAAGGCTCTGGGGTCTGTCATCCGCGAATCCCTCGACGCTTTCGGCGAGGTCGGCGCACCCAGCACCTGGGTGCTGTCGAACCACGACGTCGTGCGCCACGCGTCGCGACTCGCGCTCACGGCCGAGAACCCGCAGGGCGAGGGCATCGGCCCGAACACCCCGCACAAGCCCGACACCGCCATCGGACTCGCCCGCGCTCGCGCGGCGACGACCGTGATGCTCGCGCTTCCGGGTTCGGCATACCTCTACCAGGGCGAGGAGCTGGGCCTGCCCGAGGCGATGGAGATCCCCGACGCCTTCCGTCAGGACCCGACGTGGTTCCGCACCAACGGCGAGCGCTACGGTCGCGACGGATGCCGTGTGCCGCTGCCGTGGGAGGCGGATGCTCCGGCGTTCGGCTTCAACGAGACCGGTGCGTCGTGGCTGCCGCAGCCCGCCGACTGGGCGTCGTACTCGCGCGAGGTCGAGGAGAAGGACGAGACCTCGACCTTGTCGCTGTACAAGCAGCTGCTCGCCGGTCGCCGCGAGCACGGCTTCGGAAGCGGCTCCCTCGTGTGGGAGGATGCCGGAAAGCACGCGGTCGCGTTCCGTCGCGGTGCGGTGCACGTGGTCGCGAACCTCGGCAAGAAGCCTCTCGCACTCCCGGCCGACGCGACGATCGTCGTCAGCAGCCAGCCGTTCGAGGGCACCGACCTGCCCGTCGACACGGCGGTCTGGTACACCACGGCGTAAGCCGCACGACGTTCCGGTCGCAGTTCGCGCCGCCCCCGGCTCCGCCCGACGGCACGAACTGCGACCGGAACGGCTCAGAGAGGATCCCCCATGGCGAGCATCGATGAGGTCGCCCGGCTCGCCGGCGTCTCGACCGCGACGGTCTCGCGCGCGCTGAGCGGCCGAGGCCATGTGTCGGAGTCGGCCCGCCTGCGCGTGCAGGAGGCGGCATCGGCGCTCGGCTACGTCGTGTCCTCCCGCGCATCGAGCCTGGCATCGGGCCGCACCCGCAACATCGGGGTCGTGGTTCCCTTCCTCGACCGATGGTTCTTCAGCACCGTGCTGTCGGGGGTGTCGTCCGCGCTGATGCGCGAGGGCTACGACATCACCCTCTACAACATCACCGCCGACAAGGACGTGCGCCGCCATGTGTTCGACACCTTCCTGCGACGGCAGCGAGTGGATGCCGTGATCGCGGTCTCGATCGAGCTCGACGACGACGAGACGCAGTACCTGCTCGACCTCGGCCTGCCGGTGATCGCGATCGGCGGGCCGAACCCCAAACTCGACACCCTCACCGTCGACGACGTCGCCGTGGCCCAGCTGGCGACCGAGCACCTGATCGGTCTCGGACACCGCGACATCGCCCACATCGGCGCGAACCCCGAGTTCGACATCGACTTCCACATCCCGACGAATCGTCGCCTGGGCTTCGAGAAGGCGCTGGCGAAGGCCGGCATCCCTCTGAATCCTGCCTTCCTCGAACCCGCCGACTTCACGGTCGAGGGCGGATACCGCGCGGCGAAGCAGCTGCTCGGACGCCCCGGCCCGCGACCCACCGCCGTGTTCGCGGCATCCGACGAGATGGCGATCGGGGCGATCCTCGCCGCCCGCGACCTCGGATTCGCCGTGCCGGACGACCTCTCGATCGTCGGCATCGACGGTCACGAGCTCGGCGAGTTCTTCCGACTCAGCACCGTCGACCAGTTCCCCCTCGGGCAGGGCGAGCGTGCGGCAGATGCCGTGCTCGCGAAGCTCGCCGACGGCGAAGCCGCGGGAATACCGGCCGAGCTCCCCTACGAGCTGAACGTCCGAGGCACGACCGCGCGCTTGGTCTAGAAGCGGAATATCACCACGGGCGCCAGCATGCCGCCATACTGATGCGATGGACGCGCTCAACGATTTCGTGCTCTCTGCCGGCGATGGGCTCTGGACGTGGGTGGTGCTGCCGATCCTCGTGGTCCTCGGCCTGTACTTCACCGCGCGATCGGGCGTGGTGCAGTTCCGGCTGATACCGGAGATGTTCCGCACCCTCACCGACCGGACACCCCGGAAGGAGAACGGCGAGCCGCAATCGGTCTCGGCGTTCCAGGCGTTCACGATCTCAGCGGCCTCCCGCGTCGGCGTCGGGAACATCGCGGGCGTCGGCACAGCGATCGCCATCGGCGGCCCCGGCGCGATCTTCTGGATGTGGACGATGGCGTTCATCGGCGGTGCGTCGAGCTTCATCGAGTCGACCCTCGGTCAGGCGTTCAAGGTCCGCGACAAGGATGGCTTCCGCGGCGGTCCCGCGTACTACATGCAGCACGGACTCAAGGCGCGCTGGATGGGCATCCTCTTCGCCGTCATCCTGATCGTCTGCTTCCCCTTCGCCTTCAGCTCCCTGCAGGCGAACACGATCAGCGCCACCGTCTCCTCGAGCTTCGGCGGCGAAGTGGGCTGGATCCCCTGGGTCGTCGGCATCATCCTGGCCGTCCTGACCGCCCTCGTCGTCTTCGGTGGCATCCGTCGCATCGCCAGCGTCACGCAGGCGGTCGTCCCGGCCATGGCGCTGGGATACCTGCTGCTCGGCCTCGTGATCGTCGGTATGAACTTCGAGCGCCTCCCCGAGGTGTTCGCCTCGATCTACACCCAGGCGTTCGGGTTCAACGAGGTCGTCGGGGCCGCACTCGGAACCATCATCATGACCGGCGTCAAGCGCGGCATGTTCTCGAACGAGGCGGGTCTCGGCTCTGCGCCGAACGCGGGCGCCACCGCGGCGGTGACCCACCCGGTGAAGCAGGGACTCGTCCAGACCCTCGGGGTCTACTTCGACACGTTCCTCGTCTGCTCGATCACGGCGTTCATCATCCTGGTGTCCACGCCCGACCTCGCGAACGCGACCCGGGGCATCGGGCTCACGCAGAATGCGATCGTGAGCAACCTCGGCGAATGGTCGAACATCCTCCTGAGCATCATCATCTTCCTGCTGGCGTTCAGCTCGATCCTCGGCAACTACTACTACGGCGAATCCAACATCGAGTTCATCAGCAGCCGACCCGCCGTCCTCACCGCCTACCGCGTGCTCGTCGTCGCGATCATCTTCCTCGGATCGATCGCCTCGGCGGACATCATCTGGAACACGGCCGACGGCATCATGGGGCTCATGGCGATCGTGAACCTCGTGGCGATCGCGCTCCTGTCGGGCATCGCGTTCAAGCTGCTGCGCGACTACTCCGATCAGCGGCGTGCGGGGCTCGACCCTGTCTTCACCCGTGCGCGGATGCCCGAGGTCACGGGCATCCAGTGCTGGGAGGACGAGCTGAGCGTCACCGGTCCGATCCCCGTCCAGGGCGAGCAGCGCACCCGCCGGGGCTAGCGCGCGGCTGGTCGGCTAACCCGGCGCGGGCGACCGTGGCCGCTCCCGCTCCGGCGCGGACGCTACGCTGACGCGGGTGACGAACATTCGCGACCTGGTGCTGATCCCCGGCGGAACCTTCCGGATGGGGTCCGAGGACTTCTACCCCGACGAGCGCCCGGTGCACGAGCGCGAGGTCGCCTCGTTCGAGATCGACCGCTACGAGGTGACCAACGCGCAGTACGCGGAGTTCGTCGACGCCACGGGGTATATCACCGTGGCCGAGCGGCCTCTCGACCCGGCTGCCTTCCCGGATGCGGATCCGAGGGACCTCGTGCCCGGTTCCATGGTCTTCACGCCGACCGCCGGCCCGACCGACCTGCGCAACTGGCGCAACTGGTGGCGCTGGCAGGCTGGCGCCTCCTGGCGGCGTCCGTTCGGCCCCGACTCGTCGATCGACGATCGGCTGCAGCATCCGGTCGTGCACATCGCGTTCGAGGACGCGGTCGCCTACGCCGACTGGGTCGGGATGCGGCTGCCCACCGAGGCCGAGCACGAGTACGCCGCCCGCGGCGGGGTCGACGGTGCGCCTTTCGCCTGGGGCGACGAGATCTACCCCGGCGGCGAGGCGCAGGCGAACTCCTGGCTGGGTCGCTTCCCGTATGACAACCAGGGCGTCGGCGGCACGGCCCCGGTCGGGTCGTACGCCCCCAACGGCTACGGACTCTACGACATGATCGCGAACGTCTGGGAGTGGACGAGCGACTTCTACACGCCGCGGCATCTGAAGCTGTCGGACAAGCCGGTGGATCCCGGCAAGCGCGCGAACCTGTTGGCGGCGGCGAGCGCGCAGGAGGGCTTCCCGAGCATCCCGCGCCGGGTGCTGAAGGGCGGATCACACCTGTGCTCCCCCGACTACTGCCTGCGCTTCCGCCCGGCCGCCCGCTCGCCCCAGGCGGAGGACACCGGCATGTCGCACATCGGATTCCGCCTCACCCGCTCCGTGTGAGGCCCCCTGGGCATCGGCCCGAGCCCCTGGTTGGCTGAGCCGCACGGGCGCCTGCCCGGCCTCACCGCCGACCGAGGAGCGACAATGTCCGACAAGCCCAACATCCTCATCATCTGGGGCGATGACATCGGCATCGCCAATCTGAGCACCTATACCGACGGCCTGATGGGCTATCGGACTCCGAACATCGACCGGATCGCCGATGAGGGCGCGAAATTCACCGATTACTACGGCGAGCAGAGCTGCACCGCCGGGCGTGCGGCGTTCATCACCGGACAGAACCCCTATCGCACGGGTCTCACGAAGGTGGGGATGCCGGGGGCGAAGCTGGGGCTCCAGCCCGAGGATCCGACGATCGCGGATGCGCTCAAGCACCACGGCTACGCGACCGGCCAGTTCGGCAAGAACCATCTCGGCGACCGCGATGAGCACCTGCCGACGGCGCACGGCTTCGACGAGTTCTTCGGCAACCTCTATCACCTGAACGCCGAGGAGGAGCCGGAGCACCCGGACTACCCGACCGACGAGGAGTACCCCGGGTTCAGCGAGCGGTTCCGCCCGCGCGGCGTGATCCACTCGTGGGCGAACGACGACGGCACGCAGCGCATCGAAGACACCGGTCCGCTGACGAAGAAGCGCATGGAGACCGTCGACGAAGAGTTCCGCGATGCTGCGGCGGACTTCATCCGCGCTCAGGCCGACGACGACACCCCGTTCTTCGTGTGGTTCAACTCGACCCACATGCACTTCCGCACCCACACCAAGGAGGAGAGCAAGGGGCGCGCCGGACGCTGGCAGTCGGAGTATCACGACACGATGCTCGATCATGACGACGTGGTGGGCAGTCTGCTCGATCTGCTCGACGAGCTCGGCCTCGCCGAGAACACGATCGTCATGTACTCCACCGACAACGGCCCGCACATGAACAGCTGGCCGGATGCCGGCATGACGCCGTTCCGCAACGAGAAGAACTCGAACTGGGAGGGCGCCTACAGGGTCCCGGCGATGGTGCGCTGGCCCGGGCACGTCCCCGCCGGCACGACGCTCAACGGCATCGTGAGCCACAACGACTGGTTCGTGACGCTGCTCGCGGCGGCCGGCGACACCGACATCGCCGAGCGTCTGAAGGCGGGCACGGATCTGCACGGCACCGACTTCAGGGTCCATCTCGACGGCAACAACCAGCTCGACTACATCACGGGAGTCGCCGAGCACAGCCCGCGACGACACTTCTTCTACGTCTCGGACGACGGCGACCTCACGGCGCTGCGCTTCGAGAACTGGAAGTTCGTCTTCCTGGAGCAGCGCGCGGTCGGAACCCTGCAGGTGTGGCAGGAGCCCTACATCGAGCTGCGGTTCCCGAAGCTCTTCAATCTGCGCACCGATCCGTTCGAGCGCGCCGACATCACCTCGAACACCTACTGGGACTGGGTGCTCGACCACATCTTCCTGTTCATCCCGGCCCAGGCGTATGTGGCGAACATGCTGCACACCCTTGCCGAGTTCCCTGCTCGCCAGGAATCGGCATCGTTCACGATCACCCAGGTGATGGCGAAGCTGCAGTCGACGGTCGGCAGCTCCTGACCGTCGCCCTCAGGCGTCGAGCGGCGATCGGCGGGCGAGCGCGTTGCGCCTCGCGAGCATCAGCCCGCCGATCACCGCGGCGATCAGGGAGCCGAGGAGCACGCCGATCTTGACGTGCTCGTCGGCGACCGAACTCGACCCGTAGGCGAGCTCGCCGACGAGCAGGGAGACGGTGAATCCGATTCCCGCGAGGAACGCCATGCCGGTGAGGTCGGGCCAGCGCAGCGATTCGTCGAGGCGCAGAGCGGGCACCCGGCTGAGCAGGAACGTGGTCGCGAGGATCCCGATCGGCTTCCCCAGGACGAGGCCGACGATGATGCCGATCGCGATCGGATCGGTCAGCGCCGACGCGAGCCCCGCGAGTCCGCCGATCGTGACGCCCGCCGCGAAGAAGGCGAACACGGGCACGGCGAACAGCGTCGCCACGACACCCCACCGGTCGGCGAAGTGCGGGGCGAGGCCGTCGTAGAGGGGCTCGCCGTCGGCATCCGTCCCTCGCGGCACCCGAGCGCGCTCGGTCGGGATGACAGGAACGACGAAACCGAGGAGGACTCCGGCGACGGTCGCGTGGATGCCGGCGGCATGGATGCAGACCCACACGGCGATCGCGAGAGGCATCAGGATCCACCACGCCCGCACGCCCTTCTGCACGAGCAGCGCGAATCCGGCGAGGGGCAGCAGCGCGAGAGTCAGCCAGGGGAAGCTGATCGAGTCGGTGTAGAAGGTCGCGATGATCGTGATGGCGATCAGGTCGTCGATGATCGCGAGTGTGAGCAGGAAGACGCGGAGCGCCGGTGGGAGGAACTTCCCGACCACGGCGATCACGGCGACCGCGAACGCGATGTCCGTGGCGGTCGGGATGGCCCAGCCGCGCAGGGCGTCGCCGTCGCCCGCGTTGATCAGGGCGAAGATGATCGCCGGCACGATCACCCCGCCGACGGCTGCGGCGATCGGCAGCGCGGCCTGACGCGGATCGCGCAGTCGGCCGGTGACGAACTCCTCCTTCAGCTCGAGACCCACGACGAAGAAGAAGATCGCGAGCAGGCCATCCGCTGCCCAGGCCCCGACGCTCAGATCGAGATGCAGCTCGGGGATGCCGAACGTGAAGTCGCGCACCGACTCGTACCACGACACGGCGGGGGTGTTGGCGAGGATCAGCGCGGCGACGGTGGCGGCGAGCAACAGCGAACCCCCGAGCACCTCGCTGCGGGCGTTGGAGCGGATGCCTCGCCACAGCTCATGGGGAGCCAGGCGGAGACGGGGACGGGTGCGGACAGGAGAAGCGGACATGACGAGACCTCACGCGGGAGAAGGGGTGAACGACGCGGAAGACAGCACCCCACAGAGGCGCGGTCTAGTCGCGTGGCGGCGGGCAGCCCGCGATCTCGCCGTGCGAGAGAGTGCCCCAGACGCTGGTCCACCCGTTCGTGCCCGGGTGGAGCACGACGCGCATCCATTCCTTCATCGGAGTCGCCGAGCGCAGCTCATGCGGAGCGCGCGCCGAACCGGCGATCGAGAGGAGGGCCATGGAATCAGCCTATCGGGATGACCGCACGCCGACCTGAGGAGCGCAGCAGGATCAGACGGCTCGCAGGGCGTCGCCGGCGGCGTCGAGAGCACCCTCGGCGAGGGAGAAGTACGCCCACTTGCCGCGCTGCTCACGCGTGACGAGTCCGGCGTCCGCCAGCAGCTTCATGTGATGCGAGACCGTGCCCTGCGACAGACCGACCGGGTCGGTGAGGTCGCAGATGCAGGCTTCGCCACCCGCGGCCGACGAGATCAGCGAGAGCAGGCGGATGCGCGTCGGGTCGCCGAGCGCCTTGAACAGGCGGGCGATCCGTTCGGCCTCGGCGAGCGGAAGAGCGGATGCCGCGCGCGGCGTGCAGCAGCCCGTCTGATCGATCGTCACCGGAAGCGTCATGCGCTCATCCTCTCACGTATTGACAATCTTCGATACGTGGGCGACGCTTCTCGTATTGAAGTCTTTCGATCTGAGGAGATGTCGTGTCCGAGCTTCCCATCGTCGTCATCGGCGCGGGGCCGCAGGGTCTCGCAGCGGCGGCGCATCTCGTCGAACGCCGCGAAGACGTCGTCGTCCTCGAACGAGGGCGCGGCCCTGCCGCCGCGGTCTCCGAATGGGGCCACGTGCGCCTGTTCTCGGCGTGGCCCGAGCTGACGGATGCCGCCGCGCGTCGTCTGCTCGAGCCGACCGGGTGGACCGCACCGACCGCAGGCTGTCCGACCGGGGCGGAATGGGTGAGCGACTACCTGGCGCCTCTCGCGGGCGCACTCGGTGAGCGGATCCGGTACGGCACCGCCGTCACGGGCGTCGCTCGCCAGGGTCGCGACAAGGTCGTCGAGTCCGGACGCAGGAACCAGCCGTTCGTCGTGCACACCCTCGACACGGACGGCACCGAATCGCGGATCCGCGCCCGGGCGGTCATCGACGCGAGCGGCACCTGGGACCTCCCCCACCCTGCGGGCGCAGACGGCTTCCCCGCCGTGGGCGAGGCCGCGGCATCCGATCTGATCTCCTATCGCATCCCCGACGACGTGTCCGAGCTCGCGGGTTCGCATGTGGTCGTCGTCGGAGCGGGACACTCCGCCACGCACGCCGTGCTGCGCCTGAGCGAACTGGCCCGCCGGTCGCCGGGGACCCGCGTCACCTGGCTGCTCCGCCGAGGGAGCGCCGCGAACGTTCTCGGGGGCGGCGCCGGAGACGAGCTGCCCGAACGCGCAGCGCTCGGCTCTCGGGTGTCGAAGGTGATCCATGACGGTGTCGTCGAGGTGGTGACAGGATTCCGAGTCGCCGAGTTCCGGCGGGACGGGAGCGGCCTGGTGATCGTCGCCGAAGACGGACGCGAGATGGCAGAGATCGCGCACGTGTTCGCGCTCACCGGATTCCGGCCGGACACCGGCATCCTGCGCGAACTCCGAATCGATCTCGACCCCGCTCTCGATGCGGTCGCCGGCATCGCCTCCGAGATCGACCCCAACATCCACTCCTGCGGTTCGGTGGGCGCGACCGGTGCCCGACAGCTCATGCAGCCGGAGGAGTGCCTCTTCATCGTCGGCGCGAAGTCCTACGGTCGAGCTCCGACCTTCCTCGCCCTCACCGGATACGAGCAGGTGCGCAGCGTCGCGGCCCACCTCGCCGGCGATCACGAGGGCGCGGCCCGCAACGAACTCACCCTGCCCGCGACCGGCGTATGCGGGGGATCAGGAGACTTCGACGACGGCGCGGGCGGATGCTGCGCCGCGCCGGCCGTGCTGCAGATCGGCCTGCGCCCCGTCACCGTCGGCTGATCGCGATTCACCGGGCGCTGGGCCCTCAGGCCGAACCCACCTCGCGCTCCCACGCCTGTGTGGCGATCTGCACGGCATCCCACGGGGAGCCGAGCGGGGGCGTGTAGGAGAGATCGAGGTCACTCATCGCAGCGACGGTCATCCCGTGGTGCAGCGCCGTGGCGTAGGTGTCCACGCGCTTCGAGATCTCTGCGCCGCGCGTACCGACGAGCTGCGCGCCGACCAGTCGGCCATCCTGACTATCGCCCGTGATACGCATGCTGATGGGTGTCGCCCCCGGGTAGTAGCGCTTATGGTCGTCCGCGAGCGCGGTATGGCTTCGCGGTGCGAACCCTGCCGCCTCTGCTTCGTGGTCGCGGAGCCCCGTGCGAGCGGCCACCACGTCGAACACCTTGACCACCTGCGTGCCGAGGCTTCCGGCGAACCGAGCGTCGCCGCCGATCGCGTTCTCGCCCGCGACGCGCCCCTGCTTGTGGGCCGTCGTGCCGAGCGGGAGGTAGGTGACGCCGAGAAGACGGTGGTGCGTCACGACTCCATCGCCCGCGGCCCAGACGTGCGGAAGGCCGGTGCGCATCCGCTCGTCGACGACCACGGCGCCGCCCGCTCCCGTCGACGCACCGGCAGCGGTGAGAAGCCCGGTGTTGGGGCGCACGCCGACGACGACGAGCACCACGTCAGCAGTGCGGGAGAACGCCTCGCCGTCGCGGGTTCCCCGGACTGAGATTCCGGCCGCGTCTCGGATGACGGCTTCCACCCGCGTGCGGGTGAGGACGTCGACGCCGTGGCGGGTGAGTTCGTCATGGACGAGGGAACCGAGTTCGGGATCGAGAGTAGAGAGCACTTCGGGTCCACGCTGGAGTTGGGTGACCTGGAGGCCGCGCACGGTGAGGGCTTCGGCCATCTCGAGGCCGACGTAGCCCGCTCCGACGATGATCGCCGTCTCGGGCTGATGTTCATCGAGATACCTCTCGAGCGCGAACGTGTCGCCCATCGAATGCAATAGGTGCACGCCGTCGTCGGGGCCGAGCTGATCGAGCCCTGCGATGCCGGCCGTCGACGGCGATGCCCCCGTGCCGACCATGAGTTCGTCGTACGCGATGGTCGATTCCGTGCCGTCGGCGTTGCGGACGGTGAGCCGGCGGCTGTCGACGTCGATGGCGGTCGCGAGAGTGTTGAGCCGGAGGTTCATGCCGGTGGCTTCGAGATCGGCGTGTGTGCGGTGGGCGAGCGACTGCCAGGGCTGCACCTCACGGGAGAAGTAGTACGGGATGCCGCAGATGGAGAAGTTCGGATACGCGTCGGCCACCACGACGGTGACATCGACGGACGGGTCGAGTTCGCGGGCGCGGATGGCGGTCGAGATTCCGGCGTCGCTTCCGCCGATCGCTACGAGGTGCATGAGCGTGCCTTTCAGGGCCGGTTTTCGAGCTGCGGAACCACGACGTCGCCCGCGGTGCGGGCGACGGTCGGGTAGAAGAGGAGCAGGAGCGCGAGGCCGAGGGCGGCGCCGACGAGCTGGGCGAGGATGAACGGCGCAACGGATGCCGGCGCAATGCCGGCGAAGGTATCGGTGAACATCCGGGCGATCGTCACCGCAGGATTCGCGAACGAGGTCGAGCTGGTGAACCAGTAGGCCGCGCCGATGTAGGCGCCGACGGCCGCCGCCGTGACCGACCCCGCGCCGGTGCGTGCCAGCGCGAAGATCAGTAGAACGAGCCCGGCGGTGGCGACCACCTCGCCGATCAGATGCCCGCCTGTCGAGCGTTCATTGAGGGAGAACGCGGGCGCCGCGTCGAACATCGCCCCGGCGAGAAGCGTGCCGGAGACCCCGCCGAGAATCTGTGCGAGCACATAGGGAGCGACATCACGCACCGGGATACCCGTCCCGGCGCGGCGGCCCAGCAGCCAGTCCACGATCGTCACCGCAGGGTTGAAGTGCGCCCCGGACACGGGGCCGCAGCAAGACCGAGCGCCGTGGTGAGGCTGTTCTCGAGGAGCTGCAATCCAGTGTCTTCCGGAGACAGTCGCTGCGCGGCGATGCCCGAACCGACGACGATGGCGACGAGGAGGCCGGTTCCGACGTACTCGGCAGCAGCGCGGCGCATGAGATGGGGTCGATGGGACACCGGGGGTGAGGAGGTGGCGGTATTCATGTCGGCTCATCTTGACTTACGCCAAGTACTTCAGTCAACATTGAAGTAATGAACATCGATCGACCGCAGAGTGCCGAGGAGCGCGCCGCGAAGCACGCTGCACTCGGCGACCCGTCGCGCCTGCGCATCGTCGACCTTCTCACCCTGGGAGATCTGTCCCCGAGCGAGATCAGCGTGGCGTTGGGACTCCCCTCGAACCTGATCACCCACCATCTGAACGGACTGGAGTCGGTCGGGATGGTGTCCCGTTCGAGGTCAGAAGCCGACAAACGTCGCAATTACGTCCACCTCGTCGACTCCGCACTCGACGGGCTCACCCCGGGGCGCGTCGAGCGCGCGAGCCGCGTCGTCTTCGTCTGCACAGCGAACTCGGCGCGGTCTCAACTCGCCGCGGCGCTATGGTCGACCCACAGCAGCATCCCTGCCACATCCGCAGGAACCCATCCCGCCGATCGAATCGATGCAGGAGCCGTCGCTGTCGCCGGCCGCCGCGCGATCGACCTGCCCGACGAATCGCCGCGCGCGCTCGAGTCGGTGTGGGATACGTCAGATCTGGTTGTCACCGTCTGCGACAACGCGCACGAAGAGATCGGCCTCACCGGGCACCTGCACTGGTCCATCCCGGACCCTGTCCGCCTCGGCACGGACGATGCTTTCGATACCGCTTTCGAAGAGCTGGAACGCCGCATCACGGCGCTGGCCCCGCGTCTTGCCGCCATCCCACCGCACCGGAAAGAGACCACATGACCGACCGCACTCCCCGCGTCCTGTTCATCTGTCAGCACAACGCGGGTCGCTCTCAGCTCGGCGCTGCCCTTCTGGAGCACCTCGCGGGTGATCGCTTCACTGCCGCATCAGCCGGCCTCGCTCCAGCCGACGAGGTCAACCCGGCGGTCGCAGCCACCGTCGCGGAGCTGGGAATCGACATCACCGACCGAACGCCGCGGGCCGTCACGCCCGACGACCTGGATGCGGCAGACATCGTGGTCCTCATGAAGCCGGGGCTCGCCCTGCCATCCACCCCTCGCGGCGAAGTGCTCGAGTGGTCGTTCCCCAATCCCGAGTCTTGGGACGCCGATGCCGTACGCCCCCTGCGAGAGGCCGTGTCGAACAAGATTCGAGAGACGCTGCTCGTCCGGAGCACGACAACCGGCACGACCACCACCAAGCCCTCCGTCCTCTTCGTGTGCGTGCACAATGCCGGACGCTCGCAGATGGCCGCAGGTTTTCTGCGCGAGGTCGCCGGGGACCGCATCGAGGTGCGCTCCGCCGGCTCCATGCCCGCCGACCAGATCAACCCGATCGCGGTCGAGGCCATGAGCGAACTCGGCATCGACATCACCGCCGAGCAGCCCAAGGTGCTCACGACCGAGGCCGTGCAGGCATCCGATGTCGTGATCACGATGGGATGCGGCGACGCCTGCCCGTTCTTCCCCGGCAAGCGCTACGAGGACTGGGAGCTCGACGACCCGGCCGGGCAGGGCATCGACTCCGTGCGCCCGATCCGCGACGACATCCGCCGTCGCATCGAGGCGCTCGCGGGCGAACTGCTCGCCTGACTCTCACTCCATCGGGAGGAGATCTGCGGACGGGAGGGCGGATGCCGCGGCATCCTCCTCCGGATCGCGGATCTCCTCCCGATGCGGCGCGTTGGCCGCGCAGAAGCGGCTCAGCGCGCTCTGATCACATGCCCGGGATCCCGAGCATCTCCAGTATCTCGATCGTCCCACCCCACCCGCGATGGGGGTGCTCGGCGAGCGCGGCCGTGACGCCCGCCAGATCATCGGCCTGCATGATCGAATACCCGCCGATGAAGGAACCGGGCTCACCGCCCGCGACACTCTGCGTCGGCGAACCGAGTTCGACGATCGCGTCGCCCGCTCGCTTGGCCCAGTCCATCCACGCCTTCATCGACTCCGCGCCCGACTCGGGATCGGCTGTCGCCATCTGCTCGGCGGCACTCACTGCTGAACGGTAGAGAACCAGGAACCTGCTCATGATCGACCTCTTCGTGTCTCGACGCACGCCGAACGCATTCGTCTCTGCACAGAGAGACCCCGATCCGCGGCATTCATGACGCAGGAGCTCGGAACCCGTGATCGGTGACGCGCCACACGGGATGTCGTTCGGTCGCGACCCCGGTTACGGGTAGTGTCCATGCGTGACCCTGCTCCGTCGCGCCGCCGGTCGGCGTCGAAGTCTCGCCCCCGCCCAGGTGATCGCCTCCGGGTTCGGAGCGGTCATCATCATCGGCACGGTACTGCTCATGCTGCCGATCTCGTCGAGCGCCCAGACGTGGACTCCACCGATCGACGCCCTGTTCACCGCGACGTCCGCGGTGTGCGTGACGGGTCTCGTGGTCGTCGACACCGCGGTCTTCTGGAGCCCCTTCGGCAAGGTCGTGATCCTGGCGCTGATCCAGGTGGGCGGCCTGGGCATCATGCTCTTCGCGGCGCTCATCGGCCTCGCACTCGCGCGCCGCCTCTCCGTGCGATCGCGGATCCTCGCCGGCACCGAGACCAAGACGTCTGGGGGCGGAAGTATGAAGCGCATCGCCACCGGCATCCTCGTCACCACCCTGATGATCGAGGTCGTCGTGGCGGCGCTGCTGTTCGTGCGATTCCTCACGGGCTATGGATACGACCCCGCGCGTGCGGCGTGGCATGCCGTGTTCCACGCCGTCTCCGCGTTCAACAATGCGGGATTCGCCCTCTACACAGACAGCCTGATGGGCTTCGTCGGCGACCCCTGGATCTGCCTGCCGATCTGCGCGGCGATCGTTCTCGGCGGTCTCGGCTTCCCAGTGCTGCGACAGCTGCGACGCGAGTTCCGCCGTCCGTTGCACTGGACCATGAACACCCGCATCGTGCTCTCGGCGACGATGGCCCTGCTGGCGATCGGCACGGCGTACGTGCTGCTGTTCGAGTGGGACAACCCGGGAACGCTCGGCGCACTCTCTCCTGGCGACCGGATCCTCGCCGGGTTCTTCCACTCCGTGCAGTCGCGCACGGCGGGCTTCAACTCCGTCGACATCTCTCAGATGCACGACGAGACCTGGCTCGGAACGGACGTACTGATGTTCATCGGCGGCGGACCGGCCGGCACCGCCGGCGGCATCAAGGTGACCACTTTCGCAGTTCTCTTCTTCATCATGTGGACGGAGCTCCGCGGCGGCGCGGCGGTGAATGTCTTCGGCAAGAGGTTGTCGCGCGCCGTCCACCGCGAGGCGATCACCGTCGTGATCGTCGCGCTGGGTGCGGTCATGGCGGCTGTCATCGCGATCCTCGCAATGACAGAATTCGATCTCGACCGCGTGCTGTTCGAGGTGGTGTCGGCCTTCGGCACCGTCGGCCTGTCGGCGGGGATCACTGCGGACCTGCCGCCGGCCGCGCACCTGATCCTCGTCGCGCTCATGTTCCTCGGCCGGCTCGGGCCCCTGACGCTCGGTTCCGCTCTCGCCCTGCGCGAGCGCCCCAGCGCCTACGATCTCCCTAAAGAGCGCCCCGCAATCGGTTGATCGCCACGCTCACAACGCACGAAAGGACCCGCGTGTCCAGATTTCTCTCATTCAGGCAGGACGCTCGGCGGATCGCCGAGGCCGACTCCGTAGCGGTCATCGGACTGGGCCGGTTCGGGACCTCGCTCGCACTCGAGCTGATGGCCTCGGGCACTGAAGTGCTGGGAATCGACGCCGACGAGGATCTGGTGCAGTCGCTCAACGGTCAGCTCACGCAGGTCGTGCGTGCCGATTCCACGCGTATCGACGTGCTCGAGCAGCTCGCGGTCGGCGAGTTCGATCGGGTGGTCGTCGCGATCGGCAGCGACATCACCGCGTCCATCCTCACCGCCTCGCTGCTGCTGACCATGAAGGTGCCGGTGATCTGGGCGAAAGCCGTCGATGAACGACACGGAGCCGTGCTCGAGCAGCTCGGCGTGCACCGAGTGATCTATCCCGAGAAGGACATGGGCCGCCGCGTCGCACACCTCGTACGCGGCGCGGCAGCCGACTATCTCGAGATCGATCGAGGATACGCCGTGGTGAAGACGGTCGCCCCGGCTCACCTGCAGGGGATCACGCTTACCGATGGCGCGGTGCGTTCGACCTACGGCGTCACCATTGCGGCGTTCCGTGCGCCGGACGGCGAGTGGCGCAACGCAGAGGCGACCACAGTGCTGGGCGACGGCGACGTCGTGCTCGTCGTCGGACCCACACGCGAGGTCGAGAGGTTCGCCCAGCTGCGCTGAACCGCACGTCGCCGACCTGATCCTCGGGAGGAGAAGTGCGCCTCGGGAGGACGGATGCCGTGGCATCCTCCTCCCGAGTGGTGATCTCCTCCCGAGGGAACGGGCAAAGACAGGTCGCGCGCAGGCGAGAAGGCGTGAGATTCAGCGGGCGACGATGAGGCCCGCGGTCTTCTCCTGTACGGCCTGGAACCGGCGCTGCACGTCGGACCAGTTGACGAGCTCCCAGAACGCCTTGACGTAGTCGGCGCGCACGTTGAGGTAGTCGAGGTAGTAGGCGTGCTCCCAGACGTCGAGCTGCAGCAGCGGCGTGACGCCGAGCGGGGCATTGCCCTGCTGGTCGAACAGCTGGAAGATGACCGGACGCGCACCGACGCTGTCCCACGCGAGCACAGCCCAGCCCGAACCCTGCACACCGAGCGCGGTGGCGGTGAAGTGCGCGCGGAAGGCGTCGATCGAGCCGAACGCGTCGGTCAGCGCGGCCTCCAGCTCACCCTCGGGGTTGCCGCCGCCGTCGGGCGACAGGTTCTCCCAGAACACCGAGTGGTTGATGTGACCGCCGAGGTTGAACGCGAGGTCCTTCTCGAGCTTGTTCACGGCGGCGAAGTTGCCGGACTCGCGGGCCGCGCCGAGCTGCTCGAGCGCCGTGTTGGCACCGGTGACGTAGGCCTGGTGGTGCTTCGAGTGGTGCAGCTCCATGATCTTGCCGGAGATGTGCGGGGCGAGCGCCGAGTAGTCGTACGGCAGCTCGGGAAGGGTGTACGGAGTGGGCATGCTGTTCCTTTCAGTCGTTCTGATCGGTGGGGAGTGAGTGGAATCGGCGGTCGAGGTAGACGAGCGGTCGGCCCGCCCGCCCGAGCAGCACCTCGTCGATCTCGGCGACCACGACGGTCGATGAGCCGACCGCGACCGTCGACATCGTGTGACCGCGCATCGCGGCGCGCGCCTCGGCGAGGTACGGCTCACCGGTCGGAAGGGTGCCCCACCCCTGCTCGGGGGTGAAGCGGTCGGCGCCGCTCACCGCGAAGCTCTGCGCCAGAGCCGAGTGCTCGTCGTCGATCAGGTGCACGACGAACGACTCGGCGTTGAGGATCGAGCCCGCGCTGCCGGTGGCCCTGGTGACCGAGAACACGATCGCCGCGGGGTCGACCGCGACGGATGCGACGCTCGACGCCGTGAGACCGACGGGACCGGCAGGGGTCATCGCCGTGATGATCGCGACCCCCGCCGGATGCGCGCGGAACGCGGCCTTGAGCCCTTCACCGACCTCGGACGGAACCGGCGCGGCGGGGTGCTGCTGACTGCTCATTCGGGTGCCTCCTGGGGCGGAAGTGCGGCGATGATCGGGTGGTCGCGCTCGATGATGCCGAGCTTCGCGGCGCCACCGGGCGACCCGAGCTCATCGAAGAACTCCACGTTGGCCTTGTAGTAGTCCTGCCACTCGTCGGGCAGGTCGTCTTCGTAGTAGATCGCCTCGACGGGGCAGACGGGTTCGCACGCGCCGCAGTCGACGCATTCGTCGGGGTGGATGTACAGCGAGCGTTCGCCCTCATAGATGCAGTCAACAGGGCATTCGTCGATGCACGCACGGTCCTTGACATCGACGCAGGGCAGGGCGATCACGTAGGTCATCGGGTGGCGGTCTCCGTTCGGGTCACGGTTGCCACCGTATGACCTCAAGTACACTTGAGGTCAAATCGAGGAGGCCGCGATGAGCACCGATCCGGACCGGATTGCGCACGGACCCGACGAGCCGCTGACGATCGGCGAGATGAGCAGGCGCACCGGCGTCTCCCCGTCCGCCCTGCATTTCTACGAGAGCCTCGGTCTCATCGCGTCGACGCGCACCGCCGGCAATCAGCGCCGCTACGCCCGACACATGCTGCGCCGGGTCTCGCTCATCACCGTGGCGAAGCGCCTCGGCATCCCGCTGTCGGATGTGCAGGACGCGTTCGCCGACGTCCCGCTCACGCAGACCCCGAGTCACGCCGACTGGCAGCGGGCGTCACGGCGCTGGAAGCGCGAACTCGAGAAGCGCCGCGAGGGCATCGAGCGACTCGAACGAGAGCTGACGGGATGCATCGGCTGCGGATGCCTGTCGATGAAGGCGTGCGGTCTGCTCAACCCCGACGATGCCCTGGGAAGTCAGGGCGCGGGGCCGCAGCGCCTCCGCGACGAGGACGCCTGAGCGCCCTCGTCGCAGACTCATGCCACGGTGAACGCAGCGCTCCGCAGGGCTTCTTCGCGCGAGCTCGGACCGACCAGCAGTTCGAACGCGCCGGATTCGACGCGACGGTTGCCGGCCGCATCCACGATCGAGCACTCGGCGACCGGCACCTCGAGCCGCACGCGCGCAGACTCTCCGGGCGCGACGTCGACCTGGCGGTAGGTCTTGAGCTCCTTGTCGGCCCAGCTCACGCTCGTGACGGAGTCGCGGACGTAGACCTGAACCGTCTCGCGCACCGGGCGCGAACCGGTGTTCGTCACCGTCACCTCGGCGACGATCGTGTCGGCGAGACCGAGCCGGTCGGTGTCGAGCGAGAGCTCGCCGTACGAGACCGTCGAGTACGACAGCCCCTCGCCGAACGCCCACGCGGGAGACTGCGTGAGGTCCGCGTAACGGTCGCCGTGCTGGCCGCGGATCTGGTTGTAGTACGTCGGCTGCTGCCCGACGTGGCGTGCGAACGAGATCGGCAGGCGCCCCGACGGCTCGACCGCACCAGAGATGATCTCGGCGAGCGCGCGGCCGCCCTGCATGCCGGGGTTCGCCGCCCAGATCACGGCGGCGGCCTTCGATGCGGATGCCGGCAGCACGAGCGGCTTCGAGGCCAGGAGCACCACGACGACGGGCTTCCCCGTCGCGATGAGCGCGTCGAGCAGCGCGTTCTGTCCGCCGATCAGCTCGAGCGTCGCCGTCGAGCGACCCTCGCCCACGAGCTCGATACGGTCGCCGACGACGGCGACCACGACATCGGACGCCTCGGCCGCAGCGACGGCCTCGGCGATCATCGTGTCGTCGGGTGCGCTCGGGACGACGACCGAGGGGCGGGGCTGCCCGTCGGGGAACTTCGTGCCCCGCGGATCGTCTTCGAGCGTGAGGATCTCGGCGCCGCGCGCGTGCGTCACCGACCATCCGTCGATACCGGCGAGACCGTCGAGCACGGTGGTGATCATCTCGCGCGGCTGTCCGTCGAGCCATCCGGCCTGACCCGATCCGCCGGCCCAGTCGCCGAGCTGCGTCTGGGCGTCGTCGGCGAGGGGCCCGACGACCGCGACCGTCAGCGGCGCGGACGCGTCGAGCGGCAGCACGCCGTCGTTCTCGAGCAGCACGATCGAACGGCGGGCCGTCTCGAGGTTGAGCTCGGCGTGGGCGGCGCTGCCGACCACGGCATCCAGGTCCGCCTGCGGAAGTCGCGGGTCTTCGAACAGCCCCAGCTCGAACTTGAGCGTGAGGATGCGCGCCACGGCGTCATCGAAGGCGTCCTCCGCGAGCAGGCCGTTCGACACCGCCTCGAGAGCTCCGGCGAAGAAGCCCGGAGTGTTCATCACCATGTCGTTGCCCGCGCTCACCGCGGCGGCCGAGGCGTGCGCGTAGTCGGGCTGCACATGCTGCTCCCAGACCATGCGTCCGACGTTGTCCCAGTCGGTGATGAGCGTGCCGGTGTAACCCCACTCGCCGCGCAGCACATCGCTGAGCAGCCAGTCGTTCACCGTGATCGGCACCCCATCGGTGGTCTGGTAGCCGAGCATGAACGTGCGGCATCCTTCACGGGCCACCCGCTCGAACGGCGGCAGGAACCACGACCGCAGCTTGCGTCGCGAGATGTCGGCCTCGCTGGCGTCGCGCCCGCCCTGCGTCTCGGAGTAGCCGGCGAAGTGCTTCGCCGTCGCGAGGATCGCGGTGGGGTCGTCGAGGCCCTCGCCCTGGTATCCGCGCACCATGGCGGAGGCGAGCTCGCCGATGAGGAACGGGTCTTCGCCGAACGTCTCGTCGATGCGGCCCCAGCGCAGGTCGCGCGCGATGCAGAGCACCGGGGAGAAGGTCCAGTGGATGCCGGTCGCCGCGACCTCGACCGCGGTGGCCCTCGCCACCTTCTCGACCAGCTCGGCGTCCCACGTGGCCGCCATGCCGAGCTGCGTCGGATAGATCGTCGCTCCCGGCCAGAAGGAGTGGCCGTGGATGCAGTCCTCGGCGACGAGCAGCGGGATGCGCAGTCGCGTCTGGGCGGTCAGCTCGTTCGCCCGGATGATGCGCTCGGGCGAGGTGTGCAGGATCGAGCCGACGTGCTTGCCCAGCACGTGATCGTCGAGGTCGTCGCGAGCGTCGAGCTGCAGCATCTGCCCGATCTTCTCCTCGACCGTCATGCGGTCGAGGAGGTCGGCGACGCGCGCGGCGATCGGCAGTTCTGGGTCGAGGTAGGGCAGGGATTCGGTCAGGGTCTGAGAGGTCATCACTCGGCGTTCTGTGTCTTCTTGTCGGTCTTCGTATGGGTCGTCGTCGCTGTCGCCGCGCTCTGCACGGTACCCGAGTCGGTCGTCGGCGCGCTGCGCACCGCCGTCACCGGATCGTTCACGTCGAGCCCCTTCTTCTTCATCGCGCGGGCACGCTCACCGGCCGACCGCAGCCTCGGGTTGACGTACTCGTCGATGCCGAAGTTGATGAGCGACAGGGCGACGCCGATGATCGCGATGCAGAGTCCTGCGGGCACGTACCACCACCACAGCCTCGGGAAGGCGCCGTTCTGCTGCGCCCAGAACAGGATGGTGCCCCAGTTGAGGTTGCTCACCGGGATCACCCCGATGAAGGCGAGGGTCGTCAGACCGAGGATGGCGGCGGTGACGGTGCCGACGAAGCTCGACGCGATCAGCGCCATGAGGTTCGGCAGCATCTCGACGGTGATGATGCGGTGCAGCGGTTCGCCGTTGGCGCGCGCGGCCTGGATGAAGTCGCGGTTGCGCAGTGACATGGTCTGCGCGCGCAGCACGCGCGCGCCCCATGCCCAGCCCGTGAGGCCCAGCACTGCGGCGATCACGATCAGCGGCGGGTTCTCGAACTGCGACGCCACGATGATGATCAGCGGGATGCCGGGGATCACCAGGAACACGTTCGTGAGCGCCGACAGCGACTCGCTCTTCCACCCGCGCACGTATCCGGCGATGACGCCGATCGTGATCGCGATGACGGTGGCGATGATCGCCGACAGGAATCCGACCACGACGACGCCGCGCGTGCCGAAGATGAGCTGGCTGAGCACGTCCTCGCCCATGTGCGTGGTGCCGAGCCAGTGGTCGAACGAGGGCGGCTGCCGCAGCGCGGTGCGGTCCTTCTGCGTGGCTCCGTAGGGGGCGAGCAGCGGCGCGAAGATCGCGATCAGCACGAACACCCCGAGGATGATCAGGCCGGCGATCGACTTGGGGTTGCGGAACATCGCGAACGATTGGGCGAGCTGCGACCAGAACGTCTTGCGGGTCGGCTGGTCGCCGTGGGCCGTGCGGAACGTGGCAGTCTCCGGCATCCCGGTGGGGATTGTGCTGCCGTCGGGCGCGGTCGTGTCGGTCGAGGTGGGAACGCTCATGTCAGGCCTCCGTCTGGCGCGTGCGCGGGTCGAGGTATGCGTAGACGATGTCCGCCAGGATGTTGGCGACCAGCACCGACAGCGTGATCACGAGGAACACGCCCTGCATGAGGGCGAAGTCCTTCGCGTTCGTGGCGTCGAGCAGCAGCTTGCCGACGCCCGGGTAGCTGAAGACCATCTCCATGACGATCGTGCCGCCGACGATGAACCCGATCGAGAGGGCGAAGCTCTGGATCTGCGGCAGCACCGCGTTGCGAGCGGCATACGCCCACAGCACCCGCCTGTTCGGCATGCCCTTGGCCTGGGCGACGGTGATGTAGTCCTCGTCGAGCACCGTGAGCATCATGTTGCGCATGCCCAGCATCCATCCGCCGAGCGAGGCGATGATGATCGTGACCGCCGGCAGGGTGCCGTGCACGATGACCTGGCCGATGAAGTCGAGGCTCCATTCGGGTGACTGCCCCTTGTCATAGGCGTGCGACGACGGGAACCACTTGAGGGTCGACGAGAAGATCGCGATCGCGATGAGACCGAGCCAGAAGTACGGGATCGTGTTGAAGAACGTCGTGATCGGGATGAGGGCGTCGAGCCTGCTGCCGCGCTTCCAGCCGACGATCGCGCCGCCGACCGTGCCGAGCGCGAACGAGATGATCGTGGCGAGACCGACGAGACCGAGCGTCCACGGGAGAGCGGATGCCAGCACCTCGCTCACCGGACGCAGGCCGTGCAGTGTCGAGATGCCGAGGTCGCCGCGGAACAGCATCGCCCAGTACTCGATGTACTGCTGCCACATCGACTTGTCGGTGTCGATGCCGAGCAGCGCCCGCAGCGAGTCCGCCGCCTCGGGACTGATGTTGCGGTTGCGCGCGAGGTACGAGCTGACCGCGTCGCCCTTCATGAACCGCGGGAGGAAGAAGTTGATCGTGATGGCCGCCCACAAAGTGAACAGGTAGAAGCCGGCCCGACCGGCGAAGAACCGCCATGGCACGACGGCTCGCCCCTTCTGCGCGACGGTCGCGGTGGTGCCGACCTCGAGCGCGTCGCGGTTCTCCTGGTCGATCTGACCCAGATCGGGGGATGCGGTGGTCACAGTGCACCTCCGTGCGATCCGGTCGTCGCGAAGTGCTTGTCGGGGTCGGGCGACGCCGCCCGCAGCTCGCGCGTATAGGGGTCCTGCGGGGTGAGGATCACGTCGTCGGCGTCGCCGTACTCGACGACCCGACCCTGGTTCAGCACCATGATCTTGTCGCTGAAGTGACGGGCGGTGGCGAGATCGTGGGTGATGTAGAGCACGCCGAGGCCCTCCTCGCGCTGCAGATCGGCGAGCAGGTTCAGCACTCCGAGACGGATCGACACGTCGAGCATCGACACCGGCTCATCGGCGACGAGCAGAGACGGACGGGAGGCGAGCGCGCGGGCGATGGCGACGCGCTGACGCTGGCCGCCCGACAGCTCATGAGGGCGGCGGTCGATCACGGCATCCGCGTCGAGGCGCACACGCTCGAGCAGTCGGCGCACCTCGGCCTCGGTGTCCTTCTTGGGGACGACGTCGTCGAGACGGATCGGGCGCTCGAGGTGATAGCGGATCGAGTGGTACGGGTTGAGCGAGGCGAACGGGTCCTGGAACACCATCCGCAGCTGCTGGCGGTACTTCCGCAGTCCCCTGCCGCGCCGCGGGATGGGTGTGCCGTCGAGCCGCACCTCGCCGGACGTGGGCGTCTCGAGCTGGGTGAGGATCTTCGCGATGGTCGACTTGCCGCTGCCCGACTGGCCGACGAGACCGATGGTCTGGCCGGAGTTCAGGGTGAAGCTGACGTCGTCGAGCGCCTTGAGCTGGCCGGCTCCGCGGACGTTGTAGATCTTGCTGACGTGGGCGAACTCGAGAGTGGTCATCGGGTCAGCACTCCTCTCGCACCGGTGAGTCGGGGGAACGACGACAGCAGGGTCTTCGTGTAGTCGTTCTGCGGGTCGGTCCAGATCTGCTCGGCGGAGGCCAGCTCGACGATCTCGCCCTCGCGCATGATGGCGATGCGGTCGCTGATCTCGAGCAGCAGCGGAAGGTCGTGGGTGATGAAGATCACCGAGAAGCCGAACTCGTGCCTCAGCTGCGAGATCTGCTTGAGGATCTCCCGCTGCACGAGCACGTCGAGCGCCGTGGTCGGCTCGTCCATGACCATCAGCTGCGGGCGCAGCGCCAGGGCCATCGCGATCATGACACGCTGGCGCATGCCGCCGGAGAGCTCGTGCGGGAACGACCGGGTGCGCTGACGCCCGACCTTGACGATCTCGAGCAGTTCCTCGGCCTCGGCCCTGCGCTGCCGTCGCGTCATGTCGGGGCGGTGGATCTCGAACACGTCCTCGAGCTGCGAGCCGATCGTCGCCACCGGATTCAGTGCGTTCATCGCACCCTGGAACACCATCGAGACCTTGTCCCAGCGGAACTTCTGCATCGCCTCGACGTCGAGCGCGTTGATGTCGACGTCGACACCGGATGCATCGTGAAAGGTCACGCTGCCGCCCGCGATCACCGCAGGGGCCCGGAGCAGACGCTGCACGCCGTAGGCGAGCGTGGTCTTGCCGCATCCGCTCTCCCCGGCGAGACCGAGGATCTCGCCTCTCTGCAGTTCGAGCGTGACGTTCTTCACCGCCTCGACGGGAGGGTCGACGTCGTACACGACCGAGAAGTCGCGCACGCTGAGCAGTGGTTCTGACATGAGGGGTCCTTCGTCGGTCGGGAGGTCGGTGGGAGGGGCGGATGCCGCTGCATCCGCCCCTCCGGGACTGCTTACTCGGCCGGCTTCAGCTTCGTGAGGATCTGCACGATGTTCTGCTGCGTCGGGTCGCCCGAGGCGTACGGGTCCTCCTCCGAGGGCCACCCGACGTAGTTGCGGGTGTTGTACTCGCCGAGCAGCGGGTGCGCGCCCAGCGGGATCGCCGGGACCTGCTCGACGAAGATCTGCTCGAGCGTGGTGATCGCTGCAGTGCGCTCCTCATCGGACGACGCGTTCGCGTAGGTGTTGAGTGCCTCGGTTGCCGCGGGGTCTTCGAAGCGTCCGAAGTTGAACCCGGCGATGCCCTCGGGCGAGATCCAGCGCGGGTCCATCGTCGACGTGTAGAGGCCGTAGGCCGTGCCGCTGTCTTCCAGCCAGTGGATGATGGCCGAGAACGAGCCGTCGTCGCGGGGGCCTGCCCAGCCGCCCCAGTCGGGCATGTCGATCTTGACCTCGGCGCCGATGGCCTCGGTGACGTCTTCGGCGATGAGCTCCTGCGCGGTGTTCCAGTCGCTCCAGCCCGAGGGCACCGAGAGCGTGAACGAGACGGGCGTGCCGTCGGGGTCGATCAGCGCGTCGTCCTTCCACGTGTATCCGGCGCTCTCGAGCAGGTCGCGCGCCTTCTCGGCGTCTACCGAGTACTCCTCGCCCTGGAACTCGGGCTGGATCTCGTCCTCGAGGATCGACGACAGACCGGTCACCGACCAGACCGGCTCGCTCGCGCCCTCACGGGCGATGTCGACGTAGGCGTCGCGGTCGATGACCCAGGCGAGCGCCTGGCGGAACGCCACATCGTCGAACGGCTTCTGCTGCAGGTTCATGAACAGCGTCGCCGAACCCGTGGTCGGCGCGACGAAGAACTTGTTGTGCTCGGGGTCGGCGTCGAGGAACTGCTCCTGGATCTGCGGGATGAACGCCTGCGCCCAGTCGGCCTCGCCCTGCGCGAGAGCCGTCGTCAGAGCGGTGTTGTCGCCGTACGAGACGTAGTGCAGCTCGGGAACCGCGAGATCGCCGCCCCAGTAGTCGTCGCGGGCCTCGAGCGTGACCGACTCGGTCGACCAGTTCGACAGGGCGTAGGGGCCGGTGCCGATCAGGTCGTCGCCCTTGACGGGGTCGGTGGCCGGCTCGTCGAGGTTCTCCCAGATGTGCTTCGGCACGATCGGCACGTGCAGGACGCGCGCCTGGTTCACGTACTTCGATTCGCCGAAGTTCAGGGTGACGGCGTCGCCCTCGACGGTCGCCCCCTCGAACTTGAGGCCGGCGGTGTCGAGCTCGGGGGTCGACACGAGCTCATAGGTGAAGACGATGTCGTCGGCGGTGAACGGCTCGCCGTCGCTCCAGGTGACGTCCTTGCGGGGCACGACGGTGAGGGCCGTGTAGTCGTCGTTCCACTCGATGCTCTCGGCGAGCCAGGGGGTGACCTCGCGGTCGCCGGTCTGGTTGACGAGACCGAGGGTCTCGAAGATGACCTTGCCGTAGCCGTACTTCGACGCCGACGAGTCGCCGACGTAGGGGTTGTTCGACTCGGTGGTGATCGCACCGTCGGGCTTGGCGATCGTCAGTGCTGCGCCGCCGGATCCGGCGTCACCGTCGTTCGATCCGCCGGCTGCGCAGCCGGCGAGGGCCGAGACGCCGAGGGCGGAGATCGCCGCGACGGCGATCATGGACTTTCTGAGCTTCATTGCTTCTCCTTGGGCACGGGTCGTTGTGCTGTGTGGCTGTCGGTGCCCGGGCATCCGACTGCATTCGCTTACTGGCGAGAAAGTAAGCTGGTGCGAGGTTACTCGTTGGTAAGTAGAGTTGGCAAGTACGATCCAGTGCAGGATTCCGTGCAGAAGAGGATGGACCATGTCGAAGGATGCTGTCGCCCACACGTCCGTCCGGCCTGCCACCCGCGAGAAGCGCGAGCAGATCCTCAAAGCCGCCGTCGAGATCTTCGGCAACAAGGGATCGACCAACGGCACCCTCGCCGATGTCGCCGAGCAGGTGGGCATCACCCACGCCGGCGTGCTGCACCATTTCGGGTCGAAGCAGAAGCTGCTGCTCGAGGTGCTCGCCTACCGCGACCAGGCCGACGTCGCCGAGCTCGCCGAGAAGCACATCCCCGGCGGACCCGAGCTCTTCCTGCACCTCGTGCGCACCGCCATCGCCAACGAGCGGCGCCCCGGGATCGTGCAGGCGTACACCGTGCTCTCATCGGAGTCCGTGACCGACAACCACCCCGGCCGCGAGTACTTCGAAGAGCGCTACACGACGCTGCGACGCGAGGTGACGGAGGCCTTCCACGCCCTGTGCGCGCAGGAGGGAGTGACCGAGCCCTCGACGATCACGACGGCCGCCGCCAGCATCCTCGCCGTGATGGACGGCCTGCAGCTGCAATGGCTGCTGCATCGCGACGTGTTCGACCTCGGCGAGGCGAGCGAGTTCGCGATCCGGTCGATCGTCAACGGCGTACTGCATCCAGGACCGGCACTGGAGTCGTACCGCCGCGACTAGGCTCGGGCCATGACGATCGACCTCGAAGCGCTCTACACCGACCTGCACCAGCATCCCGAGCTCTCGTTCCAGGAGACGCGCACCGCCGGCATCGCCGCGGGCCACCTGCGGGATCTCGGCCTCGAGGTGCACGAGGGCATCGGCGTCACCGGCGTGGTCGGCATCCTGCGCAACGGCGACGGCCCGGTCGTGTGGGCGCGCGCCGACATGGACGCGCTGCCCGTCGGCGAGGAGACCGGGCTGGCGTACGCGAGCACCGCGACCGGCATCGACCCGGCCGGCAACACCGTGCCCGTCATGCACGCCTGCGGCCACGACATGCACGTCACCGCGATGATCGGCGCCGTCGAGAAGCTCGTCGCCGAGAAGGCCGACTGGTCGGGTACCGTGGTCGTGCTCATCCAGCCCGCCGAGGAGTACGGCGCCGGATCCCGTGCCATGCTCGACGCCGGACTGCGCGATCTCGTGCCGCATCCCGACGTCGTGCTCGGCCAGCACGTGACTCCCCTGCCCGCCGGAACCATCGGCGTACGCCCCGGCACACAGATGGCGGCATCCGACGGACTCACCGTCGTGCTGCACGGACGCGGCGGCCACGGCTCACGCCCGCACTCCACGATCGACCCGGTCGTCATGGCCGCGGCGACCGTCATGCGGCTGCAGACCATCGCATCGCGCGAGGTCGACCCGCGCGATGTCGCGGTGGTGACGGTCGGCTCGATCCATGCGGGCCTCAAGAACAACATCATCCCGGCCGAGGCCAAGCTCGAGCTCAGCCTGCGCTATCCGAACGACGAGATGCGCGACAAGGTGCTCGCGAGCGTCGAGCGCATCGTGCGGGCCGAGGCGGCGGCATCCGGAGCCGAGCGCGAGCCCGAGATCCGCACCGACCACACCCTGCCGCCGACGATCAACGACGCCGATGCCACCGCGCGCGTCACCTCCGCCCTGCAGCGCGCGCTCGGCGAGGCGTCGGTCGTCGACCCCGGGATGTTCACCGGCAGCGAGGACGTGTCGTGGTTCGCCCGCGACACCGGCGCGCCGCTGGTCTTCTGGTTCTGGGGCGGCATCGATGCGGCGAAGTTCGCGGCATCCGCCGCCGCCGGCACGCTCGACAAGGACATCCCGACCAACCACTCGCCGTTCTTCGCGCCCGAGATCCACCCGACGATCGAGGTCGGCGTCACCGCACTGTCGGCCGCCGCGCGGGAGTTCCTCGACTGACGCGCGTTCTCGCCGTTCACAATTCAGCATGAACAGCCGGAACTGCGCCGGATACGCACTCTGGACGCGCGGAACGCACGTTCTCTGCTGAATTATGAACGCGAAGCGGGGCTGACTCAGCCGCCGATGGCGTTCATGCCTCGGGCGGGCTGCAGGAATGACGGGTCGTTGATCGCGTGCCCCGGCAGCTTGCCGTGCACGCACGAGCGCAGCATGTCGGCGATCCCGCCAGCACGCCGGGCGGAGTCGGATGCTCCGTCGCCGCGCAGTACGCCGATCAGGTCGTACTCGGCATTCGAGAAGAGGCAGTTGCGCAGCTGTCCGTCGGCGGTCAGTCGAAGTCGGTCGCACGCGCCACAGAAGGGGGCGGTGACCGAGGCGATGACGCCGACCTCGTGCGGTCCGCCGTCGATGCGCCACTTCTCCGCCGGCGCACCGCCGCGGCCGGGAACCGGCTCCAGATCCCACCGCGCGCTGAGCTTCTCGAGGATCTCCTCGCGCGTCACCATCGAGGCGCGATCCCAGGTGTGCCCGGCGTCGAGCGGCATCTGCTCGATGAAGCGCAGCTGCGCTCCGACCTCCATCGCGAACGCGACCAGGTCGGGCAGCTCGTCGTCGTTCACGCCGCGCATCGCGACCGTGTTGAGTTTGAGCGGGCGCAGTTCGGATGCCGCCGCTGCCGCGATGCCCTCGAACACGTCGTCGATGCGGTCTCGACGCGTGAGGTCGGCGAAGCGCTGACGATCGACCGTGTCGATGCTGATGTTGAGTCGCGTGAGGCCGGCGTCGATCAGGTCGGGCAGGTGCTTCGCGAGCGTGATGCCGTTCGTCGTCATGGCGACCTCGACAGGGCCTTCGTCCCCCTCGATCGCCGAGACACGTCGCACGACGTCGACGATGTCGGCACGCAGCAGCGGCTCACCGCCGGTGAGCCGGAAGGTGCGGATGCCGAGCGATGCGGCGACCTGCGCCACTTCGACGATCTCGTCGGTCGACAGGATGCTGGTGCGCGCCAGCCATTCGTTTCCCTGCTCGGGCATGCAGTACGTACAGCGCAGCGAGCAGCGGTCGGTCAGCGAGATGCGCAGGTCGCGGTGCACGCGACCGTGGGTGTCGATGAGTCCCTGCGACGCGGGTGCGGGGTCTGTGGCGACCACGGGATGCGGCGAGCGCACACCGATCACGACCGGCACGGCCGTCATCGCAGTTTCCCTCTCCCCGACATGTTCCGAGACTACCCGCGCCCCGCGTCGCGCGGCCCATGCGGGCGCGACGACCGGCATATTGCCAGGTCCTCTCGGGACGCGCGGCGCTCGCCCAGGCCACCTGGCTGGAGATTCAGCCGGGAGTTCACCAGTCATCGGGCGAGCTCAGCGCACGGCTGCAGCTCACGGAACTGCGACGAACCGCACCAGCGCCGGGTCCACCCGCAACCGAACCCGGTCGCCGACCGCCAACCCTCCGGCAGCATCCAGCGACAGGTCGACCGCCCCGGCATCGGTGTGCACGCGCACGCCACCCAGCGTGGGCTCGATGCGCGCCACCACAGCGGTCCACGACCCCGGGCCTGCCTCGGCGACCCGCGCATCGCCCGGCCGGAAGACCGCGGCGAGCGCAGCGCCGTCCGTCGCTGCAAGCGCACGCGACGCAGGATCGGCGCTGGCCAGCAGCACCTCGCCGCTGCTCCACCCTCCCCCGCTCGCGACGCCCACCAGGCGATTGACCCCGGCGATCGACGCGACGAAACCGGATGCCGGGGCGGCGAGCACCTCGCGCACCGGGCCCTCCTGCGTCACGCGACCAGCCTCGACGACGATCAGCCGGTCGGCGAGCGCGACGGCGTCCGCCGCATCGTGCGTGACCGCGACGGTCGTGGTCGAGACGAGCTGGTCGCGCAGCATCCGCCGGATGTCGCCGGCCGTCTCGGGGTCGAGGGCGACGAGTGGCTCGTCGAGCAGTACGACGCGAGGGGATGCGGCGAGCGCGCGAGCGACCGCGACCCGTTGCTGTTCGCCTCCGGACAGCTCGTGCGGCATCCGCTCTCCGGAGCCGGGGAGACCGACCCGTGCGAGCCAATCGTCGGCCCCCGCCCGCGCCGCGCGCGCGTCAGTGCCCGCCGCCCGTGGCCCGAACGCCACGTTCTCGCGCGCCGAGAGATGAGGGAACAGCCGCGGTTTCTGCCCGAGCAGCACGACCCCGCGGCGCATCGGCTCGGTCCTCATCCGAGGCTTCGCTACCCGGTCGACGACCCGGCCCTCGACGGCGATCTCGCCCCCGCCCAGCGGCTCGAGTCCGGCGAGCGCCTGCACCAGCGTCGACTTGCCCGCTCCGCTGGGTCCCATCACGGCGACCGTCTCGCCGGTCTCCACCTGCAGCGAGACATCGACGGTGAAGTGCTCTCGCGGCACGACCACGCGGGCGCGCAGCCCGGCGACAGCAGGCGCGCTCATCGCGCCGCCCCCGGCCGCCAGCCGCGCACGAGCAGCAGCACGAGGATCGCCGTGGCGAGCAGCAGCAGCGCGAGGGCGACCGCGGCCCCCTGGGTGACGCCTGCGCCGTTGAAGGCCGTGTAGATCGCCAGGGGCATGGTCTGCGTGACGCCGGGTCGGTTGCCCGCGAAGAGTGCCGTCGCGCCGAACTCGCCGATGGCCCGGGCGAAGCACAGCACCACGCCCGCGACGATCCCGGGCGCCGCGAGCGGCAGCGTGATGCGGCGCAGGATCGTCCAGCGGCCGGCTCCGAGCGCGGCGGCGGTCCGCTCGTACTCGACGCCGGAGGTGCGCACAGCCCCTTCGACCGCCAGCACGAGGAACGGCAGCGCCACGAAGGTCTGCGCGAGCACGACGGCCGGCGTGCTGAAGGAGATCCCGAGACCGCCGAACCACCCCGCCCGCCCGAACAGGTAGAGCAGGGCGACACCGCCGACCATCGGCGGCAGCACGAGCGGCACCGTGACAGCGGCCCGCAGCACGGCGGCCAGGCGGGGCCCGGAGCGGGCGATCGTCAACGCCAGCGGCACACCGATCACGATGCACAGCAGAGTGGCGACGAGGCCGGTGCCGAGCGACAGGAGCAGAGCCGAGCGCGCGGCCTCCGACGTCACGTCGGTGATGAAGGTCGACCACTCGACACGGGCGACGAGCGCCGCGAGCGGGAGGATGAGGAACGCGAGACCGATCAGGGCCGGGATGGCCAGGGCACGCGGCGCGTATCCGTGTGAAGCGGCCGCAGTCACGGCGCTCCGAAGCCGAAGTCGGCCAGGATGCTCTGGCCACCATCCGACAGCACGAACGCGACGAACGCGTCGGCGGCCGCAGAGTTCGATGCCTCCGACAGCGTCGCGATCGGATAGTGGTTGACGACCTCGTCGGCACCGTCGGGCACGATCACCTCGACATCGTCACGACCGACGACGTCGGTGGCGTAGACGAGGCCCGCATCCGCCTCACCGGCTGCGACCTTGGTGAGCACCGCGGTGACGTTCTGCTCGAGGCTCGCGGCGTCGACCACGACGCCGGCGTTCGAGAGCAGCGTCGCCGAGGCGGCGCCGCACGGCACCTCGGGGGCGCACAGCACGGTGGTGACGTCGGCCAGATCGGCGAGGGCCTCGACGCGACCCGGATTGCCCGAGGGAACGGCGATCACGAGCGTGTTGGAGGCGAACAGGGTCGGGTCGACCGCGGCATCCTCGAGCTTGTCCATGTTCGCCTCGTCGGCTGAGGCGAAGACGTCGGCCGGAGCGCCCTCGCGCAGCTGGGTGACCAGCGTCGACGATCCGTCGTAGACGCCGCTGAACGTCACATCGGGGTTCTCGTCGGTGAAGGCCGCGCCGATCTCGTCGAAGGCGCCCGACAGCGACGCGGCGGCGTACACCGTGAGCTCGCCGCTGACGGCACTCTCCGGTGCATCTCCCGAGCCGGCAGGGGCCGGGGCTTCGGCGGTGCACCCTGTGAGGGCGAGAGCGGCGGCGGCCAGGACGACCGCGACGGTGCGACGCAGGGCGCGATTCATGTCAGCCCTTCGGCACTTCGACGACGACGTTGGTCGCCTTGACGGATGCGGTGGCGAGCGAGCCGACCTCCAGGTTCAGCTCGCGGGCGGCCTCGGCCGACATGAGCGAGACGACGCGGTGCGGTCCGGACTGCAGGTCGACCTGTGCCATGACTCCGTCGATCTGCACGCGCGTCACGATGCCGACGAAGCGGTTGCGGGCGCTCGAGAGAGCATGATCCGACGCCTGCGCCTCCTCGGCGAGCTCCACAGCGCGGGCGGCGAGAGCGTCACCGGGGATCTCGGCCGGGACGGCATCCGTCGTCGGCAGCAGGCCCTGATCGATCCAGCGCCGCACCGTGTCATCGCTCACTCCGAGCAGCTGTGCTGCGCGGGCGATCCGAAAGCTCTGCATGGGTGCACACTACCGCAGACGCGGATGCTCACACCGAAAATCACCGCATTCGCGGAAGCAACGGGCTCGCGCGGCATCCGTCCGCTGCGAACTCCGGACGAATCCCCTCGCCCCCGCCGCAATCGCGCACCCCGGGCATAGCCTGGTGCCATGCAGCCGCTCGTCGCTCCCGCGCCCGCCCTCGACCCGGCCGAACTCGTCCGCACCGCCAGGCATGCGGTGCTCACGGGCATCGGAGAGGAGGGGCAGCGCCGTCTCGCCGCGGCACACGTCACCGTGGTCGGCGCCGGCGGCATCGGCTCCCCCGTGCTCCTCGCACTGGCGGCGGCAGGAATCGGCAGCATCACGGTGATCGACGACGACATCGTGGAGCTGACCAATCTGCAGCGCCAGCTCGCCCACCGTGTCGAGGACATCGGCCGCCCCAAGACCATTTCGGCGGCGCGCGCGATCAGCGCACTGTCACCGGGGGCGGAGGTCGTGACGGCCTCCGAGCGACTCGACTCCGAGAACGCCGACCGCCTGTTCGCCGGGGCCGACATCGTGGTCGACACGAGCGACTCCTTCGCGACCCGGCGCGACGTCGCCGCCGCGACCGAGACCCTCGGCATCCCGCTCGTGTGGGGTGCCGTGCAGGAGTGGCACGCGCAGGCCACCGTGTTCTGGTCGAATCCCCCTGAAGGCCACACGCCCGTGGTGCTCACCGATCTCTTCCCGCTCGGCACCGAGGGCGAGCCGCCCAGCTGCGCGCAGGTCGGCGTGCTCGGGGCCCTGTGCGTGCAGGTGGGCGGGATGCTGGCGGGCGAGGTCGTGAAGCTCATCACCGGCGCGGGCGAGCCGCTGCTCGGCCGGCTCGCGATGATCGACTCCCTCACCTCGAGACAGCACGAGATCGCCATCCGTTCGGCGGTGTCGGCATGAGCGCCGCGGGCGGCGGCCGCCGATCCGTCGAGGATCAGCTCGCGCGGGTGCTGGATGCCGTACGCGCACTGCCCGCCGAGGCACGGGCGATCCGGGACGCGGCCCAGCGCACGCTCGCAGAGGCTGCGACGGCGGCGCACGACATCCCGCTCTTCGACAACTCCGCGATGGACGGCTTCGCCGTGCGGGCAGCGGATGTCGCCTCGGCATCCGACGAGAGCCCTGTCGTGCTCCGCGTCGTCGCAGATCTGCCCGCCGGGGTGTCGGACGACCCGGCACTCGGAGCCGGCGAGGCGGCACGCATCATGACCGGCTCACCCGCCCCGACTGCGGCGGACGCGATCGTGCCTTTCGAGGACACCGTCGGCGGTCTCGCCGATTCGCTCGGCGACGTGCGGGTGCTGCGCGCACCGTCGACCGCAGGAGCGTTCATCCGCCGTCGCGGCGCCGACCTGCGCGCCGGTGACGCAGTGGTGCTCGCCGGCGAGCGCCTCGGAGCGTTCCAGCTGTCCGCTGCCGTCGCCGCCGGGGTCGAGAGCGTGACGGTGACACGCGCACCCCGGGTGGCCGTCGTATCCACCGGCAGTGAGCTGCTCGAGCCGGGCGAGCCCGCAGCGCGCGGCCGCATCCCCGATTCCAACGGTCCGCTGCTCGAGCTCCTCGTCGCCGATGCCGACGCCGAGGTCGTGCTCGTCGCCCGCGTCGCGGATGACGCCGATGCCGTGCGCACCGTCACGGCGACCGCCGTAGAACGCGGCGCTGACGTGATCGTGTTCACCGGCGGCGTGAGCGCCGGTGCGTACGAGCCCGTGCGCGGCGCGTTCGACGGACAGGGCGAGGTCGAGTTCGCGAGCGTCGCGATGCAGCCGGGCAAGCCGCAGGCGTTCGGCGTGCTCGACGCCGGCACTCTGGTGTTCGGTCTTCCCGGAAACCCCGTGAGCGTGGCGGTGTCGTTCGAGGTGTTCGTGCGCCCCGCGCTGCTGGCGCTGCAGGGCCGCTCCGAGATCCACCGCCCGCGCGCATCCTTCACCGCGGATGCCGCGTGGACCACCCCGCCGGGACGCCGTCAGTACCTGCCCGCCGTCGTCGACCTCGTGAACAGGACCGTGCGCCCGGCGACCTCGGGCGGCTCGGGATCGCACCTGGCCGGCGGACTCGCCCGCGCCCACGCGTTCGCCGTCGTGCCCGCTGAGGTCGAGGCCGTCGCCGTGGGCGATGCGATCGATGTCATGCTGGTCGGATGAGCTTCACGCATCTCGATTCGGCCGGCCACGCCCACATGGTCGATGTGACCGGCAAGCAGCCGACGGTCCGCACCGCCACCGCGCGCGGATTCGTGCGCTGCGGCGCCGAGGTCATCGCTGCCCTGCGCGACGGCACCGCACCCAAGGGCGACGTGCTCGCGGTCGCCCGCATCGCCGGCATCCAGGCCGCCAAGTCGACACCCGCTCTGCTGCCCCTCGCCCACGTGATCGGCGTGCACCGCGCGTCGGTCGAGCTCGACATCGTCGACGATGGCGTGCACGTCGAGGCGACCGTGGGCACCGCCGACCGCACCGGCGTCGAGATGGAGGCCCTCACAGCGGTCTCGGTGAGCGCCCTCGCGATCGTCGACATGATCAAGGGCCTCGACCGCTCGGTCGTGATCGAAGACGTGCGCATCGTCGCGAAGTCGGGCGGGCGCTCGGGCGACTGGGTGCGCGAGGGAGAGACCCTGTGACCACCCGCGTCCGCTATTTCGCTGCGGCCGCCGAGGCCGCGGGCACCGACGCCGAGGACCGCGGCGAGCACTCGCTCGAGCAGCTGCGCGCCGCCGTCGTCGTCGACCATCCGGCGCTCGCCGACATCCTTCCGCGGTGCGCGGTCATGGTCGACGGTGTGCGCAGCGATGACGACCGTCCGCTCGACGACGCCCAGCTGATCGACGTGCTTCCCCCGTTCGCCGGGGGATAGGCCGCAGGCGAAGCGATGCCCGCGGGGCGTGCGCTTCGTTCGGCGATCTGCGCTTCAGAAGGACGCGGATGCCGAAAACGGCCTTCAGAAGCGCGAATGGCCGCGTGAAGCAGCCGCGACTCGACTCAGCCGCCGATGCCCTTCCACGAGGTCGAGCCGTCCGACTCGACCTGGCGCTTCCACACCGGCAGCGACGTCTTGATGTCCTCGATGACCGCGCGGCACACCTCGAAGGCCTCAGCACGATGCTCTGCCGCGACCGCGATGACCACAGCCGCATCCCCGACGTCGAGGCGACCGATGCGATGGCTCACGGCGACCACGACCCTGGCGTCGCCGACGGCATCCGCTGCCGCTCCCTCGGCGATGCGTCGCAGCGTCGGCTCCGCATCGGGGTGCGAGCTGTATTCGAGCCCGACCACCGGGGTCGTCGCATCGGGGTCGTTGTCGCGCACGCGCCCGATGAAGGTCGTGACCCCGCCCAGGGCCGGGTCGTCCACCGCAGCGAGATGCGCGTCGACGTCGAGCTTCTCCTCCGAGATCGCTGCGATCCGCACCTCGTTCACGAGTGATCACCGCCCTCGACCTGGTCGACGACGTGTCTGGCGACGGTGAGCACGACGGGAACACCGGATGCCACGGCCCGGGGCGACCCGGGAAGATTCACCACGAGCGATCCGGCCGGGTCGACGATGCCCGCCACGCCACGAGAGAGCAGGGACAGCGGGGTGTCGGCGAGGCCGCTGCGGCGCAGCTCCTCGGCGATGCCGGGCACCTCGCGGGTGATCACCCGACGGGTGCCCTCCGGCGTCTCATCGCGCGGGCTGACGCCGGTCCCCCCGGTCGTCACGATCAGTCTCACGCCGCGGGCCACCGCTCGGCGCAGCGCATCAGCGACCGAGGTGGCGCCGTCGGCGATGACCTCGGCATCCGGGCAGTGCCACCCGGCATCCCGCAGCAGCCCGACCGCGATCGGCCCTCCCCTGTCTTCGCGTTCACCCGCGAAGGATCGATCCGAGACAGTGATCACGCAGGCGGGGAGCGACGTCATGGCTCCCACACTAGGGCGAGACCCGGGGTCACGCACCGGCATCAGGCGACGCGGATCAGCGACCGCTGCCACCCCGACGAACCGTTCGGCGCGATCGGCGCCCGCTCTTCGATCTGCAGGTCGCCGTTCTTGTTGATGGCTCGCACGGCCACGTAGTGCGTGCCCGGCGTGGCATCCCACTCCATGAACCACTGCACCCAGGTGTCCTCGTTGATCGGTGCCGACAGCGTCGCCGGCATCCAGTCGCCCTCGTCGATGCGCACCTCGACCCGCTCGATGCCGACCGACTGCGCCCACGCGACGCCCGCGATCGGGATGCGGCCGGCCTTGACCGCCTCGCCGACCTTGGGAGTGTCGACGCGCGAGGCGAACTTGATCGGCGCCTCGGCGCTGTATCCACGCGGGGTCCAGTAGGCCTCGTCCTTGTCGAACGTCGTCACCTTGAGCTCGGTCAGCCACTTCGTCGCCGAGACGTAGCCGTAGAGACCGGGAACGACCATGCGCACCGGGAACCCGTGCTCGAGCGGCAGCGGCTCGCCGTTCATGCCCACCGCGAGGATCGCATCGAGGTTGTCGTCGGTCAGCGCCGACAGCGGCGTGCTCGCGGTGTATCCGTCGACGCTCTTCGACAGCACCATGTCGGCACCGGACTTCACCCCTGCCTTCTTGAGAACATCGCGCAGCGGGACGCCGAGCCACTTCGCATTGCCGACGAGGTCGCCGCCCACCTCGTTCGAGACGCAGGTGAGGGTGATCGCATACTCGTCGAGCCCCATGTCGAGGATGTCCTGGAAGCTCATCTCGACGCGCTGATCGACCATGCCGTCGATCACGAGACGCCAGGTGCTGGGGTCGATCGTGGGCACGGTCAGCGCAGTGTCGACGCGGTAGAAGTCCTTGTTCGGGGTGAACAGCTTGCTCAGGCCCGGGATGTCGAGCTCGGCGCCCTTCGGCACCGTGACCGTCGACTTCGGCGCCGGGAGCTTCAGCGCCTCCCGGATCGACGCCACGGAGGCGACCGTCATGCTCACCGTGCGCGACGCGATGCCGACGACGACCGCCGAGACGCTCGCGATCCCGGCGAGGATGAAGAACTGCCGACGCCCCAGATCCTTCGGCGGCTGCGCGGCATCCTGGCCCACCGTCCCGGCGCCGGTCGCGGCGAGACCCTCGCCCTTGCGGTCGGTCATCACGGCGGGAACCGCCGAGGCCCTCCACGTCTTCAGACGGCGGATCAGGAGCACCATCAGGATCGACCCTGCGATGGTGCCGAGCACGGGAGGCAGGAAGGCGAGGGGCGTGACTCCCGCCCTCGTCACGATCGCCGCGGTGGAGAGCGCGCCCGCGACCACCAGGGCGATCACGCCGAGCGGGGGACGGAGCAGCTGAAGGATTCCGGCGATCGCCGACGCGATCACCACCGCGAGACCGAGACCGACCAGCAGCGCGATCTTGTCGTACTCGCCGAAGGTCGCGATCGCGAATTCCTTGAAGGGCTGCGGCACGATGTCGATCACGAAACCGCCGACCGCGAGGATCGGGCTCGCTGAGCGCGCGAAGATCAGCGCGAACAGCTCTGCGGTGGCCAGGAAGACGGCACCGCTGATCACACCCGAGAGTGCTGCCCAGAGGATGAATCGTCTGCCCTTGCTGCGCTGTGGGTCTTTGCTGCGCTGTGCCATGATCTGCTCCTTCGCACCGCCGACGGTGTGGTCAGCGGTTGTTCGGAGCGAAGGCGCGAACGGATGGTCGCGAGCGCCGGTGCGTCAGAGACGCCGCGCGGTGATGGTGTCGCGGTCCTGCAGCTGGCGCAGAGTGCGCAGGCACCGGGAGCACAGGATCTCGACGCGACGCGGGTGGTTCTCCCCGCAGACGCAGTCGACCGTGACGCGCCACTTGGCCTTGCGTCCGCAGGCGGCATAGGCCTCGTCGTCGCCGTGGTCGCACTCGCACAGCTGGCGTCCTCGGTCGAGACCGGGGAGCTCGACGAGGGTGCGCTCGAGGTCGGCGACCGGGGGCTGCTGCGTCTTCACCACCTGCCCATGCTCCCGGAGCCCGCCGACGCGCGCAACACCGCGCTGCTCGCGTGCGCCGCGCACCGGAGACGACGAGCGTCGGGTCAGACCTGCACGACGTGCGGCGGGGGCGGCGGCGCGAGCTGGCGCTGCGGCACCCCGTGCGCCTCGCGATGCAGACGCTCCATGCGGCTGTCGAGCTCGGCGGCGGCCTCGGCCGCATCGGTCAGGCTGTCGACGAGGTGCGAGGGCACCTGGTTCGAGAACTTGTAATAGATCTTGTGCTCGAGGCTGGCCCAGAAGTCCATCGCGATGGTCCGGAACTGCACCTCGACCGGCACTGACAGAGCTCCGGTCGACAGGAACACCGGCACCTCGATGATCGCGTGCAGGCTCTTGTACCCGTTGTCCTTGGGGTTCGCGATGTAGTCCTTGACCGTGACGACGGTCACGTCGTCCTGAGCAGTCAGCAGGTCGAACAGGCGATACACGTCGGCGACGAAGCTGCAGGTCACGCGCACGCCGGCGATGTCGGTGATCTCGGAGCGGATGCGCTCGAAGTCCGGCTCGACGATGCCCTTGCGGGCGATCTTCTCGACGATGCTGTCGGGAGTCTTCAACCGGCTCTTCACGTGCTCGATCGGGTTGTAGGCGTGATGGTGGGTGAACTCGTCGCGCAGGATCCCGATCTTCGTCTCGACCTCCCGCATGCCGAACTCGTACTCGCGCAGAAAGCGCTGGAACTCGTCGCGGAGCTCCCGAGTCTGCTGGATCGCGTCGTCGGTGACCTGAAGAGACGTCATGCCTTCGACGTTATCCGTCCGTGATCGGAAGTGGCTGTGCATCTTCGATGGAGTCGAGAACCTTGACGATGTCGGAGGCCGGGTCTAGAACGGAGGACATGACCAGCGCAGGAGAGAAGTGGACCGAGGCGTACGTCGAGGCCTGGAAGTCGAACGATCCCCAGCAGATCTCCGCGCTCTTCAGTGAAGACGCGATCTACCTCACCAGCCCGGACGCCGAGCCGCGCGTCGGCCGGGCGGACATCGTCGCCGGCTGGCTCGACGACCTCGACGAACCGGGGGCGTGGTCGTTCGACTGGTGGATCGTGCGCGAAGACGACGAGTTCGTCGTGGTCGAGGGACGCACGAAGTATCCGGCGGAGCGCGACTACGTGAACCTCTGGATCGTCCGGCTGGATGCGGAGGGGCGGGCGACCGCCTTCACCGAGTGGTACATGCCCCGCCCTCATCAGGAGTGACGGCGACAGGGGCCCGTGAGGATTCCGTTAGGGACACCGGGGCACCCGTAGGGATTCCGTGAGGAACGCGTGAGGAAGCCGTTCGCGGGCGTAATGTCGCCCGACGTGTCAGATGAAACCCGGGACAACCTCGACGCTCCTCCTCGCGTGAAGCGCATCCTCATCGGCGACCCGCTGACGAGCGCACAGGTCGACGATCAGCTGCTCCCGAAGAAGATGGCGTTGCCGATCTTCGCGTCGGACGCCCTGAGCTCGGTCGCCTACGCGCCGCAGGAGCTCGTGATGATCCTCCTCATCGGCGGACTGACGTTCCTGTCGTTCACCCCGCTCGTCGCGGTCGCGGTCGTCGTGCTGCTGATCGTCGTCGTGCTCAGCTACCGGCAGCTCATCAAGGCATACCCCTCGGGCGGCGGCGACTACGAGGTCGCCTCGAAGAACCTCGGCGAGATCCCCGGCGTCATCGTCGCGGCCGCGCTGCTGGTCGACTACGTGCTGACGGTCGCCGTGTCGGTGGCATCCGGCGTCGACAACATCATCTCGGCGGTGCCGGGCCTCGATCCGCTGCGCGTCGAGCTGGCGGTCGGATTCGTGATCCTCATCATCCTGGTGAACCTGCGAGGAGTGCGCGAGGCCTCGCTCGTCTTCGCGATCCCGACCTACGTGTTCATCGCCTCCGTCGGCTTCATGATCGTGACCGGGCTGTTCCGCACCTTCCTCGGCGATGCGCCGGTCGCCTCGAGCGCCGAGTTCGCCGTGCACTCCGAAGACCTCGGCCAGGCCGCGGTGATCCTTCTCATCCTGCGGGCGTTCTCGAGCGGATGCTCGGCCCTCACCGGCGTCGAGGCGGTGTCGAACGGCGTGCCCGCCTTCCGCACCCCGAAGGTCCGCAACGCCCAGACCACGCTCGTGCTGATGGGTTCCATCGCCGCGTGCCTGTTCGCCGGGCTCACCGCCCTGGCCCTGATCACCGGCGTGCACTACGCCGAGAACCCGTGCGACCTGATCGGCTTCGACTGCTCGAACCCGCAGCCGAGCCTGATGGCGCAGATCGCGTCTGCGACGTTCGGCGGCGGCAGCATCCTCTTCTACATCATCCAGGCGGCGACCGCCTGTGTGCTGCTGCTCGCAGCCAACACCGCGTTCAACGGATTCCCGCTGCTCGGCTCGGTGCTCGCCCGCGACGGCTATGCGCCCAAGTCGCTGAACACCCGCGGCGACCGCCTGGTGTTCTCGAACGGCATGATCGTGCTGGGGATCGCGGCGATCATCGTGCTCGTGGTGTTCCAGGCGAAGCTCACCACGCTGATCCAGCTCTACATCATCGGCGTCTTCGTGTCGTTCTCGCTCGGGCAGATCGGCATGGTCCGGCACTGGCGCCGCGTGCTGCGCGGGCCGCTCGAGACGACTCCCGGATCGGGCGTCGACGGCGCCTCGGCATCCGACCGCCGCTCGGCGAAGATCGGACTGGTCATCAACTCGGTGGGCGCCGCGATGACGGTGGCGGTGCTGCTGATCGTGACGATCACGAAGTTCACGCACGGCGCCTACCTGGTGTTCTTCGCGATCCCGGTGCTGGCGTTCCTGATGATGGGCGTGAAGCGGTACTACCGCGACGTCGAGCACGAGATCGCGATCGACGACACGACGAAGTTCGGCGCGACCGGCGACCTGGCGATCGTGCTCGTCAACCGCCTGCAGAAGCCCGTGATCAAGGCCATCGACTATGCGATCGCCGCCAAGCACGGCAAGACTCTGGCGGTGCACGTCGCCGTCGCATCCGACGATGCCGCGCAGCTGCAGAAGGACTGGGCAGACCACCTGGTGCCGATCCCGCTGGTGATCGTCGAGTCGCCGTTCCGGTCGTTCGCACAGCCGGTGACGCAGTTCATCAAGCAGTACCGCGAGAAGCACGGCTCGTCCGTGGTCACGGTCTATCTGCCGCAGTACATCGTGGGGCACTGGTGGGAGACGTTCCTGCACAACCGCCGCTCACGCCGCCTGGCCAACCAGCTGATGCTCGTGCACGGGGTCTCGATCACGCTCGTGCCGTGGCTGCTCGACTCGTCGGAGCTGATCTACGGCCGACGCTCACGCCCGCTGCCGGGGCAGGAGCGCGCAGGGCGACCGGTCGTCGTGAACGGCCGCCGCGCGCACCGCCCCGAGGGTCCGCCCGAGAGCTGACGCCGGTCAGGATGCCGCGAGCACACCGCCGAGGATCTCCGCCGCCTCGGGGAATCGCGTCGGGTCGGCGTTCGCGTAGTTGAGTCGAACATAGGCTCCGGAGGGCTCCGCGGGGAACCATTCGGATCCGGGAGAGATGATGAGGCCGCGTGTCTCGCATCCTCGTACCACGCCGACGACATCGGTGCCCTCCGGAAGCCGCACCCAGAGGTTGAGGCCACCGGCCGGCACCGTCTCGACCGTCGCGGTCGGGGCGTGCTCGGCGAGGCTCGCGAGCAGCAGGTCGCGTCGCGCCCTCAAGTGGTCGCGGAAGCCACGCAGGTGGCTCTTCCACGCCGGCTGGGTCACGACGTCGAGCGCGGCAGCCTGCAGCAGCCCGCTCACGTACATCGACTCGGCGGCGCGGTCGGCGAGGATGCGCTCGCGCGCCGGGCCGCGGGCGATCACCGCGGCGATCCGCAGTGCGGGCGAGACGCTCTTGGTCAGCGAACGGAGATAGACGACATGGCCGTCATCGTCCATCGCCGCGATCGGACGCGGATCGCCGTCGATGGCCAGATCGTGCGCCCAGTCGTCTTCGATGAGGAAGGCACCGTGTCGCCGCACGCTCTCGAGAACGGCGAGGCCCGTCGACGCGGGCCACCTGGCGCCCGTCGGGTTGGCGAATGTGGGCTGCGCGTAGAACGCACGAGCGCCGGTCTCGACGAACGCCCGCTCGACGGCATCCGGATCGGGCCCGTCCGGCCCCGACGGGATCGGCACCAGCACCACCCCGGCCTGCTCGGCGGCGAGAAGAGCACCCCAGTAGGTGGGCGACTCGATCAGCAGAGGCTGCCCTGCCCCGACCACGGCTCGGAAGATGGAGCTCAGCCCGCTCTGGCTGCCCGCGATCACGAGCGCATCCCTGGCGGATGCCGGAGTGACGTCTGCGGGGGCGGATGCCGCGAGCTCGGCCGCGAACCAGGCCTGCAGCTCCGGCATCCCGGCGGCGGGCGAGCGAGTGAGCGCTGACGAGGTGCGTGCCGCACGGGTGATCGCCTGACGGACCAGCCGCTCGGGAAGCAGGTCGACCGCCGGATACCCGGAATGCATGCCGATCGCGTCGGGAGCGACAGTGCGCTGCGTCGAGGTGAGCCCGGCGAGTCGCGCGGGAGGAGCCCCGAGCGCGGATGTCTGCCAGCCGTAGTCGGCGGGGCGCGGCGTCTTCTGCGCGCGCACGAACGTCCCCGCGCCTGGTCGGGATTCGATCAGGCCCAGCCGGGCGAGGCGTCCCATCGCCTTCTGCACCGTCACAGGGCTCGCTCCGTACTGCGCGACGAGCGCTCGATTCGAGGGAACCCGAGACCCCGGAGGCGCCGCCTCGATCCACCGACGCAGTTCTCCTACGATCCGGTCACTGCTATCCTGACTCATGAAACAACAGAGTAGCGTTATCGTCCGCCCACGTGCGCCGCTATCCTCGAGTCCCGGGCTCTGGTGGGGACTCCTCGGCGTCACCGCCTTCTCGTTCACTCTCCCGTTCACCCGCATCGCGGTCGGCGGCCTCTCGCCGCTGTTCATCGGATCCGGCCGCGCGGTCGTCGCCGCAGCACTCGCCGCCCTGGCGCTGGCGGTGACACGTCAGCATCCACCCACCAGTGCGCAGTGGTGGCGCCTCGCGATCGTCGCCGGCGGCGTGGTCGCGGGGTTCCCCCTGCTGACGTCGTTCGCCATGACCGCTGCGCCTGCGAGCCACGGCGCCGTGGTGATCGGCCTGCTGCCCGCGGCGACAGCCGCGATGGTGGCGCTGCGCACCCGCGAGCGCCCCGGACGAGCGTTCTGGTGGTTCGCTGCTGTGGGTGCCGCCGCGGCGGTGGTCTTCGCGGCACTGCAGAACGGGGATCTCGGCGAACTCCACTGGGCCGATCTGCTGCTGTTCGCCGCGGTGCTCGCTGCGGCTGTCGGCTATGCGGAGGGCGGCCTGCTGGCTCGGGAGCTCGGAGCCTGGCAGACCGTGTCGTGGGCGCTCGTGCTCGCCGCGCCGCTGATGCTCGTGCTGACCCTGGCCTCGGCGGTCGCCGACCCGCCGACGGCATCGCCGGTGCAGTGGCTCGCCTTCGCCTACCTCGGCGTGGTGAGCATGTTCCTCGGATTCTTCGCCTGGTACCGCGGGCTCGCGATCGGGCCCATGGCCCCGGTGAGCCAGATCCAATTGGTCCAACCCGTGATGAGCATCGCGTGGGCCGCGCTGCTTCTTCATGAGCAGATCGGATGGCCCACCGCGCTCGGCGGCCTGGCCGTCATCGTGTGCGCCGCGCTCGCGGTGCGCACCCGACTGATCCATCCCCGACCCACCACCCGCCCCCTGAACGAGGAGTCCTGATGCGCCACACACCCCGTTACCTGATGACCGACCCGCTCGAGGTGAAGCGCCTGATCCGCGGCAACCCGTGGGCGACCTTCGTGTCCCCCGCGAGCACAGGGCTGGTCGCTTCGCACTACCCCGCGCTGCTGATCGAAGACGAGCACGAGATCGTGATCGCGAGCCACTTCGGCCGCCCCGACGAGCAGCTGCATGAACTGGGCGCGCACGAGGTGCTCGTGATCATCCAGGGCCCTCACGACTACGTGTCGCCCAGCCTCTACGCGCCGGGAGACCTGGTGCCGACCTGGAACCACGTCACTGCCCACCTCTACGGCACTCCCGAGATCCTCACCGAGGAGGAGAACTACGCCATGCTCGCGCAGCTCACCGACCACTTCGAGAAGGGAACGCCGCACGGGCGCAGCCTGTCGGAGGATGAGGCCGGCACCCGGCGAGCGGCGAAGGGAACCGTCGGGCTGAGGATGCGTGTCGACCGGTTCGACGCGCGCGCCAAGCTGAGCCAGAACAAGTCTCCCGAGGTGCGAGACACCATCACCGGGCGGTTCGACGAGACGAACGCGGCACTCGCGGCCGAGATGCGTCGAGTGTCCGGCCACGCCCCTCAATAGGCTGGGGCGATGACCGATTCGCCGCACACCGACGTCTGGCCTGTCCGTACCGAGCGGCTGCAGATCCGGCCGATGACGGCACCCGACGTCGACGTCATGTGGGAGTGGCGTCGACGGCCGGAGGTGAACCGGTGGCTCGGACTCGCGCCGGCCACACTCGAGGAGTTCCGCGAGCGGTATCTCGACCCCGGCCGGCTCACGTCGATGTACCTCGTCGAGCTGATCACGGAGAACGACGGACCCACGCCGATCGGCGACATCATGATCAGGATCGGTGACGGCTGGGCGCAGCTCGAGGTCGCCGATCAGGCGAGGGGCGTCGAGGCCGAGCTCGGCTGGGTGCTCGACCCCGCGCACACCGGTCGCGGCTATGCGACCGAGGCCATCCGCGCCGTGATCGACGTCTGCTTCGGTCCGCTGGGGCTGCGCCGGGTGCACGCCGGATGCTTCGCCGACAACGAGCCCTCGTGGAGTCTGATGGAGCGGCTCGGCATGCGCCGGGAGGAGTTCAGCCGCAAGACCGCTCTGCACCGGTCGGGCGAGTGGCTCGACGGGCTCAACTACGGCATCCTCGCGGAGGAGTGGACACCGACGCGTCAGAGTTCTGTGACCCCGTCGACCACGAACGTGTAGAGGTCTCTCACCAGATCAGTCGCTTCGAGGCGGTCGCGATCGCGCGCTGCGGCGACGAGCGCGTCGACGACCGATCGGAGCATGGCGGGGTTGCGGGGCCGGCTGAGCGAGCGGATGCCGAGCACCAGCGCAGTGCGCTTCGACGCGTGCAGGGCGCTGAGGTGTCGGTTGCGCGAGAACACCGCGAGCAGGTCGAGCAGTTCCCACAGCCCCTCTGCTCCGATGACCTGATCGCTCTCGTCCGACGCCCAGAGTTCGCGGACGGTCGCCGCCCGCTCGGCGAGATCGGCGATCTGCGCCTCGGTCGCCTCCGCGATGCCGAGGTCGGCCGCCGCGATCGACAGGCCGGAGCACTCAGCGGCGACAGCGACGAACCACGCGGGGGTCGGCGTCACGACGACCGACGCCCTGTTCAGACGGTGCTCGATCAGATGCATCGCTTCAAGGGTGCCGAGGGCTGATCGCACGGTCGCCGCGGCGACGGTGAGCCGCTGTGCGAGGGCGGTGACCGATAAGGGATCGCCGGGCGCCAGTTCGCCCGACTCGATCGAGTGCGCGAGCGAGTCGACGACGGCATCCGCGCGGGAGGTGATGACGGGCGGTGGCTGCTCGATCCCTCCCAGCAGTCGCGTGGAGTTCAGCCTGTCGATCCGCCGGTCGGGCATGTCAGTCCCCGGGTAAGAGGACGGCGGGCGTCGAGCCGGCGGAGACGGAGGCGGATGCCGCGGCGAGCGCCGCCGCCGCGCGGAGAGGTTCGATCGTCGATCTCAGGAACAGCGGTTCGATGAGGTCGCGTACCCCGACGCCGTCGCGCCGATCGAGCAGGGCACGCAGCTGATCGAGGGCCGCGCGCATGTAGTCGACGAGTTCGTCGGGCACGCGTTGCGCGGGCACTGTTCGGGTGAGGTGCAGCACCAGCTGACCGTCGAGGATGTCGATCATCGTCTGGTTGTGGGCGTTGAGCACGATCTCGCCCCACAGCGCGTACCAGAGGCTGAGCCCCTCGCGACTCGAGGTTCCTGCGAGCTCGGCGACCAGGAGTCCGTCGATCCTCTCGTGCAGAGAGGCGACCTGCTCGTCGGTGTAGGTCGGCACTGCTCTGACGGCGCAGTATCCGATCATGGCGACGGCGGTCTCGACACGTTCCGCCTGTGCCTCGAGGTCGACCGGCGCGACGCGTGTGAACCGGTTGGTGCTGACCTCGATGAGTCCGAGGTCGGCGAGACGGTTGAGAGCCTCGCGGATAGGCGTGCGGGAGACGCCGTATTCGGCCTGCAAGTCCTGGTCGCGAATCTCTTCGAGGGGTTGCATGCGCCCAGAGATGATCTCTTCGGCGAGCGTGGCGAAGACCTGGTCGCGGATCAGCTGCCGCGGCCGGATCGGCAGAGATGCGCTGATGTCGCCCACGGGCACACTTTATGCCGCTGTCATGCCGACGCACCATACATCAGGCACTGAAGTTTCACCGGATCCGACGGCATGTGCGTAGCGTTGTGGAGTAGGGCAGCGACCCTCACCCGGCACACACTCCCCATGTCGTGCCGCGGACCTCCCCCAGATCCCGTGACGCGAGTCGCTGCCCTTTTCGCTCCCCTGCGGCCGGGATCGGGATGCCGGATCTCAGCCTGCGACCAAGGCGAGCACGAGCGTGGCGACCAGCACCGTCGGCACGGCGACGATCGCTCCCCAGAGCATCAGGCTGCCCCAGCGGATCTCGACACCCAGCGACACCACCCTGTGGTGCCAGAGAAGGGTGGCGAGCGATGCCCACGGGGTGATCAGGGGGCCGAGGTTCACGCCGATCAGCAGCGCCATGAGCGCGACCGGATCGCCGGCTGTGGGTTCGAGGATCAGGTAGGCGGGCAGGTTGTTGACCCCGTTCGCGGCGAGCGCGCCCGCCGCAGAGAGACGCAGCAGTTCTGCGGGCGCGTGGCCACTGGTCGCGAGAACCGACAGGAAGTCGAGGATGCCGTTCGCGTGCGCGGTCTCGACCACGACGAACAGGGCCGCCGCCAGGCCGATCGCTTGCCATGGCACGAGCGAGAGTCGCAGCACATGGCGACGCCGGATGCCGAACACGACGATGAGCACGAGCGCTGCGACCGTCGCGGGGATCCACACGTCATGGGTCACTGCGAGCAGCGGCATCAGGAGCAGCAGGATGCCGGACGCCGCCCAGAAGAGCACTCGGTCGGAAGGGTCACCGCCTGTCGGCGCCCGATAGGCACCGAAGAGCGTCCGTCGGTGTCGCAGCGTGAGGACCACGACGGGCACGAGCACCCCGACGAGGGTCGGCGCCCAGCTCAGCGCGAGGAACGCGAGCGGGTCGTCGCCGATCGACCGCGCCGCGAGCAGGTTGGTGAGGTTCGAGACGGGCAGGGCGAGGGATGCCGTGTTCGCCAGCCACACGGTGACGAGGGCGAACGGAAGCGGGGGGATGCCGACGCTCTGCGCGAGCACGACCACGACCGGCGTCACGATCACCGCCGTGGTGTCGAGCGACAGGAACACCGTGCTGATAACGGCGAGTACCACGACGGACAACCAGAGCAGGATGACGCGCCCCTGCCCCCAGCGCGCGAGGCGCTGCGCGACGACGTCGAACACCGCAGCATCCCGCGCCAGCTCGGCGACGATGGTGATCGCGATGACGAACCCGAGCACGGGCGCGATGCGTGCACCGAGCGCCCCGGCATCCGCGGGTGGCAAGACGCCCGTGACGATGCAGACGAGTGCCACGGCGATGAGAACCAGGACGATGATCGTCCCCGCCCCCAGCCGCCGTCGCGTCGCACTCACTCGCTGAGTGTAGATCCGGAGGGAGTGTGATCCGGTGAGTGTCCGGCTCGCGGATGGTCAGCCGTGTGTGGTCAGACGTGGCCGTCGCCTCGGGTCATGCCTCGATCACGGATGAGAGGTCGGCCACGGCTGTCGTGATCTCGAGGTCACTCGGCCCTCGCAGACCTGATCCGTTGCGAGGTGCCACCATGAAGAAGAGCTCCTCCCCCGACGTCAGCACGATCACGACGCCGCCGTATGACATGCTCGTGGTGTCGTGAGGGAAGACACCCTTCACCGCGTCGAATCGAATCTCACGCCGCTGGCGGGCGCTCCCGATCCCGATCGTCGACCGCCGAAAGACGATGACCAGGGTCTCGTCTGAGGCGACCACCCAGCCGGATCCCGGGTACGTATGCTGACCGTCGCCAGATGCGAAATCCGCCTGCATGAACGGAAAGAACGCCCCTGCTCCGGCCGCTTTCGCCTCTCTGGTGGCCCGGTTGGTGATTCCCTTCCACCTGAAGGCGTTGACGAAGAAGACCGCGACCATCATCGCCCCCAGCGCCCCGAAGTACAGCGATCTGGGCGGCTGCACCCCCTGCACGGTCGGCAGAACCATGACCGCCAACCCCACGACCGCAGACACCGTCGCCGCCACGTTGCGGGCGAGGGTGGTGGTCGGCCCGTATCTCGCGCTCAGGGCGACATTCACGATGGTTCCCCTCTTGAATCCGCTCCCAGGCTAGCGGGGGATCACGCCGAGACTTGCGCGACTATTCGTCCACTGCGCCCCACCCGCGCGTGGCTCGCGTCAATCCGGGAGTCGTGGGGAGTTGCCCTCGACTTCGTTTCGCGCTTGAGCGACTTGGTCCTGGTAGTCCGCGTCGAAGAGCATGGGAAGCTCGGATTCGAGCTGAGCCTCGATGTCCAGAGAACGCGCTGCTCCGGGCCCGAAGCATGTTGAGATGGCTCCTCGCGTGTCAGCCACTCATAGAGCACGAGCGCTTCGCTGGTGCTGAGCGAAAGCGAAATCTTCTCATCCACCGCCGATCCATCCGTTCGTCAGCAGGTGCATTATCTGTGCGTTCGAGGCCACGTCATGTGTTCTCGGAGAAGGATCGGGCGCCAGCGCGCAGGTGCCCGATCTTCGTCGTCGTATCCGCGTTGATCGCAACGCGCGCGCTGAGAAAGACCTGTTCGGCCTGCGCTCTGTCCGGGAAGTACACAGCCGCAAACCCACTCTCAGAATCAGGCTCCGGATCCAACGTCACTCCGCGGCCACGCAGTTCCGCCACAACGCCGAGGATGAACAGCTCGCCATGCAGACCACCCGCGGCCGACCCGTCAAAAGCCTCTGCTGCCTCCGCCAACCCCTCAAAACTGCGCAATGAACACGCCCCAAACCTCACCATCTCCCGCCTCATCGAGGGTGATCGCATCCACTGGCGATGCTGGTCGATCGGGCAGGATCCATCCGGCGGCCGCCCATGACGCGAGCGCGGATCCGCTCGGATAGGGGGTGATGTCGAGCATGGCCCCGGAGCCGACGACGGGCACGTCGGCCCAGTCCTCGCGGGTGGCGACTCCATTGAACTGCAATCGCGAGAGGTGGGGAAGTCGGGCCAGCGATGCAAGCCCGGTGACCTCACCACAGACGTTGAGGCGGAACTCGGCCAGGTTCGTCATCCCCTCGAGTTGTCGAAGATCGAAACGCGATGGCCCCACCCGAAGCATCCGACGCATCGACTCGGGATGCTCGAAGACTGGTAGCTCTGTTGCCGACCGCGCCCCATGATGCTCGAACACCTCCAACCTTCCGGCCACTCTCGCGAAGCTCTTCGGAATGACACCCTCGACACGCAGGAAGCGCAAGTCCGGGTTGCGAAGCACGGACGCGGTAGTGCGCGTCACACCGCCGCTGAACTCTTCCAGGTGGGGCAGGCTCGATAGATCAGGTCTATCGGAGCACGCTCCGGCCGCAAACGCGAGCGACCGAAGGAGACGCGCGTTCTGCAGGATGTTCGCACCGACAACGCGATCCACAGTGCCGACCCATAGATCCTGAACGTCATCGATCACAGGTTCAAGGAAGTCCAAGGAGGTCACCGAAGCCGGACTTGATCCGGAGCTGACCGTGATTCGCATACCGGCGTCGATGGCGGCGCGCAGTTCCGCAGGGTCGGTCACGAGATCGTCGGCGCTCATCACATATTGGAGCGCCTCCGACCCGTCGGCCCGATACCAGGTGCCGACGCGCTCCGCTGAGATGGTCATACTTCTAAGAGATAGCGGATGCTCAGGGTTCAGCGCGATATGCGACACATCACAAACGCGCAACGGGTGATCTCGGCCCCTTCAGTCCTCGTCCCAGGGGAGCTTTCTTCACCACGGTCAAGCGGCACTGCCGCCGAGACTGCCCGCGGGATCACACCCTGCCTTGCGGTGGCTCACAGGTGGCTGGGGTTCATCTCGAGCGCTTCCCTCATGAGCCGAGCGAGGAGAACAACGTTGCGGCTACGCCCGACGGTGACGGGCAGAGGCACCCGTCGGCCTGTCACACGTTCCACCTCGATCATGCGCAGGGAACCGATGAACGGGAGCCATCCGACGCCATCGCCACCCGCACCGTAGTAGCGAGTCACATCGAAAGCCGAGACCTGTCCGCGAGTGAAGGAGTAGCGGCGAAACCACGACACCACGACTACTTCGCCAGGCCCAGCCCACACGCCAAGGAAGAACGACCGAAAGAGTGCGGCCACGGCGACGCCGTATACCGGAACACCAATCCACCAATACTCCGAGCCCCAGCTGACCAAGACGAACAGGCCACTAGCCGTCGCACCCCAGAGCAAGCAGCCCAGCCGGGCACCGCCACCAGAACCTCTCACCTTCCCCACGCCGGTCACATCTCCCTATAAGGCTTGCCCCAGTTCACAGTTCAAGTCGTAGCCGCGAACATTCGCTATCTGCACTGCAGATTTATCTCGGTCGACAGTATGGCCCGAGACTCAACTCTGCGGCTTCAGAAAACTCCCGCAAAGAGAATGGATCCCGAAACCAGTGCGAGCAGTCCGTAGGCGAGCAAGATGGTTCCCACGGTTATAGCTATCGAGTGCCGCTTTGGCAGTCGAAGCTCGTGCGCGCCCTGCCATTCCGCCCTTCGCCCCCACGCGCGAATTCCCACCGCGAGACCGAAACCCGCAGCACCAGCACCAGACACAACGAGCAAGACAGAGGTTACTTTCCAGGCAACGCCACCCCCTGCAAGGATTGACGACAGAATGTGGTCAAAGTCACTTCCGCCAGAGATACTTCCGCTGGCCGCTGCGGCAACGGTCAACGCAAGGCCAAACGCCATCTGCATCAGACCAACTCCCACGGCGTACACGACAGGGGACCTTCCATTGCCACGCGTCAACCCCGAATTCGACAGGTTATGGGCGAATCGGCGTCGGAGCACAACTACGGCAACCCCGCCCGCTATGAGGATCGCACCGAGGAAAAGGAAAACTGCAGAGATGACATTCATACTTCCAACCTGCCTGTTTGCATTCGACTCCCACGATGACAACTGAGTTGCGTTACGTTCAACGTTGAGTAAACAACCATAGTAATCCCGCTCCCCCCGACACTCCGTTCGATTCAAATGGGGGCGCCATGATCGTCGAAGCTGTGATCCCTCCCGCGTAGAGCCATCCCGCCCAGCACTTGCTATCCCACCCGTTCCCCAGACAGTCCGTGGCTGCAGACGCGACGGAGAACGGCAATGCGGCCACTCCAAGCCCCTTAGAAACTACCGCTGCGACGAGGCACGCATGTGGGCCGCCGAGGCACCCGAGGGACGCAGCCGCACCTAGGCCGTTGAGCGCGACAGATACGACGCCGAAACCTACTGACAGTCCGTTCCAGATGTCATTGTCCGAGATCTCATCTGTAGGCAGAAGCGGACGCGACGCCGTCCGCACGGCGAGCCTGTTTTTCACAACTGGCACCCCAGGAACCTGGCCGCCGTGGTGGCTTGCGTCCGCTGACTCCGCTGCGTTGTGCTGCTCGTGGCGCTGTTCTTCGTAAGGGCGGGTCCCTTCCACTTGTCTCCCGCCAGATCGTGCATGTTGATGGGATCGGTGGGCCACGCGTAGTCGTTCGCGCCGCCACCCTCAACGGGGTCGACCTGCAGGAACCGGCCCAGCGCGGGCACATACAACCGGACACCCATCTCGACAACGAGCGTCGAGCCCACCGACTCGGCCGGCTTCAACGCGCCCTGATGCCACAGCGTGTTGCCCGCGACCTGACCAGTGTCATTCGACGCCGCCGTGCCGATCGCGAACGTCGCCGGATCCACCGGCTGTCCGAACGGATCCCACACCAGCAACGCCCCGTTCGTCCCACCCGGCCGGGTCATCAACCCGTGACCGGCGAGATTCGGGAACGACCACGTCACCGTGCCCGCCTGATTCGTCCACGACACCCCACCCGGCAACCCGACACTCCGAGTCAACGCCGTGCCCACCTTCTGACCCCACGCCGCATCCCCCGCGGCCGCGAACAGATACCGCGTCACCACCGCAGGCGCAGCCCCCGCCGGATCCATCGTCCGCGACACGATGCGCCCCGTCGCATCCCACGCGATTGCCACGGTCGAACCATCCGCGTAGGTCGTCCCGACATGACGGTTCGCCGCGTCATAGGTGAACTGCATGTCACCCAGACGCGTCGTGTTGCCCCGCGCGTCATAGACGATCTCCGCAGCCGGAACACCATCCGCCACACTCGACGCACCAGGGATCGCCCCCGTCACCGCCGTCGAGCGCAACCGATCTAAGCAGTCCGGCCTTCAGTCCTCGTCCCAGGGGAGCTTGACCACCGGCAGGATGTAGACCCGCCCCATCACGGCGGTCGGATGCTTCGCCATGAAGCTCGCCGCCTCGTCGATCGACTCGGCGGTGACGATGTCGTAGCCGGCGAACCATTCCTTGAACTCCGGGAACGGGCCGTCGGTGACGAGCACCTTGCCGTCTCGCACCGCCACCGACTTGGCTTGGTCCGCCCCGGCGACGGGTGCGCCCTCGCCCAGGCTGCCGGCCGCCCTGCCCTCATCCGCCCAGTCTTCGAGAAGGCGCTGATCCTCTCCCTGCGGCATCGTGCCGCCGGTCGGGTCGGTCATGTGGATCACGAGGTACTTGTTGCTCATCTGCTCTCTCCATTCGTCGTGCGCCCGGGCTCCCCGGGTGCGAGGGGCGCCGCGAGCTCGTCGCGGCGTCGGGTCAGGTGGATGATCTCCGCGGTGTTGTCGGCGAGGGCGATCGCGCGCTCGTAGGCAGCCCGAGCATCGTCCGGCCGGTCCGCAGCGCGCAGCAGCTCTGCGCGCGTCACGTGGAAGGCATGGAACTGATCCAGCGCATCGCGCAGCGTCTCCACGATCAGCAGTGCTCGTTCGGGCGAGTCCCGCTCTGCGACGGCGACCGCCCTGCTGAGGGTCACGACCGGGCTGGAATCGATCCGCTCGAGCTGCTCGTAGAGTCCGACGATGCGCGCCCATTCGGTGTGCTCGGCATCCGTCGCCCGCACATGCACCGCGTTGATCTCGGCCAGCAGTCGGTGACGACCGGGGGCCGCGGTGGGTGGCTCGTCGAGCAGTGCGAGGCCTCGACCGATGAGCTCGTGGTCCCACGAGCCACGGTCCTGTTCATCTAGGCGCACCAGCTCGCCGCCGTCGGTGACGCGTGCCGCGGCGCGCGCCTCGCTGAGCAGCATCAACGCCAGCAGACCCGTGACCTCCTCGTCGGCGGGCAGCAGCTCGCGGAGCAGTCCGGTGAGCCGGATCGCCTCGCCCGTCAGTTCGCGACGCAGTGCGGGCACTCCGGCCCCGGACGCGAAATACCCTTCGTTGAAGATCAGATAGAGCACTGCGAGCACTCCGTCGATCCGGAGGCGGAGGTCGTCGGCAGCCGGCATCCGATACGGGATCCGTTCGGTCTTGATCTTCGCCTTGGCTCGGGTGATGCGCTGCCTCACCGTGGACTCCGGGATGAGGAATGCCCGCGCGATCTCTTCGACGGTGAGTCCGCCCACGATCCGCAGGGTCAGGGCAACGCGCGCTTCGAGCGACAGCGCCGGGTGGCAGCAGGTGAACAGCAGACGGAGGCGATCGTCGTCGATGACGCCCGTCGGCTCCGGTGGTTCGGGATCGTGCAGCATGAGAGCCTCCCGATGCTTGGCATCGCGGAACGACTCACGACGCAGTCGATCGATGGCCTTGCGGTAGGCCGTGGTGGTGATCCAGCCGGCGGGATTGGGCGGCACGCCCTCGTTCGGCCACCGCTCAGCGGCCGAGGCGAACGCCTCAGCAGCCATCTCCTCGGCGAGGTCGAGATCACCGCACCGTCGGGTGAGTCCTCCCACGATGCGCGCCCACTCGTCGCGATAGACCTGCGTGACGTGCTCTGCGACGTCGGTGTTCACCGAGAACCCTCGATCCGACCTCGTCGCCGCGTCACCTGTGGTCACTCCGTCCGCTCGATCGAGCAGGTTCCGCTCCGATCCTGCCGTCAGGACGATCATCCCGGTTCCCCGCTTCCGCCGGAAGAGATGCGCGCCCAGAGGCGGCGAGCGCGCACACGGAGGGAAGGACGCCGGATCAGACCAGGATGCTCGAGCGCCGTCCGACGTCGCACGATCTGCTCCTCGGCGTGCTCAGCCTCGAGCCGGTAGACGAGGTTCGCCACCATCGGGTCGTTGTACACAGTCACCACCGCACCTCTCGCGTCTGAGGCCCCCCGATCGGGGACCTCCTACCCGAACCACGAACGACGAACGACGGATGCGACAACGCGTCGCGAGAAAGTCGGATCGACCCCGAGATGTGAGCAAGTCGCATGCATCCCGCACGGCCCCGTAGGCAAAGCGTGAGGATCGCGATATTCCGGTCTGCACGGGAGTTGTATCGAGTCTCGTGCTCGACATCATCTACATCGCGCTGACTCTCGCGCTGTTCGCCCTCGTCTCTCTTGTCGCGAAGGGGGTGGAACGACTGTGATCGTCTTCGAGATCATCGCCGCCGCCCTCGCCGTGGCCGCCGTCGTCTACCTCGTGGTGGCTCTCGTCGCCCCGGAGAAGTTCTGATGGGCGCGGGTGCCGACATCTGGTTCGGCGTCCTGCAGGCCGCCGTCCTCATCATCGCCCTCGTGCTGCTGTACCGCCCGGTGGGCGACTACATGGCCCACGTCTTCAGCACCCCGCGCGACCTGAAAGCCGAGCGCGGCCTGTATCGACTGATCGGCGTCGACCCGGCATCCGAGCAGACCTGGCGGGCCTATGCCCGCAGCGTGCTCGCGTTCTCGGTCGTCGGCCTGCTGCTCGTCTACGGGCTGCAGCGTCTGCAGAGCTTCCTGCCCCAGTCGCTCGGACTCCCGGCCGTGCCCGAAGGGCTCGCGTTCAACACCGCGGCGTCATTCGTCGCGAACACCAACTGGCAGTCGTACTCGCCCGAGCAGACCATGGGATACACCGTGCAGCTCGCCGGCCTCACGGTGCAGAACTTCGTCTCGGCCGCCGTCGGTCTGGCCGTCGCGGTCGCGCTGATCCGCGGCCTCTCGCGCCGCGGCTCGACCACGATCGGCAACTTCTGGGTCGACCTGATCCGCGGGCTCGGACGCATCCTGCTGCCGATCGCTCTGATCGCCGCCATCGCCCTGATCGCGGGCGGCGTGGTGCAGAACTTCGCCGGCTTCACCGACGTGACCACGGTCTCGGGCGGCACGCAGACCATCCCGGGCGGGCCGGTCGCCTCACAGGAGGCCATCAAGCTGCTCGGCACGAACGGCGGCGGCTTCTTCAACGCCAACTCGGCGCATCCGTTCGAGAACCCGACCGGCTGGACCAGTCTGCTGCAGATCCTGCTGATCCTCGTGATCCCGTTCTCACTCCCCCGCACGTTCGGTCGCATGATCGGCGACAACCGCCAGGGCTACGCGATCGCCGCCGTGATGGGAACGATCTTCCTGATCTCGACCTTCGCGCTCTCGGCCCTCGAGCTGGCCGGCCGCGGCAGCGCCCCCGAACTCGCCGGCGCGGCGATGGAGGGCAAGGAGTTGCGCTTCGGCATCCTCGGCTCGACCCTCTTCGGCAGCGCCAGCACCCTGACCTCGACCGGTGCCGTCAACTCGATGCACGACTCGTACACGGCACTCGGCGGCATGATGCCGATGCTCAACATGATGCTCGGCGAGGTCGCCCCCGGCGGCGTCGGATCGGGTCTCTACGGGATGCTCGTGCTCGCGATCATCGCGGTGTTCGTCGGCGGACTGCTCGTCGGCCGCACCCCCGAGTACCTCGGCAAGCGCATCGGCCCGAAGGAGATCAAGCTCGCGAGCCTCTACATCCTCGTGACGCCGACCCTCGTTCTTGTTGGCACGGCCCTGAGCTTCGCGATCCCCGGCATCCGCGCCGACGTCGAGGCGACCAGCATCCTCAACCCCGGCGTGCACGGCATGAGCGAGGTGCTCTACGCCTTCACCTCGGCGTCGAACAACAACGGCTCCGCCTTCGCCGGCCTCACCGCGAACACCCCGTGGTTCAACACCGCACTGGGCATCGCGATGCTGCTCGGCCGGTTCCTTCCGATCGTCCTCGTGCTGGCCCTGGCCGGATCCTTCGCCGCACAGCAGCGCGTGCCGGAGAACACCGGAACCCTGCCCACGCACCGACCGCAGTTCGTCGGCCTCCTCACCGCCGTCACGGTCATCATCACGGCACTCACCTACTTCCCCGTGCTCGCACTGGGACCCCTCGCTGAAGGACTCGTCTGACATGACCCTCACCACCACGCCCTCGGAACAGCAGGATGCTCCGGCATCCGCCCCGACCGCACCGCCCCGCTCATTCGGCTGGGCACAGCTGACGCAGGCCCTGCCCGGCGCCCTGCGCAAGCTCAACCCCGCGTCGCTCGTGCGCAACCCCGTGATGCTCCTCGTCTGGGTCGGTGCCGCATTCACGACCGTGCTCGCGATCGCCGAGCCGTTCCTCGGCGGCCCGGCCGACTCCGGCGGAACACCCGTGCCCGCACCCTTCACCTGGGGCATCGCGATCTGGCTGTGGCTGACCGTGCTGTTCGCCAACGTCGCCGAGTCCGTGGCCGAGGGCCGCGGCAAGGCCCAGGCCGCGAGTCTGCGCAAGACCCGCACCAGCACGATGGCCCGCAAGGTCGTCCGCTATGACTCGGCGACGGATGCCACGGCCGAGCGCACCGAGGCGGTCGACGTCTCATCGGCCGAGCTGCAGCGCGACGACATCGTGATCGTCACGGCGGGCGAGCTGATCCCCGGTGACGGCGACATCGTCGCGGGAATCGCGACCGTCGACGAGTCGGCGATCACGGGCGAGAGCGCACCGGTCATCCGCGAGTCCGGTGGCGACCGCAGCGCCGTCACCGGTGGCACGCGCGTGCTGTCGGATCGCATCGTCGTGCGCATCACCTCGAAGCCCGGCGAGACGTTCGTCGACCGCATGATCGCGCTCGTCGAGGGCGCCAGCCGTCAGCGCACACCCAACGAGATCGCGCTCAACATCCTGCTCGCGAGCCTGTCGATCGTGTTCGTCGTAGTGGTTCTCGCGCTCAACCCGATCGCCTCGTATGCGGCCTCGCCCGTCAGCATCCCGGTGCTGATCGCCCTGCTCGTGTGCCTGATCCCGACCACGATCGGCGCCCTGCTCTCGGCCATCGGCATCGCCGGCATGGACCGTCTCGTGCAGCGCAACGTGCTCGCGATGTCGGGCCGCGCCGTCGAGGCCGCAGGCGACGTCACGACGCTGCTGCTCGACAAGACCGGCACCATCACCTACGGCAACCGCCGCGCCCACGAGGTGCTTCGCCTCGGCGGCGTCGACCCCGACGAGCTGCTGCGTGTCGCTGCCCTCTCATCCCTCGCCGACCCCACGCCCGAGGGTGCCTCGATCGTCGAGCTGGCGCTGAGCCGCGGCATCCGGGTCGACGAGCCGGCGGATGCCGTGGTCGTGCCGTTCACCGCGCAGACCCGCATGTCGGGACTGGACCTCGCCGACGGGACGCAGATCCGCAAGGGCGCAGGGTCGGCCATCGACGCCTGGCTCGGGCTCGACACGGATGCCGAACTCGCCGGCCTCGTCGACGGCGTCGCCTCGAGCGGCGGCACCCCGCTGGTGGTCGCCGTGAAGCGTCCAGCGGGAACCGGCGAGGTGCTCGGCGTCGTGCACCTCAAGGACATCGTGAAAGACGGCCTGCGCGAGCGGTTCGAGGAGCTGCGCAGCATGGGCATCCGCACGGTCATGATCACGGGCGACAACCCGCTGACCGCCGCGGCCATCGCGAAGGAGGCGGGCGTCGACGACTTCCTCGCCGAGGCGACACCCGAGCAGAAGCTCGAGCTGATCAAGCGCGAGCAGGAGGGCGGCCGACTCGTCGCCATGACGGGCGACGGCACGAACGACGCCCCCGCTCTCGCCCAGGCCGACGTCGGCGTCGCGATGAACACGGGCACGTCGGCCGCGAAGGAGGCCGGCAACATGGTCGACCTCGACTCGGACCCGACCAAGCTCATCGACATCGTGCGCATCGGCAAGCAGCTGCTCATCACTCGCGGCGCGCTCACGACCTTCTCGCTCGCGAACGACATCGCCAAGTACTTCGCCATCATCCCGGCGATGTTCATGGGGGTGTTCCCGGGCCTCGCGGCGCTCAACATCATGCAGCTGCATTCGCCGGCATCCGCCGTGACCAGCGCGATCATCTTCAACGCGATCGTGATCGTCTTCCTCATCCCGCTCGCGCTGCGCGGGGTGAAGTACCGGCCGGCGAGCGCCTCGCAGATCCTGCAGCGCAACCTGCTCGTCTACGGCCTCGGCGGAGTGATCGCACCGTTCATCGGCATCAAGCTGATCGACCTCGTCATCACCCTCATCCCCGGCTTCTGACCGGCGTCCGTCTTCGTCCTTCTCGCATCGAAAGGCACTCCATGTCCTCCTCCCGCACCGTCGCCCGCACCACCGGCGTCGCCATCCGCGCGATGCTCGTGCTCACCCTCGTGCTCGGCGTCGGCTACACGCTCGTCGTCACCGGCATCGGTCAGCTGCTGCTGCCGTTCCAGGCGAACGGCTCGCCGCTGGGCGACGACAAGGGCAGCTCGCTGATCGGTCAGTCCTTCACGGATGCCGACGGCGACGCGCTGCCCGAGTACTTCCAGTCGCGTCCGTCGGCCGCCGGTGACGGCTACGACGGGGCCGCGTCCGGCGGCAGCAACCTGGGCCCCGAGAACCCCGACCTCGTCGCGGCGATCGACGAGCGCCAGGCGGCCATCGCCGAGCGCGAGGGTGTGAGCACGGATGCCGTGCCGGCCGACGCCGTGACGGCATCCGGATCCGGCCTCGACCCGCACATCAGCGTCGCGTACGCGCTGCTGCAGGTGCCGCGGGTGGCGGCCGAGCGCGACCTGCCCGCGCAGCAGGTGCGCGACCTCGTGGAGTCTAGGATTCAAGGGCGGGATCTGGGATTCCTCGGCGAAGAACGCATCAACGTCGCCGAACTCAATCTCGCGCTCGATGAGCAGGAGGGCTGATGACGGCAGAGCGGATGCCGCGGCGCGGCCGACTCCGCGTGCTGCTCGGCGCAGCCCCCGGTGTCGGCAAGACCTTCGAGATGCTGGTCGAAGGGCGCCGGCTGCTCGACGAGGGCCGCGACGTCGTGATCGCGATCGTCGAGACGCATGAGCGCGCGGCGACCGCCGCGCAGACCATCGGCATCCCCGAGGTCCCCCGTCGCACCGATCTGCACCGGGGCGTGCCGCTCAGCGAGATGGACCTGGATGCGGTGCTCGCACGCCGACCCGAGATCGCGCTGGTCGACGAACTCGCGCATACCAACACCCCCGGCTCGCAGAACCCGAAGCGCTGGCAGGACGTCGGTGCGCTGCTCGACGCGGGCATCGACGTCGTCACGACGGTGAACGTGCAGCACATCGAGTCGCTGAACGCGGTGGTCGAGAAGATCACCGGCATCGCGCAGCAGGAGACGATCCCGGATGCCGTGGTGCGCGCCGCCGACGAGATCGAGGTCGTCGACCTGGCGCCGCAGTCGCTGCGCGACCGTCTCTCCGCCGGACTCGTCTATCCGGCGGAGCGGATCGACGCGGCCCTGTCCAACTACTTCCGTCTGGGCAACCTCACGGCTCTGCGTGAACTCGCGCTGCTGTGGCTCGCCGACGAGGTCGACAGCGCGCTGCGCAGCTACCGGGCCGACCACGGCATCGAGGGCACCTGGCAGGCGCGCGAGCGCGTGGTCGTCGCCCTCACCGGCGGACCCGAGGGCGAGACGCTGCTGCGCCGAGGGGCCCGCATCGCCGCACGCTCGGCCGGCGGCGAACTGCTCGCCGTACATGTGGCTGCGCAGGACGGGCTGCGCGATGAGACGCCCGGCGCCCTCGCCGCGCAGCGGTCGCTCGTCGAATCCCTCGGCGGCAGCTTTCACCAGATCATCGGCGACGACATCCCCGGCACGCTCGTCGAGTTCGCCCACGGGGCGGATGCCACTCAGCTCGTGATCGGTGTCAGCCGGCGTGGGCGTCTCGCGGCGGCGCTGACGGGACCGGGCATCGGCTCGGAGGTCATCCGCCGCTCCGGCGACATCGACGTGCACATCGTCACCCACGCCGCCGCGGGCGGCCGCGTCGCACTCCCCCGCATCACCGGCGGCGCCCTCGGCTGGCGACGTCAAGCGCTCGGGTTCGCACTGGCGCTCGTCGTCGGCCCGCTGCTCTCGTGGGCGATGTTCGCGTTCCGCAGCCCCGAGTCGATCACGGTCGAAGTGCTGGCCTTCCAGCTGCTCGTCGTGATCGTGGCCCTGGTGGGAGGCGTGCGGCCTGCCGTCTTCGCGGCGGTGCTGTCGGGCATCACCCTCGACTTCCTGTTCGTCGCCCCGCTCTTCACCATCACGATCGCGCACCCGCTGCACGTGCTCGCCCTCGCGCTGTATGTGACCATCGCCATCCTCGTCAGCATCATCGTCGACCAGGCCGCCCGACGAGCCCGCACCGCCCAGCGCGCCGCCGCGGAAGCAGAGCTGCTCGCGGCCGTGGCCGGCAACGTGCTGCGCGGCGACAACGCGGTGCTCGCCCTCGTCAGCCGCACGCGCGAGGCGTTCGGACTCACCGGCGTCCGCCTGCTCACCGCCGACGGCGAGGTGCTCGCCAGCGACGGCGAACCCGTGCCCGACGGACGCGCCACGACCATCCCGGTCGGTGCCGGAGGATCGGCACCCGCCGTGCTCGAGCTGCACGGCGAACCCCTCGACACCCCCGCCCGACGCCTGCTCGACGCGATCGTCGCGCAGCTGGCGGCGGCCATCGAGCACACCGACCTGCGTGCCACGGCGCGCGAGGTCGCTGCCCTCGCCGAGACCGACCAGGTGCGCAGCGCCCTGCTCTCGGCGGTCAGCCACGACCTGCGCCGCCCTCTGGCCTCGGCCGTCGCCGCGATCGGCGGACTCCGCGGGGCGCACGCGCTGTCGGCATCCGATCGGGAAGAGCTGCTCGCGACGGCCGACGAGAGCCTCGCGACCCTGTCGTCGCTCGTGACCGACCTGCTCGACGTCAGCCGGGTGCAGGCCGGAGTGCTCGCCGTCTCGACCATGCGGCTCGATGTCGCGGGCCCCGTGCTCGCTGCCGTCGACGAGCTCGGCCTCGGGCCGTCGGATGTCGAGCTCGCGCTCGATGCCCGGCTGCCCGCCGTGTCGGCCGACCCGGTGCTGCTGCAGCGAGTGCTCGTCAACGTCATCGCGAACGCCCACCGTCACGCGCCCGCCGACAGCCGGGTGATCGTCTCGACGAGCACGATCGGCGACCACGCCGAGATCCGCATCATCGACCGCGGTGCCGGCGTTCCCGCCGAGAAGCGCGACGAGATCTTCCAGCCGTTCCAGCGCCTCGGCGACACCGACAACACCACCGGCCTCGGCCTCGGCCTCGCCCTCTCGCGCGGATTCGCCGAGGGCATGGGCGGTACCCTGACACCCGAGGACACCCCCGGCGGTGGACTCACCATGGTCATCTCGCTGCCCCTCGCAGCAGAGCCCGACATCATGCAGGAGGAGACGGAGTGAAGCTCCTCATCGCCGACGACGACCCGCAGATGGTGCGCGCACTGCGCATCACCCTCGCCGCCCACGGGTACGAGGTGGTGGTCGCCCCCGACGGCGCCGCCGCCGTGGCCGTCGCCGCACAGACTCACCCCGACCTCATCATGCTCGACCTCGGCATGCCGCGGCTCGACGGCATCGAGGTGATCCAGGCGCTGCGCGGCTGGACGACCGTGCCGATCATCGTCGTGTCGGGTCGCACCGGGTCCGCCGACAAGGTCGAGGCCCTGGATGCCGGAGCCGACGACTTCGTCACCAAGCCCTTCCAGGTCGACGAGCTGCTCGCGCGGCTGCGGGCGCTGTCTCGTCGGGCGGTGCCCGCGGGCGGGGAATCCACCGTCGGATTCGGCGATGTGGTGGTCGACCTCGCGACGAAGACGGTCACCCGGGCGGGTGCGCGCGTGCACCTGACACCGACCGAATGGCGCATGCTCGAGCACCTCGCCCGGCATCCCGGAGCCCTGGTCACCCGGCAGGACCTGCTCAAGGAGATCTGGGGCAGCGAACAGGTGTCCGACTCGGGCTACCTGCGGCTGTACATGTCGCAGTTGCGCAAGAAGCTCGAGGCCGAGCCGAGCGCACCGGTGCATCTGCTCACCGAGTCGGGCATGGGCTACCGGCTCGTCCTCTGAGCCAGGTCTGCCGTTCTCGTCATTCTCGGTTCACAACTCAGCATGAGCTGCTGTCAACCGACGGAATCGGCGGGTTCACCTCGTCGCACGCACGATCTGTGCTGAGTTGTGAACGCCGACCGAGCGCAGAGTCAGAGGGCGATGTCGGCGCGAGGGCGGCGCAGCACTCCCCAGACTCCCGCGGCGACGAGGGCGACCGCGACGACGATCGCGGCGATCGCGGTCACGGTGCTCTCGGGTTCGCCGGTCAGACGACCGACGGCGAGCCATCCGAGACCCCATGCGGTCGCGAGGGCAGGGGCGATGCGCTTGGTGACGAGGGCGCTGGCAACCCCGATCACGAGCACGACGGCGAGCACGGCGACCGCCCAGATCTCGGCCTGATCAGCCCAGCTCTCGGGCGCGATCTGCGTGAGCCAGGCCGTGGTGTTCGCGACCGTCGCGATGGTGACCCAGCCGAAGTGCAGGCCGTTCGCGCCGTCGACGACGATGCGCTCGGGCCAGGTGCGGGCACGGCTGCGGCCGAGGATCACGATGACGCGAGCGAGGGTCGCGAGCAGCAGGGCGATCACGATGACCGTCAGCGGCAGCGACAGGAACTGCGCCGTCACGAGCCAGAGCCCGTTCAGGATCATCGACGCGGCGATCCATCCGCCGACAGCTCGCTGGCGCTCATCCGCCCGCTGCGCCGGAAGCGCCTGCCACACCGTGTAGGCGATGAGGCCGATGTAGATCAGCGACCAGATCGAGAAGGCGGGGCCGGCCGGCGCGAGGTATGAGCCCTGCGCCGAGAGCGCTCCATCCTGCAGCTCGCTGACCGAGGTGCCACCGAAGGCACCGGATCCGACGGCCGCTGCGATGAGCATGAAGGTGGCCGAGGCGATGATGATCGTCTGGCGGGCGATGTCCTGCGTCCGGGAGTCCATGCTCGCAACATACGCGCGCGAGGGCGCAAACGCACCAGCCTTGACACCGGGATGCATAAACGCTAGCCAAGCTAGCTAAATCTGCTCTCCCGTTGCGGTCAGGCGGCGACGGCGGCGTCGATCAGCACTTCGGCGGCGTTGCGCGCCTGCACGGCGACCTGCGGGTCGGCGGCGATCGCCGCGGTGCTCTGCGCACCCTCGGCGAGGATCGACAGCTGCGCGGCGAGGGATGCCGGCGCTCCGGCCGCCACGACGAGGTCGGCCATGTACGCCTGGAACGACGCCTTGTGATCGCGCACGATCTCGGCCACCTCGGGGTTCGTGCCACCGAGCTCGCCGAACGCGTTGATGAACGCGCAGCCGCGGAAGTCGTCAGTGCAGAACCAGTCCTCGAGGTACCCGTAGACGGCGAGCAGGCGTTCGCGGGGGTCTGCCCCGGCATCCGCCACGGCTCCCGTGAGTCCCGACTCCCACTCCCGATGCTTGCGCGCGAGGACGGCCGTGACGATGTCGGTCTTGGATGGGAACAGGGCATAGAGGCGACGCAGCGACACGCCGGCCGCAGCCCGCAGCTCATCCATTCCGACGGCCGCGTATCCCTTGCGGTAGTAGAGCTCGTCGGCCGCCGCGAGGATCTGTTCACGCACTGTGTCGTCGGTCATCACCCCAGTGTACTTGACATGAGAACGAGCGTTCTCTACAGTGAAGACATCAGCGAGAACGACCGTTCTCACCGGACCGAAAAGGATCAGGACCATGGGCTACATCACCGTCGGAAACGAGAACAGCACCCCGATCGAGCTCTACTACGAAGACCAGGGATCGGGTCAGCCCGTCGTCCTGATCCACGGGTACCCGCTGAACGGCCACAGCTGGGAGCGCCAGACCCGTGAGCTGCTCGCTCAGGGCTACCGCGTCATCACCTACGACCGCCGCGGTTTCGGCCAGTCCTCGAAGGTCGGCACCGGATACGACTACGACACTTTCGCCGCAGACCTCAACACCGTGCTCGAGACCCTCGACCTGCGCGACGTCGTGCTCGTCGGCTTCTCGATGGGCACCGGAGAGCTCGCCCGCTATGTCGGCACCTACGGTCACGAGCGGGTCGCCAAGCTCGCCTTCCTCGCCTCACTCGAGCCGTTCCTCGTGCAGCGCGATGACAACCCCGAGGGCGTGCCGCAGGAGGTCTTCGACGGCATCGAGGCTGCAGCCAAGGGCGACCGCTACGCGTGGTTCACCGACTTCTACAACAACTTCTACAACCTCGACGAGAACCTCGGCAGCCGCATCAGCCAGCAGGTCGTCGACGCCAACTGGAACCTCTCGGTCACCAGCGCCCCGGTCGCGGCCTACGCGGTCGTCCCGAGCTGGATCGAGGACTTCCGCGGCGACGTCGACGCCGTGCGCGACGCCGGCAAGCCCACCCTGATCCTGCACGGCACGAAGGACAACATCCTTCCGATCGACGCCACCGCCCGCCGGTTCCACCAGGCCGTGCCCGCCGCGACCTACGTCGAGGTCGAGGGCGCACCCCACGGTCTGCTCTGGACCCACGCCGACGAGGTCAACGCCGCGCTGAAGGACTTCCTCAGCAAGTAGTCCGCGAACGGCCCGAGAGCCCGGCATCCGCCTCAGGATGTCGGGCTCTCGGACGTGTTGACGTCAGCGCTTGACCGCCACCGTGAGCGTCTTGCTCTGGGTGCTCCCGGCCGCGTTCACGAACTCGACGCGGTAGGTGTGCTTCCCCACCGCGCGATCAGCGACCGGCACCGTCACCCGTTGCGCGGCGGGGCTGTTCGCGACCATGTCGCCCTCGGAGATCAGCATGCCGTCCTCATACAGGCGATACGAGGTCGCATTGGTGCCCCACCACATGTCGGCGGTGAGAGTGTATGAGCCGTCGCCGTCCCAGTTGTCGGCCGAGAGCACGGGCGTGCCGGGCGCGGCATCCTTCACCGTCACCGTCACGGGCTTCACCGCCGTCACACCGCGCGAATTGACCAGCTCGCCACTGTAGACGTACGAGCCATTCGTCTTGCCGGTCACGGCGATCTGCGCGCTCTGCGCGGAGGTTCCCCCGAAGGTGAGCGGCACGGTCTTGACCAGCACACCGTTCTCGAACACCCGCAGCTTCGTGGCGTTCTGCCCCCACCACAGGTTCATGGTGAGCGTGAAGTCGCCGTCGAGCAGCCCCGTATCGTGACCGTTATCGTGCGACAGCACTCCGCGAGCGGGCGCGGTGGTCGCCGCATCCTGAAGCAGGAGCGCGTCCACTGCGGCAGCCAGTGTGTCCAAGGCCCCCGTGACCGCTGACGCCCTCGGACTCGCGGCAGCCAGCACGATGTCGGCGCGAGCGATCGCACCGGGCAACGCGACCGTCGACGACGCGACATAGGCATCGAGGTCGAGAGCCGCGGCCGCATCGCGCCGCTCTCGCAGCTGCGAGGTGTCGGCACCGGGCACCGGTGCGCGCACGAGTTCGAGATCGTCGATCGTCCCCCACGCCCCCGCCGGAAGCGCCGCGGAGACCCGCACGACAGCCGTGCCGTCAGCGCCCACCTGCAGCGCTTCGGTCGTCGGCGTCGACCACACGCGCCAGCCGTCGAAGCCGAACGCCGCAGCGGCGCCGGCGACCGACGCAGACGACAGCGACAGCGACGCACGCCCGTCGGCACCCTCCCCGTCGCCCTGCAGCGATGCCCGTGCGACATACGACCCCGCGGGCAGTCCGGAGACCGTCTGCGAGAGGTCGAACGAGTATCCGGCACCCGCATAGAAGTGCGCCGAGTGCGTGCCGCTCCGAGGGTCGTCCCACGCGCGCAGCGTGAGTCCCGATCCGGTGACGCTCCACATGCTCGTGTCCGCGTCCTCGAATCCGGGGTTGCGCAGGTAGTTGCGCGCCGAGACGGTGACGGTGGCCGACGCCGCTAAGCCGGCATCCGTCGCGCCCGAGATCACGTACTCGCCGGCGCCCTCGATGAATCCGGCCGCCGACGACCAGGTGACGGGCTGCTGCTCCGACGACCCGTCGTTGTAGAGCACCGTGACCTCGTCGGGCAGCTCGACGGCATCGCCCTCGGTCACCTGCAGCGCGACCGCCTGCACCGACTCGACGGCCCGCGGGGCCTGGGCGCCGGTGCGCACGTACGAGAAGATGTTCAGCGCATCGGATGCCGTGCCGTCGAAGCCGAACAGCGCCTGGTTGTCCCACGCGGATCCGCCGAACCAGTGCCCCGCGTCCTCGGGCTCGTACTCGCCGGCGAAGCTCGACGCCCAGCCCGATCCGTCGCGCTCCCACAGCGTTCTGTTCTGCTCGAGCTGTGCGGGCGGACCCACCGGCAGCCATGCGGGCTCCCAGTAGTAGACGCCGAGTCCCGCCTCACCCACGTCGGCGACGGCCTGCACGACCGCGCGCACGGCATCGGCCTGACCCTGCACGCTCACCGGGTACTGCGTCGCCTCGGACGCCAGGTCGACGACGTTGCCGTGACCGTCTCCGTCGTCGAGCGTGAACGCCCACGAGGTCTCGGCGACCATGACCTTCTTGCCGTAGGTCTCGGCGACGTGCGAGAGCACGGCCGTGAGGTTCTCGGGAGTCCCGTGCCAGAACGGGTAGTACGACGACGCGAACACGTCGTAGTCGACGTCGCGGCGATCGAGCTGCGCGGCGACGTCGGCGTAGAACCCGGCGCGCTCGGGGTTGGTGAAGTGCAGGGCGACGAGCGTGTCCGGCGCCTCGGCCCGCACGGCGGCGGAACCGGCCGAGAACACCTTCGCCATGTCATCCCAGCCGCGCACTCCGGCGACTCCGCCGTTCGTCTCATTGCCGACCTGCACCATGCGGAGGTCGACACCCGCATCGACCAGGCGACGCACCGCATCGCGCGTGAAGGCACCCACCTCGGTCGCCACCTGGTCGGCGGTCATCCCCTCCCACGCCTTGGGCGCCTGCTGCTTCGCGGGGTCGGCCCAGAAGTCGGAGTAGTGGAAGTCGACGAGCACGCCGAGGCCGGCATCCGTCGCTCGCTGCGAGATCTCGATCGCCCGATCGACGTCGACATCGCCCCCGCCGTAGCCGTTGCCGTTCGCGTCGAACGGGTCGTTCCAGACGCGCACGCGCACGTCGGTGACCCCGGCGTCCGCGAGGATCTCGAACAGGTCGCCCGGCGCGCCCTGGGCGTCGCGGAACACCACCCCCGACTCCTCGAGCGACAGCACCGACGAGACGTCGACGCCGCCGATGAAGTCGTCCGGCAGGTTCTCGACCCGGGGGACGGTGATGGCGGCATCCACCGGCCCGTCGACCGAGACAGCCGCAGGAGCGAGAGCGGATGCGGCCGGCGAGGCGGCCGACGCCGGCAGCGCGACGCCGATCAGGGCGACGGCGGTGACCGTGGCCAGGGCGGTGGAGAGAAGGGAACGCGTGCGACGGTGCATGACGGCCTTTCGAGCGGTGGAGGTGCGGATCAGCCCTTGACGGATCCCTGGGTGAGCCCGCCCACGATGTACTTCTGCAGCGAGAAGAACAGCGCGAGCACGGGCACGGCGGCGACCACGACGCCGGCGGCGAAGAGCCCCCAGCGTGAGGTCAGCTGGTTCGAGACCCACTGGTACATGCCGACGGCGAGGGTCCAGTTGTCCTCGGACGTGAGGATGATCTTCGACAGGATGAAGTCGCCGAACGCCGCGAGGAACGCGAGCAGGGCGACGACCGCGAGGATCGGCACGACCAGCGGCATGATGAGCCGCCAGAAGATCTGCGCGTGACTGGCCCCGTCGATCTTCGCCGACTCGTCGATCTCGACGGGGATCGTGTTGAAGAACCCGTACATCAGGAAGGTGTTCGCGCCGAGCGCGCCACCGAGGTACACGCAGATCAGAGCGATCTTCGAGTTGATGCCGAGCGCCGGCACGACGTCGCCGATCGTCTGCAGCATCAGGAAGATCGCGATGAACGCGAGCGCCTGCGGGAACATCTGCAGCACGAGCAGGGTGGTGAGGCTGGCGCGTCGTCCGCTGAACCGGAACCGGGAGAACGCGTACGCCCCGCAGGCGCCCATGAGCACCGAGCCGACTGCGGTGACACCGCCGATCAGCAGGGTGTTGCCGAACCAGACCCAGTAGCGGGATTCACCCAGAGCGATGTAGTTCGCCGGGTCGAACGCGCTGAACAGCGCACTGGATGCCGCAAGGCTGCCGTTCGGGTTGAGCGAGGCCGAGAGGACGTAGACGAGCGGGAACGCGGCGAAGAACAGCACGCCGGCGGCGAGGATGTACTTCCAGCCGACCTCGCCCCACCAGCGACGCCGACGTGCACCCGCGCGCGCGGCCTCGGCCTTCGATGAACCGGTCACGATGACTCTGGTCTCACTCATCACTGGTACTCCTCGAGCTTGCGGGTCTGTCGGAAGCTCAGCGCTGAGATGAGACCGACCACGATGAAGGCGATGATCGACAGCGCACTCGCGAGGCCGTAGTCGGCCGCACCACCCGAGACGCCTGAGACGTCGTAGATGGCCGAGACGAGGATGTCGGTCGAACCCAGTGCGTAGGGCGCTCCGGCGATCGCCGGCCCGCCGTTGTTGAAGGTGTAGATGACGGTGAAGTTGTTGAACGCCACCGCGAACGAGGCGATCAGCAGCGGAGCGGTCGAGACGAGCAGCAGCGGCAGCACGATGGCGCGGAAGCGCTGCAGCTTGTTGGCCCCGTCGATCTCGGCGGCCTCGAGCGTCTCACCGGGGAGCGACTGCAGGGCTCCGGTGCAGACGAGGAACCAGTAGGGGTAGCTCAGCCAGACGTTGACGAAGATCACCGCCGCCCGGGTCAGCCACGGGTCGCCGAGCCAGTTGATCTGCGACCCGAAGAAGAACAGGTCGTTGATGACGCCGAACTCGGCGTTGAACATGCCGCGGAACAGCAACGCGGCCATGAACGCGGGGAACGCGTAGGGCAGGATGAACAGCGCCCGCAGGAACCGGCGACCCTTGACCCGCGGGTCGTTGTAGACGATCGCGAGGCCGAGCCCCACGGCGAAGCTGAGGACGACCGAGAGGATCGCGAACGCGAAGGTCCAGACGGTCACGCTCAGCAGAGTGCCCGCGAGATTCGCGTCGGTGAAGAGCTTCAGGAAGTTGGCGAAGCCGACGTTGACCGACCAGCCCGTCGGCAGCGCCGTGCCGTCCTCGGCCACGAACGCGCCGAGTTCTGTGGCGGTGTAGACCGTGCCCGACTGCGTGTCCGTGATGGTCTGCGCCTCGGCATCCCACACCAGCGTCGGTTCGTACACCGAGCCGGTCGAGCCCTCCCGTGTGCGGATGGAGCCGTCGTTCGGGTCGTCCGACACGGGCACCCTGAGGTCCTTGATGGTCGCGCCGAGTGCCGGATCGGTCAGCACGGTCGCCCTCGGGACGACCTCCCACCCGGGCACCTCGCTGGGGGCGCCGGTCGCGCCGATCTCGGCACCGGATGCGGTGGTCAGCGGCTCGGTGGCCGAGCCGACCTGCACGTCGCCGTCGTCATCGACGATCGCGAAGCCGAGCTCTGCGCCGCGCTGCACGATCGACAGCGGGTAGTCGGACGAGCCCTCGATGCGGCGCTCGCCCTGGATCAGTGCGGCCTCGACCGCCTGCTCCTGGGTGCCGACGTGACCGGTGCCGTAGTTCGTGAAGGCGATGTAGGCCGTGTAGCCGAAGATGAAGATCTGGAAGACGAGCAGGAAGATCAGCCCGGGCAGCAGGTACTTCAGCGGCAGCGCCCTGCGGGTGAAGTACACCCAGTCGGCGATGATCACCAGCAGCACGACGACGCCGAGCACGATCCACGACTCGGCGCTCCAGGCCGAGATGGCCGTCATGATGCCGAAGGCGTTGACCAGCGCCATGAGGGCGAGCTTGATGAGGAAGCCCCAGCCGAGGCCGCGGAAGCGGCGGGCATGGGACTCGCGCGAGGGCTTCACCACGGGAGTGGGCGCCTCGGCGGGCGGTGCCTGGATCGTCATGTGTGCGTCCTGTCTGAGGATCGCAGGACGGGGAGGGGTTCGGGCCCCTCCCCGTCCGGCGGGGTCAGCCGGCGAGGGTCGTCTCGAGGTCGGCGACCATGGTGTTCCACGTCGACACCGGGTCGGCGCCGTTGATGATCTGCGCCTGCGCGGCGTTCCACAGGTCCCAGACGGAGCCCATCTCGGGGATCGACGGCATCGGGACGCCGGTCTGCGCCGAGGCCACGAATCCGGCCGTGATCGGGTCGGACGACACCTCTTCGGCGAGCGTGGTCCACGCCGGGATGCGCGGGTCGGCCTCGTACAGCGCGCGCTGCGCGTCTTCGGTGCCGAGGTAGTTCACGAGGAACTCCTGCGCGAGCAGCGCGTTCTTGCTCTTGCTGGAGAGGTAGAAGCCCTGCACGCCGACGAACGGCGCAGCGGTCTCGCCACCCGCAGACGGGATCGGGTTCACGGCGACGTTGACGCCCTCGAACGCGCTGATGGCCCACGGGCCCTGGATCGTGTACGGGGCCTTGCCCGACGCGAACAGCTCGTTGTTGATGTCGTAGTCGACCGTGGTCGAGATGTAGCCGGTGCCGTTCGACCCGTTGGCTCCGAGCCACGTGGCGAACGCCTCGCCGGGCGCGCCGCCCATGCCGACCTCGCTCGTGTACGAGCCGGTGTCGTCCTGCACGAAGACGGGGGCGCCGAACGAGGTCTGCAGTCCGTACATCGTGTATCCGTCGCCGGTCTCGCCACCCGTGTTGATGACGAACGGGCGCTCGGTGCCGGCGGCGACGCCCTTGGCGATCATGTCGTCCCAGCTGGCGGGAGCCTCCGCGCCGACCAGGTCGACGTTCTGCACGAGGGCGATGGTCTCGAGCGAGTACGGCATCGCATACAGCTGACCGTCGTACGTCATGGCGTCGAGCGCGACCTGCTCGAACTCCGACGCCTTGTCGCCCAGGTCGATCGTGTCGACGACACCGGCCGCGACGAGCGCGCCGAGCCAGTCGTGGGCGCCGACCGTGATGTCGGGGCCCTCTCCGGTCGGGACCTGTGCGATGAAGTCGTTGCGGAGGTCCTCGAAGTTCTTCTGCACGAGGGTGACCTTCGCGCCGGTCTCCTCCTCGAACGCCTCTGCGGCGGCGGTGATCGCGGCTTCGCGCTCGGCGTCCGTCCAGATGACGAGTTCCGCGCCGTCGCCGGATGCGGCGTCGTCGCCGCCTTCGGGTGCGCCGGCGGAGCAGCCCGCGAGGACCACGGCCGCGGCCAGAGCGAGTGCGCCGACTCCGATGTGCTTGCGCATGCGTTTTCCTATCTGTCGTGGCCGACGATGCGCTGCGCGTCATCGCGACCGGTGAGTGGGTGGTGCTGGGTGAAGCGGGTGGTGCGGGGTGAAGCGGTTCGTGCGGTTCGTGCGGTCAGTGGGAGGTGCGGATGACGGCGACGCCGCCCGCCGCGATGGTCAGGGCGCCCGAGACCTCGGCGCCGCTGAGGAGCTCGATGCCCGAGGCATCGAGCTCGACGTCGTCGTCACGGTGGTTCACGGCGATCCGGTAGACCGCGTCGGCGCCGTGACGCGTGATGACCTCGAGGCCGTCGGCGACACCCGACGGGGTGATGTCGGCATCCGCGTAGACCTCGTGGAGAAGGGCGCGCATGCCCGCGGCATCCAGACGGGTGCCGACGTACCAGCCGGTCCCCGCGCCATGCGCGTTGCGGGTGATCGCCGGCTCGCCCTCGCCGGGTCCGCCCGAGAAGTTCGCGACGACCTCGGCGCCTTCGAGCGCGATGTCCTCCTGCCAGACGTCCGCGACGATGCCCTCGTGGTCGACCCAGTCGAGGCCGTGGCTCTCGCCCTCGCGCAGCGGCAGGAACTCCTCGACCGTGAGGCCGAGCGCCTCGCGCAACGGCGCGACGAAGCCACCGGCGTGCACGGCGTCGTTCTCGTCGACGATCGCCGAGAAGAACGACACGAGCAGGGTGCCGCCGTCGTTGACGTAGGCGGTGAGGTTGGCGGCATCCGCCGTGCTCAGCAGGTACTGCGCCGGAGCGACGACCAGGCGGTAGCCCGAGAGGTCCTGGCCGGGCAGGGCGAAGTCGACCGTGATGCCGTCACGCCAGAGCTGCTCGTAGAAGCGGCGCACCTGGGCGGCGTGCGTGACGTCTTCGGACGGGCGCCACTCGAGGTCCTGCGCCCAGAACGATTCGAAGTCCCAGAGGATCGCGACGTCGGCCTTCACGACGCTGCCCTGCACCTCGTCGAGGCGGCCGAGTGCTGCACCCAGATCGACGACCTCGCGGAATACCCGCGACTCGGTGCCGGCGTGCGGCAGCATCGCCGAGTGGAACTTCTCCGCACCGGAGCGCCCGGCGCGCCACTGGAAGAACAGGATGCCGTCGGCCCCGCGACCGAGGTGCGTGAGCGAGTTGCGCTTCATCTCTCCCCGGCGCTTCGCGATGTTGCGCGGCTGCCAGTTCACGGCCGAGGTCGAGTGCTCCATGAGGATCCACGGCTTGCCGCCGCCCACCGAGCGGCTGAGGTCGGCGGCGATCGCCAGGCCGATGTGAGCGTCTTCATCGGCGGCCCACAGGTAGTGGTCGTCCGAGACGATGTCGACCTCGCGGCCCCACGCCCAGAGGTCCGTGGTCCAGCTCTGGTTCGCCATGAAGTTGGTCGTGATCGGCTGGTCGGCGTGCGCGCGGATCGCGTCGCGCTCGGCGATGAAGCACGCGCGCAGCTGGTGATCGGTGAAGCGCGCGAAGTCCAGGCGCTGGGCGGGGTTCACGACGCTCGGGGCGATGGCCGGGGCGCCGACGTGCTCCCATGCCGAGTAGTGCTGGCCCCAGAAGGCGGTGCCCCACGCGCTGTTCAGTGCGTCGAGCGAGCCGTACTTCTCCTGGAGCCAGAGCCGGAAGGCGGCGACCGCGTTGGGCGAATAGTCCTCGCCGACGGGAACGCCGTACTCGTTGTGCACGTGCCACAGCACGACGGAAGGATGCTGTGCGTAACGCGCCGCGAGAGCATCCGCGATCCGCACGATCGCCTCGCGGTAGGCCGGCGACGAGTGCGAGGCCATGCCGCGCGAGCCGAAGCCCATCGTGCGGCCCTCGCGGTCGATGACGTGCGCGTCGGGGTTGCTCGCGAAGAACCAGGCGGGTGGCGAGGCCGTCGGTGTGCCGAGGTCGACCCTGATGTCGTTCTCGTGCAGGAGGTCGAGCAGCTCGTCGAGCCAGGCGAAGTCGAACTCGCCCTCGGAGACCTCGATGAGCGCCCACGAGAAGATGCCGACACTGACCAGGTTCACCCCGGCCTCGCGCATCAGGATGACGTCTTCGCGCCACGTCTCGGGCGACCACTGCTCGGGGTTGTAGTCGCCGCCGTAGGCGATTCCGCGCAGGTCGGGCCAGGCGTGGGGCGAGGTCATCGGCACTCCATCGGGTCGGTGTGGTCGTGGTGCGGGTCCCGACGTGCTGTCGCTCATTCGACTGGGACCGGTCTCAGGTTGTCACGGGGACATGACTGGGACCGGTCTCAGTTCTACCCCAGGTTCGGCGTCGACCACAACCGCCGTTACCGAACTGAGACCGGTCCCAGGTTGGACTACCGCTGGACGGGATGCTGTGGGTAGAGTCACAGGCGATGAGTGATGTCAGCGCGAAGCGCAAGCCGACGATCCGCCAGATCGCGGCGCAGGCGGGGGTGTCCCGCAGCACGGTCTCGCGAGTGATCAACGGCGGGCACTGGGTGTCCCCCGACGCCAGGCAGGCCGTCGAAGAGGCGATCCTCGCCACCGGCTACACCGCCAACCACCATGCCCGCAGCCTCGCCACCGGCCGCGCCGGATCACTCGCCTTCCTCCTGACCGAGCCGCAGCAGCTGCTGTTCGACGATCCGACCTTCGCGCTGCTGCTGCGCGGGGCCGCCGAAGCGCTCGCCCAGCGGGCCATGACCCTCGTGCTGCTCGTCGCCGGGACCCCCGCCGAGCGCGAGAGCGTCGCCCAGTTCCTCAGCGCGGGACACGTCGACGGCGTCATGCTGATCTCGTCGCACGAGTCCGACCCGCTGCTCGATCAGCTGATCGAGGTCGGCATCCCGACTGTGTGCTGCGGCGTGCCGCTCGGGCACGAACGCGAGCTCTCGACGATCTCCGTCGACGAGATCGCCTCCGCCCGCACCATGGCCGCGCACCTCGTGACGCAGGGACACCGCCGCATCGGCATGATCGCCGGCCCCGACGACACCCCCGGTGGTCGCTATCGCCTGGTCGGCTTCCGCGAAGAGCTCGGCGACCTCTACGACGAATCGCTGGTCGAGCGCGGCGACTACTCGTACGAGTCAGGACTCGCCGCCATGACGCGGATGCTCGAGCACGACGTCGACGCGGTGTTCGCGGCATCCGACCGGATGGCGGCCGGAGCCATCGCCGCCGCCCGCCGCGCAGGGCGCCGCGTGCCCGAGGACATCGCGATCGCCGGCTTCGACGACTCAGGCCTCGCCGCCACCCATGAGCCCCCCATCACGACCATGCGCCAGCCGTGGGATCAGATCAGCGCGAAGATGGTCGCCGTGCTGCTCGAGGTCATCGCCGGGGCATCCCCCCGCTCGGTCATCCTCGACACCGAGCTCGTGGTGCGCGCGACCGCGTAGGCGGCATTCGCTCCGCTCCCGCTCCCGCTCCCGCTCCCGCTCCCGATCGCGCTCCCGCTCGCGCTCCCGCTCGCGCTCCCGCTCGCGCTCCCGCTGCCGCTCGTGCGCGCGCTGCGAAGGTGATCTCCCGCAGCGAAGGTGATCTCCCGCAGCGAAGGACCGAAGGCCGCGTGAGGCCCTTCGCAGCGCGAGATCTCCTTCGGTGCGTGCGACGGCTGATGACAGGACGCGTCGACGAGGTCTCGCTCGCCCCCTTACGACCGGTCGAGCACTTCGCGGAGCGTGGCGGCGAAGGCCTCGGGCTGCCCGGCATAGCCGAACTCGCCACCCATGAAGCCGCCGTGGTGACTGGGGAAGACCGTCGCCTGCTGTCCGAGCTTCTCGGCCAGGGCGAGCGCGGTGCGGCCGGTGTAGCCCTTCAGCGACTCCTCCCCGACAGCGACGACGATCCGAGTCGGGGATGCCTTCAGCGCTTCGAGATCCGGCTCGTAGAGCGGCACCGCCCACGAGAGTTCGGACAGCAGTGGATCATCCCGCGAGCCGTCGTCCTCCGTCGGCATCCCGAATGCCGCGGGGTCGGGGGCCGGTTGGGCGAGGAACTCCTCGGTGACCTCGCCCTCCCACGACGTCATCGCGACGAACGCCGCCATTCCGGCACCCCATCCTCGCTCCTGATATGCCCGGGTATAAGCGATTCGCACTCGATGCACCGCTTCGGCATCAGGCAGCACGCTGTCGATCGGCGGCTCGTGGGCGACCAGAGTCACCACGTCCTGAGGGTGCGCGGTGACCAGAGCGAGTGCGCTCACGGCTCCACCGCTGCTCGCGAACATGTCGACAGGGCCTGCACCGAGCGCCTCGATGATCGCGTGGACATCCTCGGCCTGGACATCGGGCTCGTTCGTGACTCCGCCGTCCTTGCGCACGCTGCGGCCCAACCCTCGTGGGTCGTAGGTCACGACGGTGCGATCGCCCAACAGCTTCACCTGCGCCTGGAAGCCGCTCGCATCCATCGGCTGGCCGATCATCATCAGCGGAGGGCGGCCATCCTTCGTCGGGAGTGGCCCATGCACGTCGTAGACGAGGTCGACGTCCGGGAGCTCGAGGGTGTGCTGCGTCATCGGGTGGCCTCCTCGGCGTCGAACGATTCCACTGGGATGCTACGGCGCGGCATCCGCTGGCGCCAGCGCTTCGACACTTCTTCGTGACAGCCGACCGCACCCCGTCCCAGCCGACCGCATCCCGTCTCAGCCGGCCGCATCCCGTCTCAGCCGACCGCATCCCGTGTCAGCCGACCGCATCCCGCACCAGCTGACCGCATCCCGTGAAGGAGATCTCGCTCGGCGAAGGATCGGATGCCGGATCCGCTCCTTCGTTGGGAGAGATCTCCTGCGATGCGCGAGCGCCAACGCGAGAGCGAGCGCCAACGAGAACGAGTGCGCGAGCGCGAGCGCGAACGCGAACGCGAACGAGAGCGAGAGCGGCCCCCCGAACCGCCCGGCCTCAGCCGCGCATGGCGACGCCGCGACGCCAGTAGCCCATGAAGGCGACCTGCGAGCGGTCGATGCCGAGATCCTTGACCAGGTGGCGGCGCAGCGTCGTGACGACGCCGCTTTCGCCGGCGATCCAGAAGTAGCGCTCGGCGGGAGCATCCGCCGCCGCGATCTCCTCTCCGAGACCCGAGTAGTCGGGGGTCTCCCAGAGCAGGGCCTCCGTGTCGATGTCCTTCACGTCGATCTCGTCGGCGGCATCCGCATCTCCGAGGTACTCGAGCACGGCGGGAATCAGCCGCACACCGTGGGGCTCACCCGCATCGCGAGGCAGCCAGTGCACCTCGACCCCGGCAGGCGCGTCGATGCGCAGGACGTCGGCCGGGGACGGCACCTCGATGAAGGCGCAGCCTCGAAGGTCGCTCGGGGCGTCTTCGAGGATGCGCGCGATCGCGGGAGCCGCCGTCTCGTCACCGGCGAGGACGACCGACGTCGCGGTGCCCGGCTCGTACTCGGCACCGCCGTGTGCGGCCGCGGCGACGCCTCGACGCGGTCCGACGATGAAGAGCTCCTTGCCGACCGCCGCCGCATCGGCCCAGCGCGACGCCGGGCCCGTGAGACCGGGCGCCAGGTGGAGCACGAAATCGACATCGAGCTCGGTGCCCGCATCCGTCACCCGCAGGTCACGCACCGAGTAGGTGCGCATGGATCCGCGGTCCTCCTCGGGGACGGCGAGGAAGGAACCCCACCAGTCGTCGGTCTCACGATCGAGATCGGGGAGGATGCCGGATGCCGGCGGGAACACGATCTTGATCCGGGAGTCGAAGACGTCACCCGGCGTGCCGAACTCGAGAAGGTCGTCGCCGCCGAACGTGATCCGCACGAAGTTCGGCGACACCCGTTCGACCCCGCGCACCTCGGCGCGAGCGAGCACGTAGGTGGGGCGTTCGGTCGTGGTCTCAGCGGACATGATGCCTTCCGATCGGGGTGACCATCGGCTTCCCGGAGACCGGGTCGATGGTGATCTGGTTCGCGAGGTCGAAGACCTCTTCGACGAGCTGGGCGGTCACGACATCCTGCGGAGCGCCGGTGGCGTGCACCCTGCCCTCCTTCATCGCGACGAGCTCGTCGGAATACCTCGCGGCGAGGTTGAGGTCATGCAGCACCATCACGATCGTGGTGCCGCGCGAGACGCTGAGGTCGGTGAGCAGATCGAGGACCTCGACCTGGTGAGCGACGTCGAGGAACGTGGTCGGCTCATCGAGCAGCAGGATGTCGGTCTCCTGCGCGAGCGCCATGGCGATCCACACGCGCTGACGCTGGCCGCCCGAGAGCTCGTCGACGCTGCGGTCGGCGAGCTCCGTGGTGCCGGTGGCGGCCAGAGCATCCGCGACGACCTCGTAGTCGTGAGCGCTCCAGCGAGCCAGCATCTTCTGATGCGGATGCCGACCGCGGCCGACGAGATCCGCGACGGCGATGCCCTCGGGAGCGACGGGCGACTGTGGCAGCAGGCCGAGGATGCGCGCGACCTCCTTGGTGGGGCGCGCGTGCACCGACTTGCCGTCGAGCACGACCTGACCCGCCGTCGGCGAGAGCAGACGCGCGAGCGAACGCAGCAGGGTCGACTTGCCGCATCCGTTCGCGCCGACGATCGTGGTGATCTTGCCCGGCGCGATCGCGAGGTCGAGGCCGTCGATGATCGTCCGGTCGCCGTAGGCGAGAGTGACGGACTCCGCCGTCAGAGTGTGCGCCTCGGTCACAGGGAGCCTCCCGAGCGGTTCGTGCGGATGAGCAGGTAGATGAGGTACGGAGCGCCGAGCACGCCGGTGATCACGCCGACCGGGTAGCGCTCGCCGAACGCGAACTGACCGATCAGGTCGCCTCCGAGCACGAGCACAGCGCCGATGAATGCGCTGGGGACGAGCAGGTTCGCTCCGGGCCCCGTGATGCGGGCCGCGATCGGACCCGCCATGAACGCCACGAACGCGATGGGGCCGGTCGCGGCGGTGGCGAACGCCAGCAGTGCGACTGCGCCGAGGATGAAGAGCAGACGAGTCGTGTTGACCCGCACCCCGAGACCGGATGCCGAATCGTCGCCGAGCTGCATCGCCCCGAGCGCCCTGCCCTGCAGGAGCAGCAGCGGCACGATGATGACGGCGGCGATCGCGAGCGGCATCACACGTTCCCACGAGGCGTTGTTCAGGCTTCCGGTGAGCCACTGCATCGCGGTCTGGATGTCCCAGTTCGCCGCCCTCGACAGCATGTACGAGATGATGCTCTGCAGCATCGCCGCGACACCGATGCCGATCAGGATCAGTCGAGTGCCCGCGAAGCCGTTCTTGATCGACAGCAGGTAGATGACTCCTGCCGTGACGATCGCACCGCCGAGCGCGAGCAGCGAGACGATCGGCCCGTTGAGCGACAGCACGATGATGCCGAACACCGCCGCGGCGCCGGCGCCGTTCGAGATGCCGATGATGTCGGGCGAGGCGAGAGGGTTGCGCAGCAGCGTCTGGAACGAGACGCCGGCGATGCCGAACGCGAAACCCGCGAGGATCGCGAGCACCGCGCGGGGCAGGCGCAGCTCGCCGACGGTGAACGACGCCCCCGGCACGGTCTCGCCGAGGATCACGCGGATCACCTCGTCGAGCGGATAGAACGTGTTGCCGATCATGAGCGCCACGGCGAACAGCACGAGCAGCAGCGCACCGAGCACGATCGTGGCCGTGGCGTGGCGGCGGTGGCGCGAACGGCGGCCCGCGACGAGCGCGGCGACCTCGTCGCGGGTGCGGTCGGATGCTGCGGGGGTCTGGGCGGCAGCCCGGTCGATGGTGCTCACAGTTCACGCACCTTCTGACGACGGACGATCCAGATGAAGAACGGGGCGCCGATGATGGCGGTGATGATGCCGACCTGGATCTCCTCCGAGGTCGGCGCGATGACGCGGCCGACGATGTCGCTCGCGAGCAGCAGGGCGGCGCCGGCCATGGCCGAGAACGGCAGCAGCCAGCGGTGGTCGGTGCCGATCAGCATTCGGCAGACATGCGGGATCACGAGACCGACGAATCCGATGGGCCCGGCGATCGCGGTGGCTGCTCCGGCGAGGATCACGGCGCCGACCGCCGACATGAGGCGCGTGCGGAAGACGTGCTCGCCGAGTCCCTTCGCCATGTCGTCGCCGAGAGCGAGGGAGTTCATGCCCCGGGCGCTGGCGAAGCAGATCAGTGCGCCGAGCGCGAGCACCGGGGCGGTGATCGCGATGCGCGGCCACTCGGCACCGCCCACTCCGCCGATCTGCCACGACTGGAACGCCTGCAGCAGGTCGACGCGCGGCAGCATGACGGCGCTGATGAGCGAGGCGAAGGCGGCCGAGGTGGCGGCACCGGCGAGCGCGAGCTTGAGGGGCGTGGCACCGCCGCGTCCGAGCGAGCCGACGGTGTAGACGAACGCCGCGGCCAGGGCGGCGCCGATGATCGCGAGCGCCATCTGGCTGTAAGCGTCGGTGAGACCGAGGAAGGCGAGACCGAACACGACGGCGAGCGAAGCGCCGTTCGAGACGCCGAGGATGCCGGGGTCGGCGATCGGGTTGCGGGTGACCGCCTGCATCGTCGCGCCGGAGAGTGCGAGCGCTGCACCGACGAGGATCGCGAGCACCGTGCGCGGAAGGCGCTTGATGATCGCCGCCTGGGCGAGGGTGTCATCCTGCCCGGCGAGGGCGGCGAAGATGTCGTCGATGCTCACGGAGCGGACGCCGAAGCAGATCGACAGGATGCAGAGCACGAACAGCACTCCCAGGCCGACGAGCAGCCAGAGCGTGCGCGCCCATGCCGGGCGTCGCAGATCTGCGACGCCCGGCAGGGGAACGGTGACAGCGGTCACGGGAATTCAGTGTGCGAAGGTGACGCCGACGGTCACTTCGCGGCGAGCGGTGCTGCCAGCAGGCCGAGGTAGTCGGACAGGCCCCACTGGATCGACAGCGGCGACGGGTTCGCCGACGCCGCGATCGGGGTGGAGTCGGGCAGAATCACGATGTTGCCGGCGGCGATCGCGGGGATCTTCGACAGCAGCGGGTCGGCCTGCATGGTGGCGATGAGCGAGTCGTCGCCGTAGGTCACGAAGACATCGACGTCGTCGAAGGTGTCAGCCTCTTCGGAGCTCACAGAGAGGTAGAACTCCTTGCTGTCCGCGTTCTCCTCGACGATCGACGGAAGCGGAAGACCCAGGTCGTCGTGCAGGTAGCCGGGGCGCGTGTCGATCGCGGTGTAGTAGCCGACCTGGCTCAGGTCGCTCGGGTCGACGTACGCGAACAGCACCTTCTTGTCCTTGAGGGCGCTGTTCTCCTCGAGGGCGGCCTCGGCGTCGGCGTGCAGCTCTTCGATGAGGGCGTCACCCTCCTCCTCGAGGCCGAGCGCCTTCGAGTTCATCTCGATCATGTCGTCGACCGGGGTGCCCCAGGCGACCTCGGGGTAGGCGACGACCGGTGCGATCTTCGAGAGCTGGTCGTACTCCTCCTGCGTCAGACCCGAGTACGCCGCGAGGATGACGTCGGGCTGCGTGTCGGCGACGGCCTCGTAGTCGATGCCGTCGGACTCGTCGAACAGCACGGGCTCTTCGCCGCCGAGCTCGTCGAGCTTGTCCTCGACCCAGGGCAGGATGCCGTTGTCGTCGTCGTCGCCCCACGTGGCCTTGCTCATGCCGACCGGGACGATGCCGAGAGCGAGGGGAACCTCGTGGTTCGCCCAGGCGATCGTCGCGACGCGCTCGGGCTTCTCCTCGATCGTGGTCTCGCCGAACACGTGCTCGATCGTGACGGGGAAGGCACCGTCATCGGCGGGGTTGCCGCCGGCGGAGTCGGAGTTCGAGTCGGTCGATGACGTCGCGCAGGCCGTGAGGCCGACGGCCAGAGCCGCGGCGACACCGGCGGCGATGAGACGAGAGGTGCGCACAGGCGTTCCCTTCGGGTTGGGATGAGGGGGGTGCGGCGCGGAGGGGCGCCAAGGCTTTGGTAAGCCTGGCCTAATCTAACAGAAAGTTAGGCAAGCCTCATCTTGGGTCCCTGGCCCGGGCGTCATCCTCGCCTCTCGCGCGGGGTCGACATCACACCGCACCGCCCGATGCGGGGGGGCACGGGCACGGGCAGAAAACACCCGGACATGCAGAAAGCCGGCCGGATCCGTGAGGATCCGACCGGCTTCAGGAAGCCTATGCGCGCTCAGAGAGCGCGGATGTTCGCAGCCTGCATGCCCTTGGGGCCACGCTCAGCGTCGAATTCGACCTTCTGGTTCTCACGAAGCTCCTTGAAACCGGAGCCGGTGATTGCCGAGTAGTGGGCGAAGAGGTCGTCCGTGCCGTCATCGGGAGCGATGAAGCCGAAGCCCTTTTCCGCGTTGAACCATTTCACAGTGCCAGTGGCCATGTGTTTTCTACTTTCTGTTTTCAAACGGCCGCTTGCGCGGCCCGCGCCGTGACGGAACGTCCGACATACGCGCCTGCTCAACGTACCACGGCAGGCTGACCGGTGTCCCGGAAGTTCGGATTCTTCTGAAGAACAGCCGCCTCGGTGCGGGTGCTCACCCCGAGTTTGCGCAGCACGGCCGACACGTGGACGCTCACCGTCTTGACGCTGATGAAGAGCCGCTCCCCGATCTGGCGGTTGCTCAGACCCTCGGCGATCAGCTCGAGCACCTGCCGCTCCCGGGCGGTGAGCGGGTCGGCATCCGGTTCGACGCCGGTGGTGCCGGATGCCGCAGTGCCGGATGCGGTGCCGGATGCTGCGGCGAGGCCAGCCGCCGCTTGGAAACCACCGACGATCCGCCCCAGGGGAACGTGGCCGAGGCGCTCCGCCTGGCGCATCGCGGCCGAGAGCACGGCGCTCGCCTCTCCTCGGTCTCCCGCGTCGACGAGTGCGCGAGCGAGAGCGAGACGCGTGGTCACCGCGAACGTCACGGGCACATCGCGGTCGTCTGCGTGCTCGACCGCCTGGCGCAGGGCTGCGACGGACGGGAAGAGGAATGCCTCGAGGATCGTCTCCCACCTGTCGCCTCGCAACTGCGGAGGTTGGGCGCGCCACGCGTCGCGCACGTCCGCGACCGCCGCCTCGACCTCGACGCCGGATGCCCGCAGCTCGGCGATGAACCATGCCGCCTCGAGCAGCAGTCGACGCTGATGCAGGGACACCGGCCCCTGATCGGCGAGCATCGCCCTGACCTCACCGAGAGCCCCCGCGAGGTCGCCCCGCCCCTCGGCGACGGCCACGCGCATCATGACCTCGTCGTACCAGATCTGACGTTCGACCCGACCGGTCTCCTCGAATGCGGGGTGCCACTCGCGAAGGATCTCGGCCGCCTCCTCGTGTCTGCCTCGCCACGAGAGCACTCGCACGCGCGTCATCGTGGAGTACATGTGCGAGATGCGCAGGGTCCGCTGAGCGAGCTCGCGCGCCAGCATCCCCTCGACCCGTTCGATCTCGCCCATCTCGAGCAGTGGCACGGCCATGTTCTGCGTCATCAGCGCGCCCGTGGTGCGCTCGACGCCGAAAGCGCGCGCGGGCGCGAGCCCCTCTTCAGCGACCCTGACGGCATCGCGATAGCGCCCCAGCAGGCCGAGCAGATCCGAATAGTTGACCCGGTATCTCATCTCGGCGTTCGTGCCTTTGGCGAGTTGCAGGGCGAGCGCGTACTCGCGGTGCCCCGCGTCGAGGTCGCCGAGGTGCGCGCGGGCTCCGCCCCGGACGTTCGCGGCGATCGATGCCTCGTCGTCCGACCCGGCGCGCGCGGCCCGCTCGCCCGCCTCCGCCGCCAACGCGATCGCCTCGTCGAGTCGCCCCGAGATCATGTAGCGACTGGCGAGCTGGTTCAGCACCGAGGCGCGCAGCCGGTCGTCGTCGACGCCCGCCTCGAGAATTTCGAGCGCCTGCTGCAGCAGCGGGACCGCGCCGGCGCGGCCGAGGTTCATCGTGTAGTACGCCTTGTCGCGCAGCAGCCGGGCGTGCATGCGGGGGTCGACCGTCGTCGGATCGACCTCGGCGAGCGCGAGGTCGACCACGGCGAGCGCCCGTTCTCCGTCTCCCGCGTTGCGCAGCACGGAACCGAGAGTGCGCAGCACCTCGAGGCGCGCCACACCCACGACGGCCTCGGCATCCGGCACCTGGATCCACAGGTCGAGGGCGAGCTCGCCGAAGCGGGCAGCGCTCGCGAAGGCGAACCGCGACTTGGCGTCGGCCATCGCGGTGACGGCCGCGGCGAGCGCTCGCCGGTCGTCTTGCGCGAGCTGCCAGTGATAGGCGAGCGCGGCGGAGTCGGCGGTTTCGGCCCCTGAGCAGTTCTCCTCGAGCGCCTCGGCATACGCCCGGTGCAGCCGCGCTCTCTCGCCCGGGAGCAGATCGTCGTGCACGGCTTCGCGCAGCAGCGCATGCCGGAACCGGTAGTCGTCGTCGACCACGACGAGGATGCCGCTGAGCGTCGCCTCGCGGATCGCCTCGTCGAGGCGGGCTTCGGGCAGACCCGCGAGGCGGTTGACGAGCGGGTGGGTCAGCGGACGCTCGGCTCCCGAGACGACCTGCACCACCCGCCGGGCGTCATCGCTGAGACGGTCGAATCGGGCGAGCAGCAGGTCGCGCAGACTTCCGGGCAGGGGACCGGTCGAGCACCCGGCGAGCTCTTCGACGAAGAAGGGCACGCCCTCGGCTCGATCGTGGATGCGATCGAGCGCCGCGTCTGTCACGGGCTGCCCGGTGAGCGATTCGACGAGCGCACGGACAGCCGAGGTGTCGAGCCGATCGATCGCGACCCTCTCGAGCAGACGCGCGCGGGTGGACTCGCCGATGAAGCGGCTCACGGCATCGCCGCGTCGCACGTCGTCGGAGCGGCAGGTCAGGATCAGGAGGATGCGGCCGTGCCCGAGGGTGCGCAGCAGGAAGGAGAGCAGCGCCAGGGTCGACTCGTCAGCCCAGTGCAGGTCTTCGACGACGAGCACCTGCGGCGCGTGTTCGGCGGCCGCCTCGATGAGCGCCGCGATCGCATCGCGCAGGCGGTCAGGGCTGGTCTGCGATCGCTCGGTGGGGTTGAGCTCGGGCAGCAGCATGCCCAGCGCCTCGACGCCGACGCCGATCTCCTCCCGCACCCGGTCGGCGCCCATGCTCGCGACGATCGACCGGAGGATGCCGGCGAGCGGCCCGAAGGGCGTGCGCGACGTCCCGAGATCGAGGCACCAGCCGACATGCACGTCTGCGCGGTTCGCCACCTCGGCGCTGAACTCGCGCAGCAGTCGCGACTTGCCGATGCCCGCCTCGCCCTCGATGAGCGCGGCCACCGGGACCCCGTCGACCGCTCGCCGGAACAGCTCGCGGATGGTCGCGAGCTCGGTCTCTCGGCCGACCATCGCGGCGCTGGGAGCGGACGGGGGCATGAATTCATCGTGCCACTCCCCTCCGACATCCGGCGTCGCGCTGCCGTCTGCCCGCAGCGGAGCGACGATCACCGGGCGGGTGCCGGTTCGCGGCCCGCGGATGCGCGGCGCTCGGGCTGCCGTGCAGCATCCGTCGCCGCGTCGGTCGTGTGCAGCAGCCGGCCGGCCAGACGCCGGACCGGGCCGGGCTGTCTGCGGACCAGCTGATCGCTGCGCTCCTCGATGACGCGACGGCGTTCCGCCGCGCGAGCGAGCTGCTCCTGGTCGAACTCGGTCGATCTGTAGGCGAGATACGGGTGCTCGAACATGACGTCTCCTCGGTGTGCGATGTCCTCAGAATCCGCTCTGAGTCACCCCGACGACATCGGGAGGATGCCCTATCTTCCGTTCGTGAGTTCCCTAGTCGACGCCGGGCGTGCCGTCCTCCGGGCAGCGAAAGAGGTCCGAGCGGTGATGGGGGCACCACCGCTCGGACCTCAGCTCAGGGGTCGATCAGGCGTCGACGTCGCCGCGCCACGCACCGGTCTCGGTGCCGCGCTTCTCCATGAACTCCTTGAAGTTCTGGAGATCCTTCTTCACCGCGTGCGAGCCCGCGCCCACGAGCGAGCCGACCTTCTCGAGAAGCCCCTCGGGCTCCCAGTCGATCTGCACGGTCACGCGGGTCGTGAGGTCTTCGAGCTTGTGGAACGTCACGACGCCCGCATGCTCGGTCTCACCGCCGATGCTGTTCCACGCGACTCGCTCGTCGGGGTGCTGCTCGGTGATCTCCGCGTCGAACTCGCGCGTCGCGCCGCCCACGTTCACCTTCCAGCGGGTGTGCGTGTCGTCCAGCTGGACGATCGACTCCACCTCGTCGAGGAACTGCGGGAAGCTCTCGAACTGCGTCCACTGGTTGTACGCCACGTCGATGGGAACGTGTACGTCGATGGTCTCGATGATCTGCACCATGTGATGATCCTCACTGTTCGTCGGTCGTGTCATCCCATTCAGCGGCGTTCGACGACTCTTGGCGACGGGGTTGACATCTCCCCTGACGGCACTCGCTAGCCGAGTAGCGTTGCAGGCATGCGCATCCACGCCGCGATCCGCGCCTCGAAGCGCTCACCCCTGCTGCAGGTGGTGAAGTCCGCCGCGGCGACGATCGCCGCATGGATGCTCGCGGGATGGGTGGTTCCGGGACAGCTCCCCGTCTTCGCCGCGATCGCCGCTCTGCTCGTCGTGCAGCCCAGCGTCAACCAGTCGCTGTCGAAGGCGCTCGAACGCAGCATCGGCGTGATCGTCGGCGTGGTGATCGCGGTCGCCCTGGGCCTTCTCCTGGGGTCACCGAGCTGGATCGTGCTGCTCGCCATCGTGGTGGCCATGCTCGTCGCGTGGGCCTTCCGGGCGACGCCCGGCACCGGCAACCAGGTGGCCATCTCGGCGATGCTCGTACTCGCGCTGGGCTCGACTCCCGACTATGCGATCGCGCGCATCTTCGAGACCCTGATCGGCGTGGTCATCGGCATCGTCGTGAACGCCCTGATCGTGCCGCCCGTGCTGGTCGCCCCGGCCCGACGCGATCTCGGGCTGCTGGGCAGCGAGCTCGCCTCGAGCCTCGACCGACTCGCCGATGCGCTGCCCGAACCCCAGACTCCCGCCAGGCTGCATCAGCTCATGCTCGAAGCCAGACTGCTGCGCCCGATGAAGGACGCGGCAGAGGCATCCATCGCTGCGGGTGAGGAATCCCTCACTCTGAACCCGCGCCGGTCGACGCACCGTGAAGAGCTCGTCGAGATGCGCGCACTGCTCGAACGGCTGACGCCCATCGTGACGCAGACCATCGGGATGACGCGCGCCTACTTCGACCACTACGACGACTCCATCGGGGAGGAGCCGGCCGTCACGGCCATCGCGGAGCAGCTGCGGCGCGCAGGGCACGATGTGCGACTGGCTGTGCAGATCGCCGACGTGTCCCCGGAGCCCGAGACACTGACCTCGGCAATCCCGGCACTGACCGCGCCTCTCGTCATCCGGCCGCCCTCGTCGACGCACTGGATCCTCATCGGGTCGCTGATGGAGGACCTCAGGCGCATCCGCGCGGAGCTCGTCGACGAGGAATGACAGGGCGACGCGGCGGCGCCGGTCAGTCCTGCTCGGGGTCGTCGGCGAGCACGTCGCCGTCGTCGTCGTCGCTCTCGTCGCCCGAGCCGGAGGGGACGACCGTCGGCGGCTCTCCCTTGTTGTCCTCGGCGCCGAGGTTGTCGTTCTCCTCGGGGCCGGGCGACGGCTCCGTGCTGATGTCGTTGCGGTCGGTGCTGATGTCGTCGCTGTCGCGAGTCATGGCATTCTCCCTTCGTCGGAGTTCGATCTCCTGCGAGGTTAGGGCCGCATGCCCGCAGAAAGCCCGGGCCTTGACAAGCGCTCCGGGCCTACCCTGGTGACATGTCCGACATGACCGTTCCCGAGGCTCTGGCCGAGCTCGCCGCCCTCGAGGATCCGAAGATGCGCGCCGCGAACGAGAAGCGCGGCGACGACCACGGCATCAATCTCAGCCGCATGCGCACCCTCGCGAAGCGCATCAAGACAGACCAGCCCCTGGCGAAAGAGCTGTGGGCGACCGGCGACACCGCCGCCCGGCTGCTGGCGCTGCTGATCTGCACGCCGCGCGCGTTCACCGCCGACGAGCTCGACGCGATGCTGCGACAGACTCAGGCCCCCAAGGTCAACGACTGGTTCGTGAACTACGTCGCGAAGAAGACCCCCCTCGCGGAGGAGCTGCGGCTGCGCTGGTTCGACGACTCCGACCCGACCGTCGCCGCGGCCGCATGGTCGCTCACGACGGTGCGCGTCGCGAAGGATGCTGAGGGCCTCGACCTCGATCACCTGCTCGATCTGATCGAGCGCGATCTGCAGAACGCGCCCTCGCGGTTGCAGTGGGCGATGAACGAGACGCTCGCCAACATCGGCATCTTCCACCCGGAGCTGCGGTCCAGGGCGCTCGAGATCGGTGAGCGCCTGCAGGTGCTCGCCGACTACCCCACCGCGCCCGGCTGCACCTCGCCGTTCGCGCCGATCTGGATCGGCGAGATCGTGCGGCGGCGCGAGGGCTGAGACCCGACGCGAGGGCTGATCCCCGCATCCGGCGACTCAGCCCTGCGTCCCGCGACTCAGCCCTGCGTCCGTCAGCGAGCGCTGCCGACTGCGGCCCGCGGTGCCGTCAGCATCGCTTCGGCGTCGGTGAACTCCTTCTCGATGTCGTCGTTGCGCGTGTAGGTGACGAGGCTCACCACGACGGCCGCGACGAACGCGAACACGAACGCGGGGAGCAGCTCGTACAGGTCGGTGTCGAGGGCCTTCCAGACGAACACCGTGACCGCTCCGACGAACATGCCCGCGAGAGCACCCCAGTTCGTGAGCTTGCGCCAGAACAGGCTGAGCAGGATGATCGGGCCGAACGCGGCGCCGAATCCCGCCCAGGCGAACGACACGAGCCCGAGGATCGAGTCGTTCGGCGTGATCGCGAGGATGATCGCGATGATCGCGACGACGAGCACCGCCAGGCGGCCCAGCAGCACCAGCCGCTTGTCGGACGGCGGGGTCTTGCGCACCACCTTGTAGAGGTCCTCGACCAGCGCAGACGAGCACACGACCAGCTGGCTCGACACGGTGCTCATGATCGCCGCGAGCACGGCCGCCAGCACGAGTCCGGCGACGAACGGATGCAGCAGCGTCTGCGACATCAGCAGCACCACGGTCTCGGGGTTGTCGAGGGTGATGCCCTGCTGCGCCATGTAGGCGATGCCGACGAGGCCCGAGATGATCGCGCCGAACATCGAGACGACCATCCAGGAGATGCCGATGCGACGCGCGCTCTTCGCCTCCTGCGGCGAGCGCAGCGCCATGAAGCGCACGATGATGTGCGGCTGCCCGAAGTACCCGAGGCCCCACGCCAGGGCCGAGGCGATGGCGAGGAAGGTGCCGCCGGTGACGGCCCCTCCGCCGAGCAGCGACAGGAATCCCTCTCCGGCGTTCTCGGTGATGAGCGTCGACGTCTCCTCGAGTCCGCCGATCGCGATGACGGCGGCGACCGGCACGACGATCAGCGCGATCACCATCATCAGCCCCTGCACGACGTCGGTGAGGGAGGCCCCGAGGAATCCGCCGAAGAGCGTGTACAGCAGCGTGATGCCGCCGACCAGCAGCATCCCGAACAGGTAGTCGCCGTTGAACGAGCTCTCGAAGAAGACGCCGGCGGCGACCATGCCCGACGAGATGTACAGCGTGAAGAACACCAGGATGATGAGCCCCGAGACGATGCGCAGCGACCGGCTGGTGTCGCGGAGCCGGTTCTCGAAGAAGCTCGGGATCGTGATCGAGTTGCGAGACACCTCGGTGTAGGCGCGAAGCCGTGGGGCCACCAGCAGCCAGTTGAGGTAGGCGCCGATCGTCAGCCCGATCGCGATCCAGGCCTCGATCAGTCCAGCGGCGTAGATCGCGCCGGGAAGACCCATCACGAGCCAGCCCGACATGTCGGCCGCACCGGCGCTGATCGCGGCGACCCACGACGGCAGGTTGCGTCCGCCGAGCATGTAGTCCTCGTGGTCGGAGGTGCGCTTGTAGGCGAAGTATCCGATGAGCAGCATGCCGGCGAAGTACAGCCCGAGCGCCCCATACAAGAAGATCTGATCGGACATCGTCGTCCCTTTTCCGCGGTGCCGATCACCGCTCGGTACCGATGATCTCAAGGCGGACGCCGTGGTCCGGGCGCGCCACGCAGAGACCGCTGGTTACGCTGAAGCCATGAGCACGCACATCGCCGCACAGCCCGGTCAGATCGCCCCCGTCGTCCTGTTCCCCGGCGATCCGCTGCGGGCGAAGTGGATCGCCGAGACCTTCCTCGACGACGCCGAGCTGTACTCCGAGACCCGCGGGATGCTGGGCTTCACCGGCACCTGGGAGGGCCACCGCGTCTCGGTGCAGGGTTCGGGCATGGGTCAGCCGTCGATGGCCATCTATGCGACCGAGCTGTTCGAGGAGTACGACGTGCAGACGATCGTGCGCGTCGGCTCGTGCGGGGCGCTGACCGAGAAGCTGCAGGTGCGGGACATCATCATCGCGAACGGCGCCTGCACCGATTCGGGCATCAACAGGGTGCGCTTCCACGGACTCGACTACGCACCTGTCGCGGACTTCGGACTGCTGCGCGCGGCGGTCGAGGCGAGCGAGGCCGAGCCGCTGGACTCGGCCGTCCACGTCGGTCTGCTGTTCTCGAGCGACCAGTTCTACAGCACCCGACCCGAGCTGACCGAGCCGTTCGTGCAGCACGGCGCCCTCGGAGTGGAGATGGAGGCCGCGGGGCTGTACACCCTCGCCGCGTACCACGGGCGTCGCGCTCTGGCCATCTGCACGGTGTCGGATCACATCGTCACCGGCGAGCAGACCACCGCTCAGGAGCGCGAGCAGACCTTCGGCGACATGATCCGCATCGCGCTGCGCGCCGCGACGTCCGTCTGAGTCGTTGCGGGCCGGCCGGCGCGCTCGCTTGCAGGCTCGCTCGCTCGCTCGCTCCCTTGCAGCGAAGGAGATCTCACGCTGCGAAGGACCGCATCCAGCATCCGCTCCTGCACAGCACGTGTTCCCCTTCGCAGGAGGTGCCCTGCCGGAGGTGGGATGATCGACAGACCATGCCTGCGATCCTCGACCACACGACGCTGACCGACGGATCCGATGCGGATGCCGTCTACACGGCGTTCGTCGAATGGGCCGAGTCGACCGGCATCAGCCTCTACCCCGCCCAGGACGAGGCGGTCATCGAGATCGTCTCGGGCAACAACCTGATCCTGTCGACGCCCACCGGCACCGGCAAGTCGCTCGTCGCGGTCGGCGCGCATTTCGCCGCGCTGGTCGAGGGGCGCCGCTCGTTCTACACCGCCCCGATCAAGGCGCTCGTGAGCGAGAAGTTCTTCTCCCTCGTCGACGTCTTCGGCGCCTCGAACGTTGGCATGATCACGGGCGACTCCTCGGTCAACCCGGATGCCCCGATCATCTGCTGCACGGCCGAGATCCTCGCGAACCTCGCACTGCGCCAGGGCACGGATGCCGCGGTGCATCAGGTCGTCATGGACGAGTTCCATTTCTATGCCGACCCCGACCGCGGATGGGCCTGGCAGGTACCGCTGCTCGAGCTGCCGCAGGCGCAGTTCATCCTCATGTCGGCCACCCTGGGCGACGTGTCGCAGCTGTCGAGCGACCTCACCCGCAGGACCGGCCGTGACACGGCATCCGTCACCGGCGTCGAGCGCCCGGTTCCGCTGCACTACTTCTATGAGACGACGCCGATCCACGAGACGATCGACGACCTGCTGAGCACGGGCCAGGCGCCGATCTACGTCGTGCACTTCTCGCAGGCCGCTGCGATGGAGCGGGCCCAGGCGCTGTCGAGCACGAAGGTCGCCACGCGCGAGCAGCGCGACGAGATCGCGGCCCTGATCGGCGGTTTCCGCTTCACGACCGCCTTCGGCAAGACCCTCTCCCGCTTCCTCCGCGCGGGCATCGGCGTGCACCATGCCGGGATGCTCCCGAAGTATCGACGTCTGGTCGAGCAGCTCGCCCAGCGAGGTCTGCTGCGCGTGATCTGCGGCACCGACACGCTCGGCGTCGGCATCAACGTGCCGATCCGCACGGTGCTGCTGACCGCTCTGACCAAGTTCGACGGCACCCGGATGCGGCAGCTCAGCGCCCGCGAGTTCCACCAGATCGCCGGGCGGGCGGGCCGCGCGGGCTTCGACACGGCCGGCACCGTGGTCGCCCAGGCTCCGGAGCACGAGAGCGAGAACGTCGCCGCGATCAAGAAGGCCGGCGACGACCCGAAGAAGAAGCGCAAGATCGTGCGCAAGAAGGCTCCTGATGGCTTCGTCTCGTGGGGCGAGCCGTCGTTCCGCAAGCTGATCGACGCCGAGCCCGAGACCCTCACCTCGCACATGCAGATCACGAGCGCCATGATGCTCAACGTGATCGGGCGCGGCGGCGACGTCTTCGGCAACATGCGCGCACTCGTCTACGACAACCACGAACCTCGCAAACGACAGCGCGAACTCGCTCTGCGCGCCATCGGCATCTACCGCACGCTGCTCGAATCGGGCGTCGTCGAGCAGACGGCCGACGGCGAGATCCGCCTGACCGTCGATCTGCAGCCGAACTTCGCCCTGAACCAGCCGCTGTCTCCGTTCGCTCTCGCCGCCTTCGAACTGCTCGACCGCGACCCGGCTGCCGGCACTGGAACCGGGTCGTACGCCCTGGACATGATCTCGATCGTCGAGTCGACGCTCGATGATCCGCGGGCGATCCTCGGACAGCAGGAGTTCCTGGCACGGGGCGAGGCCGTCGCCGTCATGAAGCGCGAGGGCATCGAGTACGACGAGCGCATGGAGCTGCTCGAGGAGATCACATATCCGAAGCCTCTCGACGAGCTGCTGACCGCCGCATTCGAGACGTTCAGCGCCGCGCAGCCGTGGATCCGCGACTTCGAGCTGCATCCGAAATCCGTCGTCCGCGACATGTACGAGCGAGCCATGTCGTTCGGGGAATATGTCGCGTACTACAAGATCGCGCGGTCGGAGGGCGTCGTGCTGCGCTACCTCTCCGACGCCTATCGGGCGGCCTCGCAGACCATCCCCGAAGAGGCGAAGGACGAGGATCTCCGCGACCTGATCGAGTGGTTGGGCGAGCTGGTGCGCCAGGTGGATTCGAGCCTGCTCGACGAGTGGGAGGAGCTGGTCAACGGCGTGCTCCACGGCCCGGACGACGAGCCGATCGTTCCGCCGGCGCCGAAGAGACTGACATCGAACGTCCGCGCCTTCCGCACTCTCGTGCGCAACGAGCTGTTCCGTCGAGTGCAGCTGGCCGCCCGCGAGGACGTCGCCGCCCTCGCCGAACTCGACCCGAGCTTCGGCGCCGACGCCTGGTCGGATGCGCTCGACGGATACTTCGCCGATCACGACGAGATCCTCACGGGCGCGAACGCCCGCAGCTCTCAGCTGCTGCTCCTGACCGAGGGTGCGACGGAGTGGACCGTCCGTCAGATCCTCGACGACCCGGCGGGCGACCACGACTGGGGCATCTCGGCCACCGTCGACCTCGCCGCCTCCGACGAAGAGGGCGCGGCCGTGGTCACCGTGACGGGCGTCGACCGCCTCTAGGCGACCCGCTCGAGGCCGGCCCTCCGGCGCGCACCGTCACCGCCTGGCACCTCAGCGGCTCGCACGAGGCGCGACACGAGGTCGACGTACGACACATCGGCCGCCGCGAACATGCGCGGCGCCTGCGAGGCCGCGGTGAGCCCCGGCATCGTGTTGACCTCGTTCAGCACCGGGCCCTCGGCGGTGAGGAAGAAGTCCATCCTGGCGACCCCGGCGCATCCGAGGGCGTCGAACATGGTCAGCGCCGCACGCGTGAGCGAGGTCGACTCGGCCGTCGACAGCTGCGCGGGCACGGTGAATCGCGCGCTGCCGTCGTACTTCGTGGCGGTGTCGAAGAGGCCGGCGGCGTGGATCTCGAGCGGCGGCGCCGCCCAGCGGACGCCACCGGCTTCGCGCAGGACGGCGACATCGATCTCCCTCCCCTGCACGACCTCTTCGATGAGGATGCGGCGGTCGAACCGCGCCGCCTCGCGGAGCGCCGGCCCCAGTTCATGCTCTCCCCGCACGAGCGAGACGCCGTAGCTCGAACCGGCCGACAACGGCTTCACCACCACGGGCCCCTCGAACTCGGCATCGCCGCAGTCCGCCGCATCGACGACGCGTCCCCGTGCCGTGCGCAGCCCTGCCGCTTCGGCGACGAGCTTGGTGGCCCACTTGTCCATGCCGATGGCGCCGGCCCGCGGACCCGATCCGACCACGCGCACCCCTGCGAGACCGCACAGTGCCGCGAGTGCTCCGTCCTCCCCCAGGGGTCCATGCACGGCGGGGAATACGACGTCGCAGTCGGCGAGGAGCGGCATCGCGAGAGCGAGGGATCCGGCGGCGGTGGCACCCTCCGAGACGCCCGCCACCTCCCACACGCCCTGCCGCGAGATCGTCACCGTGCTCACGTCGTATCCCCCGAGCCGCAGGGCCTCTGCGACCGCTGCCGCAGAGGCGAGCGACACCTCGTGCTCGGCGTTCTGCCCTCCCCCGATCACCAGCACTCTCATGCGATGGCCCTCTCGACGCGGGAGCCGATGCCCGTCACGACGGTGTGCGGGATGCTCCCCGCCCACCGCGCCCACTCCTGCATACTCGGCACCGCGCCCCCCTCGGGTCCGAAGACCACGACCGTGGTGCCCCTCGGCATCGAGACGTCACCCGTGTCGATCACGATCTGATCCATCGACACGCGACCGACGATCGGGCACCGGATGCCGTCGACCGCCACCCCTGCGCCCGCACCGAGCTCCCGCGGGATGCCGTCGGCATACCCGACCCCGATCACGCTCAGATGCGAGGTGCGCGTCGTCACATATGCGCCGCCGTAGCCGATCGCGGTGCCCGCCGGCACGACACTGCTGTGCACGACCGATGCCGTCAACCGCGCCGCCCCCTGCAGCGGCACCGTCTCCGACGGATCGATGCCGACGAGCCCAGCGCCGACCCTGACCATGCCGAAGTGCGTGGCGGCATCCGTCAGCGTTCCGGACGTCGCCGCGAGATGCACGAGCAGAGGACCGAATCCGGCACGCAGCACGGCATCCCTCGCCTGTCGCATCCGGAGCACGGCGGGCGCGTTCTTCGCCGGGTCGGCGGCGTCGGCGTCTGGCAGGTGCCCCATCACCCCGACGACGTCGATGCGTGCACGACCCGAGTCGCGGCCCGTGCGAGCCACCCGCAGCAGCTCGGCCCAGTCCTCGAGCGGTACGCCGCCCCGCGACATGCCCGTGTCCATGTGCAGATGCACGCGAACGCACCCGTTCGGCAGCGCCGACGCATCCGCGATCAGCTGCCGCAGCTCCTCGACAGAGCCGACAGCCAGATCGACGCGATCCGCGACGACCTGCGCGACGTCGACCCCGGCGGGGTTGAGCCAGGCGAGGATCGGCACCTCGACACCCGCCGCACGCAGCGGGGCGGCATCCTCGGCATCCGTGATCCCGAGCCACTCGGCCCCGGCCGCGATCGCCGCGAGAGCGACGGTCACGGCGCCGAGGCCGTAGCCGTCGGCCTTGACGACCGCCATGATGCGGGCATCCGTGGCCGATCGGATCCGCTCGACGTTCGCTCCGATCGCGTCAGGGATCGTGTGCAGTGTCGGCGGGTGAACGCGCGAGAGGGTGAGGCGTGGAGTGGTGAGCGCCGTGGTCATCGCTGCGTCCTGGGATCGGTGGTCGGGTCGTCGTACATCAGCGGGCACCCGTTCGCCGGGGCCGCCGGCCGCAGCTCGAAGTGCCAGCGCTCATTCGCGTAGATCTGGCAGAGGCCGAAGTCCGCGCCGTGGCGTGACAGCCAGTCCTGAGCGGCGAGAGGGCCGAGGTCGACCGCGTCTCCGGATACGTGCTCGGAGTTCTCGGGGGTGGCGACCCAGCGCGCGGCCTCCTCTTCGGAGCCGTACTCGACGACCGCATCCTGACGCAGCACCTGCTGGTAGTCGGCCGACCGCCAGCCGCTGTTCACATGCATCCGCACGCCGTCGTGCTCGGCAGCGGATGCGGCAGCGCGCACGGCGGCGAGCAGGTCGGAGTCGAGATTCGTCACGGCGGGCGTGTCGTCGAACACCGAGACGGCGCCCTCCTCGCGGATCATCCCGTCCGCCTCGCTGAGGGACGACGGCGCGACGGTCGGCACGACGGATGCCGACGCCAGAGACTGCTGACCGATCAGCACGACCGAGACCGTGAGAGCGACGGCGAGCAGGGCGGCACCGACGATCGCGGTGAGGCGTCGCCGTGAGGAGGTGGAGCGAGTGTTCATGTCCTCAGTCAAGAAGGAGGCGTGTTGCGACGACGTATGCGATTTCTCATATGCTCCCGATATGTCCGGGTGCGTAAGCTCTGAGCACATGGGAGCTGTGTCGTGCGTGTGCTGATCGTCGAGGACGAGCCCTATCTCGCGGAGGCTGTTCGAGACGGCCTGAGGCTCGAGGCGATCGCGGCGGACATCGCCGGCGACGGCGACACGGCCCTCGAGCTGCTCAGCATCAACTCCTACGATCTCGCGGTACTCGACCGCGATATCCCCGGTCCGTCGGGAGACGATGTGGCGAGGTCGATCGTGGCCTCGGGCAGCGGCATCCCGATCCTCATGCTCACCGCGGCCGATCGCCTCGACGACAAGGAGTCGGGTTTCGAGATCGGCGCCGACGACTATCTCACCAAGCCGTTCGAGCTGCGCGAGCTCGTGCTGCGCCTGCGGGCGCTCGACCGTCGTCGCCACCGCGCCAGGCCGCCGGTTCTCGAGGTCGCAGGGCTGCGTCTCGATCCGTTCCGCCGCGAGGTCTTCCGTGACGGCAAGTACGTGGCCCTGACGCGCAAGCAGTTCGCGGTGCTCGAGGTGCTCGTCGATGCGGGCGGCGGAGTCGTGAGCGCCGAGCAGCTGCTCGAGCGCGCGTGGGATGAGAACGCCGACCCGTTCACGAACGCTGTGCGCATCACGGTCTCGTCGCTGCGCAAGCGACTGGGCGAGCCGTGGCTGATCCTCACCGTCCCCGGCGTCGGCTACCGCATCGGAACGGATGCCGATGGCTGATCCCGTTCGGCCCGTGAGGCGCCGCGGCATGAGCGCCCGCTGGAAGCTCACGCTGAGCTATGCGGGCGTCGTGGTCGTGTCAGGCATCGGTCTGCTCGCGGCCGTCGCCGTATACCTGCTGCGGTATGTACCGGATGCCGCGATCATCGCCGACCGCTTCGTGCCGAACCGCTCGGACCTGATCCGCGCATTCATTCCGGCTGCGATCGTGATGATGCTCGTGCTGCTCGCGATCGGAATCGGCGGCGGATGGATCATCGCCGGACGGATGCTGGCCCCCCTCGACCGCATCGGACGGGCAGCGCAGCTCGCCGCGCAGGGGTCGCTGTCGCACCGGGTCGCCCTCGAGGGACCGCGCGACGAGTTCCGTGATCTGGCCGATGTCTTCGACTCGATGCTCGAGCAGCTCGAGGCGCACATGGGCGAGCAGCAGCGGTTCGCCGCCAACGCCTCGCACGAGCTGCGTACCCCGCTCGCGATCTCGCAGGCGATGCTGGAGGTCGCCCGCAACGACCCCGACCGCGACGTCGACGCGCTGATCGACCGACTGCACGAGGTCAATGCGCGCGCGATCGAGCTGACCGAGGCCCTGCTGATGCTGAGCCGTGCCGAGCGCCGCGCGTTCACCCGCGAGCCGGTCGACCTGTCACTGCTCGCCGAGGAGTCGACCGAGACGCTCCTGCCGTCGGCCGAGCGACGTGGTGTGTCCATCGACGTCGGCGGTGACACCGCGAACGTGCTCGGATCCCCCGCCCTGCTCCAGCAGCTGATCACGAACCTGGTGCACAACGCGATCGTTCACAACCTGCCCGCAGGCGGCACGGTCATCGTGCGGACGCATGTTCTGCCGCAGGCGGTGGCGTTGGTGGTCGAGAACACGGGCGACGTGCTGCCCGCCCATCTCGTCGCGACGCTCGCGGAGCCGTTCCAGAGAGGTGCCGACCGCACGCGCGGCGAGGATCACGGCGGTGTCGGCCTGGGCCTCGCCATCGTGCAGCGCATCGCCCAGGCGCATGACGGATCGCTCGTGCTCACCGCTCGGCACGGCGGGGGTCTGAACGTGACGGTGTGGCTGCCGCATCCGTTCCCCCGCCCCCTCGCCTGAGGCGGCGGTCGGTCGTCTGGAGGTCCGGGTCCTGCACGGTCGTCCGGTTCCTGTGCCGTCTGCAGGACCGAGGCACGGATGCAGGACCAGAAACCGTGTTCTGACCCCGCATCCGTGCCCTGATCCTGCAGACGGGACGCCTGGAGGGGCGGGACCAGACGGGATGCCTGGAGGGGCGGGACCGCTCAGGATGCCGCGTCAGGCGACCTGGTCGCCCCGCAGTGCGGCGAGCTCGCGTCCGTACGTGCGCGCCGACTCCTCGGCGTTCTCCTTGAGCTCGCGGGCGGTGTCGGCGAAGGCGTCGAGAGCGGGGTTCACGCCGACCAGGGTGAACGGACGCTCGACGATGCGCAGGTCGAGGCCCCAGACGTCCTCGAGCACGCGGCGCAGCCATCCGGTGGAGTGGTCCCAGCCCTCCTTGGGCGTTCCGGGGGCGTAGTTGCCGCCGAGCACGGTGACGAGGGTCGCCGGCTTACCGCGCAATGCGGTGCCCTGCGGGTCGATGCGGGAGTCGGTGTAGGCCAGGTCGAACCAGGTCTTGAAGTGCTGCGAGACGCCGTAGTTGTAGAGCGGCACGGCGAAGAGCAGCGCGTCGGCGCCGATCAGCTCGTCGGCGAAGGTGGTGGCGAGGGCGCGCGCTGCGCGCTGAGCGTCGGTGCGCTCGGCGTCGTCGACGAATCCGCCGGTCACGGCATCCGCCCATGCCGTCGCGGGCACGGGGTCGGCGGCGAGGTCGCGGCGGGTGACCGTGGAGTCCGGGTGCGAGGCGGTCCACTCGGCTTCGACGAGGTCGGCGAGCGAACGGCTGGCGGACGACGCGGGCAGGATGCTGGCATCCAGGCGGAACAGGGACATGAGGAGTGCCTTTCGTTTTTCGTAGTCACTCTGTTTTTCTTAGCGACTCGCGTTAACGTAGCACAGGTATGATGGGCGCATGGCCGAGATCGACGAAGAGCGTCACGTCTGCGACGCCGCCGTCACACTGGCCTTCAGCGTGCTCGGCAAGCGCTGGAACGGCATGATCGTCTCGTCGCTCGGCGGCGGTCCTTCGACGTTCGTCGCGCTGCGCCGCGGGGTGTCAGGCATCAGCGACACCGTGCTCTCCGACCGGCTGGCAGAGCTCGCCGAGGCCGGGCTCGTGGCCCGCGCGGTCGACGCCGGTCCGCCTGTCACGGTCTCGTACTCACTGACCGACAGCGGACGTGGGCTGCTGCCCATCCTCGATCAGCTCGGCACCTGGGCGTCCGAGAACCTCGAGATCCGCGCGCACTGACCGTCGCGTGCGGCCCAGGGTGGCGACCGGCACACCGTTCGCAGGACCGAAGCCCGGACGCAGGACCAGATTCCCCGTCCCATCCTGCAGACGGGATCCCATCCTGCAGACGGCACAGGTCCGGCGGTGCAGTCACGGCAGCCCGCAGCTCAGAGGCCGCCGACTCACCAGGGGCTGGGCTCGTAGTCCTTCAGGAACACGCCGTGAATGTCTTCGCCGGCCTCGCCGCGCACGATCGGGTCGTACACGCGGGCCGCTCCGTCAACGAGGTCGAGCGGGGCGTGGAAGCCCTCCTCGGCCAGGCGCACCTTGGTGAAGTGGGGGCGCTCGTCGGTGATCCAACCGGTGTCGACGGCGGTCATGAGGATGCCGTCGGTCTCGAGCATCTCGCCGGCGCTCGTGCGCGTCAGCATGTTCAGCGCCGCCTTGGCCATGTTCGTGTGCGGGTGACCGGGACCCTTGTACCGGCGCGAGAACTGCCCCTCCATCGCCGAGACGTTGACCACGTACTTGCGGTTCGCCGACGAGGCCGCCATCGAGGCGCGCAGGCGACTGATCAACAGGAACGGCGCCGTCGTGTTGGCCAGCTGCACCTCGAGCATCTCGAGCGGATCGACCTGGTCGATCGACTGCACCCAGCTGTTCGTGCGGTTGACGTCGGGCACGAGTCCGCCGGCGTCGATGGCGGTGCCGTCGGCGTGCTTCTCGAGCGACGACGATCCGGGGGCCATCGCGAGGCGTGCGAGGTCTTCGGCCGTCAGCGCCTGACCGCCCTGTTCGGCGACGGTGCCGCCGAGCGCCGCGACGGACAGCAGCGGATGCGCATCGACCGAAGCCTGCAGCGCCTGCGGATGCGGATCGGCGGTGTGTCCGAACGTCTCCATCTCGGGCAGCGGTCCGTCGGGAAGCGGCTGCAGCTCGGCATCCGCCAGGAGAGAGTATGACCCCGGTGAGCGGCGCACGGTCTGCGCGGCGTTGTTGATCAGGATGTCGAGCGGTCCCTGAGCCGCGACCGAGTCGGCGAGGCCGATCACCTGAGCGGGGTCGCGCAGGTCGATGCCGACCACGCGCAGGCGGTGTAGCCAGTCGCCCGAGTCGGGCAGCGCCGAGAACCGACGAACCGCATCGCGGGGGAATCGTGTCGTGATCGTCGTGTGCGCGCCGTCGCGCAGCAGTCGCAGGGCGATGTGCATGCCGATCTTCGCGCGGCCGCCGGTCAGAAGCGCTCGCTTGCCGGTCAGATCGGTGCGGGCGTTTCGCTTGCCGTGACTGAAGCGGGCGCAGTCCGGGCAGAGCTGGTGATAGAACGCATCGACCACCGTGTAGGGCTGCTTGCAGATGTAGCAGTTGCGCGGCTTGAGCAGCTCGCCGGCGATCGGGGCGTCGACGACGCTGGTCGCGAGGTCGTGCCCGCGGGTCTCGTCGTCGATGCGGTCGGGAGCGCCGGTCGCCGTGCGGGCGACGACCGCCTTGTCGGCGTCGGCGATCGCGTCGCGGATCTCCTTGCGACGCACGCGCTTGACCGCCTTGAACATCGCGGCCGTCGCATGACGCACGGCCACGAAGTCGGGGTGCTCGTTGTCGATCTGGTGCAGCTCCGACAGGACTCGCAGGGTGGTGGCGAGATCCTCGGGGTCGATACCGGCACCCAGGTCGGAGGCGGCGTCGGGTGCATCGGTCATTGTGCCGATTTTACGCGACTTCTCGGGGTGTCTTCCTGGGAGCGCGGGCGGGGCGCCGGGGCTCGACCTCCACAACTCCGGAGACGCGCGCACCACCGGGTTCGCGCTCCCCGGAACGGCGCACCTCGGGGAACGAGAGCCACGTGGATCTCCGGAGTTGTGGAGCGGTACCTCGCGCCGGTCAGTGGCCGGCGGCGCCGACCACGACGAACTCGCCGGGCACGACGTCGAGCGTCGCCTCGGCCGCGACCTCGCCGGTGTGCAGATCGACGGCGACGATGCGGTTCTCTGCCGGCTCGGTCACGTAGGCGACGTCGCCGACCACGCGGAGTCCCGGGTGCGGCTGCTGCCATTCGTCGGGGCTCTCCCACGGCTCGATGACATCCCACGAGTCGACCATCGCGCCGGTCTCGTCGAGCACGTTCAGGGTGCCGTCTGATGCGAGCACGATGATGTTGTCGTGCCCGTCGCGGCCGACTCCGCGCCACGTGTACTCGACGCCCTCCGGGAGGTCGACCACCGACAGGCTCTGCGCGTCGGTGTCGACGAGCGCGAGCTGCGACAGCAGGTAGCCCTCCTGATCGGGGTCGGACTTGTAGTCCAGGGCGGCGATCGCACTCGTCTCGGTCACGTACGCGTTGCCCGAGCGACCGAAGTCGTCAGGCGCCTCGAGCTTGGTGAACGCTCCGTCGGCGAACACCAGCACGCCGTCTTCGCAGCCGAACACGATGGTCTCGCCCTTGAGCGCGCCTTCGCCGTGCACCCCGGGGCACTGCTCGTTGCGGGCGAGCTCGCCGCCATCCTCGGCGAGCAGGCGGGCGCCGCTGCGCGACTCCGACGTGCCGATGGTCGACAGCAGCGTGCCGTCGGACAGCTCGATCGCGACTCCGTGATGAGCGGCCTCCGATGCGACGGTCCGCGAGTCCGGCAGCGTGCCGGTGCCGACGGCATCCGTGTCGAAGAGCGTCACGTCTCCGGTGCCGTCGTCGAACAGAGCGGTGCGCCCGGCATGCGGGGTGGCGTGGCCCGGGGTGACGGCGTCGAAGATCTCGCCGGTGAACTCCACGGTGTCCGAGGCGAGGCCGGTGTCGAGCACGTGGAATCCGTCGGCCGCGGTGACGAAGACGTGTCCGTCGTGGTCGCCGGCCGGGTTGACGCGCAGGAAGCCGTCGAGCTCGGCGGAGTCGACGGTCTCGAGGGTCTCGCCGTCGAGCACGGTGATGCCGCCGTCATAGGCGATGGCGACTCTGGTGTCGCCTTCGTGGTCCGACGACGACTCGGGCTCTCCGGATGCCGACGGCGCGGCGGTCGCGCATCCGACGAGTGCGACCACGGCGAGCGTGGCGATCGCGCCGGCCGCGAGGCGGCTGCGGGCGGGTCGATGCATGGGTGTCTCCTTCTTCTGGGGGGTGCGCGGGTGCGCGTGACGGCGGATGCCGTCGATGAGTCCGGTGTCAGCCGACGAGCTGGAGGTACTGCGGATCGAGGCCGTCGAAAGTGCGGGAGACCGTGCCGTCGCCGTGGTTGATCTCGTGCACCGCGCCTGTGGCCGGGTCGGAGACGTACGCGTGATCGGCGTCGATGACGAGGTGCACGAGGTCGCGCAGGGCAGGGTCCGCGACGGATGCGGCGAGCAGGGCGCTCGTGCGCACGAGTTCCGAGCCGTCGGCGGCCAGCACCCGCACGGTGCCGTCCGCCGCGATCACGACGGTGCGGCTGTCGTCGTCGCCGATGGCCACGGCGCGCAGCAGCGGGGTGTCCGTGGCGAGCAGCATCCATTCGCGGGCTCGGGAGTCGAGCAGCCAGGCGCCTCTGTCGCCGGCGACGCCTGCGAGATCCGGTCGGTCCGCGCGTCCGGCGAGAATCGGTGCCGCGACGGCGCCTGCGGGGTAGGGGATCGACTCGGCGACGAGCGCACCGCCGACTTCGCGGGTCACGACCACGGCACCGGCGTCGCACGCGAAGACGGCGCCGACACGGGTGAGGTCGACGTCGGTCGCGTTCGTGCAGGGCACGGTGTTGCCGGTCGCGGTGCCTTCCGCGTCGAGGATCTCGATCGTCTCGCCGGTGGCGGCGAGGAGGTGCCCAGAGAAAGGCAGCACGGGACCGGCCGGGTCGACGGGGAGGGTGAGGCGAGGTGTGTCGTCGAGATCGGCGAGCTTCTCGTGATCGATGAGGGCGACGTCGCTGCCGAAGCGGATGGCGGTCGCACTGTCACCGACTCGGATGTCGACAGGGCCCTCTCCGTCGATGGTTCCGAGCACCCCCGCGTCGCCGAAGAAGGAGTGCGAGTGGTCGCCGTGCGGCACCGTCCAGCGGCCGGAGTCGATCACGTCGACGACCGTGCGGTCTCCCTCGACATGGGTCACGTGGGCGAAGCGGCCGACGCCGAGCACGGCATCCGCATCCGCGTCCCCCTCTGCGAGCGTCGAGCGTTCTTCGGTCTCGAGGTCGAGCAGGGTCAGCTCGCCGTCCGCGTCGGCGACGACGAGCGCGAGAGCCGGCGATGCGACCTCGGCCGCTCCCCCGCCGGCGACCCCGTCGTTCGGCGGAATGCTCGCGCTCGATGCAGGAGCCGGGGCATCGGATGCTGCGCACGAGGTCACCGTCAGGGTGGCCGCGAGCAATGACACGAACAGGAGAGTGCGGCCGGCGCGGGGAGAGGGGGTCACAGGAGCCCACTTTATTGATAACGATTCTCAGTATCAAGTCGGGGCCATTTCCGGTCATCGTCGTGTCGTTCCGACACCGTCCGTGTGCGCCGGCTCGGTGACACATGCTTCCCTCGGCCAGAGGCCCGGAATCCGGCCGATGCAGGCGCATCCGGCCGACCGAGGCGCACGTACGGCGACTCCGCACGGCCCCGCCAGCCCTCGCCCGAACGTCGGACCCCCGGCGTAGGGTCTGAACATGAGCAGCCACACCGAGATCCCCGGAGTCGTCCCGTCCTACCTGCTCGCGCGCCTGGCCGAGTCGGGCCGCTATCCCCGTGCGGCCGCCGCCGCACGGCAGACACTGACGGCGGGCAGACCGCCGTTCCGTGCGCGCATCGATCTGTCGATCGACGAGAACGGAGACCTGGTCGCCGAGCTGTCGGACGCGCCGAACCGCACGATCAGCGACGCCGGCAACACCCAGAACCTCCCCGGGGCGATCGTCCGCGCCGAAGACGACGAGCCGGTGGCCGACACGTCGGTCAACGAGGCGTTCGACGGACTCGGGGCGACGTTCGAGATGCTGCTCTCCGCCTTCGGGCGCAACTCGCTCAACGACGCCGGCGCCCCTCTCGACGCCACCGTGCACTACGGCATCGACTACGACAATGCCTTCTGGGACGGCGAGCGCATGGTGTTCGGCGACGGCGACGGCGAGGTGTTCGTCGGCTTCACCTCATCGACCACGGTGATCGGCCACGAACTCGCGCACGGCGTGGTGCAGTACACCGCGAACCTCGAGTACCAGGGTCAGCCCGGCGCGCTGAACGAGTCGATCGCCGATGTCTTCGGCGCGCTCACCGAGCAGTACCTCCTCGGGCAGACCGCCGCAGATGCCACCTGGCTCATCGGGGCGGAGATCTTCACGGATGCCGTGCAGGGCAGTGCACTGCGGTCGATGATCGCCCCGGGCACGGCCTACGACGACGACGAGCTCGGCAAAGACCCGCAGCCCGATCACATGAGCGGATTCGTGCGCACGACAGAAGACAACGGCGGCGTGCACATCAACTCGGGCATCCCCAACCGGGCCTTCGCCCTCTTCGCGATCGACCTCGGCGGCAACGCCTGGGAGACCGCCGGAACGGTCTGGTACCGCGCGCTCACCGGCGGACTGTCGAGCACTGCGAGTTTCACGGAGTTCGCCGACGCGACCCTCGCTGCGGCATCCGCCATCGACGACGCGACCGCCGCGGCCGCTCGACGTGCGTGGGCGACCGTGGGAGTCTATGAGGATGAGCGAGTCCCCAGAGTCGAGTGACGCGCCGGTCGTCATCGCGGTGGTGCGGACGGGCGGCATCGCCGGCATCCGTCGCAAGTGGCGGGTGGAACCAGACCCGACCGAGACGCACCACTGGATCGCGATGATCGACAGCTGCCCGTGGGATGCCGACAGCGATGCCGATTCTGGCGCAGACCGCTTCGTGTGGCTGATCCGCGTGCGCACACCGTCGGAGGAACGCGAACGCGAGCTCCCCGACTCCGCACTCGACGGGCCGTGGCGAGAACTCGTCGATGCGGTGCGCGAGGCCGCGGCCTGACCGAACGATCCACAGACGACGAGAGGCACAACCCCGTGACGACCGAAGAGGCCGCCCGACTGCTGCAGCTGGCCCGAGACGCCTACGACCGCGCTGACGCGTTGCTGCACCTCAACGTCGAGGTCAGCCGACTCACCGGCGAGGCCTCGACCTGGGGATCCGCGCAGAACGGATTCATGAGCGATGACAGCATCGGCTATTTCCTGAGCGAGGTCGAACGCGTGGGCTGGCGGCTCGATCACACGGGGTACACATTCGTCGAGTCCGGGGCGACCACCTCGGCGCGCATGCTCAGCACCGGCACCGGCGTCGTCAATCACGGCGCTGTCGAGGGGTACTTCACATTCCGTCGCCGCCAGCCGGCTGAGGCCTGACCCGATCAATCCGGTGTGAATCCGGCCGCCCCGTCGCGAGGCGGGTCGAGAATGGGACCCATGGGACTTTTCCAGCAGCGCTCCGATGACGAAGAGAATCAGTGGACTCTGCCCTCCGAGCCGCTCGAGCGGTCGGAGACCGAGGTGCTCGACGCCGCGCCGGCGGTCGACCCGCTGGCCATCGGACTCGGCCTCGGTGCCGGCGCATCGATCAGCTCCGTCGCCTTCCCCGTCGCCCCGCCCGCTCCCGCGGCGTTCTCGATCGAAGATCGCGAGCCCGAAGACCGCGAGCCCGAAGGCTGACCCGCCTTCTCAGTCCGCGAGCTGCGGGGCACCCAGGTCGACTCGCGTCCGGGGAAGTGCCTCGGGATGCTCACGCTGCAGCCAGCCGATCATCTTCTCCCGTACCTCGCAGCGCAGTGTCCACTGATCGCCCGAGTCCTTGGCCGACATCACCAGGCGCACCGTGACGTAACCGCCCTGTGCCTCCGTCACCGCGGAGTCGTAGGAACGGCCGTCCCAGGCGGGTGACGCCTCGACGATGCGCTGGAACTCCTGCCGCAGCTCATCCATCGGCACTCGCCAGTCGAGATCGAGGTAGACCGTGCCGAGGATCTTGTCGGAACGTCGCGTCCAGGTCTCGATCGGTGTCGTCGTGAAGTAGCTGCACGGAATGACCAGGCGGCGCTCGTCCCAGATGTAGACGACCACGTAGGACAGGTTGATCTCGCCGACCCGCCCCCATTCGCCTTCGACGACGACCACGTCGCCGACTCGGATCGCATCGGTGAAAGCGACCTGCACCCCTGCGATGAGGTTGCCGAGGATCGACTGCGCAGCGAGTCCGGCGATGATGCTGACGATGCCGGCCGAGGCCAGCAGGCTCGTGCCGACGGCCCTCATCTCGGGGAAGCTGAAGAGCACGGCGCCCAGAGACAGCACGGCGATCGTGACGAGGACGAGCCGGTGGATGACGAGCAGCTGCGTGCGACGGCGGCGGGCTTCCGGACCGACGAGCAGCGTCTCCTCTCTGGCCATCAATCGCTCGAAGCCGAATGAGATCGATGCGCCGAGCAACCACGAGCCGGTGAGGATCGTGGCGATCAGGAACAGCCGGGACACCACCGGCCACCATTCCTGTGTCGCCGGCTCTGAGATCGCACCCGCGATCCAGATCGCGACCACAGCGGTCGTCGCGATCATCGCGTTGCGCACGCGTCTGGCGAGATCGCGCACCCATGGCACACGACGGCTGATCAGCGAGGCGGCGAGCGCCAGCACCGCGAGTGCGGCGGCAGAGATCACCGTGAGGATGGCGATCGACGCGGCGGTGCCGACCCAGGAATCCCAGGAGAAGTCGGTAGGCATCGATCCACACTATGTCCCGCGGCGGGCGGAGGCGAACGCACGTAGCCGCGCAAGGAGTGTCGCCGCGCGCGGCTACGGTTGAGGGATGACGATCACCGCCGCCGCAGACGGCTCCGCCCTGGGCAACCCCGGCCCGAACGGCTGGGCCTGGTACATCGACGACGCCAACTGGGCCGCGGGCGGCTCCCCGCATGGCACGAACAACCAGGGTGAGCTGCGGGCCGTGCTCGAACTGCTGCAGGCGACGGCCGGCATCTCCGAGAAGCTGATGATCGAGTGCGACAGCCGCTACGTGATCGATTCGGTGACCAAGTGGATGCCGGGCTGGAAGCGCAAGGGCTGGCGCAAGTCGGACGGCGGGCCCGTGCTCAACCGCGACCTGCTCGAGGGCATCGACGAGGCGATCCGCGGGCGCGACGTCGAGTTCTCGTGGGTCAAGGGCCACGCCGGGCACCCCCTGAACGAGGCGGCCGACGAGCGCGCGAACGCCGCAGCGAAGGCCTACCAGGCACAGCAGGAGCCGCGCCGCGGGCCCGGGTTCACCATGGCGACGGATGCCGGGGCCGCTGCTGCAGCATCCGCTCCGATCGCCGCCGCAGCGACACGCGGCGAGCAGGATGCTGCGGCATCCCCGGCCGTCGCGACGTCTCTCGCCGAACCCCTGTGGGCCGAGCCATCCGACCTGCTCGACAGCCTCTATGCGCCGGTCGACGATCCGATCGAGGTGCGACTCGCGTTGTCGAGCGACGAGCACGCCCGCCTGCGCGATCGCGCCGAGGCACAGGGCGTCACGCTCGAAGAGGCGCTCCGCCGCCTGATCTGACGGCCCTCACCCCTGAGGGCCACGCGTACACTCGCACCATGGCGAAGAATGTCGCACGCACCATCGGCCGGGTCTTCCTGGGTTCCTCGCTCGTCTTCGCGGGCGTCTCGCATCTGACGTTCGCGCGCGAGGAGTTCCAGGCGCAGGTGCCGGAGTGGGTGCCCATCGACCCGGACGTGACCGTGCTCGCCTCCGGTGTCGTCGAGATCGGACTCGGCACCGCGCTGCTCGTCGCGCGCAAGCACCGCGGACTGGTCGGCGTGATCACCGCACTGTTCTTCGTCGCGGTCTTCCCCGGCAACATCGCGCAGTGGACGCATCACCGCGACGGCTTCGGCCTCGACACCGACATGAAGCGATTCGTGCGCCTGTTCTTCCAGCCCGTGCTGATCGCCCTGGCCATCTGGTCGACGCGCCGCCCGCGCCGCGACGCGGCCGGCTCCGCTCCCGCCGCTCCATAACTCCGAAGCTCTGCACCGGAACGGCGGAAGACCGGCCGTTCCCCGAGGGATGCGACCGGCCTTCCGGAGTCGTGGAGCTCAGGCCGCGAGCAGCTCCCGCTCGAGGCGGGCGTACGAGGTCTCCATGCCGTCGGCCATGCCGGTGGCGAGGATCATGTCGCGCGTCTCCTTGTCGGGGTACTCGATGTAGAGCGTGATGAGCGTCGCCCCGTCCTCTTCGTAGAGGTTCAGGTCGTTCAGCGTCTCGACCGGCATCCCGATCATCCGCTCGGTCTGCACCGACCGCCGCGGTGCGTCGATCAGCAGCGCCTCGCCCTCGAATCCGAACGGCTGCCCCTCGGTGTCACCTACGGGTGCCCAGGAGTTGCGGTAGGTCTGACCGACCTCGGTGGCGACGACGCACTCGGTCATCTCCCACCCGTCGGGTCCGAGCAGCCACTGCTTCATGAGCTCGGGGTCGTTGTGCGCACGCCAGACCAGTTCGCGCGGTCCCTCGACGAGACGCGTGATGCGCACGTGGGTGTCGTCGAGCAGCTCGACCTGCGTGCCCTTGCCCTGCGCGTAGTCGCGCAGATCCTGCAGCACGGCGTCGAGCTGGCTCATCGCCAGCTTCAGACCCTCGATCTGGCCCATCTCGACGACCTGCTCGATCGCCTCGACCGAGTCGAAGTGACTGGTCGTGACCATGCGGGTGCCATCGGCGGTGGACTCGAACGCGAACGACATCCGCTGCGCGGGGAAGCCGTCGAGAGGGTTGCCCTCATCGTCGACGAACGAGTCGAGCACCTCGAAGCTGTGCGGGGCATCGATCGAGAGGAACTCCCACGACCCCGACGACTTCTCGCCGCGCGGCCCGCTCATCGAGTACTGCGCACGTCCGCCGACCGTGTGGTCCCAGGCGGTGAAGGTGGCCGGCCATCCGGGAGGGCCCCAGAAGCGCTCGAGCTGGCGCGGGTCGCTGTATGCAGCCCAGACCCGCTCGATCGGCGCCGCGAAATCGGCGACGACGGTCATGGTGAGGTTGTCGGCATCGGTGGTGACATCCGTGACGGGCATGTCAGTCTCCTTCTTCGGTTCGTGGAACATCGGTGGTGTCGGTCGTATCGGTGCGGGATGCCGGCGTCTCGGCCAGCAGCTCGTCGAGCCGGGCGATGCGCGACCGCCACAGCTCTTCGTATCGGGCGAGGAGCGCCCTGGCGCGGGCGATCATCTCGGGGTTCGCGCGGACGAGCCGCTCGCGTCCCTCGGCGCGCTTGACGATGAGATTCGCCGCTTCGAGCACGGCCACGTGCTTCTGCACCGCGGCGAACGACATCTCGTATTCGGAGGCGAGGGTCGAGACGGACTGCTCCCGCTCGATCGTCCGACGCAGGATGTCGCGTCGGGTCGACGTCGCCAATGCGTGGAACACACGGTCGACCTCCGCTTCGCTCAGTTCTCTTTGTGCAACCATTTGGTTGTACGTTAGACCCGAGAGAGAGCGGATGTCAAGGGTTCTTGTGAGTTACGTCTTTAGATCGGACTAACCGCTTTACATCGGATTACCCGCCGCTCGATCGGACTTAGTCCGGGCTAAAGCAAGTGTCGGGAGATTGACAGCGGTGTGCGGCGCTGATCCTGCGGGCAAGCCACAACGCGTGACGAACCTGACGCTCCGCCCTCGGGATGGCAATGCAGCCAGCTGAGGTCACGCAGACGAGTCAGATCTTCAGACTGGCCCATGAGCGACGACGGTTTGACGAGTGAACCTCTAGACCTCGATTACGGGTGCTTTCTTGCTGACAGAGCCTGCGCCGAAACCCACACATCACCTGTTTCGGTGCCCTACGGTTTCGGCAGGGGGTTACGGCGGAGCGAGGCACGGCGTGTCGCGCTTCCCACCAGCACCGAGGATCCCCGGCCGCAAACGATCGTTTTCGGCAGACCGATCGACTATGGGCCGAGGCCTCCAACGCGGTGCATCCGTCTCTCTTTAGAGCTGACCGAGCAGTTGCACGAACTCGTCGGCCATGGCGAGCTGCTCCGTGAGTTTCTGGCGACGCTGGTCGGCGCCGTCGCGGATGTCATCGATCCGGGCGCGCAACGCCACGTCGCTCGGGTCGACGGTGAGGGCGTCGACGACGTCGAGGAGTTCGCGCATCTCGTCGAGGGTGTATCCCAACGGTTTCATTCTGCGGATGATGAGGATGCGATCGACATCTTTCTCGGTGTAAAGCCGGAACCCGCCCTCCGTGCGCGCGGACGGCTGCACGAGCCCCACGTCGTCCCAGTGTCGAAGCGAGCGGAACGAGAGCGCCGTGCGCTCGGCCACTTCGCCGATCCGCATCGTCTCGACGGTCCTGTGTTCGTCTTCCACTGATTTCCCCACAACACTCACGTTACGTTAGAGTCTAGATCGGCGCGGCTCTCGCGCCCGCTCCCCTTATCTTTCCGTGTCGGCCTGACCGACGCCTGCGCACCGCTGCGCTCCCATTCGTTTCCCGCGCTCTCACGAGAGAGCCCAGCACCCGGAGGGCACATGACTGCCGTCACCCCCACCCGCGACTCCGCGTCGCGTTACCGCATCGAACCCACCGTCATGCAGGCGCTGCGCAGCCCGCGCCTTTTGACCCGTGAAGTCCTCGCGGGCCTCGTCGTCGCCCTTGCCCTGATCCCGGAGGCGATCGCGTTCTCGATCATCGCGGGCGTCGACCCCCGAGTCGGCCTGTTCTCGTCCTTCATCATGGCCGTCGCGATCGCGTTCCTCGGCGGACGCCCTGCCATGATCACCGCGGCCACCGGAGCAATCGCGCTCGTCATCGCGCCCGTCGCTCGTGAGTACGGCATGGACTACTTCATCGCCACGGTCCTGCTCGGTGGACTCATCCAGATCGTCCTCGCGTTGCTCGGGGTCGCCAAGCTGATGCGGTTCATCCCGCGCTCGGTGATGGTCGGGTTCGTGAACGCTCTGGCGATCTTGATCTTCACTTCGCAGTTTCCGCAGCTCATCGGCGTTCCCTGGCTGGTCTACCCGCTCGTCGCGGTCGGCCTGCTGGTGATGTATCTCATGCCGCGGATCACGAAGGTGATCCCGGCGCCACTCGTCGCGATCGTGCTGCTCACCGCGGCAGTCGTGGTCTTCGCGTGGAACGTGCCGAACGTGGGCGATCAGGGAGAACTTCCCGAGAGCTTGCCGGCGCTGTTCATTCCGAATGTGCCGCTCACCTTCGAGACGCTGCAGATCATCGCTCCCTACGCGCTGGCTATGGCCGTGGTCGGCCTGCTCGAGTCGCTCATGACCGCGAAGCTCGTTGACGACATCACCGACACCCACTCCCGCAAGACCCGCGAGGCACTTGGACAGGGCGCCGCGAACGTTCTCTCCGGCGCGTTCGGCGGCATGGGTGGCTGCGCGATGATCGGCCAGACCATGATCAACGTCAAAGCCTCCGGCGCACGCACCCGGATCTCGACCTTCCTCGCCGGCGTCTTCCTGCTGGTCCTCGTGCTCGCGCTCGGCGACGTGGTGGCGATCATTCCCATGGCAGCGCTCGTCGCCGTCATGATCCTCGTCTCGATTGCGACTTTCGACTGGCACAGCATCCGCCTGAGCACGCTCAAGCGCATGCCGAAGAGCGAGACCGCCGTCATGCTCATCACCGTCATCGCCACCGTCTGGACCCACAACCTCGCCGTTGGCGTCATCCTCGGAGTCGTGGCCGCGATGATCATGTTCGCCCGACGCGTCGCACACTTCGTCAGCGTCACCCGCACCCTCAGTGACGACGGCGACACAGCGCATTACGCCGTCGATGGAGAACTCTTCTTCGCCTCCAGCAACGACCTCACCACCCAGTTCGAGTACGGCGACGACCCCGACACGGTAGTCATCGACATGAGTCACTCCCACGTCTGGGACGCTTCCACCGTGGCCGCCCTCGACGCCATCGTCACCAAGTACGAAAACCACGGGAAGACCGTCACCATCCAAGGCCTGAACGACACCGCAGCAGCGTTCCACGGCCGCCTCACCGGAAACCTCGGCGCCGGGCACTGAGTCACGATTCACGCAAGAAGAAGGGGCGGCCTCGGGTCGCCCCTTCTTCGTCATCCACCGACGCCGCCGCTCCTCGACCCTCAAGCTCGGCATCGAGCGCGAGGCTCGGCCCTCCAGCGCGCCGAAATAGTCTGCCGAAACCGGCTTCCGGTGCACGTTTGCGGCACCCCTCGCAGAGCAGAATACGAAATCACGCCGTAAACGATCGTTTTCGGCACTCCACAACTACGGAGTATGCCCTTCGTCAGATGAGACCCACCGTAGGCTCAGAGGATGAGCACGGGTCAGGTGTTGCGCATCCCGTTCGAGTCGAAGGGGTTTGCAGGCGTCGTCACTGTAGACACGGTGACGAGCACGAACATTTCGCAGACTGGGCTGAACGCCCTTCTGAACGATGTGCCACACGAACGGCTCATCGGCTACCCGATCATGACGGCAACCGTTGAGCATGCCGGCTCCGGCTACAACGCTGTGTTCGCCTGGGTTCAGTTCGTGGAGATGACCCCCGCAGATGAATCGCCCTCGACAGCGTTCTTGGACAATATGCCGAGCCTGAACCAGCAGGGTCCTTTCAGTTCGCTTGGGTTTCTGCCGACGCTGTTTGACGCCCCCGCGAATCCCAACGCGCCAGACCTTCAATGGCGCGCCCATTCATATCTTGTCCGGTTCTCTGTTTACGAACCGCGAGTGATCACGCCGATTGCAGCGTTCCAATGGGGGTACGACCTATGCGCGGGAAAGCCCAGCGTCGTACATGCGACCCCTCTTCCCTGGCAAGACATGCTGCGCTGGACGAGCTCGCTGCCTGACTCGTTAGGCGGTTGGGACGTTAACGTAGCTCCCGACGCTGACTAGTGGCGAGCTCCTAGCGTCGCTGTCACCCGCACGCTCAGCCGAAAACCTCTGCCGCTTGGTGGTTACGCCGCGCGTTTTCGGCAGGCCTTCCGTTGCACACGCCAGGATCGCGCCGTAAACGATCGATTTCGGCTGCGATCGCGGCTATTCTCCGGGGGATCCCGTTGAACCACATCTCCGACATTTCTCGAGCTTCGGAGTGAGAGAGTGAGAGCGTGGAGATGAGGCGGAAGGGCAGAGCGGGCGCGATGTTCCTCTGCGCAATCGTGGCGACGACAACATTCACAGGATGCGCTGTCGAATACCATGGCTATCCCAGCGGAATAGATGGTGTGCTCTGGCGACAAGTCGCATCCTTCGAAGATCCTCTATCCCAGCGTCTCTACAGTCCCCCAGTTGATGGTCCGACGGCTTACCTCGACACCCTTCCTGGCGCACGGTGGGATGGCGACGCCCTCTCAGCGGCTGAGTTCGAGATCGAGCAGGGTGGCATCGTCCTCTACAACATCTCTTCGACGGATGCCTTCGCTCACGTCTCGGTGTTCATCGCCTCAGGACCACGACCGGCCATCCCGACCGATGATGGCTATGCCTACAACGGGCCAAGCGAGGTTTACACCTGCTACGACGTGAGGGCCGATTTTCGCTCGCAGCCAATGCCGTCAGCAGAACGAGACATCCTCACGAAGTGTCCAACACCCCTCGTGGAACTCTTAGCCGAGGATGCCGCATTTGCTAGTGGTGAGGTGTTCGACGGGTAGGCATCGACTTTTTCCGTCCGCCGGCGATCAACGGGAGCTGCCGAAAGCGCCTGCCGAAACGCGCTTCCGGCGAACGTTAGTGGCACCCTCGAAAGCGCACGACACCTGACCTCACCGTAAACGATCGTTTTCGGTGGGCTAAGGCGAGCAGGTTTGAACAGTCGGGGCGGGCATCTGGCGACCCCGCCCCGACTGTGCATCGCGAGGCAGTGCTCGAGCGATGCGGTGGCGTGCTGTGCACGCAGGTACGTGCTCGTGGGGGCGAGCACGTACGTCTCAGGGCTGCACGACGGGGAGGCCTGTCGTGGCGGCGGCGTCTTCCAGGGAGCCGAGGTTGAGGAGGTCGGTGAAGCCGGCCTGCTTCATCAGGTCGATGGCGACTCCTGCCCGGTTACCTGAACGGCAGTAGACGAGGTAGGTGGCTTCGGGGTCAAGGTCCGGCAGCGCAGCTTGGAGGTCGCCGCCCGTGACGTCGAGCAGGAGGGCGCCGTCGAGGTGGCCGGTGGCGCGCTCGGCGGGGGTGCGCACGTCGATGATGACCGCGTCGGGGCCGAGGTCAGCCTGTGGTGTGGGTGTGCTGGCGCAGGAGGTGAGCGTGAGTGCGGTGATGACGGCGAGGGTGGTGAGGGTTAGGCGGCCCATGTGCGTCCTTTCGTTGTGAGGGAGCGAGAGTGTCAGCGGTCGCAGGCGCCGTTGGCGCAGTGGCGGGTGGGCTGCCTACTGAAGCGTTGGTGCAGGGCACATCCCGCGCACCACCCGAGGGTGGCTTCTAGGAGCAGGACTGTGAAGCAGACTCCGCAGAGCCCGAGAGTCACGGGTAGCGGGACCATTCCAGCGCTCATCGTCACGCACGAGATAGCAGCGAGACCGAGGGCGAGCCACCAGGCGAAGACCTTCTGCGGCGCGCCCACCCAGTGCCGACGGCGGCGGCGTGTCAGAGCACGGCCGAGGGCGAGAGTGAGGGACAGCCGGTCGCTGATGAGTACGCGCGTCGTCATGTCGAGGAGGAAGAACATGCCGAACATCTGCAGCGGCCTGATGCTGTCGGAGGCGAGCGTGATGGTAAGGGCGGTGATGCCTATGGCGAGGAGGATGCCGGCGGCGATGCGGACGGCGTGCTCGTCGAGGACGGGCACCTCGTATCCGTCGACGTGTTCCCCGGTGCGGGGCGCGGTGTCGGTCGCGTGAGGCATGGGCTTCTTTCTGGTGGTGGTCAGGCGGAGAGCGTCTGAATGATGAGGGTGGCGAGCATGGTCAGCCCCACGGCCAGCACCAGAACCCCGAACCCGGTGCGGATGCCGGCAGCCGGGAGGCGATGCGACAGTGCCAGACCGATGAAGGATCCGGCGACGGCGAGCGCGGTGAAGGTGAGGACGATGGGCCAGTGGATGGCCACGGTCGTGATCTGGGTGAGGAAGCCGGCGGACGAGTTCACGGCGATGACTAGTAGCGATGTCCCCACTGCAGCGGCGATGGGCTGGCCGAGGAAGGTGAGGGCGGGGACGATGAGGAACCCGCCGCCTGCTCCCAGTGCCCCTGTGAGGACTCCCACGCCGAGTCCCGTACCTGTCGTTCGGATTCCACGGACGACCGGCCGCGTCGGAGGGCGCGCCGCGCGTTCTCGTCGCGGCCGCATCATGGCGATCGCTGTGACGATCATGATCGCCGCGAACAGAACGGTGAGCACGGTTTCTGGTAGCAGCTGACCAACCATCCCGCCACCGATTCCCCCGATCAAGCCGGTCGCCGCGAAGACGCCGGCGACTTTCCAGCGCACCTCGCGTCGGCGCACACGGAAGGCGGCGGAGACGGCGCTGGTGATAGCGACGACGAAGAGAGAGGAGACGATCGTCTCCCTCGTTCCGATGCCCAGGACGAGGGAGAAGATGGGGAAAGTGAGGATGGAGCCCCCGCCGCCGAGGAGCCCGAGTGCGACACCGACAAGGGCCGCGAGAGTCATCGCGAGGATGATGGAGGTGTCCACTCGAGCTCCTCGGCCGCTCAGGCGGCCGTCGGCCGAGACGGCGTCGCGGCGAGCCAGGCGTTGTAGCTGCCTTCGATCTCGATGACGTCGAGGCCGGCCCGGCGCAGGGCGCTGGCGGCGACGCTGTTGCGGACGCCGCTCTGGCAGTAGGTGAGGATCTTGCCGGCGGGCAGTTCGTCGGTGTGCCAGAGGGCCCGACCACCGGAGAGCTGCGCGGCGCCGGGGATGTGCCCGGCGTTGTACTCGGTACGGTTTCGCACGTCGAGGAGGAGCGCCGCGTCGACCTGGTCCAGGTCGGTGGGGGCGATCGTCTTGGGCTGCACCGTGGGGAGGCCATCGAGTGTGGTGATGAACCCGTCGACCTGATCGATGCCGACCCGCAGCAGATGATCCCGGAACCGGGCCGCGGCGTCCCCCGAGTCGATGATGAGGACGAGCGGCCGCGTCTCGGTGTCGGGGTCGTAGACCCAGGCGCCGTAGCTGGCTGCTTTCGCGACTCCGGGCACGTTCAGCGCGCCCTGAACAGTGCCCTCGTGCACGAGGGAGTGGTGGCGGGTGTCGACCATGATGACCCGGTCGGCGTCGATGTCGGCGTCAAGATCGAAGACGCTGCGCTCGAGGAGCGGAGGAAGTTCGCCCAGCACGGCCGGTCCGACGCGGTTCTGCCGCTTCATTCGTGCGAAGTAGGCGTGTGCGTCGGGCTGATCGTTCAACAGCGTGTCGATGAATCCCTGCTCATCGCCGGCCTCGAGGTAGGGAGCCCACCAGGCGAAACGCCGCTCGTATCCGACTGTCGAGCTTGGGACGGCGCCGAGCGCCTTGCCGCAGGCGGACCCCGACCCGTGCGCGGGGAGCACCTGCACGTAGTCGGGCAGGGTGAGGAAGTGGTCGCGGAGGCTCGCGAATAGATCCCGTGCGCCGTCGAAGCGGGTGTCGATGCCGCCTGCGGCCTCGTCCAGCAGGTCCGGGCGTCCGACGTCCCCGACGAACACGAAGTCACCGGTGAGGACATAGCCCGGCTCGGAGGTCGTGGCGCCGTCGATGACGAGGAAGGACAGGTGCTCGGGGGTGTGCCCGGGAGTGTGGACCGCCTCGACCGTGATGTTGCCGACCGTGATGCGGTGACCGTGCATTATCCGGGTGGCGTCTTGGAACCCGACACCGTACTGCCAGTCCGGGCCGCCCTCGCCGGAGACATACATCGTCGCCCCGGTACGGGCTGCGAGCTCGCGGGTGCCGGAGAGGTAGTCGGCGTGGATGTGGGTCTCGGTGACCGCGGTGATGGTCATGCTGTTCTTCGCGGCGAGGTCGAGGTAGACCTGGATGTCGCGGCGCGGGTCGACGACGATCGCTTCACCGGTGCGCTGGCAGCCGATGATGTAGCTGGCGTGGGCGAGGTCGTCGTCGTAGAGGCGTTCGAGGAGCATAAGGGTCTCCGTCGCTTTCTTCTGGGTCAGTGCGTGCAAGTGCAGCGCTGGGATACGGGGACGCCCGCGAGGGCTTGTTCGATGTGCTGGCCGCAGCCGTCCCAGGTGGGCTTGCCGCAGGAGGAGCAGGTGATTCGTGCGCACATGGTGCCAGGTCCTTTCAGGGGGTAGCGGTGTTGGCGAGCTGGCGGCGGACGTCGTCCATGTCCAGTTCGCGGGCCTTCTCGATGAGCAGCTCGAGCTGCGGTTCGGCAAGAGCTCCCGGCTGCCGGTAGACCAGGACGCCGTCGCGGACGACCATCAGGGTCGGAATCGAGGTGATGCGGTGGGCGGAGGCCAGAGCGGTCTCGGCCTCGGTGTCGACCTTCCCGAAGAGGATGTCGGGGTGCCTGTCGGATGCTGCATCGAATACCGGGGCGAAGGCCCGGCAGGGTCCACACCACTCAGCCCAGAAGTCGATCAGCGCGATGCCCTCGGCGTGGGTGAGCTGTTCGAAGTTCCCGGTGGTCAGTTCAACAGTTGCCATCGCCGATCACCGTCCGAACAGGCGGGCGAAGAAGCCACCCCGCTGAGACTGGGCGGCCTGGACTTCGGCACGGGTATGGCTGCCATTGCACCAGTCGGATGCGGGCACGGATTTCCGCACGGATGCGACGTGCTGACCGCACCCGGTCCAGGTCGTCTTTCCACAGGTGTGGCACTTCGTTGCTCTGCACATACGCTGATCTCCTTGCTCGGCGATACCCCGGGGAGTATCAGTTCATGTGAATACGATACCCCAGGGGGTATAGTGGTTGTCAACTCGACGGAAGGACCACCCATGACCGACACCCTCGTCACCGGCGACCCGCTCGTCCACGACCCCGAAGCCAAGCGCAAAGTCGTCAACCGCCTCAAGCGAGCTCAGGGCCAGCTGGCGGCGGTCATTACGGCCGTCGAGGACGACGCGCACTGCCGCGACGTCGTGCAGCAGCTCTCCGCCGTCTCGAAGGCCCTCGACCGGGCCGGATTCCTCGTGATCTCGACCGCGCTGCGGGAATGCCTCACCGATCCGGACGCCGACGACGTCACCTCCCCCGCCGAGTTGGAGAAGCTCTTCCTCTCCCTGGCCTGAACCGGTCAGGCCCGCTCCTCGGGGCCCTCGCCTGGTGACCTGGGAGGAGTTCGACGATTCCCGTGTCGAACACCGTTAGTCTTCCCAGGGCGCTGTTCGCATGGGACCGGCGCTGAACAATGATGTGTTGAAGCATTCACAGTGATGCCAGATGAGGAGCGGTGCTTCGTGCTTTTGACGAGTCTTCCCAGCCCCCCACCGTCGTGGGCACAGTTCACCCTCGGGCCGCTCACAATCCACACCTACGCGCTGTGCATCATCGCCGGGATCATCGCCGCCGTGATCATCACCCAACGACGCCTGTCGGCACGAGGCGCGGAGGACGGCGTGGTTGTCGACATCGTCATCTGGGCTGTCCCGATCGGCATCATCGGAGCCCGGTTCTATCACGTGTTCACCCACGTCGGGGACTACTTCTATCCGGGCGCGAACCTCGGGAACATCTTCGCCATCTGGGACGGCGGCAACGCCCTCTACGGGTCCCTCCTGGGCGGCGCTGTCGGTGCGTACATCGGCTGCCGACGAACCGGTATCCGGCTGTGGTCCTTCGCCGACGCTCTCGCGCCCGCGATGCTCATCGCGCAGTCCATGGGTCGGATCGGCAACTACTTCAACCACGAACTCTTCGGGCTGCCCACCACGCTGCCGTGGGGGCTCGAGATCCTGCCGACGGACACCATGTTCCCGGACGGCCTCCCGGCCGGAACGCTGTTCCACCCGCTGTTCCTGTACGAGATCATCTGGAACCTGATCGGCGTGGCGATCATCCTCCTCCTCGAGCGCAGATACCGGTTCCGGTGGGGACGAACCTTCGCCCTCTATATGATCTGGTACGGCCTCGGACGCAGCTGGCTCGAGGCCATCAGGATCGACCCCACCAGCGACGCCCTGTTCGGCATCCCCGCGAACGTCTGGGCATCCGTCGTCGTCGTCGCCCTCGGCATCGCGCTATTCGTCGTCCAGGGGCGACGACACCCCGAACCCGAACCCTCCGTGTACCAAGAAGGACGCGCGCCAGCGGTGGAACATCAGCCCAGCAGCGCAGACGAGAGCTGAACGCCACCCACACCTCCAGCTGTCAGCTAGTTCTGTCTAAGCGATCACGGACACAACGCCTCTTGACGTGGTGCGCCGAAAATCCCTGCCGAGAGGGGTTTCCGAAGATCGTTTGTGGCGCCTCATAAGGAGCCACCGGGCCAGTGACGCCAAAACGATCGTTTCTGGTGTGACGGACGACGGCATGCGGAAGATCATCCGGGTTACCCGACCCGGTTTGCGCCGGGCGTACGCTGATGGTCTCGATCGCGGAAGACGGGACGACGACCATGGGCGACTCGGCACAGGGGCCACGCGGTTCGCTGCTCTATGTTGAAGATGATGCGGAGATCGCTGCGCTGACCGTCGAAGTGCTGGAAGAGGTGTACGACGTCGAGCATGCCGCGGACGGCGAGACCGCGCTCCGGCTCGCGCTGAGCAGGCGATACGACGCCATGGTGGTCGATCGACGCCTCCCCGGCATGGACGGCGTCGATTTCATCTGTGCCGTGCGTACCGCGCACATCACGACGCCGGTCCTGATGCTGACCGCGCTCGGCACCGTGGACGATCGTGTCACCGGTCTCGACGGCGGAGCGAACGACTACCTGGTGAAGCCGTTCGATTACGACGAGCTGCTGGCGCGCCTTCGGGCGCTGCGACGCGCGTTCAGGGCTGATGGGGTACGTCGACGCCTCGGCGAGTGGGTGTTCACGCCGGACGCCCAGGCCGCGTACGATCCATCTGGAATCCGAGTGGCGCTGACGGCGACGGAGAGCGCGCTCCTGGAGCTGTTGAGCACCAGCCCCGAGCACGTGTTCAGTCGGGACGAGATCCTCCGCGCCGTGTTCCATGAAGGAGATACGACGAGTTCGGTGGACACGTACGTGCACTATGTGCGGCGCAAGACGTCCCCCGACATGATCGAGACCGTCCGCGCACGCGGCTACCGCGCGGGAACACCGTCATGAGCGACGCCGATAATCGACGCGTGCGTCGCGCAGCGCTATCCATCGGACTCTGGGTCGGAGTCTCGTCGGGTGTGATCGTCGCGATCGGCATCGGCGTGCTGATCGCGGTGGTGCTCTCAACGTCGCGCCGCGAAGGCGAGGAGCACGGCGGCGGCTGGTTCGGCGGTCCCGCCGGAACGCGGGACGACTTCATCGTCGACATCGACGTGATCGTTCCGGCCGTGATCATCATCGGAGTGATCGGCGTGGTGCTGCTCGGGGTTGTCGCCGCGGTCGCCGCTCGACGATCGGTCCGCCCGCTCGGGGAGGCGCTGCGTCGGCAGCGAAACTTCGTGGCCGACGCGAGCCACGAACTGCGTACGCCGCTGACGGCGCTGACGAGCCGTATCCAGGTGTTGCAACGCCGTCATGACCGAGGCGAGGACCTCGGAGCGGGTCTCACCAACCTCCGGCGCGATGCGGACATGATGGCCGACGTGCTCAACGACCTGCTCATCGCCGCGGAAGGAGAATCGTTCGCCGACGGGAACGCGGACGTCGCGACAGCGGCGGCGACAGCGGTCGCAGCGATGACGACGAGCGAGAAGCGCTCCGAGGTCTCGCTCGCGATCACCGTGGATCAGGAGGTGAAGGCGCAGCTGCCGGAAGTCACGCTCGTCCGCATCCTGGTCGCGCTGCTCGACAACGCCGTGCAGCACTCCCCGGCGCGAGGTACCGTCTCGATCCGCATCGCGCGGGACGCCCGCAACGTGACGGTGCGCGTCATCGACGAGGGCTCCGGGATCGAAGGCATCTCGCCCGAGCAGGTCTTCGAGCGCTTCGCGCGTCCGCGCGAGAGTGGGCGCCCTCGCAGCTTCGGTCTCGGACTCTCACTCGTGCGAGATGTCGCTCGCCGTGCCGGAGGGTCCATCGAGGTCGAACGGTCGACAGCATCCGGCACGACTTTCCTGCTCACACTGCCGGCTCATCCCTGAACGAGTGCGTCTCCTCCGATCGGATGCGAACCGACCGTCGTCGTCTGCACGTCCACCATCGTCGTGCCGAGCCAGCGGGTCACGCGACGATCAGCATCGACGACGATGCCGGTGCGCGACCCCGCAGCCGCGATCCACGAGCGGTTCGCCGGGCCGGCCACCACGGCAGCGGTCGCCCAGACGTCCGCTTGCGTGAGACCGTCGGTCACGATCGTGGCCGACGCGGTGCCTGTCGCGGGCCTACCGGTGCGCGGATCGAGGATATGATGCCCGCGCTCCGCCGTCCCTGAGGTCGCCACCGCACCGTTCACCACGTCGACCACCGCGATCAACTGACCGCGGTCGTGCGGGTCGGCGATTCCCACCGGCCATCGCCAGTCGGCTCCCTCGGCTGTGAACAGCTGCAGGTCTCCTCCGGCGTTGATGCCGACCGCGGTCGCGGCAGCCAGCAGCGGCTCGAGGTGCCGACGGCCCGCAGCTTCCACCGCCCAGCCCTTGACGTATCCCGTCGGGTCGAACCTTCCCCGCCACCGGGCGGAGACCAGGCCGCCAGTCTCCTCTTCGGCGCGTTCGCAGGCATCCGCGACCAGCGCCACCCTGCTGTCAGCGTCGGCGATGGAGAGTTCACCGCGACGGATGCGGCTGATGTCGGAATCAGTGCGATATGTCGAGAAGACCCGGTCGATGTCACGCAGTTCGTCGAAGCATGCTCGCACTGCCCGGTCGGCGCCCTCGTCGGTCATTTCCCCCGGAGCAATCAGATGGATGCTCATCGGAATGCCCATGATCTCCTCGACCCAGACCCGCGTCACCTCATTCGCGGTACGCATCAGCTCTGCGCCTGGTCGATCGCGCTCTGCAGCGACGAGAGGTAGCCACCGCTCGTGTATGTGGCACCGGACACCATCTGGATCTTCGAGCTCTGCGCCTGGATCGTCTCCGAGACGAGCCTCGGGATCGCGGTGCCGTTGATCTGCCGGTCCCGACCGTTGCTGTTCGGGTAATCGACCGCCTGTGCGTCCGTGATCTGTCCACCGGAGACGGTTATCTGCACCTGCACCGGCCCGTAGCGGGTCTGCGATGATGCGCCGGTGTAGGTTCCGTCGGCGAGGCCGGTGCCAGACATGGTTCCCGAGTTCGTCGATGTGGTTCCCGAGCCGCTCGCGCCGGTCTCGGCGGTCGTCAATGAACTGCCCGCTGTCGCCGCACTGGCGTCGGTCGGGGTGACCGCCTCCAGAGACGTTCGGTAGCTGAACAGCAGCACGAGTCCGCTGACGGTCGCGAGCAGCGTGTAGAGGATCTTCTTCATGGCCGTCTCCCTGCTCAGATCGTGAACGATTCGGAATGGATGCGATGGGCGGGGAACCCGGCGCCAACCAGGTCGCGCCTGAGGTCTTTCATCCAGGCCTCACCGCCACAGATGAACACGTCGTGGTCCTTCGGCTCCGGCACGAGATGGCGGAGGAGATCTGCGCCCGACCACGCCTCGTGCGTGGCAGGGATCCAGCTCGACGCGCCGGAAGATCGCGGGCCGATGAACGGCAGGTAGCTCAGGCCACGGGTACTGATGAGGTGAGCGATGGCCTCCTGCCGAAGAGCGTCCTCGGCCGCGGACTCCCGGGTGATAAGCATCGCTTCTCCCGGTCCGTAGCCTTCCGTCTCGAGCAGCGAGACGAGCGGTGCGACCCCGGCGCCTGCGCCGATCATAAGCAGCTTCGTCCCGGTCCTGCGCTCACCGGTCATCTCCCCGTATGGTCCTTCCACGATGACCCTGGTGCCAGGGAGCAGCGCGGTGAGGCGTCGCGTGCCGTCGCCCAGCACACGGGCAGTCAACGTCAGCTCGCTTCCCGGCGCAGCGGAGAGCGAGAACGGGTGCGCGCGAGTCCAGCCTGGTCCATCGAGGAACCGCCAGACGAAGAACTGACCAGCCCTGGCACCGAGCGTCGCGAGGTCGCGACCGGTGACCCGGATGGTGACGCCCCGAGCACCGTCCGCCTCGACCCCCGCCACCCGCAGGGCCCGACGAGTGGACCGCAGCAGCGGCATCCCGATGCGGAAGAGCAGTACCGATCCTGCGGAGAGCGCCCAGATCGACCACCAGTAGACGGTCGCGATCGGTGAGGACAGGAAGTCGGCGCCCGTCCACAGCTGGTGCGGCAGCGCGAGCCCGACGCCCAGGTACGCGTACAGGTGCAGGAGGTGCCAGGACTCGTACCGCAGGTGCCGACGAGCACGCCGGATCGAGGTGACGACCACGAGCAGGATCAGCAGAGTGCCGGCAGTCGCCAGGAGCATGCCGGGGTATTCCCAGATGAAGCTCCACAGCTGGACGAGCGGGTTGATGCCGGCAGCCATCGCGTAGCCCACCGCGAGCAGTGCGATGTGCGCGCCCATCAACCAGAACGACCAGAATCCGACGAAGCGATGCAGCCGCGTGATCCCGTCGCGACCGAATCCGCGCTCGAACAGCGGGACGCGCGCCATCAGCAGCACCTGATAGAGCAGCAGATTCGCCGCGACCAACCCGGTGAGGCGTCCGAGCGTCGTGACGGTCTCGGCGTTGACTCCCAGGACTGCGGTCACTCCACCACAGGCGATCCACAAAGCGACGACGAACAGGCTGGTCGCCCAGATCACCGTGATCGCCGCTGCACGCCAGACCCGCGCGCGGCCATGGGCTGCCCGCCGTGGCTCAGGGGAAGCGGCGGGGACGGAAGCACGCGGTCTCGTCGTCAGAGTGGTCATAGGGGAATCGTGCTGCGCCGACTCTGAGACAGGTCTAAGGAACGGCTCCCGATAGGCAACTCATATCTGTCTCTCAGGCAACGCCACTCGTCCCGAGCAGCGTACCGATCGCGAACGTGACCACCAGCGCGATCGCCCCACCGAGCACCACCCTGATCGTGGGCCTCAGCGCGGGGTTCCCGCCGATCCTCGCGCTCAGGAATCCGGTCAGCGCGAGCGCCAGCAGCACCACCGCGAAAGCGACCGGCACCCGGATCTCGGGAGGCGGGAGCAGTATCGCCAAGAGCGGAAGCAGCGCTCCGAGTGCGAAGGCAAGTGCGGAGGCCCCCGCCGCCGCCCACGGACTGACCACCTGATTCTCCGTGATGCCTAGTTCCGCTTCGAGGTGCGCGGTCAGCGGGTCGTGCGCGGTGAGCTCCTCCGCAACGAGGCGTGCGGTCGCCGGGCTAAGACCTTTCGCCTGATAGATGCCCGCCAGCTCCTCGAGCTCGGTCGCAGGATTATCGGCCAGCTCTCCTCGTTCCTTCTCGATCAGAGCCCGTTGGCTGTCTCGCTGGCTGCTCACCGACACGTACTCCCCGAGCGCCATCGAGATCGCACCGCCGACGAGACCGGCGACACCCGCGGCGAGCAGCGTCGCGGAATCGGTCGTCGCCCCCGCGACACCGACGACGAGCGACGCGACCGACACGATGCCGTCGTTCGCGCCGAGCACTCCGGCTCTGAGCCAGTTGAGCCGCCCAGCGAGATCGCCGCGGTGGGGTTCACCCGGATGCGTCGCCAACATCATCGCCCCGTTCTTTCTCCCGGCGCGGCTATGGAAGGCACATCCCGACGTAGGTCGAGCTCTGCGTGCGCGGAATGCCACTTCGTGAGAGGTCGAGTCATCGGACAAGAGTACGCCCGCCACAAACGCGCCCTCCGCAGCTCGACCGCTAGCAAGTCCGGTCGCGGCACCAACCGAAGGCCCATGCCAGAACGGGGTTCCGGCTCCCGTTAGCGGCGACCGCCCCGGCAACCAAGTGATACCGCGCCGGAAACGATCGTTTTCGGTGGGTTGAACAGAGGCAGTAGCCGTACCAGTCAACAGGCGCTTCCGGCACACCCACCAGACCTCCGCAAAGCGATCTTCAGGTAGGTCCGACCGCCCCTGCCATCGGCGTCGTCGACGGGCTTGCCTGGGACGTTTGACACCCGTTCGAGTTCGAGACCATCATGAACCACAACCCGCCCGCCCCTCGGCTTAGCCGAAATGTCGCTATCCATTCAGTAGACCTTCCGCGTCCGATCGATAGAGAGGTAAATGGGATGGCATCGAGATCGAAGACGACGGCAGCACGGTGCGTTGTCGGGACCGCTCTGGGCGCAGCGGTCGCATTGTGGGGAGGGACTCACCTGCTCTCCCGCCGACGGGCGCGCTGGCGTCCCGGCGCGGGAGTGGTGTCGCGGCACGGTCCACTCAGCATCCGAACATTCGGCGACGGTGACCCGATCGTGGTCTTGCTGCCCGGAATCGCCGCAAGCGGATCGTTCTACGGTGCCGCCTTCGATCAGCTCGGTGACATCGCCACCGTCCTCGTGATCGACCCGCTCGGGTTCGGCCAATCGATGGTCGAACCCGACGGCGATGCTCTATTCGGAATCTCCGATCATCAGAACGCGATCATCGATGTGCTGTCTTCTTCCCCTTTAGCATCTCGCCCGGTGACCCTGGTCGGCCACTCGATGGGCGCCTCCCTCGCGATCATCACCGCCGCCGCCGCCGCCGACACCGCGATCACCATTGCAGGGGTGATCGCCTTCGACGCCCCCCTGTTCGTGTCAGAGCAGGAAGCCCGGCAACGAATCTCGGGCATGGGCTGGTTCGAAACCCTGCTGGCCAGCGGTCCGATCGCCCATCTGGTCTGCTCATGGATGTGCCGCCATCGGCGATTCGCCTCCTATGCCGCCATCGCGGTGAACCCATCACTGCCCATAACCGTGGCCAGAGACGGTGTCAGGCACACATGGCTGTCGTACTCCGGCGCCCTGAACTCGATCGTGATGTCGGATGACTGGTTACCCGCACTGGAGGCCCTGGGGCGGCGCAACATCGCCGTCCTCCTTGTCAACGGCACCGATGACCCCGTGCCGGTGCCCGGACTGGCCGATCGGCTCGCACGCTCCTATCCGAACCTCACCGTCTCGACTCATCGGGGTGGACACCAGCTTCCACTGAGTGATCCCGACTGGTGCGCCGAGACCGTGGCAAGGGCGATCAACGGCGACCCGTCCTGAAAAGCAAGCGTATTGAGGGATGTGCGAGAGACATCCTGCCTGACGGGCATCGGACAAGCCGCGGGCCACATCGAGAATCGGTCCCCGAAGGCGATCTCGAGCTGCTGCCAGCGCTGATGCAGAGATGTCGTAGTATCTGCGTATGAGTGCAGATACGCAAGGATGTGGGTATCGGCCGGATAGTTCCTTCGTTGAGCTGGCGGTGGAAGTGTTTGGGATGCTCGCGGATGCAACACGGGTGCGGATCATTCTCGCTCTTCAGGAAGCCTCGGAACTGTCGGTGAACAGCCTCGCCGACGCGGTTGGCAAGTCACCAGCCGCGGTATCGCAGCACCTGGCGAAACTTCGTCTGGCTCGCATCGTCTCCACCCGTCAGGACGGGCAAAGGGTCTTCTACCGGCTAGACAACGAGCACGCATCCCGACTGGTCGCGGACGCCATCTTCCAAGCCGAACACTCCCTGGGTGGCACACCCCGACACCATCATGCGGATCGGGCGAGCGAATGAGTCCGACCCACGATCACTCGCACGGCGGGCACCACGACCACGGCGCCCCGCACGCACACCATGACCACCCGACCGGCATCAAGGGGTTCTTCTACGGACTCTTCGTGCCCCACTCCCATGACGCGGCAGATTCCATCGATGATGCGTTGGAGGCGAACCGGTCAGGCATCCGTGCTCTGAAGATCAGCCTTCTGATCCTGCTGGTCACAACCGTCCTTCAGGCTGTCGTGGTCATCTTCAGCGGTTCCGTCGCGCTCTTGGCTGATACCGTCCATAATTTCTCCGACGCGCTCACCGCTGTTCCTTTGTGGGTTGCCTTCATCCTCGGCCGGCGTGCAGCCTCGCGCCGCTACACCTACGGGCTCGGCCGTGCCGAAGATCTCGCGGGGCTGTTCATCGTTTTCGTGGTCGCCCTCTCCGCAATCGCCGCCGCCTGGCAATCCATCCACCGCATCCTGAACCCGCAGCCCCTCACAAACATCGGCTGGGTCATCGCCGCGGGCATCATCGGATTCCTCGGCAACGAGATCGTCGCCGTCTACCGCATCCGAGTCGGGCAGCGAATCGGCTCCGCCGCCCTTGTTGCCGACGGCATCCATGCCCGCACAGACGGATTCACCTCACTCGCCGTCGTGGCCGGCGGGATCGGCGTGCTCCTCGGCTTCCCTCTGGCAGATCCCATCGTCGGCCTGGTCATCTCGGTCGCGATCTTCGTCCTCCTCATCGGAACGGTCCGCAGCGTCGGACGGCGCCTGCTGGACGGCGTCGAACCAGAACTCGTCGACAAGGTTGCGCACGCCCTCGATCATGTCGACGGCATCACCGCTGTCGACCGCATCAGACTCCGCTGGAACGGACATCGCCTGGAAGGCGACGCGATCCTCGCTGTCGACGCGCACGCCACCCGTGAACGGGTAGATGAAGTCACTGAGCGCGCACGCCGAAGTGTCCACTCCCACCTCCCCAACCTGGATGAGTTTCTTGTCAGCACCCGCAGCTCGATGGCCACAAGCAACACCTGATCCAGAGTCCGCACAGGGGTGACGAAGCTCACGCCTGAGGTCGGTCCGACCCGCGGGAATGATCTGCGTGCCATTGTGTTGGATACCCCCAGGGGGTATCTTGGAAGTATGAACGGCTACGAGAACAACAAGGCTGATCTGCGTAAGCGGTTGAACCGTGTCGAGGGTCAGGTGCGGGGTATCGCGCGGATGGTCGACGACGACAAGTGCTGCATCGACATCCTCACGCAGGTCTCTGCGGCGACGAAGGCTCTCGAAACGGTCGCATTGTCGCTCTTGGGGGACCATCTCAGTCATTGCGTCGCCCAGGCGAGTACCGAGGGCGGCGAGGTTGCGGCAGAGAAGGTCCGCGAGGCCAACGAAGCAATCGCCCGTCTTGTCCGTTCATGACCACCACGTCTGCTGAATTGAAGGAGCGCACCATGACTGATCGCATCGAACTCGGACTCAAGGACGCATCCGCCGACGGTTGCGCCTGCTGCGCTGTCCCATCGACCACCGAGGTATCCGTTTCGGGTGTGTCTCTGGTGTCGGAGGAGATTCTGGTTGCCGGGATGACGTGCTCGCATTGCGTATCCAGCGTCAGCGACGAGCTGAGCACTGTCGATGGTGTCGAATCCGTCACCATCGACCTGAACGCTGGCGCCACCTCCCGGGTGACCATCCACAGTGCCGCACCCGTCGATCACGCCGCCGTGAAGGCTGCGGTCGAAGAGGCCGGCTACACGCTCGCGACCGGCCAGGCCTGAGCGGCTATCTGTCTGCGCCCGGCTTGACCCGGGCGCATCCGAGCAAGGAGTTCCGATGAGCCAGCACGACGAGCACACCAATCAGGCCGCGCACCCCAATCACGGCGGGTTCCCTACCACGGAGCACGACCACGCGGCGATGAGCCACGAGCACGGTGCTTCTCAAGAGCACGCCGGTCAGGAGGGCCACGGTGGGCACGCTGGCCATGCCGATCATGTGGGCCAGTTCCGGCGGTTGTTCTGGATCATGCTGGTCCTCGCGGTCCCGGTTGTCGGGTTCTCGATGATGTTCTCGATGCTGCTCGGATACCCGCTGCCAGACGCCCCGTGGGTCGGGTGGGTGTCTCCGGTTCTCGGAACGGTCATGTATGTGTGGGGTGGGGCGCCGTTCCTCACCGGCGCGGTGAGTGAACTCCGTGCGCGTAAGCCCGGGATGATGCTGCTGATCGCGCTCGCGATCACGGTGGCATTCTTGGCGTCGTGGGGTGCGAGCCTGGGTGTGCTGCATCACGAGCTCGACTTCTGGTGGGAACTCGCGCTGCTCATCGTGATCATGCTGCTCGGTCACTGGATCGAGATGCGCTCCCTCGCCCAGACGACGTCAGCGTTGGATTCTTTGGCCGCGCTGCTCCCCGACGAGGCGGAGAAGGTGGAAGGCGACACGACGGTCACGGTCGCCCCGGCCGACCTGTTGGTGGGGGATGTTGTGGTGGTTCGCCCCGGCGGCCGGGTCCCCGCGGACGGGCGGATCGTGCAGGGCTCGGCCAGCATGGACGAGTCGATGATCACCGGAGAGTCCCGGCCCGTGCGCCGCAGCGACGGCGACCAGGTCATCGCCGGCACGGTCGCGACCGATTCTGGTGTGCGGGTGGAGATCACCGCGATCGGTGAGGACACTGCTCTCGCGGGAATCCAGAAACTCGTCACCGAAGCGCAGAGTTCGTCGTCGCGCGCGCAGCGGCTCGCGGATAAGGCTGCGGGGTGGTTGTTCTGGTTCGCACTGGGCGCTGCCGCGATCACCGCCGTTGTCTGGACGATCGTCGGTCAGCCTGACGCGGCCGTCATCCGCACGATCACCGTGCTGGTGATCGCCTGCCCGCATGCTCTGGGCCTGGCGATCCCACTCGTCGTGTCGATCGCAACCGAGCGGGCCGCTCGCGGTGGCGTCCTGATCAAGGATCGTCTCGCGCTGGAGAGCATGCGCACGGTCGACACCGTCCTGTTCGACAAGACCGGCACCCTCACCAAGGGCACCCCCGCCGTTACTGCAATCGATCCTGTCCTGGAGACTGACCCTGACCAGCTGCTGGCATGGGCCGCCGCGGCAGAGGCGGATTCCGAGCACCCCCTCGCTCGCGCGATCGTAAACGCGGCGAAGGACAAGACTCTCCGTGTCCCGTCCTCGTCGGACTTCGAGTCGTCCCCGGCGGTCGGGGTGCGTGCGCGTGTCGATGGACACGTCGTGCAGGTCGGTGGCCCGTATATGCTCGAGCAGGAGAACGCCCATGAGCTGCCTGTTGCCGACGAGTGGCGTCACGAGGGTGCGATCATCCTCCACGTGCTCGTCGACGGGCAGGTCGCGGGCGCACTGCGCCTCGCGGATGAGATCCGGTCGGAGTCGCGTCACGCGGTCGATGCTCTCCATGAGCGTGGTGTGCAGGTGGTCATGATCACCGGTGACGCTGACGCGGTCGCCGCATCGGTGGCGGGCGATCTGGGTATCGACCGGTACTTCGCGGGAGTGCGGCCGGAGGACAAGGCCTCGAAGGTGAAAGAGCTGCAGAGCGAAGGCCGCAAGGTCGCAATGGTCGGTGACGGCGTGAACGACGCCCCTGCGCTCGCGCAGGCGGATGTCGGGATTGCGATCGGTGCGGGTACGGACGTCGCGATCGCTTCGGCGGGCGTGATCCTCGCCAGCGACGACCCCCGGTCCGTGATCTCCGTAATCGAGCTGTCGCGGGCCAGCTACCAGAAGATGAAGCAGAACCTCTGGTGGGCCGCCGGGTACAACCTCCTCTCCGTCCCGCTCGCGGCTGGCGTGCTCGCACCCATCGGGTTTGTGCTTCCGATGTCCGTGGGGGCGGTGTTGATGTCGCTGTCCACGATCGTTGTCGCTTTGAACGCGCAGCTGCTGCGCCGGCTGAACCTGAGCCCGGACGCCGTCGTCAACGAGTAGGCGCATGGGCGGCGGCGACGTACCCTGGAGGAAAGAGAGGTGGGACGGTGTTGATCACGATTGCACGGCGCGTGCATGACCAGCGCACGCTCACCCGCACTCTCCTCACCGTCGTCGCCGTCGCTCTCTCCGTCATCTTCGGACTCTTAGCGATGCATTCGATGAACACGCACTCGATGCCCTCCGGGCACAGTGAGACCATCACCGTCACGCCCGCTTCTGCCGACGTTCACCCTGCACCCATGCCTGGGGAAGACGCAGCGATCGACGGGGCGGGATGTGCCACGTGTTCTGACGATCCAGGTATGGCGTGGATGGCCTGCGTACTCGCGCTCCTCATCGCCGTCGTGCTGCTTGCGCGACCGTCCGCCTGGTCGCGAGCCCTTGGACGCTCCCCGGGAGCGCCCGTATCGCTCCTGAGCCTCCGAGATTCGTTGCATCCACTGCGGCCCCCATCCCTCACCGTTCTCTGCATCAGTCGCACGTGATGGACGCGCTACCCGCATTCTGCGGGTAACGCCCTTCGCCCAGCCTGTCTCGCTGGGTGCCATCATCGACTCTTGGAGAGAACTCATCATGAAGACCCGTTTTGCGGCGACTGCCGCGCTCACCCTCGTTGCGTTGCTTGGACTCGCCGGCTGCGCCGGAACCACGTCCGGCGGCGGCGATATGCCCGGCATGGACCACGAGAGCAGCAGCTCCGCCCCGGCATCCGCGGACGCCAACGATGCCGACATCATGTTCGCCAGCATGATGAAAGAACACCACGCTCAGGCCATCGACATGTCTGACATGCTCCTCAGCAAGAACGGCGTCGACGCACGTGTCGTCGCTCTCGCTGAAGAGATCAAGGCCGCGCAGGAACCCGAGATCCAGAAGATGGATCAGTGGCTCGAAGAGTGGGGCGCTGACACCGCCGACATGGAGGGCATGGATCACAGCGGCGGCATGATGTCCGACGAGGACATGCAGGCTCTCGAAGATGCCACCGGTGCGGACGCCAGCCGCCTGTTCCTCGAGCAGATGATCCAGCACCACGAGGGTGCCGTCGAGATGGCCCAGGAAGAGGTCGACAACGGTCAGAACAGCGACGCGGTCGCTCTGGCCGAAACGATCATCGAGGCGCAGACCACGGAGATCGCCACGATGGAAGACCTCCTCGCCACGCTCTGATTCACGCCTGGGGTGCGGGATTCCTCCCGCACCCCTCGGCTGGCTCTTCCCCGCAGCTCTCGCCATCACACCGGTGACGCCACGCTGCGTGTCTCATTCGCGCACCCCGGGTGCGTACCCGCACGCACTTCTTCAAGTCGGAGCCATATGAACCGCTACTCACCCCTACCCGCTTTTGCGATCGCTCTTATAGCCGTCACCGCCACCGGATGCGCCGCACCACAAACCTCCGGCACCGATGCGGTTCCCCCCGTCATCGAACACATTCACGGTGTCGCCGCTGACCCAAACAGTGAGAACCTCTTCGTAGCCACCCACGGGGGAATCTTCACCCTCACACCCGAAGGTGCGCTCGCCGGTCCCATCGGAGGCTACGACTTCGATGCGATGGGATTCACCGTCCTCGACGATGCCCTCTTAGCATCCGGACACCCGGGCACGCAGACACCCGCAGAGCTCGGCTCCCCAAACCTGGGCGTCATTCGCAGTGACGACTTCGGCGAAACCTGGTCACCGATCGCTCTCACCGGCACTACGGACTTCCATACCCTCACCGCTGGACCGGACGGCACTCTCTACGGGATCGCTTCTGACGGGGTCGACCTGCTCATCAGCACTGACAACGGTCGCGAATGGAACCGCGGCGCCACACTTGCCGCGGCAGACCTCGCAGCCACCAACGACGGTCTCTACGCGGCGGCAGAAGAAGGACTACTTCTCAGCACCGATAACGGCGCCAGCTTCGCCCCCGTCGCGGACGCCCCACTGCTCTACGCCCTCGACGTCCGACCCGACGGCACGCTCGCAGGAGTCGGAACGGACGGCGCCCTCTGGTCTCAGAACACCGAAGGAACATGGCAGCGCCTCGACCCCCTCCAAGGGGCCGCCCAGGCCTTCACCGCGATCGGTGACGACAGCTTCGTTGTGGTCGATGACCGCGGCATCGTCCAGATCGCACCCGATGACACGACCGTCCTCGCCCCCGTCCGGTAGGTGGCTCACACCAGAACGGTCGCCATGATCAGCGCTGCAACCTCTCCGGACGCATGCCGGTCTTCATCGCCTGCGCCACGGTCCTCGCCATATCGAGCTTCCACCTCATCGGAGCTTTCACGGCACTCCCGGGGGGGGTATCAACCGCACTATGGGTGAGTCTATTCTCGACCGGCAAGCGCTAGAAAGTTCACAGACGCGAAGCAGAGGCGGTTCCCCGACGGTCAGCCCAGGCCGCATGATTGGTCAGCTTGGCCTGTATAGTCATCGTGTGCTGACTATTGCTTCTCGTCTTGATGTGATGAACCGTCTCGGTCGCGCGATGGCAGACCCGTCGCGCTCGCGGATCCTTCTTGCGCTCTTGAATGTGCCTGGCTATCCAGCTGAGCTCGCTCGCGAACTGGATCTCACACGTACGAATGTCTCCAATCATCTGACGTGCCTGCGCGGGTGCGGTCTGGTTGTTGCGACCCCGGAAGGCCGGCGCACGCGTTACGAGATCGCGGACCCGCATCTCGCAGTGGGCCTACGACACATGCTGGAAGCGGTCGTCGCCGTTGACGAGGGTTTTCCGTGCACGGACGAGAAGTGTGAGTGCTGCGCATGAGTGAAGAGTGCTGCGGCCCAGACGAGCCCCGGAAGGCTCGCACGATTCAGCGCGTTGAGTTGACGCGTTCCCACAGGACGGGAGACGCATGTTGCGAGCCCGACCCGGTGCGAAATGCCACGTCCTCCGAGGCCCATGAGGAAGGCGATGCTTGCTGCGGACCGGCGCTGCCGTCCAAGGCAGGCGTGGATGACGATGAGATCGAGGTGCGTCCGCCGTGGTGGCGCGACATCGCGCTACTGCCGTCCGCGCTGTCGGGCCTTTTCCTGGTCGCCGGGTACGCGTTCGAGTGGGCGGGTATCGAAATCCCCGCGCTTGTGCTGCAATGGGCTGCTCTGCTGACCGGCGCCTACACCTTCGTTCCTGGTGCGATCCGCCGGTTGATCCGGGGTCGACTTGGCGTCGGGCTGCTGATGACGATTGCCGCGATCGGTGCGGTTCTGCTCGGCCATGTCGGTGAGGCTGCGACCTTGGCGTTCCTGTTTTCGCTGGCGGAGGCTCTCGAGGACCGTGCGATGGATCGGGCGAAAGAGGGTCTGCGTGCCCTGCTGTCCCTGATCCCGGAGACCGTGCGTGTCTCTCGTCTCGCCGGCGACACGACGATCCCGGCCGCGGATGTCCGTGAGCTCGATATCCTCATCGTTGGAGCAGGCGAGCGTGTTGCCACCGATGGTGTTGTTGTCGAAGGGCGTTCGAGCCTGGACACATCCGCGATCACCGGTGAGTCCATCCCGGTCGACGTGCATCCCGGCACTGCGGTCGCGGCGGGCTCGGTGAACGGTGCATCGACGCTGCGGATCGAGGCGACCGCGGACGGGCGCGACAACTCGCTCACCCAGATCGTGTCCCTCGTGGAGCAGGCCCACGCCCGCAAGGGCGACCGCGCGCGGCTTGCTGACCGGATCGCCCGCCCCCTCGTCCCCGTGGTGCTGATCGCCGCGGCCCTTGTCGCCGTGTTCGGATTCATCGTCGGAGATCCGTCGACCTGGATCGAGCGTGCACTCGTCGTCCTCGTCGCCGCGTCTCCTTGTGCTCTTGCGATCGCGGTGCCGGTCACGGTGATCAGCGCCATCGGGTCCGCGTCGAAGTTCGGCGTCGTGATCAAGTCCGGGGAAGCGTTCGAGCAGCTCGGCACCATCCAGGCGGTGGCGCTGGACAAGACCGGTACCCTCACCCGCAACGAGCCGGCCGTCGTCGACGTGCGCCCCGCAGCCGGCATCTCACGGGACGAGCTGTTGACCTGGGCGGGAGCAGTCGAAGAGACAAGCAGCCACCCGCTCGCCGCCGCGATCACCACGGCCGCCCCCGGCGCAGCTGGAGCCGTGGACGTCGTCGAAGACGCCGGCCACGGCATCACCGGCCGCGTCAACGGCACCCTGGTCCGCGTCGGCAACGTCCGGTGGCTCGCCCCCGGAGTCCTCCACTCGGCCGCTGATGAGATGGCCGAAGACGGCATGACCGTGGTCGTCGTTGAAGCCGAGGGCGAGATTGCCGGGCTCATCGGCATCCGCGACGAGCTGCGCCCTGAATCCGCCGCAACCGTGCGACTGCTGCAGGATGCCGGTATCGGGATCACGATGCTCACCGGGGACAACGAACGCACCGCCCGCGCGATTGCGGCACAGGCGGGCATCACCGACGTCCGCGCAGAGCAGCTCCCTGCGGACAAGGCCACGGTCATCGAACAACTCGCCGCCGCGCGCCCGACAGCCATGGTCGGTGACGGCATCAACGACGCCCCCGCCCTCGCGACCGCCACCGTCGGTGTCGCCATGGGGCTGAAGGGCTCGGCTGCTGCCATCGAGTCTGCCGACGTCGCCTTTACCGGGAACGATCTCCGATTGATCCCCGGCGCGCTCGCGCACGCTCGTCGCGGTCGCCGGATCATGACCGCCAACATCGTGCTCGCCTTGGCGATCATCCTCGTGTTGTTCCCGCTCGCCCTCTTCGGCGTGCTCGGGCTTGCCGGTGTAGTTCTCGTGCACGAGATCGCGGAAGTGTTCGTCATCCTCAACGGGGTGCGCGCGGCGCGGCGCCCTGCTGCCCTGCGGTCACCTGCCGCAACCTCCGTACCCGCCCAGGTCTGAACCATCCCGCTTCGACGGCACTACCCCGCTCCCACGGAGCCACTTTCGAAGGCCCCGAAATCAACTGGGTTGCTCGGTTGTGGGACGCGGACGCTGACAGTAACTTCAGTTTGACCTTCGGGCGCGTGGCTCTCGGGTTCGCAACAGATCTTGATTGGTGGGGCTGGTACCATCCTGAGGTCATGGTCGTCCAAGGTCGCATTCGCAATAGCGACAGCCGCGCCGACGAGTTCATGATAACGAAGATCATTACGGCCCTCGGATTGGCACTTCTTCTCATCGTCGGAGCGTGGCCGGGCGGCCATCGTGACGCGACGGATGCGACTGCGTATCTGAGCACGACATCCTCGTCGTCACTAGGTACGTCTTCTGCTGGCCCTGTCGCGGCGGGTTCGGGTGAAAGCGGTGTCGGCGCAACTGCGGAACATGTCGTGGCTGGGGATACTGCGAACGACATCATGATCGGCGTCGCCGGGTGCCTCTTGGGTATCCTCTGCTGCTTCTTGGTGCTCATCGTCACGCGGATCTTCCGCCGTCACGTCCCCTCTTCTCGCGTTCGTGAACGTTTGCCGCGCGCACCATCACTGGCGGCCATGACGGGGCGCCTGTTCGTATTGCCTCCTTCTCTCACACAGCTTTCTCTGTCGCGAACCTGATCTGGCGGCGCCATCTCTTCGATGGCGCTCCCCTGGTCGTCCTCGTTCGTTGTGTGTGTCTGGAGTGTCTATGAAATCTTCTATGAAAGCGGTACTTGTCACCGTGGCTCTCGCCGTGGTGTTGCTGATCGTTGCGCTGGTGTTCGTCCTTGTCAATCAGAGTCGAGCTGCCGCACCCGAGACGGGGGCCGCTGATGGTCCACAGGTCGTCCGTGAGAACTCGCATGTCCTCGATGACGGAGGAGATGGGGCGGTGACGGTGGTCGAGTTCCTCGATTTCGAGTGCGAGGCCTGCGGTGCTTTTTATCCCCTCGTCGAGGATCTCCGTGGCAAGTTCGATGGCGAGATCACGTACGTGATCCGCTACTTCCCGTTGCCGGGTCATCTCAACTCGAAGAATGCCGCGATCGCTGCCGAAGCCGCAGCGCAGCAGGGACGGCTGGAAGAGATGTATCACCGCCTGTTCGAGACGCAGTCTCAATGGGGTGAGGCTCAAGAGTCTCGTGCGGACCTGTTCCGGGGATTTGCGGAGGAACTCGGATTGGATATGGCCGCGTTCGATGATGCGGTCGCTGATCCGGCGACTGCAGAACGGGTCCAGTTCGATCTAGACGAGGGTGAGCAGCTCGGTGTCAGCAGTACCCCCTCGTTCTTCATCGATGGGGAGCCTGTCGTGCTGGAGACGTGGAATGACCTGGAGGACACCATTGAAGCCGCGGTGAACGGTGCTGAATGATGGCGCGTTCGCTATCGCACCGTCGCGTCATCATCGTCGGCGCCGGGCACTCCGGGTTGGCGACAGCCGCCGCACTCAGGTCCTCCGGGCTTGAGCCGCAGAAGGACTTCGTGATCATCGATTCTGCACCTCCCGGTCGACGAAGCTGGGCCACACGGTGGCAGTCGATGAAGCTACGCAGCGCGGCCCGCCACAGTGTCGTCCGCGGGTTTCCTTTCCCGGGCGATGGAGACCGTTATCCGAGTAAGGATGAGATGTCCGATTACCTGTCTTCGGTGGAGAACGCCCTCGGTGTGAAGACCGTGTGGGGCACTCGTGCTCTTGGAATCACCCGGTTGGGCGACGGATCCACACTGCATCTGTCGACCTCCGCCGGGGAAGTGCAAACCCGAAATGTGGTCTGTGCAACGGGAGCTGCCGCGGTGCCGCGCGTGCCGGGCTGGCGCCTGGAACTGGCAGTACCCGGTGTTGTGCTGCATTCCAGCCAGTACCTCTATCCCGCCCAGATACCTCCCGGCCGCGTGTTGATCGTTGGCGGTGGATTCAGCGGAGTGGAGATTGCAGAAGAGCTCGCTTCCTCCCACGACGTCACCCTCTCCACTCGAGCGGAATCCTCAGAGGTGTCGGAGCGGCCCATCTGGTCGAGGCTGCGACGTCGGGGTCCGATGTCTGAGTCACGCCCCCGCGTAGCTTCGACAGACGTCACTCATGCCGCCGCCGTGACGGAGGTACACGGAGACACCGTGATGTTCGCCGATGGGGCGTCCGTGAAGCCGCATTCCGTGATCCTTGCGACCGGGTACAGGCCGGCGGACGCATGGCTGCCCGATTCGGAGCCGCCCGGGCAGCCTTTGCACGTCAATGCACGCATCCCGGGACTGTTCACTGTTGGCATGCCGCGTTACTCCCGGGCAGATGCGGGCACCCTCGCTGGGGCGGGTCGTGATGCGGCGATCGTCGCCCGGCACATCGTTGGACGGCCGTAAAGGAGCACCATGACAGACACAGGGCACAGTCACGGTATCGGTGACGCCACTCCCCGCAATCGCCTGGTCATCGCGTTCGCGATCACCTCTTCGGTCTTCATCGTCGAAGTGATCGGCGCAATCATCACAGGCAGCCTCGCACTGCTTGTTGATGCGGCGCACATGCTCACCGATGTCGTCGGGTTGGCGATGGCCGTCACCGCTGCGCATCTGATGAATCGTCCCCCGACTCCCAAGTACACCTTCGGTCTTCGACGCACGGAGGTTCTCGGTGCGCTCGCTCAAGCAACTTTGCTGCTCGGGGTGGGCATCTTCGCGCTCGTGGAAGGCGTACGGCGGCTGTTCGAGCCCCCTGAGATCGCATCGGGGAGTCTGCTGTTCTTCGGCATCGTCGGTCTCGTCGCCAACATCGCCTCCATGCTCGTATTGTTCAGCGGCCGCGGACGCAATCTCAACATGCGCGCCGCGTTCCTCGAGGTCGTCAACGATGCCCTCGGTTCCGTCGGCGTCATCGCCAGCGCCATCCTCATCGCCGTTTTCGGTTGGTATCAGGCGGACGCCGTCGCGGGCGTCTTGATCGCGCTGCTCATCATTCCCCGCACTCTTATCCTGTTGCGAGCATCCGGTCGGGTGCTGTTGGAGTCCACACCCGCCGGCCTCGACCTCGAGGATGTCCGCCGCCACATCCTTGCCCTTCCGCACGTGGTCGCGGTGCACGACCTTCACGCGACCCAAGTCTCGACCGACCTCCCCACGCTCACCGCCCATGTCGTGGTCGATGACACCGTCACGATGGAAGCTTCCGCCGCATTGCTGACATCACTTCAGCAATGCGTCAACGAGCACTTCGCCGTGAGCATCGAACACTCCACCTTCCAGATCGAACCCGAATCCCACCCCGGAGAGCACGACACCCATGCATAAACGCCTCTCGGCACGTATCACAGCCCTCGCCGCCGCCGCCCTGATGGTGTCGGCATCCGTCGTGCTGGGGACCACAGCCCCGGCCGCCGCTCACGACGAGTTCGTCTCGGCGTACCCCGACGCCGACTCGGCCGTCGACGGCTCTCCCGACGAGATCTCTCTGATGTTCACCGGGCTGCTTCCGGATGGTGACGGCGCAACAGTCATCGACGTGGTCGATGAAACCGGAGCAAACGTCGCAGTCGACGCCCCCCAGGCGACCGATGACGTTATCACGCAGCACCTCTCCCCGGACGCCGCGACCGGTGTCTTCACTGTCCGATGGAAGACCGTCTCCGCCGATGGGCATCCGATCAGCGGAGAGTACGTGTACACCGTCAGACCCGCGACGGACACGGGATCCGGCACAACCACCGCAAGCCCCACCCCTGAAGCCTCACCACAGAGCAGCGAAGAAACGGAAACCGCATCGCCGGCACAAACGTACGGCGGCACACCATCCGGAGGCGGTGCCTTCGAAATGCTGCCCCTATTCTTCCTCTCCGGTTTGGCTATCATCCTGGGGGTCGGGGTTGTGGGCGTGATGATGGCCGGGCGCCGCCGTCACCAGCGGGATCGCGCCGAAGTTGCTGAGGATGCCGCGGCCGCGGGGGAAGACGCCGATGCGTGATCGAGTCCGCCGGTCGGCCGTGGTGCTCATCGTCGCCGCCATCGTTATCCTGATCGATCAAGGCACCAAGACTCTTGCTCTGAACACGTTGCGACAGGATGCGCGTATACCGCTGATCGGTGACTGGCTCGGTCTTCAACTGGCCTTCAACCCCGGGGCGATCTTCTCGCTCGGGGAAGGCTCCACATGGGTCATCACCGTCGTCGGGCTCGCTGTCACCGCGGCCCTCATCGGTGCCGCTACCCGAGCCCGCAACGTGTGGTCGGCGGTTGGTTTCGGTTTCATCGTGGGCGGTGCGATCGGGAACCTCATCGATCGCTTATTCTCGCCGCCCGCGTTCGGGATCGGGCACGTCACCGATTTCCTTGCCTACGGGAACCTGTTCATCGGCAACCTCGCCGATGTCGCTCTCGGCATCGGTGCCGTGTTCCTCATCGTCGCGGGTCTGCGCATAAGCCGTCGCCGGCCAGACCCCTCGTCCCGCCCCGATCCCGTCGACCCTGTACCCGCCGAAGAAACGGTTCACCCATGAGTCCCAAAGAACGTGTCCCCTCCACTTACCAGCGGAACGCCCTGGCCCCCAGCCTCGTCGCCGCCGCGATCCTGTTCCTCGCCCCGGCGCTCTTCCAGGCGAATTGGGCGCCCCTCGTCCTCTTCATCGCCTCAATTTTCGGGCTGATCGTCGCGTGGTTTGCGCTGCAGGCACGCCACTGGTGGTGGATCCCGGTCTTCCTCGCGATCGCCGTGCTCTGGAACCCGGTAATGCCCTTCCCCTTCTCCGGTGTCGTGTGGACCACAGCACAGCCCATCGCGGCCGTGGCGTTCCTGGCAGCGGGGGCGACGATCAAGGTGATCCGGAAGTGAACAGCGCGATCTTCTTGTCACGACCATGCGTGTGAGCGGCCAGATCCTCGAAAGTCCCCCGTCTTTGCAGGCGTTCCTCGCACCGGCGGACATCCCGCTTCCGGTGTTACCGATAGTCGCGGGGATCCTCGCTGTGCTGTATCTGGTCGGAGCGATCCGGTTGTGGACGCGCGGGCGTCGGTGGCCCGTGTGGCGAACGGTCAGCTTCCTTCTCGGGTGTGTTCTCCTCGCGGCGGTCACTGGTCTAGGCGTTGAAACCTACGGCCAGGCGCTGGTGTCCGTTTTCATGTTCCAGCAGCTCACTCTGATGATGATGGTGCCGCCGCTCCTCGTCCTGGGCTCTCCCGGCACCCTTCTTCTGCGAGCGACACCGCATCATGGAGCGGGACGGTTAGTCCTCACAGCGGCCCACGGTGCTCTTCGAAGCCCGGCCGCGAAATGGATACTCAGTCCGTGGGCCACTGTCCCGCTCTACCTGTTCGCGTTCTACGGCATCTACCTTGCGGGTGCTGCCGATGCCATCCTCGCTCTCCCCGGGGGTCACGTCGCACTCGAGGTCGGATTCCTCCTCGCCGGCGTGCTCTTCACCATCCCCATCCTGTCCTCCGATCCGCTGCCGGTCAGGTTGGGTCATGGTGCCCGTGCACTGGACGTCTTTGCCGAAGCCGCGCTCCACGCATTCTTCGGGGTGTTTCTCATGATGGCCAGTACGATCCTGGTCGGCTCGTTCGTCGCGCCCACCGAAGCACTGGGCATCGATCCCCTCGCCGATCAGCAGCTAGCCGGCGCTCTGGCATGGTCCTACGGTGAAGCCCCGACCGTACTGATGTTGATCTACGTGATGCATCGTTGGTTCCGAAGCGACACCGCTCGTGCTGCCGCGGCGGATCGGTATGCCGACGTGCACGGGAACGCCGACCTCGACTCGTACAACGCTTACCTGAAAAACCTGGGCACTCATGACCGTGACCGCTGACCCGTTGGTGGGACACGCCCTCTCCGTTCGACCACGGCGCGGCAACGCCAGTGCGCACGATGCGCTCCTGGCAGCTGCGGTGCCATTTCCCGTAGCGATCGTCGCGTCCGCCATCGCAGGAGGCATGCTGGATCTCGCCTACCCCGCGTCCGGGTGGTGGCCCGCGACGTTCGTGAGCGCAACCATCGGGCTGTGGACGCTTCGCGGACGCTCTGTTCCCGGGGCGTTCCTGATCTCCCTCGTCTACGGGACGGCCTTCTACTTCACTCACTTGGTATGGGTGACCCGGTTTCTGGGGCCCATCCCATGGGTCGCGCTGGCTGGCTTGGAATCCCTGCTGTTCGGTGCCGGCGGTGCGCTGATCGCACTCGCCTATCGTGTCGCCACCACGCGGGCGGGATTCGGGTATCACGCGATCACTCCTGTGCTCGTCGCCGGGGTGTGGGTGCTGCGGGAAACGCTGATGGGGAATGCGCCGTACACCGGGTTCCCGTGGGCGCGAATCGGCTTCACTCTTGCCGAGAGCCCGCTCGCGGAAGCCGCTTCCTGGGTGGGGACAACCGGGCTGACCTTCCTGACAATCCTCGTCTGCGCAAGCGTCGTGGAAGCCCTCACCCTCCGCCGGTGGGAGCCGGGAGCAGCAGCGGCGGTCATCGTCGTTGCCGCGATGGCCGTCCCTCTGTTCCCGACTGAGCAAGCGGGAATGATGCGCGTCGGATGGGTGCAGGGCAACGGTCCCAGCGGCTACTTCGACACCAGGACAACAGGTGACATCCTGCGCGCACAGGAAGAAGCGACCGCTCCGCTCCTGGGGCGTGAAATGGACCTTCTCGTCTGGCCAGAAGGGGCCGTCGACGCCGATCCCCTGCGCGATGCCGCCGTCGCAGGCCGCCTTGATCGACTCGTGCAGGGTGCTGGCGCTCCGGCACTGGTGAATGCGGCAACCACCCGCGGAGCTGACACGTTCAACACCTCGATGCTGTGGACCAGCGCCGGGCCGCAGCAGCTCCACGACAAGGCCAACCCCGTCCCTTTCGGCGAATACGTGCCGGACCGTTGGTTCTACGAAGCCATCGCCCCCGATCTCATCGGGTTGATACAACGCGAGTACACGCCCGGCTCCAACACGCCCCTCATGAACGTTGGCGATGTGCCCATCGGTCTGGCGATCTGTTTCGACGTCATCTACGACGACGTCATCCACCAGAGCGCGTCCTCTGGCGCGCAGATGTTCGTGTTTCAAACCAACAATGCGGATTTCAGAGGCACGGACGAGAACCTCCAACAGCTGACCATCGCCCGCATACGCGCGCTCGAAACAGGGAGAACTGCGGTGAACGTCTCCACCACCGGGACCAGTCAAGTCATCGGCCGCGATGGAAAAGTGTTGGCTCAGGTTGCGGTGGACACGACCGCGGCGAAGATCACCGAGGTCCCCCTCCGCGCCGGCACGACTCTCGCTGTCGTGCTGATGCCGTGGCTCGGCTGGATGCTCAGTATCGGAACGGTACTAGCGCTGCTCGTCATGTCGATCCGACAGCGACGGACGCATGCTGACTCCCAGGAAGACGGATGGATGACGTTGTGAAGCTCAAGATTCTGACCTCTGGCGCGGCGCTGTGCGCACTGCTTGTGCTCACCAGCTGCGCACCCACCGTCCACCTCGAGCCCGCAGCGAACGCGAATGACCCGCTGTGCGCAGAGGTCACCGTACGATTACCGGACTCGATTGGCGACCAGGCTCGCGTCTGGACGGACGCTCAGGCCACCGCAGGATGGGGCACCCCCAGTAGCGTGCTCCTCACCTGCGGGTTGGAGCCCCCGGCCCCCACCACGCTGCAATGTGTCAGCTTGGGGGGCGTCGATTGGATCGTCGACGAGGAGGAGACCCCGAATCTGCGGCTCACAACCTACGGCCGAGATCCAGCTGCCCAGGTGTACGTGGACACGACCACCCTGTCGGCGGACGCGGTTCTCGAATCTCTTGCCGGGGCGATCCAGCAGCTCCCCAAGACCGGTGAATGCACGGCACCTGTGACGGAAGACCCGGACGCTGCTGGCGCTCAGACAGGGGATACCACTCCATGAATCCCGTTGTTCTCCGGATCGTTGGACCGACGATTCTCGTTGCCGCCGCACTCATCGCTGTGGTCATCGGGCTCGTGATTGGTGGAGGAGCTGCACCAAGACTCGCGAGTGACCCTGGAGCGCTCGTGCGATGGGGACTCCCGGCCGCGAAACTGTTCGTCAATCTGTCCGGTGCGGCGATGCTCGGGCCCCTGGTGCTGGCGGTGTTCGCTCTCCCCTCGGCAGGGAAGCCCTTCACCGTCGCGCTCGATATTGCCTCCGCCGGCGCCGCGACCCTCACCCTCACAAGCGGGGTGGTGGCTTACCTCACCTTCCTGTCCTCATTCAATCCGCAAGTTAACCTGAGTGCCGAGTTCGGCACGCAGCTCGGTCGCTTCCTCCTCGACACGGAGCTGGGACGATCATGGCTCATCACCGCGATCCTCGCTTCGGTCGTGACAGTCCTCGCATTCGCTGTTCGCAGCTATGGTGCGGTCATGATCACAACCGTGCTTGCGATCATCAGTCTGATTCCCATGGCCACCCAAGGTCATTCGGGTGAGCTCGCCAATCACGATCCCGCTGTCATGTCCCTCGTCCTGCATGTCATTTCAGCAGCAGTATGGCTCGGGGGGCTCATCCTGCTCGTCGTCGCGCGACCGATCAGCTCGCCGCGCGAACTCGAGAACCTGCTCCGCCGGTACTCGACGGTGGCGCTCATCGCGTTCATCGGCGTCGCCGTCTCGGGATACGCGCGGACGCTCACAGCCCTCGGCCGGTGGGAGGATTTGGCCTCACCGTACGGCATCCTCCTTCTCACAAAGATCGGCGCGCTTTTGGTCATGGGCGTCCTGGGTGCCGCCTACCGCCGCCGACTCATCGCAAAGACCAGCGAGGGCCGTGGCGCCTTCTGGATGATCGTGTGCGTCGAACTCGGTTTCATGGGTGTCGCGAGCGGGGTCGCCGCCGCCCTCGCCCGCACCGCCGCCCCCGCCGATGCGATCACCCTGCCGCAGACCACCGCCGCGGAGATCCTCACCGACGCACCCGTCCCGGTCGCACTCACCCTGCAGAGATGGTTCACGGCGTGGAGTCCCGACCTCCTTTGGGTGCTCGTCGCGGGTTTCGGAATCGTCTTCTACCTCGTCGGCGTCCGACGCGCACGGCGCCGCGGGTATCCGTGGCCAGCCAGGCGCACGATCAGCTGGATTGCGGGGATGGGGGCGCTTCTGTGGACGACCAGTGGGCCGATCGCAGCCTATGACGATTCGCTCATCAGTATGCGATTCCTCGCCTTCGCTCTCCTCAGTCTCGCGATCCCCTTGCTCCTTGTCTTCGCGGCGCCGATCACCCTCGCAACCTTGGTCATCCACCCACGGGACGATGGAAGCCGAGGACCGCGCGAATGGCTTCTCTGGGCCGCCCACAGCCCCCTGGCCCGGTTTACTCGTCGCCCCGTCGTCGCCGCGTCCCTGTTCGCCACGTCGCTGTGGTTGTTCCACTACTCCGACCTGTTCCGATGGTCGCTCTACGACCAGCTCGGAGCGGAATGGATGATCAGCCAGCTCCTCGTCACCGGGTGCCTCTTCGTACGATCGCTTTCCCCGAACGCGTCCACGACTCCCGAGGGGCGGTGGCGTGTGGCCTCACTCACTGCGCTCACAGGCGTGGCCACTTTCTTCGGCATCGCCACTATCGCTCGCTCCGACCTCATCGTCGCGGAGTGGTTTGGCGCCATGGGGCGGACGTGGGGACCCACCCCCCTGCAGGACCAGGCCCTCGCCGGAGCCGCCACCTTGATGATCGCGGGAATGCTCGCAATCCTCACCGGCTTCTCCGTCCTCCACACGAAACGCAACAACAGACCTACCGACAGCACCCCCGTGCCCGCCGGACGAAAGGACCCACGCCCGTGACCTCCACCCACCGCACCCGCTGGCTCGCCAGCACACTTCTTGCCCTCATCGCACTGGGAATCGTGGCCGCACCGGCCCCCGCAGCTCTCGCGCACGACAACCTCCTGGACACCGTGCCCGGGGCAGACGAAACCGTCACCCAACTCGACGACGTCGCTCTCACGTTCAGCGGGGAACTCATTGACTTCAGCCAGGCAAGCTTCGCCCAAGTGCAAGGACCCGACGGCCTCTTCTACGAATCCAGCTGCTCCACCATCGACCGCAACATCCTCACCACCCCGGTCGCACTCGGAGAACCCGGCGTCTACACCGTGCTTTGGAACGCCGTCTCCAGCGACGGTCACCCCATATCCGAGAGCTTCACGTTCACGTACGCTCCCACCGGCATCGAGCCAGGGCTGGGATGGGACCAACCAGCATGCGGGAACGAACAATCACGGATGCAACCGGCAAAGGCGTCGCCCTCTGCTGTGCCAACTACCGAACCTCCCGCAGCGGACACCCCTGCCCCGGCGGCATCCGCAGGCGAGAACGAGGTGGCTTCGATCGCGATCCCGCTCATCATCGCCGTGGCTGTCATAGGTGCCGCGGTGATCGCCACCACCGTTGTCGTACGGCAAGTGAAAAAGAACAAACACAACAAGGTGAGCCCCGACATCCACACGGACCCGAAAGCGTGAACTTCGTGTCAGGACAGTCGAACTCGAATTCGATGCGACAGATATGGGCCACTGATCAGAGATCACGAGCGAGTCGGCGCGACTTCGGCGGCCACGTACGGCCGATGGACCAGACGGCGGGCAATGCAAGCGTGGCCAATCTGCGCGCCCATGGCAGCAGAATCCACGAAGCCGAGCTCGAGGAGAGGGCACAGTGAACGGACGACTCGTCTCTGCGGCTACGGAGGCGGCTGAAGAATGCGGTTGTGCACCCACGCCCGCCGAACGCGACTCGTTCTGGAAGCTGAGTGTTACTCGACGTGGCGCTTTCGGGCTCGGCGCGCTCGGTGTCGCTGCATTCGCTGCACTCGGCATCGGCTCCGGCGACTCAGCGGCGTACGCTGCGTCGTACCCGAGTTGGGACGATGTGCAACGCGCCAAGAACAACGAAGCTGCCAAGGCTGCCGAGATCACCCGAATCGAAGGGCTGATCCAGTCCTTGACGCGGAAGGTCGCTGAGACTCAGGTTGCTGCCGATACAGCCTCCGACGAGTTCTATGCAGCGCAGCAGGAGTACTTCGCTGCGATCACGGAAGCTCAGAGCCTGCAGGCGCAGGCGGACGAACAATCAGCGATTGCCGAAACCTCTGCGCGCAGGGCCGGTCAAGTTGCGGCACAGCTGTATCGCAACGGTGGAGATGATTCAGCACTGCAACTGTTCTTCTCCGGTTCCGCGGCCAACGCCGATGAGCTCCTGTCACGCCTGGGCACCATGGACAAGCTTCTCGAGTACAACCGGTCGGTCTACGATGGCGCAATCTCGGCGCGCAACACCGCCCAATCGCTGACCGATCAGGCGAAGGTTGCCCGCGACGAACGAGACCGCCTGCAGCAGGTCGCAGAGCAGAAGATGATTGCGGCACAAGAAGCGGCCGACGCCGCACAGGCCGCGCTCGACGAGCAAGCCGCGAACCTCGAGACGATGCAGGCGCAGCTCGCCGCGCTGAAAGACACCACCACGCAGACTGTCGCTGGTTACCAGTCGGGTGTGGCCGCGCGCGAGGCCGAAGAGCGCGCCCGTCGCGAACGCGAAGCCGCGGAAGCGGCAGCCAACGGTGGCGGCAACGGCGGCGGCGGAGGCTCTGCCGGTAGCGGCGGTTGGGTCCGGCCCCACGGGGGCGGCCGAAGTTCAAGCTACGGCCCGCGGACCCCGATCTGCGGTTCGCAGGGCTGCTCCTCGAGCTACCACTACGGCGCGGACATGGCCAATGGCTGCGGAGCGGCGATCTACGCCGCCAACTCCGGAACAGTGGACTACGCCGGCGCGAACGGCAACTACGGCAATTACGTCCGCATCCAACACGGCGGGGGCGTCAGCACCGGGTACGCGCACATCAAACCCAGTGGCATCCTCGTTGGCAGGGGGCAATGGGTCAATTCGGGCCAGGTCATCGCTTACGCGGGTGACACTGGACGCTCCTTCGGTTGCCATCTGCATTTCGAGGTCTACATCAATGGTGGTTACACCAACCCCGTCCGATTCATGGAAGACCGCGGCGTCTATATCTAAGGCTCCGACATGGGAGCACGAAGTGGCGCCACCCACAATGACCAGTTGGGTAGAGAGGGCTGCTCCAGTCGTCACTCGCGACATCCTTGCTAGGGATCTCAGAGAGGGAGAATGACGCTACCCATCACCGCCGTCAGCCGCGACATGATGTCGGTCCACAGCCCTGTCACCATCAGGATTCCGAGGACGATCAGCAGTATGCCTCCGCATACGTTCACCACCCGGATGTGACGACGGAGGAACTCGACCGTCTTCGCCGCCCAACCGAACCCGAATGCGACCAACAGGAACGGGATGCCGAGGCCGAGCGAATACGCGAGGCCGAGGAAGCCGGCACGGACAGGGTCGCCAGCATTGAACGAAAGCGCGATGATCGCGGCAAGCGTCGGACCCATGCACGGTGCCCAGCCGATACCAAGTGCCACTCCAAGTAGCGGCGCCCCTGCGATTCCGGCCCGGGAGCCGACGTGGAAGCGGACCTCCCGCTGGGCGAAATTGAACAACCCGAGAAAGACGAGCCCCATCAGGATGATGACGACTCCGAGGATGCGTGTGACCAGGTCGCCCCAGCGTAGGAAGAACACGCCGGCCGTGCCGCCCAGCGCGGTGATGAGAACGAAGACGACGCTGAAGCCGAGGATGAACAGCAGTACGCCGACTACGAGCTGACGGCGCTGGGGCGCGACTGCGTTCGTCGCGCGACCCTTCGAGTCCGGCGCGACCACCCCGCCAAGGAAGCCGAGGTAGCCGGGGACCAGCGGGAGCACGCAGGGCGACAAGAACGACACGAGGCCAGCGAGCATCGCGACGGGGACTGCGAGCCAGAGCGCACCGGACCCGATGATGGTGTCGGCGTTCACGGTGTCTCCGCCAGAGCGTCCTTGACGAGCGTCGAGAGGATCGAGGTGCCGTCGATGGGTCCGATGATGCGGGCGGCGACACGGCCCTGCCTGTCGAGCACGAGAGTCGTCGGTGTCGCCTGGATCGGCACGACCTCGGAGAAAGCGAGTTTCGCCTCGGCCGTGTTCACGTCGATCAGGCTCGGGTAGGTGATGCCGAACTCGTGAGAGAAAGCCTGGGCAGTGTCGGCCTGGTCGCGGGTATTGATGCCGATGAAAGCTACATCCTCGCCGCCGTATTCTTGCCAGACGCTTTCGAGATCCTTCGCCTCGATGCGGCACGGCGCGCACCCGGCGTACCAGAAGTTCACCACCGTGACCTTGCCGGCGTTGTCTGCGCTGTCGAAATCATCACCAGTTTCAGTGATGCCGCTGAAGTCGACCGGTTCGCTCCGCTCGTCGATCGGGATCTCGACGATCGCGCCGCCAGCGGCCACATACCCGGTGTTCTCACCCTTGAGGAAGGAATCGCTGACCGGATCCGGCGCACACCCGCTCAGACCGATGGCGAACACCGCGGCGAGCATGGCTCCGATCGCACCACGAATGGTGCGAAAGCGAGGATTTCGAGGCACATCTCGCACTCTACGCAGATCCCCTATGCGTCCGCCGAACCGGGCCACCGTCCTGCGGGCCTCTTACCGCTTCCGACGTCCGCCAGGGCAAGTCGCCGCGTCGGCAACTTCGGTCTGCTGACACACAGAGCACCTCCGGGAGGATGACGTGTCAGCTGAAGGCCAACTGCGTCATTCCAACGCAATTCCGACGACGACCGCCTGCACACCGTCTCAGCGTTGCAGATTGCTCGGCGGTGGCATCAGTGTTCTCGTTCGGTCGTTGCCGGACATCAGATCGAACTCTAATCCGAGCCATACCGGTGTGTCGGGAGCCAGGCAAAGCCGACCCGGCGGATCCTGGGCGCAGGCGACAACGATGTGCCTACTCAGGTACTCCGCCTTCCTTGGAGTGGTGATGAAGCCAGCTGAGATTGCACGGTTGATCGCACGGCGACGATTCTCGAAGGGCTCGGAGCTGCACTGGGTGCCGCGCGATCATCGTTCCGCATCCGGCTACGCGGATAGCGTCTCGTTCGCACCGGTCAACCGAAGTCTCGGCCGTTTGGATTGGTCGGTCATCGACCCGATGAAGGTTCGAGTATCGAAGGGCGCAAGCCACTTTTTCACGGGGTCTGAGTACTTCTGGAGTCGCACCCGTAGCCACGTATGGTGTGAGTCTCAGTTCGAGCGCGACGAGTTGATGTGGCTCGATTTCGGCGGGCAAGTAGCAAAGGTGTGGTCGCAGCCATTTGGCGTGGTGTTCGGCGTTCGCTCGCCGATGGCGGGTCACTGGCACGTGCCGGATTTCCTATTGCAGATGTCGGACGACTCCTACGCCGTTCGAGACGTGAGGCCAAAGGAACGCATCGACAAGTCTGCGCAACTGCAGTTCGATGAAACCGCGGTTGTGTCGGCAACGCTCGGCTGGCACTATCAGGTACTTTCCGGCCACAGCATCCATGCGACCCGCGTGGTCGAATGGTTGTCGGCGTCGCGTCATGACCGTTGCAGGCCGCCTGCTGACGTCGAGGACAGGATCCTCGACGCGGCAACTGACAGCAAGACTCGCCGGGAGTTGTGCGAGCTGGCATCACCAGATTGCCCACCTCTTGCCTGCGCATGGGTTGACAACCTCGCCTGGCGCAGACTTCTCGCGCTCGATCTGTCTGCGGTCTTCAATAGCAACGCGCTACTGACTACCGCACGTCGGGAGAGAACGGATGCGATCAGTGTCTGACGAGAGCAAGCTGAAACTCGGGGACTCTTTCGACATTGACGGCGAGATCTGGGTCTGGGCCCACATCATCCCCGGCCTAGAGGTGAAGCTCCGGTCCGAGAACGCACCCGATCGACACCTCATCATGTCCGTAGACGAGTTCCTGCGCCATGCCGGCACGGCTCAACGCGAGCGCGCGGTATCGCTTCGTCCGGACGGGGACGCGTGGCCGACCAACGTGTGCGATATGGAGGCCCATCTCCTTGAGGCGTTCACCGGGAGACCAATGGATCCGTTGGCTTCCACTCCTCGGGCGCAGTATGACCCTGCGCTGACGACTCAGAACGCACGCGTTGACGCGAAGCTGCTGGAGTTGAAAGGCACGTCACTGGGGCGAGCGCGCAGTACCTTTCACCTCCTATGGAAGACCTACCAGCAAGACGGTGCAGCGGGGCTGAATGCCCGCATGCACCGGAAGGGCGAGCAGCGACTCGCCATCAGCCGGGCAGATCCGCGGCTGGTGACGATCATCGATCGATTCCTCGATCGCCAGACGGACAAGGCCACGAGTAGCAAAAAGCGTTGCGCTGTCTTGGTGAGGCGAGCGCTCGAGACAACCTACCCGGGCGACCCCATTTGTGAGATCAAGGCTCGCACCCTCCAGGGCTACATCAACGAGCGGGCTGCAGGCCGTTACAGCTTCGACAAAGCGACCACCCGGAGAAACACCGACAACAGCCCAAAGCGTCAGTACCACTCCGGAGCTGCCTATCAACTTGGAGAGCGATGCGAGATCGATTCAACGGACCTCGACGTTCTCGTTTGGGATGAGACCAGTGAGTTCCGTCCGAAACTCACCGTGCTTCTCGACGTCGCCAGCCGAGTGCCGCTCGCTTGGGCGATCCACGCGGATAGCCCTGGCGGATTCGATCATGCGCTCCTGCTCGCCCGAGCCATCATCGGGCGCAAAGCCGTGCCTGGTTCGGGCGCTGCCACTCTCTCGGGGTCAGCCGCCTTGCCTTCCGCGCTGATGAAGCAGGTGAACCCCTACCTCAGCGACGAGTCTCTGGCTCTCCCATGGATCTTTCCGCGATCAATCACCATCGACGGCGGAGCTGATTTTCGGTCCCGCACGTTCAGAGATGCCTGCCGTGCGTACGGAATCCACAGGGAGCTCGCGCCCTCCGGAACGCCGACGGTGAAGCCACATGTTGAACGCAACTTCGGCACCCTCTCATCAGATTTCGCCGCATGGTTGGCCGGTTTCGTGGGGAACTCCGTGGCGCATCGAGGCGCCCGCGACAACCCCACGCTCACCTTGGACTCGCTCCGGCTCATCCTGGACAGTTGGATATCCAACATCTACCTGAACAAACCGCACCAGGGCCTGAAGTCGACGAGCTCCCCCGGACGGATCTTCACCCCGAATCAGATGTACACCGAACTCTTCAGCGTCGGGCCTGGCGTCCCAGTGCCTTTCGGAGTCGAGGAGTACCTCGCCCTGTTGCCGACCGAACGTCGCATGATCGGTCGTGCAGGGATCGATCTCCACAATCGCCGCTACGACTCGCCCGACCTGGAGGACCTCCGCAGTCGCTCCCTCACGGGCGCTGAACCGGGATCCGCGAGAGCGAGGAAGTTCCCGGTGAGCTTCGACCCCTACAACGCGAATGCCGTCTGGGTACGTCACCCGGAAACCGGCTTGTGGATCGAGTGTTGGGACGTCGCTCTGCGAGAGAAGACGGCACCGATGGTCGCCGAGATCGACATGAAACTCCTTACCCGATACCCCGACGCCGCTATCGACGATCCCGATCGCCGCCGGGAGTGGATCGATCATGTCGAAAGCCGCGAGCGAGGAGACAAGCGCAAGCGCACCCAACACAAGCGAGAGCAACAGCGCCTCAAGGTCGAAGCTCAACGCGAGTCAGGCCCCTCGACAACGACACCGATCCCATTACGGCAATGGGCCAAACCCGTCGACATCAGCACCATCGATTGGACGTCCCCCGACATACATCTCGCTCAAGCAGAGGAGCTTGATCCATGAAGATCACCCCACTCGTCCTCCACCATGACCGCAAGACCAGCCTTGCAGGGCTTCGAGAAGCATTCGACGCCGAGCCCGCATCGCCGCCGAAGATCACCTTCCGGCAGTACACAGATCTGGATAGTGAAGCCCGAGAGCTATACGACCAAGCTCGCGAAGACTTTCTCCGGCTGACGTTGAGGGTGAAGACGCGCGAGCAAGCAGTCTGCGCTCGCATTCTGGAGGACCTCATCCGAATCAACCCTCGGCTGAAGAACTCGCGGCGCGGGCTGATGGTATCCGCGCCGATGTTCTCCGGCAAGACAGAACTCGCTCTCCTGTTGGCTCGATCCGTAGAACGCAGACACGCAGCCCAACACCCCGACTACCTCAGAGACGGAGACGCACCGGTCGTCTGGGTGGAGATGACCGAACACTCGACCGGGAAAGCTCTCCTTGCCCAGATCGTGGAGTTTCTCGCCCCCACCATCGTTCTCCCCAAACAGATTGCCACCGACCGGCTGCGGAAGCTTGCCGTCGAAGCCCTCCATCGACATGGCACGAAGCTGCTGGTGATCGACGAAGCGCACAAGCTTGGCGGGACTGAACCCTCCAGTGTCATCAAGGCTCTCCAGAATGAGTCCTGTGCGACCGTCGTCCTGGTTGGAATCAATCTCGACCAAGCATTCAAGACGGGCGACGGGCTGCAAGTCAGCGCACGCTGCGACTTCGTCACACTCGACAAGATCGACCCCGCCGTCCAAGAGGACTTCGAACAATGGATCAAATGGGTCGCCACCTTCGACAGCTTCCTACCACTATGTGGGCACGTCCACGGCCTTCTCACCCGCAACGCCGGCACGCTAGTCCACGCCGCCGACGGGAAACTCGCCGTTCTCGCGATGATCGTGGACCGCCTAGTCGCGTCCATCTTGCGCGACGAATCGCGCACCTCGGAGACCGTAACCCGCGAGGGACTCTTCGGGGTTCTCGATACTCTCCGGCGCACCACGCTCAACACACACAACGTCACCCTGGACGACTTGGTGGACGCCGCATGACCAGCACGCAGGCGTGGGCGAAACGACCCAAGTGGCATCATCTTGAGACGCCACGCTCCTACGCGCAGCGGCAATGCCGCGCCGCAGGAGTGCCGTTCGATTTCGCCGAGAGGGCACTGACCAGCCGAGCGCAACCGAACATCCACCGCGTCTGGATCGACGATGAAGCGGCCGCTCGGGCGGTCGAGGCGACGGCAGGGCGCCCGGCCGGTCACTACCTCCGCATGAAACGTCTAGCGCAACCGGACTCCACACGGGCCTACCCGCAGCGCTTCCTGTGCCGCCTATGCAGTGCCGGGGAGACGATCGAGCAAATTTCCCATGATCGGGAAAACTTCTGTCTCCGACACCCGGGGCAGATGGTGTGGGTCGGTCCCGGAACCGAACTCGATACCCAGGTTATCGTTCCCTTCGATCCCACGCTTCGGAACGCGGAACTCTCCTTCCGTCGACTCGTCGCTACTGGTCGGGTCACCACGCAGCTGCACAGTCAAGTGTGGGCCATGGTGCGCGACAACGACACCCTCTCCGCCCAGGACGGAGAGACCGGGCAGAATCAGTCCTTGATGAGCGCGGCACGCGAGATCGATCGCCGCGCACATCTGTACCGCGCGACGGTGCGCGTTCTGCAGATCTTGTCCAATCGTTCGCACTGCGCACGATGGCGCACTCAGTCGGCGGCAGATCTACGACTCGACATCAACGCAACGTTGGGCTTCGCCAACAGCGACGTCCTCGTCGAACGGGTGATTCTCTGGCTCCGACCCCTCCGCCGCCACACCATCCCCACGAAGTTCCGCCCCTTGGAAGCCGCCCTCGACACCGTCGACGTCCCCCGCATCCTCGACGCCACCGCCAACTACCCGCTATGGATCCTCCGACACCCGCAAGCCATCTCCGAATGGGACTGGGATCGCAACCCGCCCACCCGAGACCCCTGGTCGGGAGTAGATGTCTCCCACAAAGCCTGGTGGTTGTGCGAAGAGGGGCACTCCTGGGAAGCAAGCCCCCACGTGCGAGGCTTTGCCGAGACGAACTGCTCATACTGCATCGGCATGGACTTCTGGCCTGGACATACCGACCTCGGCACCCTGCGGCCGGACATCGCCGCGGAATGGGACACCACCCCAGGAGCCAACCGCGGGGACCCTCATCACGTCAGCGTCACCTCCGCACGGAAAATCAACTGGCTGTGTACTGCTCAAGAGCACACCTGGCCCGCCCAGGTGCGCTCCCGCACCACGCAAGAAAGCAGCTGCCCCTACTGCAGCGGTAGCCGGGCGATACCAGGTGAAACAGACTTAGCCACTCTTCACCCAGGCCTCGCAGCAGAGTGGGATTACGAACGCAACGACAGCTCCATCACTCCGGAGACAGTCACCCCCGGATCAGATCGTGTCGTCTGGTGGCGAGGCCCCTGCGACCATAGCTGGGACGCGGCTGTCGGCGGCCGTTGCTCAGGATACGGGTGCCCGTACTGCTCCAACCAACGCACCCTCGCCGGTTTCAACGACCTCGCCACCACCCACCCTCAACTCGCCGAACAGTGGGACCCCGCGAACTCCAAGACTCCGAGCGAGGTCACCGCGGGCTCGGATTACCCCGCGGTATGGCGTTGCGGCCTGAGTCACACGTGGGAGCTTCCCGTCTGGGGTCGCACGACGGACAAGACGGGATGCCCCGTATGCGCGAATCGGGTCGTCCTCGCAGGATTCAACGACTTGGGAACTCTCGACCTTCATCTGGCTTCGGAGTGGGACCACGAAGCAGGGGCGAACGACCGGACACCGTCCGAAGTGACCGTTAGTAGCTCCTATGAAGCCCTGTGGCGCTGCGCGAAGAACCACACCTGGCCAGCGACAGTCGCCAATCGACATGCTGGTTCCGGTTGCCCCTCGTGCTCCGGACGGGTCGCCATCCCGGGAGCCACTGACCTCGCGACACGCCGACCGGATATCGCCGCACAATGGGATCCCAGCAACGACTGCTCACCGAACCAGGTCACAGTCTCATCCCACGTGAAGGTGTCATGGATCTGCCATCGCAACCACTCGTGGCCGGCGACCGTCAAGAACCGCACTTCCGGCTGCGGCTGCCCCTACTGCGCAGGAAAGCTGCCCATCCCTGGCGAGAACGACCTTGCGACGCTGCGCCCCGATCTCGCCAAGCAATGGGATCCAGCGAACGCCCTCTCTCCTACCGAGGTCACCGTCGGGTCTGGTCGAAAAGTCATGTGGATCTGCGCTTGCGGATATTCGTGGCCGTCCAAGATTCAGACCAGAACCCGCAGACCCCACGCCCACTGCCCCGAATGTCGCAAGTAGTAACAGGACCCGATGCGAACCTCGTCTGGGCTTTTTGACCTGTGGCGCTGAGTCCTCCTCGCCCCCAGCGCTAGCTGTTCTTCCCCGTGAGGTTGTGAACGCGGTCTGAGGGTGTGTGGCCGCCGATGCCGGTGTGGGGTCTGTGGTGATTGTAGTGATGGAGCCAGGCGTCGTAGGTGGCTGCTCGGGCTTCGTCGCTGGCGTAGGTCTCGGCGTAGGCCCATTCGTGGGCGAGGGTGCGGTTGAAGCGTTCGACCTTCCCGTTCGTCTGCGGGCGGTAGGGCTTCGTGAATCGGTGTTTGATGTCGGGGCCGAGAGCGGTCGCGAACGCGTGTGAGCGGTAGCAAGAACCGTTGTCGGTGAGGACCTCTCGGACGGTGATGCCCGCGCGTGTGAAGAAGGCCTCGGCTCTGGCCCAGAACGCTGATGCGGTCTCTTTGCGTTCGTCGTCGAGGATCTCTGAGTAGGCGAGCCGGGAGTGGTCATCGACGGCGTGATGGAGGAACGCGTAACCGCGGCCCTTCTTCTTGTTGTTCCGGTTCCCGATGGTGCGGCCCAGCATGCGATGCCCGCCGCCGTCAGGGATGCGGCCTTGCTTTTTGATGTCGACGTGGATGAGGTCGCCCGGCTGTCCTCGTTCGTAGCGAACGGGTTTCGGTCGCCGGACAGGGAGGCCGGTGGCCTGATCGACGTGCGTCAGGATCGGCATCCGGTATCGGTGCAGAACCCGCTCGACGGTGGAGCGGGGCATGCGGAGGTGATATCCGATCCGGTGCGGACCCCATCGTCTCGTGAACCGCAGTGCGATGATCCGCCGCTCGAGGCGCCGCGCGGTGCGCGCAGGACTGCGACGAGGCCGCGAAGAGCGATCCGCCTCAGAGGCGCCCGTGCGAGCTCGCCGGGCCTACTTCGATGCTGTTGCCGGCGACACCTGGAACCGCTCGGCCGCTCGCCGCACCGACCAGCCTTGAGTGTTGATCAGGTCGGCCAGCCGAGCCCGACCAACGGGCGTCAGGGGTGCGTTAGCGTGAGTCACGAAGACCTCCGTGTGTGGAATGTGAGTGTGGTAACCCACATCCTGCCCGGAGGTCTTCGCTAACTCACGTGATCACAACGTCCCGAGGAACTACATCTAGTCGCCTGACATCGACTCTGTGGCGTGCGCGACGTCGATGCCCAGGGAGGCCTCCCCTTCCGGCGAAGGCTCATCTACGCTGTCGCACATGGATGAAACCGATGGCCAGCCACGGACCCGCCCTTGGCATGCACAGCCATCCACCGATGTGATCGCGGCGTTCACTGACGCCGTCGCTCGGTTGAACGCCGACGGGGACTTCATCGTTCGAGCGCTGACTGACCAGCTGCTCGCAGAGCGACCGATCGCGGATCAGGAAGAGCTGACGCCGCAGGAGATCAGCTATCTCACCCGGTCCAAGGCCTTCACGCCCGAGTCGTTCGAGAAGACATCGACTCGGGTTGCTCGCGGCGGTGTTCTGGCGAGTGTAGCGAGCACCCTTCTGACGGGCGTGCTTCAAACCATGTCCGCGTCCGCAGCCGCTGCCTTCTTGAGTATGGACGAGGACTCGCTCTTCGCCGCCGCCGATCGTGGCGAGTTGTACGCCGTCGATGTTGCCCACTCCAGACGGTTTCCGTCGTGGCAGTTCAGTCTCTCGTCGCCAGGAAAAATCCTGCCGCACCTGACCGAGATCATTGACATTGTGAAAGACAAAGGATGGGTGTCGGTATCGGCTCTCATGGCGACGCCCCAGCCGGTCATGGTCACCGACGGGCAGCAGAGCCCTGTGGAATGGTTCAGGCGCGGCGGCGACGTGGAAACCCTGGCTCGGATCATCGAGGCTCAGAAGTGGCGATAGAGCTCCTGCTGGGGACGCGAACTCGTGCGCGCCGCCGCTCTCGCATGTCGCCTACGGCGTTTGGCCTCGAGCTGCGAGAAACTCCGTCGCCGTCTCAACCCGATACCGCTCGTCGACGTAGCTTGCCGGAGTGAGATTACGGGTTACGAAGAGGGTGCTCAGGTGGAACTGCTCTCCCTGCGGGGGGTCGCCGAGTCCCAGACGCGCCGCAATGCTCGCAACGTGGGGCGCCAGTTCGCTCTCCTTTCGGGACAGCTGCGTGGTGTAGCAGGGCTTGGTAGCGCGGGTCCCTAGCTGGTCCCGGAAGAAAGAGCGCAGTTGGCGTGCCGTCTCGGCGAATCCGTGAACTGATGCGGGGTCTTTGGCCTCAATCAGCCACAGGGTGCTGTCTCCAGGGCGTCCGCACACGAGGTCAACTTCGGTAGTGAGAGTCGGCACGCCGAGTCGCGCGTGGTCGTTGGGTTTCACGCGGGCGACCGTGGTGTATCCGAGTTGCTCTAGCCGGTCTTGAAGGAACCTTTCGAACCGAATGTTGCGGCGCGCACGGCGGTCCGCAAGCGCGTCGGTGACAGGCTGAGGAACGTCCCCCGCCCAGGGAAGAACTCCTTGGAGTAGGTGGCGGTAGTAGACCTGAAAGGACGTCAGCAAGTACTGCGGGCTGACAATGAGCCGTCCGTCCGAGTCTTGCACCAGCGGTTGCACGAGGAGCCGGTGACGCCGCGTGCGCGTTTGCCAGGGTTTCCACTCGACGGCTTGTATCTGGACGGCCGTGCTGGTGAGCATCCGGATAGCGGCTTCGACACGCGTTCTCTTCGCCTCATCCGCGCCCGGGCCTAGCGCGTCACAGCCCCATGCTGTTGCCTCGGCCACTGTGACGTGCGCGGTCGTCCTGCCTGGCTCAAAGGTCTCCCATTTCGCGAGTGCGGCGAGGGTGGAGAGCATGTCCTGCGACGTCGCCCCCCATGCACGCTGGAAAGCGCCCTCAAGGTCGTCTCCTTCGTTCGTCTGTAGAAGCGAATCGCCATCTTCAGCGCCATACAGCCGAACGCTCGCGGCCGCGCGGCTCAGTTCGTCGTTTCGCAGGCCCCACGCCGATGCGTCGGGATGCGGATCATCGTCGACGGCGAGCTCGTACATTGGGCTGAGGTTGATGACTGCGGGCGCGACTTGGTGATACATCCGCTCGCTCAGTGTGGTCGCGGTGAGGTATGCGTCTGCGGCGGCAAGAAGACCGCTCCACGCCTGAGGAGTGATCGGCTTCGCTTCCGTCGGCTTGTCCAGGATGCGCAAGGCAGCTTCCACCACGATCTCGTTACATTGACGAAGCTGAAGTGTCTCCGCCGAGAGCTCGGCGGTGCGGGTGAGCGGGTCCCATTCGGTAGAGAGGTTCGCGGCGACTCGGGACAGATCGTCTTGCTGATGAATAGCGCTGTCCATCACTCTCGCCAGCTGCTCCATCCCCGTCAACACCACCTCGCTCACGTCGTGTCTCTTGATTCCTTCCAGCAGAGTTTCGAGAGCAACCGGCGCAAGATGCTCGCGGGTAAGTCGATTCGCGTCGTCCGCTCGGTACTCTCCCGGTTCGACGCCGGCACCGTGGAGTCGTCGCCCCAAAGCCGCAACCATGCGGCTCTCGTCAGAGGGTCGTAGACCCCACGGACCAGGCAGGTGATTGAGAGTGGTCCGCGCCTGCTTCATCTCCAAGATGAGAAAGGGCTTCGCTGTGCGCCACTGGTCGCGGAGCGCCGCCGCCGCTTCGACATCCACGCCTCCCGCGCGGAGCAGATCGAACACTGCGTCCCCTGTTAGGAGATTCGCCGCGTACGGATCTCCATTCGCCGAATCTGCGAATCCCTCGACATCGATGCGCCACAAAAAGTTGACTGGTTCATCGACGGCACGCGCGTGCGGGTCGAGATACGGCGTGACCACGCCGGATGATTCACCCGAGACCGCTTCCGATGTGTGGAGATGGAGGACGTATCCGGGCACATCGATCGCCTGGTGCGCGGAACGCCATCGATCACCAAGCGCAGCAAAGCCGTAGATCAGCCCGCCGCACAAGTCAAAGACGAACCGTCGGTAGTCGGCGGACAGGTCCTCCGAGCTCGCCCGTGCCACAGCGACGGGGGGTTCGGTAAGCGCGAGGGACCACCCGACGACATCCGGCGCGGTATTGACGCCGCGGTCGACGTCGTAGGTGGCGTCACCTTCGAGCGCCGCGACATTGGCGACCGGCCCCGGAGCAACCTCCGCTGCTCGCAGGTCACGAAGCGGAGGGAGCCCGACTCTGAGGAGCGACGCTTCGAGATCCGATAGCTCTACCGCGCGATCCCACTCGGCCTCGCCCGCGTGGGCTTCAAAGTAGATGGCGGTGGGTACCATGCCACCCTTGAAGAACGACTTGCCATTGGCCTTCCATGGCTCCCAGTAGTTGATCGCCTCCCACCCGAAACTCTCGGGGAAATCGGGAGCGCTCAGATCCCGCGCGAATGCGTAGAGATCATCGCGGGACGTGGCCGTCTCTGAGATCCAAGTCAAGTCTTCGAGCGCGAGGTTTGCTTCGCCGAAAGCTTGCGGCACAGCGATGTGACCGGCCGCGGCGAAAACCGTCAGCGGGATGACCTCCGCGCCCGGCCTGATGGTCCCTTGTCGTCCGCCCGCCATGCGCACCGACAGTGGACCGGCGTGCGACCTCATCTGTTTAGCCAGCTCCACTGAGCCGATGCGCGGCGGTGGGGTGGACCCCAGGTCGGGAACATAGATGACCGAGACAGCTATGCATGTGGATGGATTCACCGGCACCAGCCACTGAACGTCGATCCCTCGAAGCGGGGAATCGACACTTTCGCTGTTCGGAGGGGATTCGATCAAGCTGTTGGAAAAGCGCCATAGGGCCCGGCGGATCTGGTTCAGACAAGAAACCCTGAGGGCTCGTCGCGCATGCCCGTCTCGATCAAGCGCGGATACCAGTTCTTGTACGGCATGAGCCATGATCTCTGGGATGAAGAGTGGCGGCACCCATCGGAATCCGCCCGCTGAGTCAGCAAAGCGAAGGAACCTCCCGAACGGACTGGACGGACTCTCAGCATCGAATGCGGCCTCACTTGCGGAGATCGTCATCCATTCCAACGCTCTCTTGTCAGCCTCACCGAGTTCGATGTGGTCGAGAGGGCCCAGGTTGAGGAAGGCCCGCGTCGCTTCGAACTCAACGTCCGGCAATGAAACCTCATCGTTGAGCTCGAGATCCGGGGCTGGCACCCACGCGTCCGCAAGGTGGCGGACGCAGAAGTCGCCGTACCTCATCGCCACGTTCACCACGTTCGCAATACCGAATCGAAATCGCCTGCGGAGCCGACCGTCTACCGCTTCCGCCATTCGGAGCGAACGCGTGAGGTCGGCGACCGGCCGTTCGGTGAGGCCAGGCACTGCACGCAGCGACTCCGAGCCGACGGTGAGTAAGGCTGTTCGGGTCGGGTCGGTCGGGATGAAGTCTTCACGCGCCGGGCCGATCCCATAGGTGGTAGCCGCTAGATCGGACAGTGCTTGGATCGACGGCAGCGGGTGGTAATCGTCTGATGCCGGAGCGGCGGAGGCTCGTAGTGCGGCCGCGAAGCTGCTTCCCAATGTCACCGATCGATGCCTGTTGCCCGGGGACGTGGCGGCGGCGAATACCAACGTCCAGAGCTCGTCCGGATCGTACGCTGAAAAAGCCTGTTCGAGTGCGTCTGGCTCCCGTTGCGCGGCGCTCACCGCGCGCGGTTGAGATCGAGGCCGCTTGTTTCTACGAGATTTTTTGTTCTTCCCCACGCAAGCATTCAAGCGTAGGCCAACGACACCCTCGCTGATTGCTGCGCGTTGAAGACGTGGCCCGCCGGGGAGGAAGGTGGTCAGGGGATGGGGTGCCGCCTTGAATGCGCGGACGATATGCCTCCTTCAGCGCCCTGCTCCCACGCCAGGGGAGCGCTTGACCGCTCGCACCTTGACACCTTCCTCGGATCCATACACGCAAAAGCGCGCGTAAGATAATGCGTGTACGCGCTAACCAGATGACGACGCGAGGAGGCCAGATGGCCGTGAAGAAAAGTCGCACCCGTGCCGCCTCGGCTCGCGTCGCCGGTCGCGAGGTCGCTGTGGGCCGCGGCACTGTGACAGGTCGATCCCTCGACGGGAACCCAAAGCTCGTCGTGGCGACCAAGGCCCCAGCAAAGACCGACGTACAAGCCGGTGTCGAGCGCCTTGCGCAGGTGGCGAAGACGTCAAACGTCGACGTATCCGTGTTCAACGCACTCATCGACGAGCTCGCCGATGCGATGACCGACCGTCAATCGACCGAACTGGGCCTCACAGAGCAGGAAGCCAACTTCCTGATCGAATCCGGCGATTTCACTCCGGAGGAGTTCGCCGAGGCATCCGCATTCGTCACCAGCGGCGGGCTCGCCAAGCTCGAGCGCGAGACTCACGTGCGCGCCCTCACCAATACGTACACCGCGTCCGAAGTTGCAGCGCTGCTCGGGATCGATGCCTCCAGTGTGCGTCACCGACAAAGCAAGAACACTTTGTACGGCTTCCGGGCCGGAAGGATCCGTCTCTACCCTCGATGGCAGTTCATTCCAGGCGAGAAGGTCTCCACGATCCCCCATCTCCCCCTGCTCGTTAGAGCAATCCCATCCGACTGGGATCCAGCCGACGTCGAAGGCTTCATGACAACGCCTCAGGATGACTTGCGGTCGACCGAGGACTCGGTCGACCCCAAGGAGTGGATGACGCCGATCGAGTGGCTGGCTGCCGCGAAGGACCCCGCACCCGTAGTGGGAATCCTCGAAGACGCCGACATCAGGTGAGCCCGTCGAGCGCGAAGGTCCCCGCAACGCCCCCGGCGTCGCTCACACTCGACGCCAGCGAGCACCTGAGAACATACGATGGGCTCCTCTGGCGGGTCTTCGCTACAAGGGGTGCTCATCCACAGGCGTGGGACGAGCTGCGGCACTTCGGGCCGGTCAGAACCATGCGCTTTGACCCGCATCCCGAGCCGCAGCAGCATCATGCCGATTATGGCGTGATGTACGTAGCCGCTGGATCTACAACAGCTCTCGGCGAGGTGTTTCAGAAGGGGCGGATTATCAACCGGCGCGCTCGTGGAAGTACCCTCGCGGCTTGGCGACCGACGCGGGAGCTTCGGTTGCTGGACCTCACCAGCAACTGGCCTGTGATCAACGGCACGACCTCTTCGATTCAGATGGGGCCCAAGCGATACACCCGGAACTGGGCGAATGCGATTCATGACCAGCTTGGGTCGAGCATCGACGGGCTCTACCATGTGTCATCGATCGACTTCGGCCCGATGGTGACACTGTTCTCGCCCGCCGAGGACTCGTTCCCCCAGCTGCCGTTGGTGCACACCCGCCTGGACTCATCCAGCGCGAACGTGTACCTCGCGAAAGCCGTGAAGAGACTCGGCTACCGCGTCAATAAGTAGGACCGCCTAGATGAGCAGGAGTCATTCGCTAAAGGCGAGACCGCGATTCTCGGTGTATCAGACGGCGTTCAATCCACCCGTACGCTCAGTGTTATGACAAAGCGTTCGACATTGCAGACTCTCGGCGGTGCCGTCGAAGGCTTCCGGGATTTCGCGGCGGCGATCAAGAGTGGAGTGCCCACGGTTCGACAGGGGTCGATGGCAGAGGAAGATCAAGCCCTCGCAGGAAACATCGTCATCCCTCACGCCATAGTCTCCGGGCTCGTCCTCACCGTTGCAGACCATGTATCCGCTTGGGCGGAGCTTGCCGCTAGCCCCGACGAGGACGTGTTGCTCCTCCACATGCAGGCTGACTACACGTTGTTCCGCCCGGTCTTGGAGGGGCTCGTGGAGGTCATCTGGATTCTTGACGGCACCGATTCCTCTACTAGAGTCCGCAGGGCACTCGAGATTGCTCGTATCGAGTACAGGCACGGGCTGAAGCTGACGAACGCTCTGCGCAAAGCGCGAACGCCGGATGACAAGACGGAACAGGGAATAGCAGCACTCGGGCGTTTTCTCAGGACCACGGCGACCAACCTCGGGTCTGATCCCAAGGACATTCTCAGCGCACCATTGATCGACCCCTCCTCGATCACAAGGAAGATAGCGAGTCGCGTTCCAGGCCCCACGCTGCAGACCTTCAACTATTGGGCAATTACTTCGGCTCACGCGCACGGGCAGTTCATCACCACTCTGCGCCACGCGATCGAGACGCCCCCATCTACACCTCAGATGGGCGGGGCTCTATACGAACCAGACGAGGAGTTGATTGCAAACCTCATCGAGTTCATTGGGGCGCTGCTCGAGATCGCAATCAAACTCCTCAACGAGCAGGGCTACGAACTTCGACGCTAGAGCTGTCGTTTCGGGGGATCGGGAAACGACGGGTCGAGGAGATGCACACCATCGAGATGCAGAAGTCTCGGAGGCGGACTGTCCGACCCCATCCGTATGATCGAAACAACCCGTCGCGGGTGCGGGATCGCGACGGAGTGGATCTTGCGCTTTACATCGGACTTAGTCCGATTACATCGCGATTCTGACAGTTCTGCCGCAACAGCCACCGCTCACGCCCCGGACGGATACTGGAAGAGACGGCCTCGAGCGCCCACGCCTCCGCACCGCGCGGCAGACCGCTCGGGCGCCAGGAAGAAGAAGCACATGAAAGCTCTCCGTTACGTCGAGATCGGCAAGCCCCCTGTCGTCGTCGACATCCCGATTCCTCAGCCCGGCCCCGGTCAGGTTCTGCTCAAGATCACTGCGGGCGGCGTCTGCCATTCCGACGACTACGTCATGGGCCTTCCTGAGAAGGACTACCTCGAGCAGAGCTATCCGCTGCCCCTGACGCTCGGCCATGAGGGCGCAGGCATCGTGCACGAGATCGGAGAGGGCGTCGACTCGACGCTGAAGGTCGGCGACGCCGTGGCGGTCTACGGTCCGTGGGGCTGTGGCCGCTGCCACAACTGCTCACAGGGCATGGAGAACTACTGCACCAACGCCGCGGCTGAGGGCATCCGCCCTCCCGGCCTCGGCAGCCAGGGTTCGATGGCCGAGTACATGATCGTCGATGATGCCCGCCACCTCGTGCCGCTCGGCGACCTCGACCCCGTGCAGAACGTCTCGCTGACCGACGCCGGCCTCACCCCGTACCACGCGATCAAGCGCTCACTCCCCAAGCTCGGCGCCGGCACCTTCGCCGTCGTCATCGGCACCGGCGGGCTCGGCCATGTCGGCATCCAGATCCTGAAGGCGATCTCTGGCGCCACCGTCATCGCCCTCGACGTGAACGACACGAAGCTCGAACTCGCCACCGAAGTGGGCGCAGACCACGTCCTGATCAGCGATGCATCCGCCGCCGACAAGATCCGCGAGATCACCGGCGGTCTGGGCGCCAACGCCGTGTTCGACTTCGTGGGCGCGAACCCGACGATGGCCCTGGCGCAGAGTGTCGCCGCACTCGATTCGGACGTGACGATCGTCGGCATCGGCGGCGGAACCATGTCGCTCGGCTTCGGCGCGATCGCCTACGACGCCGCCGTGCGAATCCCCTACTGGGGATCGCGCTCGGAACTGATCGAGGTGCTCGATCTCGCGCGCGCGGGAAAGATCCACGTGCAGACCGAGACGTACTCGCTCGACGACGGCCCGAAGGCGTACGAGGATCTCGCCTCGAACAGCATCCGCGGCCGCGCAGTCATCGTCCCGTAGACGGCGCTTTCGCACAGCGGCCGCTCCGTCTCACAGGCGGGGCGGCCGCTGCTGTCTGCACCGCCGATCGAGCACCGTCACCGCGCTGAAGCGCCGGTGAGATCTCGGTGTTCGCGGGATCACCGAGGCGATCCCGCGTCAGGCCCGCTCGAGCACACCCCGCACACTCGCCTCGGGCGACAGGTCGATGCGCCGGAGCAGCTGCGCGTTGAGCGCGACGACGATCGTCGAGAGCGACATCAGCACCGCTCCGACCGACATCGGCAGGACGAATCCCACGGGTGCCAGGATGCCGGCGGCGAGCGGCACCGACAGCAGGTTGTATCCGGCCGCCCACCACAGGTTCTGCCGCATCTTGCGGTATGCCGCGCGGGAGAGCTCGATGACCGAGATCACCGACCGCGGGTCGGAGCTCGCGAGGATCACCCCGGCCGAGGCCATGGCGACATCGGTCCCGGCGCCGATCGCGATGCCGACGTCGGCCTGAGCGAGCGCGGGGGCGTCGTTGACGCCGTCGCCGACCATCGCGACCTTCTTGCCCTCTGCCTGCAGCTCCTTCACCTTGGCTGACTTGTCTTCGGGACGCACCCCGGCGAACACCCGGTCGATGCCGAGCCGGGCCGCGACGGAATCGGCCACGGCCTGGGCGTCGCCGGTGATCATCACGACCTCGACGCCGAGGCGGTGGAGCGCGTCGACCGCCTGCTGCGACTCCGGTCGCACCTCGTCGGCGAGCTTCAGCCCGCCGGCCACCTGTCCGTCGACGGTCACGTGCAGGATGATGGCGCCCTCGTCTCGCCACCCGTCTGCGGCGGAGATCTCTCGGCCGCCCACCTCGTCCAGGAGCTTCGGCCCGCCCACGCGCACCTCTCTGCCGTCGACCGTGGCGGTCACGCCCACGGCAGGCGACGACGTGAACCCGGAGGCCTTCGAGAGCGTCAGCCCTCTCTCCTCCGCCGCGCGCACGATCGCGCGAGCGAGCGGATGCTCGCTGTCGGCCTCAGCCGAGGCGGCGAGCGCCAGCAGACGATCGGCGTCGATGTCACCGGTCGGCTCGACGGCGGTCACGGTCGGCGCGCCCTTCGTCAACGTGCCCGTCTTGTCGAACAGCACGGCGTCGACGGTGCGCATGCTCTCGAGCGCGAGGCGATCCTTGACGAGCACCCCGCCCCGGGCTGCGCGCTCGGTCGCGATCGACACGACCAGCGGGATCGCGAGGCCGAGCGCGTGCGGGCAGGCGATGACGAGCACGGTGATGCTGCGCACGACCGCGGCATCCGGATCCCCGACGAGAGTCCACACCAGCGCGGTCAGAGCGGCCGAGAGCAGCGCGAACCAGAACAGCAGGGCGGCTGCGCGGTCGGCGATGCGCTGCGCCCGCGACGAGGAGTTCTGCGCATCGGTCACCAGCCGCTGGATGCCGGCGAGCGCGGTGTCATCCCCGGTCGCGGTGATCTCGACCCGCAGACCCGAGTCGGTCGCGACCGTGCCCGCGGTCACCGTGTCACCGGTCGCACGGGTGACCGGGCGGGACTCGCCCGTCACCATGGACTCGTCCATGGCGGCTGTGCCGTCGATGATGCGACCATCGGCCGGAACGCTCGCCCCGGGACGGATGACGACCACGTCGCCGACGACGAGATCGGCGGGTGCGACCGTGACGATCTCGTCGCCCTCGACCCGTTCGGCCTCGTCGGGCAACAGCGCCGCGAGGGAGTCGAGCGCCGACGTCGTCTGCGCGAGGGACCTCATCTCGATCCAGTGGCCCAGCAGCATGATGACGATGAGCAGTGCGAGCTCCCACCAGAACTCGAGCTCGTGATGGAGGATGCCGAGCGTCGCGCCCCATGAGGCGAAGAACGCGACCGTGATCGCGAGGGCGATCAGCAGCATCATCCCGGGCTTGCGGGCCTTCAGCTCGCTGAGCGCCCCGGTGAGGAACGGCCATCCGCCCCAGACATACATGACGGTGCCGAGCACGGGCGAGATGAACCGGGCCCCTCCGGCGACGTCGTAGCCGAAGATCATCGCGAACATCGGCGAGAACGCCACCACCGGCACGGCGAGCAGGAGATTGACCCAGAACAGGCGACGGAACTGACCGTGGTCACCGTGCCCGCCATGCCCGCCGTGCCCACCATGTCCACCGTGCCCGCCGTGGTCCGCGTGCTCGCCGTGGTCCGCGTGCTCGCTGTGAGCCCCGTCCGCGTTCCGAGCGTGATCGTCGTGCGAGACCTGCCGGCCTCCCCCGGGGGTTCCGTGCGCGTCGTGTGCAGTCATGGGTCCCGTCCTCCCGTATCGGGTGTCGTTCTCAGTGTGTCTCGGCGGTCGCCGAGAGCCTAGGGGTCACCGCGTCGCGATGCTGCGGAACCCGCGCAGACGCAGACTGTTGCCCACGACGAAGACGCTCGACAGCGCCATCGCCGCACCGGCCAGCATCGGGTTGAGCATTCCCAGCGCCGCGACCGGGATGGCCGCCACGTTGTAGGCGAAGGCCCAGAACAGGTTGGTCTTGATGGTCGAGAGCGTCGCCCGCGAGAGCCGGATCGCGTCGACCGCGCTGCGCAGATCACCGCGCACCAGGGTGATGTCGGACGCCTCGATCGCGACATCCGCTCCGGTGCCCATGGCCAGGCCGAGGTCGGCCTGGGCGAGGGCGGGTGCGTCGTTGACGCCGTCGCCGATCATCGCGACCGTCTTCCCCTCACCCTGCAGTCGGGTGATGACCGCGACCTTGTCTGCCGGGAGGACTTCGGCGATGACCTCGTCGATGCCGACCTCCGCGGCGATCCGCCGGGCGACGGCCTCGTTGTCGCCGGTGAGCAGGATGGGCGTCAGCCCGATCGCCCTGAACCGGGCGATCGCCTCGGCGCTGCTCGGCTTCACGGTGTCGGCGACGACCAGGATGCCGCGAGCCCGGCCGTCCCAGCCGACCGCGACGACCGTCTTGCCCTCGCCCTCGGCGCGGGCCTTCGTGGCGGCGAGCTCGGGGCTCAGCGCCTGCGCCCACTCGGCGAGGAGCGAGTCCCGGCCGACGATGACGGTGTGGCCGTCGACGACGCCCTGCACGCCCTTGCCCTCGATGTTCGCGAAGTCCTCTGGTGCGGGCAGTGCGCCGATCTCCTGGGTCGCGCCCTTGGCGATCGCCTGCGCGATCGGGTGCTCGGAGGCATCCTCCAGCGCACCGGCCAGCCGCAGGAGATCCGAACGGTCGGTGCCCGGCTCGACGAACACGTCGACGAGCGTCATCCTGCCGGTGGTGACGGTTCCCGTCTTGTCGAGCACCACGGTGTCGACCGTGCGCGTGGACTCCAGGACCTCCGGCCCCTTGATGAGCACTCCCATCTGCGCACCGCGGCCCGTGCCGACGAGCAGCGCGGTGGGCGTCGCGAGGCCGAGCGCGCAGGGGCACGCGATCACGAGCACGGCGACCGCCGCGGTGAACGCCGCCGTCATGGGGAACCCGGCGCCGAGCCAGCCGCCCAGCGTGACGACGGCGATCACGATCACGATCGGCACGAAGACACCCGAGATGCGGTCGGCGAGGCGCTGCACCTCCGCCTTCCCCGTCTGGGCGTCCTCGACGAGCTGGGCCATCTGCGCCAGTTGCGTGTCGGAACCGATCCGGGTGGCGCGAACCACGAGCCGCCCACCGACGTTCGTCGTGGCGCCCGTGACGGCGTCGCCCTCGGCGACCTCGACCGGCACGGCCTCGCCCGTGAGCATCGACGCATCGACGGCCGACGTGCCCGACACCACGATGCCGTCGGTCGCGATCTTCTCGCCGGGCCGCACGACGAATTCGTCTCCCACCTGCAGGTCCTCGACCGGGATCTTGGTCTCGACCCCACCGCGCAGCACGGCGACGTCCTTCGCGCCGAGCTCGAGCAGCGCACGCAGCGCCGCGCCGGCCTGCTTCTTCGACCGCTTCTCGAAATAGCGCCCGGCGAGGATGAACATCGTGACACCGGCACCCACCTCGAGGTAGATGTTCGCCGCTCCATCGGACGGAGCGAGCGCGAACTCGAAGGGGTGGGTCATGCCCGGCGTGCCGGCCGTGCCGAAGAACAGCGCGTACAACGACCAGAGGAAGGCGGCCGATGTGCCCAGGGAGATGAGCGTGTCCATCGTCGCGGTGCCGTGGCGGAGGTTCATCCAGGCCGCCCGGTGGAACGGCCAGGCCGCCCAGAGGATCACGGGAGCGGCCAGCGCCAGCGACGCCCACTGCCAGTACGTGAACTGCAGCGCGGGGATCATCGCCATGGCGATCACCGGCACGGTCAGCACGACCGCACCGATCAGGCGAGTGCGCAACGAGCGAAGCTCCGGGTCCTCGGCGTCCGGATCTCCGGCGTCCCGCACCGCCCCCTTCGGGGCAGGCAGCGACGCCGAGTAGCCGGTCTTCTCGACCTCGGCTATCAGCGCGGCCGGGTCGTACCCCTCGGGAACGGTGACCTTCGCCTTCTCGGTCGCGTAGTTGACGGTCGCCACGACGCCCTCGAGCCTGTTCAGCTTCTTCTCGATCCGCATCGCGCAGGACGCGCAGGTCATCCCGCCGATCTCCAGCTCGAGACCTGTCCCCGTGGTCGAGGGTGCTGACGTGCTCATGTTCGTTCCTTCTGTGCGATGTCGTTGTGGGTCGCAGCAGGCAGCCGCGGTGGGGGCGATGAGCGACGGTCAGTGCGCGTCGTCGTGCGAGTCGCCGTCGGATTCGGGCGCGCCGTCAGCCGGAGCGGCATCGAGCACGAACGCGGCGGTGTGCACGGCGCCGTCGACCTGGAAGTCCAGGTACAGCAGGTAGCGCCCGGCAGTCGGAGCCTCGGCGGCGAACGCGATCTCCGGCCCCGACGTCTCGCCGGGTTCGGGTTCAGCGCCCGCGGCGTGCACGTGCAGGTAGGCGAGGTCTCCGTCCCGGAGTGCCACGAGATGCCCGAACGCCCCGAGATACGGCTGCAGAGCGGTGACCGACTGGCCGTCGCGAGTCACGGTGAACGTCAGCTCGCTCACCGCCCCGGCCTCGAGAGCCCCGTCGACCGAGACCGTATAGCCGTCGACCTCGGCGACCTGTGTCGGCTGCGGCTCGACGGGTGCGAACTCGCCCGCCACCTCGACGGTGCGCGCGAGAGTGAGCGACGGCGCATCGGCGCCCGCCGGCGTGAAGTCCGCGAAGACGCGGTATGCGCCGGCATCCGTCCACTCCCACGGCAGCGACCAGGTGCCGGTCGACTCATCGAGCACCGGATGCACGTGGCGGTACTGGCTTCCGTCGGAGCGCACGACGATCAGGTGCAGCTGCTTCTCGTGCGCGGTGGCATACGCCGTCACCGGGATGCCGTCTGCGTCGTCGATCCGGAACGCCAGCTCACCGGCTTCTCCCGTCGATGTCGGGGCCTCGACCGGCGACATCGTGTAGCCGTCGAGCCCGAGGGAGAGCCCTTTCAGGTCGTCCGCCGGAGCACTCTCGCCCTCGCCGGAACCGGCGGCACTCGCATCGTGAGTGTCGTGTTCGTCCATCTCCGCACCCTTCGTCCAGTCACTCACGGCACTCGCGGGGATGATGACGCCGGCGAGGCCGAAGGCCGCGCCGAACGCCACCACCAGGCCGGCCCCGAAGAGGCCGAGCCGTGCGCCGGAGTTCATGACGTCCGCACCGCCGAATAGCCCGCCTCGGCGACGGCTGCGAGGATCCGCGTCTCGTCGATCGGGGCGGATCCGGTGACGACGAGCGTGCCGTTCTGAGCGCTCACCTGAACGTCTTCGACGCCGGGAACTCCGGAGACCTCTTCGCGGACCGACATCTCGCAGTGGCCGCACGTCATGCCCGTCACCTGGAACTCGTTCTTCGTCATCATGTCTCCTTGTCTTCGTTCTAGTACCCCAGGGGGGTATTAGACACAAGCGTATACCCTCTCCGGGTATTCCACGATGGGCGCACGAAAATCGCACCGCACGAACCGGCCGTGCGGTGCGTGCGGTGCGTGCGGTGCGTGGGAGTGCGGGCGCGTCAGCGCGAGGAGATCGCCAGCTCACTCAGGCGCGGCGGGTTCGCGCCGCGCCGGGACACGGTGACGGCCGCGCCCGCGAGCGCGGCCTCGGTCACGCGTTCGAACCGCGTCAGATCGCGGGCGTCGGGATGGAACGCGTCGGCGGCGAGCGCCGGCGCCAGCCCGCCGGACACCACGCCGTGGATGAGGCCCGACATGAAGGAATCGCCCGCACCGATCGTGTCGACCACCTGGACCGGCGGCGCCTCTCTCTCGACCGGCCCCGTTCCCCCCTCGATGAGCGAGACGCACCCGTCGCCTCCGCGGGTGACGACGGCGAGCCGCGCACCCAGCGCGATCACCCGCGCGAGCACGTCATCGATCGGGCATCCGGGATACAGCCACTCGGCATCCTCATCGCTGAGCTTCACGATGTGCGACGCCGCCATGATCGCCTCGACACGCTCGGTCGTGGCCGCGCGCGGCCCGAGAAGCTCGCCCCGGATGTTGGGATCGTAGGTGCGCAGAATGCCGTCGGGGACCGCGTCGATCATCGCGCGGACGGCATCCGCCCCGGGGTCGAGCACCGCGCCGAGCGAGCCGACATGCACCACGTCGACGCCGGCGGCCTCTGCGATCGCGACCTCCGCTGACACATCCCACTCGATGTCGAAGTCGTAGGCCGCAGCCCCGTCGGCCCCGATCACGGCGACGGCGCGGGACGTGCGCTCCCCTGCTCTCATGCTCGTCGGCACGACGGCGACCCCCTCCCGGGCGAGGTGCTCGCCCAGCATCCGTCCGTGCGGGTCGTCACCGATCCGCGTGAGCAGTCTCGTCGCGAGTCCGAGACGAGAGAGCCCCACCGCCACGTTCATCGGCGATCCGCCGGGGTGGGGCACACCGCCGACGACGTCGACGAGCGCCTCCCCCACAACGAGGCACCGTGCAGTCGTCAGCACGTCAGCTCGGCGACGGCGACACGGGCGTCGAGGAGCGCTCCCCCCGAGGCCTCCAGCACGCATGAGCGATGCGCAGCTGCAGGGATCAGCGCCGTGAGCACCCGAACGCCGTCCTCCGCGAAGAGCTCGAGAGACGACACCCTGTCGTTCAGCCGATCGATCCAGATCTCCCAGTCGATCTCGTCCGGGCGAGTGACGGGCATCGACATCGACCCGCCGACCCCGGCGGGAGGGATCAGCTCGGGGCGGACGACGTCGATGCGCCCGCTCGCGCGGTCCTGACGGATCACGACCCCACCCGCATCCGCGCCCTCGAGGCGCAGTTCGACTCCTCGCGCGTCTCCGAACGCCGCCGAGACCCTGATCCGCGCGGCGTCCGGCAGCTGCTCGGACACCGTGGTCGGGCCCGTCATCGAGCCGAGCTCGGTGAACTCGACGGGCGCGGCGTCGACCGCCGGCGCCTGGCGCAGACGCACCACGCCGCTGCGGTCGCGGGTGAGCGAGAGCCGTCGAGGGAGAGTCATCGCGGTGCGGTACTCGGACGAGTCGTCCTGGGGGATGCGGCCGGCGTACTCCCAGTTGTCCATCCAGGCGATCAGCGTCCGCTCGCTCTCGGCGAGGCCGTCGAAGGTGACACCGGCGTAGCAGTCCGGGCCGAAGTCGATCCAGCCGTACGCCTCGAGCTCGTCTCGTGATTGACTGCGGTCGACCATCAGCCGCCGCGAGGGAGTCGGATGCGGTGCGCTCGCGCGGAACGTCGTGCCGTCGAAGTCCCCCACGACGTAGTGGGTTCCCGATCCCCCCGCGATGCCCCCGGGGTTGAGGCTGATGAGCAGCACCCACCGCGAGTCGGTCTCATCGCCGTCGACGGCGAGCCGGAACATGTCGGGGCACTCCCAGACCCCGCCGACGGGTCCCGCGGGGCCGTACGACGAGAGATACGTCCAGGTCGTGAGATCGTCGGACCGGTGGAACAGCACCTGCCGGTCGTGGGCTTCGACCGCGACCATGACCCAGTACCCGCCGTCGGCGTCGTCGTAGCGGAACACCTTGGGGTCGCGGAAGTCGCTGGTGCCACGGTCGAGCACCGGGTTGCCCTCGTACTTCGTCCAGACGTATCCGCCGTCGGTGCTGTACGCGAGGGCCTGGGCCTGATGCCCTGCAGCGGCCGCCGTGTAGAGGGCGACCAGGGCCGGCTCCTCGGCGGTGCCGAATCCCGAGGTGTTGCCGTGATCGACCACGACGGAGCCGGAGTAGATCTGCGCCGCGTCGTCCGAGAGGATGGCCGGCTCGTGCTCGGTCCATCGCGCGAGATCCGTGCTCGTCGCATGCCCCCAGCTCACGTTCGAGTGCGAGATCCCGTGCGGGTTGCACTGGAAGTACAGGTGGTGGATGCCGTCGTGGAAGACGAGTCCGTTCGGATCGTTCATCCAGTTGTTCCGCGGCGCGAAGTGCGTGCGCGGGCTCGTGGTGCGGACCGGAGGAGAGTCAGTGGGGGTCACCGGGGTAGTCGTCTTTCTCTGTGGTGGGGGCGTGCATCACTTGCCGACGCCGGCGGTGAGTCCTTCGCGCAGCGGCTTCTGCCCGAAGAAGAACACCAGGAGTGCGGGGATCATCGAGAGGATCACTCCGGCGAGCACCGTCGACACGCTGCCCGTGCCGAGGTTGCCCTGCAGTGTGACCAGACCGAGCGGCAACGTGAAGTTCTGCTCGCTGATCGTCATGATCAGCGGACGGAAGAACTCGTTCCAGTGGTAGTTGAAAGCGAGGATGCCGACGATCGCGAGACCCGGGGTCGCGAGCGGCAGGTAGACGCCGAAGAACGTGCGCCAGGGGCCCGCTCCGTCGAGCTGGGCGGCCTCTCCCAGCTCGGTCGGGATGCCCATGAAGTACTGCCGCATCAGGAAAGTGCCGAATGCCGTCGGGAGCGCGGGGACGATGAGCGCGAGCAGCGTGTCGGCGAGGCCCATGCCCCTCACGAGCATGAACACGGGGACGATCGTCACCTGCAACGGCACCATCATCGTCGCGAGGATCAGGGCGAACAGCAACTTCTTGCTGCGGAACTCGAACTTCGCGAACACATACCCGGCCATCGCGGCCGAGAGCATCTGACCGGCGGCGACCAGCACCACCACCAGCGCGCTGTTCCATGCGTAGAGCCAGATCGGGATCTTGGCGAAGACGTCGGCGAACGCATCGAACCCGACGCTGACCTCCTGGGTCACGGGGTCGGTCGGCGAGAGCGCCGTGATCAGGGTCCAGACGACGGGACCGATGGTCAGCAGGGCGGCGAGCCCGAGAAGGGCGAACTTTCCGCCGGTGCCGAGGGTGTAGAGCCAGGAACGCTTCGAAGACACTGTCGTGGTCATGATGGGCCTCACCCGTAGAAGACGAATCGGCGGCTCAGCCGGAACTGGATGGCCGTGACGAGCATGATGAGAAGGGTCAGCACGATGCCGATGGCCGATGCGCCGCCGAAGTCGAGCTGTCGGAACGCGGACTCGTAGATCACCATCACCGCGGTGCGGGTCTCGTCGCCGGGACCGCCTCGGGTCAGCACCCACGGCTGGTCGAAGATCTGCAGCGCGTTGATGATCGCCATCACCGATGCGACGAGCAGGGTCGGGCTCACTAGCGGCAGCGTGATCATGCGGAACTGAGTCCACCCGGCCGCGCCGTCGAGGGAGGACGCCTCGTAGACCTCACTCGGGATCGCCGCGAGACCTCCGATGAAGAGCAGGAACGTGAACCCGAAGTTCTGCCACACGTAGACCAGCAGCACCACGACCTTGGCACCAAGGCCGGTCGTCAACCAGCCGACGTCCGCGATGCCGATCAGGTTGAGCGTCTGATTGACGAGCCCGAACTCCTGATTGAACAGGTACGCCATGATCAGCGAGACAGATGCCGCCGACAGGATCAGCGGGAAGAACAGCGCCGACCGGAAGAACGTGCGCAGCCAGTTCGGCATCCTGGACTGGACCAGCACCGCCAGCACCAGAGCCACCGACAGCTGCAGGATGACGGCGACGACGACGAAGCCGATGGTGTTCAGGAACGAGACGCTCACGGTCGGGTTCGCGGCGAGGTCGACGAAGTTGTCGAACCCGACGAACACCGGGTCGGAGATGATGTCCCAGCGGAAGAACGCCAGGACGAACGATCCGATGATCGGCACGAAGTTGAACAGGCCGAGCCCGATCAGCGTCGGCGCGAGGAAGACCCAGGTGAAGACGCGCCCCGATCGGGCGACCGTGCCGGTCTCCCGACGCAGCTTCGTGGGCACCGTGACGGTGCGGGTGCTGCTCTCGGACATCAGTTGCCCCCCAATGCGAGCTCGAGATCTCGCTGCATGGTCTCGAGTCCTCGGCGGACGCCGGACGGACCGTTCGTGATGGTCGACACCACGTTCTTCAGCAGGGCGGATTCGACGGCGGCCTGCTGGGGCGGTGCCGGCATCGGACCCGTGTCGGGGAACTTGTCCAGCGTGTCGTAGAAGACGTCCCAGTGCGCCGGCCCGACTCCCGCGCCGTAGAGCTTGGCGTTGAGTGAGCGACGGGGGAGCGACGAGTCGGGTTTCGAGTGCGCGATCGTCATGCCCTCGACCGAGACACAGTACTTGAGCCACTCCCACGCCTCGTCCTTGCGCGGCGAGGTCTCCATGATCGCGTAGCCGCCCGCGCCGAACTGGTGCCGCTGCCCCGCCATCCTCGGGAAGTAGGTGACGTCGTAGGCGTCGTTCGCGACGCCGGCCTCCTCGAGGCCGCGCACCCAGAAGCCGCCGGCCGGGGTCATCCCGACGGAGCCGGTGGAGAACAGGGAGACCAGCTCGTTGCCGCCGCCCTGCGCCGGGTTCGCCGCGAGCCCTTCCGAGACCATGCGCTCGAGCACCGAGAAGCTCTCGACCGCATGCTCGTTGAGCGCGTCGGCCTGCTTCCACACGTAGCCTCCGCTGCGGGCCGGCTGATCCGGATAGAAGCGGTCCCAGAGCCAGTCGCCGCCGGTCGCCTTCTCCTCATGCAGGAAGCTGGTGTTGTTCACATACAGCCAGGGCACCACTCCGCCCCACAGCCGGTTGTTCCAGAAGTACGGCAGGAACTGCCCCGAGGCGCTCTTCTTCATCGCGCGGGCGGTGCCGAGGAAGTCCTCCAGCGTCCAGTTGTCCGCGGGACGCTCCAGCCCCGCGCGCTCCATGGCCGTCGTGCTGTAGAACACGTTGGCGGCGTTGAAGTTGTCGGGCATCTGGAAGAGGCTGCCCTGATACATGAACGCCTCGATGAGGGTGGGGTTCACGTCATCGAAGTACTCCTGCATATCGGACGCGTCACGACGCACGAAGTCGTCGAGCGGGTGCGCGAGGCGCGAGGCGAAGAGCTGCGCCCCCTCGGTCGCGACGGTGACGACATCGGGTGGCGTGCCCGCGGCGATCATCGTGAGGATCTTCGCGAAGTACTCGCTCCAGTCCTGACCCTGGATGGCGACGATGCGCACCTCGACGCCGGGGTGCTTGCGCTGGAAGCCGTCGATCAGCGACTGACGAGCCAGCGCATCCTGCGCGGTGCCGAAGAGGGCGACCGTCAGAGTGTCCTTGCCGCGCCCGGGGATGTCCGATCCGGTGAGCCTCGGCCACGAGACGACGGTGCCGACGATGCCCAGTCCGATCGCGCCGAACAGAGCCCTGCGAGTGAGATCAACCACGATGTTCTCTCCTGTGTGATGACTTCGCGGCACGGATCGAGAGTCCCGGGCTGCGATGCTAAATTGATTCAGCATCGCCGAGAGTAGCATCGTCGAACCGCGGTCGCAACGATTTTGCTAAATCAATTCAACACGGGTGGTTTCGGGGCTCGGCATCCACTGCCTATGCTGGATCGCAGCGACTGGAGGACGCCGATGCCGAAGAGAGTGGATCGCAGACCGACGCTCGCCGACGTCGCGGCGCTCTCGGGCATGTCGAAGGCCTCGGTGAGCATGATCCTCAACGATCGACCAGGGTCGCGACTCTCCGTCGACGCGGCGCGACGGGTCAAGGCCGCCGCCGAGGAGCTGGGCTATCGGCCGAATCCCGCGGCTCAGAGCCTGCGCCTCGGCAAGACGAAGACGCTGGGTTTCATCTCCGACCAGATCACCGTCACCCGCTACGCCTCCGAGATGATCCGCGGCCTGCTGTCGGCGGCGAAGGAGCACGGCCACACCGTCCTCATCGCCGAGACCGAGGGCGACGACGCGACCATCGCCGACGAGATCCAGGCGATGATCGACCGCCGGGTCGACGGCATCCTGATCGGCCTCCTCGGCGCCCGCATGATCGAGGTGCCCGAGACGCCCGCAGACGTCCCCGTCGTGATCGTCAACGGCACGTCGACGACGGGTCACCCCTCGGTCCTGCCCGACGAGCGCGTCGCGGGCCACGCGATGGCGCGCCTGCTCACCGATGCCGGGCATCGCCGTGTCGGCGTGATCGGCAACAATCCCCGTGCGGTCTCGTCCCCCGTGTACTCGGTGACCATCGGCTCGCGATTCGACGGCATCCGCGCCGCGTTCGCCGAGGCGGGCGTCGATCCGCTCATCATCGACGTCCCCGAGTGGAACCCCGACATCGGATACACGCGGACCCTGCAGATGCTCGACGCGCACCCTGACCTCACGGCGATCCTGGCGGGCAACGACGGCGTGGCGTTCGGCACGTACCAGGCGATCGCCGAGCGAGGGCTGAGGGTGCCGGACGACATCTCGGTCGCCTCCTTCGACGACGAGGAGCTCGCCAGCTTCCAGCGGCCGGGGCTCACGACCGCCCGGCTCCCGTACGACGTGATGGGTCGCACAGCGGTCGAGATGCTGCTCGGCGAGCGGCCGCTCGACGCCGTGCTGATCCCCATGCCGGTCATCGAGCGGGCGTCGATCCGCCGTGTGAGCTGACGCGCACGGATCCATTCACGTGCATCCATCTCCCTGAGACAGGCGTAGGCTGGAGACCTAGGACGGACCGTCCGAGAAGATCTCCCGGCACCGTGACCGTCCGGAAGAGGAGTCACTCGTGGCTCAGTACGACGTCTCGAACCGCTCGGCGATCGTGACGGGAGCAGGCAGCGGAATCGGACGCTCGACCGCTCTGCTGCTCGCCCAGAACGGCGCCTCCCTCGTGGTCAACGACCTGAACGCGGACAACGCGAACGCGGTCGTCGAGGAGATCCGCGCCGCCGGCGGCATCGCCGAGGCATCCGTCGGAGACGCGACGGACACCGACTGGATCGCCAGCTCGGTCGAGCTCGCGAACACGCTCGCCCCGCTGCGCATCGGCGTGAACAACGCCGGCATCGGCGGCGCATCCGCTCCTACCGCCGAGTACGACGACGCCGCGTGGGACAAGGTCATCTCGATCAACCTCAACGCCGTGTTCCGCAACATGAAGGCGCAGATCCCCTCGATCCTCGCGAACGGCGGCGGCTCCGTCGTCAACATCGCGTCGATCCTCGGCAGCGTCGGCTTCGCGAACTCCCCCGCCTACGTCGCCGCCAAGCACGCCGTCGTGGGCATGACCAAGTCGGCTGCCCTCGAGTACTCCGCCCAGGGCGTGCGCGTGAACTCGGTCGGCCCCGGCTTCATCGACACCCCCCTGCTCGCCACCATGGGCGACGAGGCCAAGGCGTTCCTCGTGAGCAAGCACCCGATCGGTCGCCTCGGCCAGCCCGACGAGGTCGCGAACCTCATCGCCTTCCTCGCCAGCGACGCCGCCAGCTTCATCACCGGCAGCTACCACCTCGTCGACGGCGGCTACACCGCCCCCTGAGGCTCGGTCGCCACGCGCCGCTGTCCGCGCCGCGCCGTTTGCAGGACGAAAACACGGATGCAGGGCGAGATCGACCATCTCGCCCTGCATCCGCGCTTCTGTCCTGCATCCGGCACCGACCTACCCGTCGGCACCGGATCAGGCCACCCGACGCCCCTCCGTCACCCGAGACGGTCCAACCGCAGGGTCGCCGTGGCGCTGTGCGCGGCCATGCCCTCGGAGTCCGAGATCACCTGCACGGCGTGCGCGAGCTCGGGCGTGGCCGACCCGAACTGCTACTCCCGAACCCTGCGCTTCTCGAGCACTCCGGCGAGAAGCACCGCGACCAGAGCCGCAGCCGGGGCCACGATCAACCCGGCCCGCAGGCTCTCGGTGTCGGCGATGAACCCGACGATCGGCGGTGACAGCAGGAAGCCGAGCCGCAGCAGCCACGACACGACCGTGAGCCCCACTCCCGGTCGCAGGCCGGGCAGTTCGTCCGCCGCATGCATGGCGGCCGGGATGAGCGTCGCGATGCCGAAGCCGACGGCGGCGAATCCGGCGATGGTTCCCGGCACGCTCGGGAAGATGAGCGCGAGTGTCATGCCCGCTGCGGCGATCAGTCCTCCGACGCGGGCCACCGCGCGCTGCCCGAACCGGTCGGTCATGCCGTCGCCCAGCATCCGGCCGATGAACTGTGCGCCGACGAGCGCGATGAATCCGAGCGGCGCGATGGCGGCCGCGGCGCCGAGCGATTCACTCAGATAGAGAGTCGCCCACGAGTTGCCGGCGTCTTCGGCCACCGCACCGGCCATCGCGATGAGCGTGAGCGCGATGATGATCATCACGGTGCGAGGGCTGACTCCGCGGCGCACGGCGCCGCCCAGCTCGACCGGCTCGGCCGTCGCCTCCGCATCCGCCTCCTCATCGCGTCCGGGCAGGCAGAACCAGAGCGCGGTGAAGGCGACGGCCGCGAACACCGCGGTCGAGATGCCGAGATGCAGGCCGAGCGGCAGCTGCAGGGCGATCGCGGCCGCGGCCATGCCTCCGCCGAGAACCGCGCCGATCGACCAGATGGCGTGGAACGAGTTGATGATCGAGCGGCCGTATCGCCGCTGCACGCGCAGACCGTGCGCGTTCTGGGCGACGTCCGTGATCGCGTCGGATGCCCCGCCGAGCAGAAGGGCGACGGCGAAGAGGATGCCGGAGGGCGCCAGTGCGGCCGCGAGCAGGCCGAGCCCCGTGGCGATCGTGCCGAACACGGCGATCCGCGCCGAGCCGAATCGACGGATCAGCACGGCGGCGAGAAGACCCGCGGCGATCGCGCCGGCAGGGAAGGCCGCGATCGCGAGGCCGTACCCGGCGTTGTCGAGCCCCAGAGCAGCCTTGATCTCGGGGTAGCGGGGCAGGATGTTGGCGAACAGTGCGCCGTTCGTGAGGAACAGCGCCGAGACCGCGATGCGCGCTCGGCGCGACGCCTGGTCGACAGCAGGCCGTCGAATCGATTCGATCGAAGTCATAGCAATGACCGTACACGTCGAGGGACGTCGTCGAAAATCGCCTTTCGCATCGCGTATGCCAGCCGTGCGGCGATCGCGATCAGCCTCAGTGGAGCAGCGGTTCGCCCTGTGCGAGCTCTTCGTCGATCACGGATGCCGCAGCGACCGCAGCCTTGGCGGCATCCAGGTCGTCGAACTGGCCGATGAAGTCGGACTGCGCTCCGAAAGCCCGAAAGCCCTCACGCGGCGTCCCCGTGATCGATCCGAGGAACTGGCGCCGGTCATTGCCGACGTAGAAGCCGGGATCGACCTCGACCCACAGCCCTCGCGTCCGCGAGGCGCCTCGCACCCGCGCGCTCGTCGCCGCCTTGGCGGCATTCCTGATGCGTGCGGACATGGCTCACGCAGTCATCGCGTGCAGCACACGCGACCCCGTGAGCGCCGGAGCGAAGTCACCTCGGGTGAGGTCGAGCCCGCCGGCAGAGTTCGCCGCGTTCATCATCGAGACCACCAGCGAGCGGTTGATGCTCGGCTCCTCGTCCATGGCGAACCGGAGGGGGATGGAGGCGTGCACCCAGAGCGTCTCGACGGCGCCGTCGCCGATCGAGAGGGTCAGGGGGAAGGACTCGTTGCGCCGCAGCTTGGTCACGATCACCAGCCGCAGGTGGGTCAGCAGCTCGTCGTCGATCTCGATCGGTGCGGCGGTGCTTCCGTAGGTCAGGTAACCCATGTTCTCTCCCTCACGCTCAGACTGGCTTGAGAAATAGATTACTAGGTTACCTAGCTAAATCCCAGTCGGACGTCAGGGAAGGTCGCCGATCTCTTCCGTCAAGCGGTGCAGGAACCGTGAGATCGCATCGGTCTGCTCGGGCGTGAACTCGTCGGCGAGGGCGGCGATGCGCTGCGTGAGCTCGTCGCCGGGCGAGTGGAGATCGCGCAGAGAGGGTCGCAGAACCTTCGATCGCGCGTCAGCCGGATGCGGGGCGACGACGATCTGGCCGCGCTCCTGCAAACGGCGCAGCAGGCTCGTGATCGCGGCCGTGCTCACGTTCAGGTGCGCAGCGAGTCCTCCCGGGGTCGCGGGAGCATCCGCCGGCGCCTCCGTGATGTACCTCATGGCCTCACGATCGGTGTCATTGGGCGCGCGCAGCGCGGCGAGACGACGGCCCAGCTGCGCCTCGGCGCGACGGAGTTCGTCGACCCGAGCGACGAGATCGGTCGACGTCGTTCTGATGTCGGTCCTGCTGGCCATGTGTCACCCCCTGACCCCTCCATGCTACTCGAAAGACAGGTAACGAGGTGGCCTAGCGAATTCCAATGCCACCAGGGACTCTGATCGGGTGCGAAGATAGAACACGGGCAGGAAAGGGACGTCATGGTCGAGCGATTCACACTCGAGGATGCGGGGTACATCATGTACGCCGACATGCTCGATCGCCTGCGAGCGCGGTTCCCGTCGGTTCCCGCCTGGCGGCTCGACCAGATCGTGGCCGCCGAGCACGACGCCATCACGGGCGGACTGCTGCGGATCGTCCCTGCCGAGGTCGAAGCCGGCGCGATCGAGATGCTCGCGCGCGAGCATGGAGAGAACGAGGGATCCCTGAGCGATGACGGCGAGGTGGCGTGATGGAGCGCTCTGAAGAATTCGGCCGATCGGGGTACTGGTACCCCGACTCCGACAGCGCGAGCACGGTCGACGTGCTCAACATGCTCCGCCGCTACCGCTCGGCCGAGACCGCCATGCGAGCCCGCACCAGGGCGTCGATGGGCATGAACGAGACCGACCTGGTCGCGCTGCGATTCCTGCTGCGCGAGCAGCGGGCCGGCCGCATCGTGCGCCCGATCGACATCGCCCGCATGCTCGACATCTCCACGGCGTCGACGACGACCCTCATCGACCGCCTCGAGAAGGGCGGGCACGCGAAGCGCGAGCCGCACCCGACCGATCGCCGCGCCGGGGTCGTCGTGCCCACCGTCAGCAGCGACGACGAGGTGCGCGAGACCCTCGGCGCGATGCACCGGCGGATGCTGTCGCTCGTCGACGAGATGAGCGACCGCGAGCGCGGCATCGTGACGCGATTCCTGGCCGGCATGACCTCGGCCATCGAAGAGGCGTCGGATCTCGATCAGGAACTGCGCGACGTCATCCGCTCGCACGAGGAATCCGAGCCCTCCGGCGAGTGATCCCTCCGCCGCGGGTCAGGCCTTCTCGACCTGATCCTCGACCCGAGCGCCGGCCTCTCCGTCGTCGTCCGCGGCGTTCTCGAGGCGTTCGGGGAACAGCTCGTCGAGGTCGAGGTCGGGGTTCTCCTCCTGCGTCTCGACCAGTTCCACGGCCTCCTCGATCGTCTGCACGCTCGGCATCGCACCCGGCAGAGGCCTGCGCGCCGACTCCTTGAGCACCACCACGGCGATGAAGCCGGCGATCGAGGTGCCGATCACGTAGAACGCCGGGGCCAGCGACGATCCGGTCATCTGCACGAGCGCCTCCATCACGACCGGAGCCGTGCCCGCGAACAGGGCGACGGCGAGGTTGTACGAGATGCCCATGCCGCCGTAGCGCGACGACGTCGGGAAGAGCGCGGGCAGAGACGAGGCGAGGTTGGCCACATAGAAGGTCACGGGGAAGGCGAGCAGCACCAGGCCGAGAAGCGTCGACCAGATCTCCCCGTGCATCATGAACAGGAACGACGGCACGGCCAGCACGATCGCCGAGATCGAGCCGATGAACAGCACCTTGCGGCGTCCGATGCGGTCGGAGAGCTTTCCGGTGAGCGGGATGCAGAGCGCCATCGCCACGAGCACGGGAAGGGTCAGCAGAGTGCCGTGCACCTCGTCGTAGCCCAGGGTTCCGGTGAGGTACGTGGGCATGTAGGAGGTGAGGGCGTAGCCCACGGTGTTGGCGGCGGCGACGAGCACGAAGGCCGTCAGCAGTTCGCGCCAGTATGCGCGGATCAGTGCGAGCACGCCCTTGGGCGCATCCGCCGACGCCTGTGCGTCGTCGGCCGCGCGCTTCGCCGAGTCCTGTGCCTCCTGGAATGCCGGGGTGTCCTCGATCTTCAGCCGGAAGTAGATCGCGATCAGTCCGAGCGGAAGCGCGACGAGGAACGGGATGCGCCAGGCGAAGCCCTGCATGACCTCGGCCGACAGCGTCAGCTGCAGGATCGAGACGAAGGCGGCGCCGATGGCGAAGCCCATGTACGAGCCGAGGTCGAGCAGGGAGGCATAGAAGCCGCGACGCCGGTCGGGCGCGTACTCGGTGATGAAGGTCGTGGCGCCCGCGTACTCGCCGCCGGTCGAGAAGCCCTGCGCGAGCTTGAGCACGATCAGCAGGATCGGCGCCCAGACGCCGATGACCGAGAAGTCGGGGAGCACGCCGATGAGGAATGTGGCCGCGGCCATCATGATCAGCGTGAAGGCCAGCACGCGCTGACGGCCGAGTCGATCGCCGAGCTGGCCGAGCACGATGCCGCCGAGCGGACGGGCGACGAAGGTCACCGCGAAGACGCCGAGCGAGAAGAGCGACTGCGCCCCCGCGGATGCGTCCGGCAGGAACGCCCGCCCGATGATCACCGCGAGATAGCCGTAGACGCCGATGTCGTACCACTCCATGAGATTGCCGACCACGGTGCCGGCGACCGCGCGGCGGAGCATCGGGCGGTCGACGACGGTGACGTCCTCGACCGTGAGCCGACGAGGCTCTGCCGCGGCGGGACGCAGCCGTCGCAGCAGGCGCTGCCACAGGTTCGGCGTGTCATTGTTCAGGCGGTCGGACATGCTGTCTCACTCTCTCTCGCCGCACGACCATCGCAGGTCGGGCCGCACAGAAGGCGGGGAGGTGGCTCGCGCCACCTCCCCGCCGTTGCTCACCGGTGTCAGTTGTTGAACGCGTCCTTCACGTTCTCTCCGGCCTTCTTGACGTCGGCCTTCGCCTGGTCGGCGCGGCCCTCCGCCTCGAGCTTCTCGTTGTCGGTCACCTTGCCGACGGCCTCCTTCGCCTTGCCGGCGAGGTCCTGAGCGGTGTTCTTGATCTTGTCATCGAGTCCCATGGGGGCTCCTCTCTCTTATCAGCGGTGGTCTGTGGTCGAGCGCCCGCGCCGTGCGGTCACAGGGGGATGTCGAGGGCGGATGCCGCCAGCGGCAGAGTGCCGGCGGCGATGACCGCGATGAGGCCGACGACTCCGGCGGACTTCCAGAACGGCGTGCGCGATGCGGGGAGCGGGCCGCTGCGGAGCCCGGTGGAGCGGCCGACAGCAGCACGTGCCGACAGCGGGGCGACGTCGACAGGACCGTTCGGCAGGATTCGCCGAGACCGGAGCTCACGACGGGTGGGGTACTGCGTGGCTGTCGACATGTGATCACCTTCCTCCGCCAAAAGATTACTAGATGAACTAGTCAATCGCCAGCCTAGTGAAATTTCCGGTCATCACGCCTACGCTCGACACATGACCGAGCTCACCCAGCCCACCGGGCACGAAGAGGCCCTGCGCGCCCTCCCCCGCGAAGACGGATCGGCGCCTCGCGCGTTGGTGCTCGGCGCCACGGGATACATCGGCGGGCGGCTGACGCCTCGTCTGCTGAACGCCGGATACCGGGTGCGCGCACTGGCCCGGGACGCCGCGCGCGCGGCATCCTTCCCATGGGGTGCCGACTGCGAGATCGTCGAGGGCTCGGCTGACGACGCGGACGCCGTGGCCGAGGCCATGCGCGATGTCGACGTGGTCTACTACCTGATCCACTCGATGACGGCGGGCAAGGGGTTCGAGGAGAGCGACGAACGAGCGGCCACCACGGTGGCGGATGCCGCGGCGAAGGCCGGCGTGCGCCGCATCGTGTACCTCGGCGGACTGCACCCCGACGATGTGAAGCTCTCGCCTCATCTGCGCTCCCGGGTGCGGGTGGGCGAGATCTTCCTCGAGTCGGGCGTTCCGACGCTCGTGCTGCAGGCGGGCGTCGTGATCGGCTCCGGTTCCGCATCGTTCGAGATGATCCGGCACCTGACCGACGTGCTGCCGTACATGCCGGCACCGAAATGGGTGCGCAACCGCATCCAGCCGATCGCGGTGCGCGACGTGCTGCACTACCTGCTGGGCGCCGCGCGCGTCGATGACAGCGTCAACCGCGCCGCCGACATCGGCGGACCCGACGTGCTGCGCTACGGCCAGATGATGAACGGCTATGCGCTCGAGGCGGGTCTGCGCCAGCGCGCGATCGCTGCCCTGCCGGTGCTCACTCCGGGACTCGCATCGCACTGGGTGAACCTGGTGACCCCGGTTCCGCGATCGATCGCGCGCCCGCTCGTCGCGTCGCTGCAGAACGAGTGCATCGTGAAGGACCGCGCGATCGATGACCTCATCCCCCGCCCGGACGGCGGGCTGACCCCGTACCGCACCGCCGTGTCGATGGCGCTGGGCCGTCTCGACGCCGACACCATCGAGACGAGCTGGCAGGATGCCGAGGTCTCGGGCGCCCCGAGCGACCCGCTGCCCAGCGACCCGGACTGGGCGGGACGCACCGTCTTCACCGACACCCGCAAGCTGAAGACGTCGGCCCCGGTCGACGGACTGTGGCGGGTGATCATCGGCATCGGCGGGTCGAACGGCTGGTATTCGTCGAAGTTCCTCTGGGCGGTGCGCGGCTGGATGGACCGGCTCGTCGGCGGAGTCGGGCTCCGCCGCGGACGCCGCAGCAAGGCCGAGGCGCGGGTCGGTGATGCGATCGACTTCTGGCGCGTCGAAGCCGTCGAGGAGCCCGGCCGCAAGACCGACTCGTCGCCCGCGAGCGGCGGACTGCTGCGGTTGCGCGCCGAGATGAAGGTGCCGGGCGAGGCCTGGCTCGAGCTGCGCGCACTGCCCGACGGCGACGGATCCCGCTACGAGCAGCGGGCGGTGTTCTTCCCCCGCGGGCTCGCGGGACGGCTGTACTGGCTGGCCGTGCTGCCGTTCCACGGCTTCATCTTCGCGGGCATGGCGGCGAAGATCACCGCCGCGGCATCCGTCCCCGTCGAGACGGTCGCGCCCGGTGTCGGCGAGGCGGGTGCGGGCGAGGCGGGTGTCGGCGAGGCGGGTGCGGGCGAGGCGGCCCCGACTGAGACGGCCCCCGTCGCCTGAGCCTCTGGGCCGGGGCTGAGGCGGCATCCGCCTAAGCCCTGGCGCCCCGCGTCTGCCGCCTCGCGCCTCCGGCCTCCCGCACGCCTTCGCGCATGCGGGGCCACTTCGGCACCGGAACTCACGTGCGGGGCCACTTTCGCAGCGGAAACGGCCGATTCGGATGCGTTACTGACCCCGCACCGGGATGGAACCCGCGGGTAGGGGCAACCCTCACGCCCCACCCACATGGCGGGGCCAGTTGGGAACCGGGACTCACGTGCGAGGTGCGTGCGGAGCCACTTCGGCACCGGAACTCACGTGCGGGGCCACTTTCACATCGGAAGCGGTCGATTCGGATGCGTTACTGACCCCGCACCGCGATGGAACCCGCGGGTAGGGGCAACCTCACGCCCCACCCACATGGCGGGGCCACTTCGGCGCCGGGACTCACGTGCGGGGCCACTTTCGCAGCGGAAACGGCCGATTCGGACGCGTTACTGACCCCGCACCGGGCCGGGGGCGGCGCGGGCGGGGTCAACAATGCGACTGACGTCAGGAAGGACGCTCGGCGAGGCCCGCAGGGTCGCCCCCGTCATCCGACCCGGCGTCCGCGGCCGCACCCGCACTCGCATCGCCGGCCGCACTCGCGTCGCCGGCATCGGCATCGGCATCCGCAGCGCCACCACCGGCATCCGCAGCGCCACCACCGGAGTCCGCAGCGCCACCACCGGCATCCGGGATGATGTCGATCGCCTCGGTCGCGGTCGCGTAGACCTCGGCGAGGCTGTCGTCGACGTCGGCCTCATCGATCCAGGCGAGGTCGTCTTCGGAGTGGTCGTACTCGACAGGCACGAGCGCGAAGTCGTCGCCGTACTCCTCGAGTCCGGCCATGACGCTGTGGCGCACGGCCATGCGGGCATAGCGCTCGCGCAGGATCATGGGGTCGCGTCGCAGATCCTTCATGAACGCGACCATCATGAAGGCCATGATCACGGCGAACGGCAGCGCCGCGATGATCGTGACGTTCTGCAGCGACTTCAGGCCGCTGCCCTCTTCGCCGGTGACGAGCAGCACCGCCGCGATCACTCCGACCAGGATTCCCCAGACGACGGCGACCCAGCGCGACGGCTCGGGGCGGCCCTGCTGCGAGAGCGTGCCCATGACGAGCGAGGCCGAATCGGCGCCGGTGATGAAGAAGATCGAGATCAGCAGGATGAGCACGATGCTGGTGATCAGCGGGAACGGCAGGTTCTCGAGCACGCCGAAGAGCACCTCTTCGGGCGGGTCGACCGTGAGTCCTGCGCCGTTCATCTGCTGCTGGATCGCCGTGGTTCCGAAGATCGCGAACCAGATGAGCGAGATCGCGGCCGGAACCAGGATGACGACGGAGACGAACTGGCGCAGCGTGCGGCCCCGCGAGATCTTGGCGATGAACATGCCCACGAACGGCGACCAGGAGATCCACCATGCCCAGTAGAAGATCGTCCAGCTCGACAGGAACATCTGCGCCTCATCGCCCTGCGACGCCGACCGCGCGACCATCTCGGGCAGGTCGCCGAGGAACTGCACGGCGACCGAGGGGATGACGTTGAGGATCAGCAGCGTCGGTCCGACGAAGAAGACGAAGAATGCGAGCAGCAGCGCGACGACCGCGTTGATGTTCGACAGCGCGCGGATGCCCTTCGAGACGCCCGAGACCGCCGAGGCGATGAAGCAGGCGGTGAGCACAGCGATGGCCGCGATGAGCACGCCGTTGCCGAGTTCGCCGATGCCGCTGACGATCTCGACGCCGTGGCCGATCTGCAGGGCTCCCAGGCCGAGCGACGCGGCGGTGCCGAAGAGGGTCACGATGATCGAGAAGATGTCGATCGTGCGACCGAGGGGTCCGGTGGTGCGGCCCTCGCCGAGCAGCGGCGCGAAGATCGACGAGATCAGGGGGGTGCGGCCACGACGGAACGCGCCGTACGCGATCGCGCCGCCGACCAGCGCGTAGAAGGCCCACGCCTGCGGGCCCCAGTGGTAGAGCACCTGCGCCTGCGCCGTGTGCATGGCCTCGAGGGTGTTCGCCTCGACCGTTCCGGGCGGCGGGTTCTCGAAGAAGGTGAGCGGCTCGGCGGCGCCCCAGAAGACGAGACCGATGCCCATTCCGGCGGCGAAGAGCATCGAGATCCACGAGAACATCGAGAACTCGGGCTCTTCGTCGTCGCGGCCCAGGGGAATGCGTCCGTAGCGGCTGAAGCCGACGAACAGCATGAAGACCAGGATGACGGTGGCGATCGTGGTGAAGAAGAAGCCGAAGTACTCGACGACCCACCCGAGCACGGTCGAGGTCGTGCCCGAGAGGTTGTCACCCGCGAACACGCCCCACGCGATGAACGCGAGGGTCAGCGCGACGGCGATGCCGAAGACGAGCGGATCGGTGCGGTAGGTGCGTCCGGTCTCCTCGACCGAGACGCCGGGCACGAGCGCCGGGTGCACGCCGCGCGGCGGAACCGCGGCGATGTCGCGCACGATCTTCTGCGCGGTCTCGGTGGCCTTCGCGGCCTGCCTGATCGCGGCGGTGGAGGTCTTCGGAGGGTCGTTCCTCGTGGGCGTCTTCTCGTCCGGAGTGTCCATGAGAACCCATTCTCCCATGCCGGCATTCTGCGACCTGGACGGAAAGGCCAGATGAACGGGTGATCCGCGGCGCTCCGGGGCCGTACACGCCGGGCGGATGCCGGATGCTCCGGGTTCTCCGGACGCGTCAGCGGCGAGCACCAGGACGCGTCAGCGCGAGCACCAGGACGCGTCAGCGCGAGTACCAGGGCGGTCAGCGCGAGCGCCAGGGCGCGTCAGCGCGAGCGACGACCGCCGAACACCGAGTGCAGCAGGGGCAGCGCCGAGACGCAGATGAGGGTGATGCCGAGCGGCGGCAGCGGCGTGACGAGCAGCGCGCCTCCGACGAGCATCGCGGCGAACAGCACGCCCGATCCGATGCGGCGTGCGATGCCCTCGAGCCGGTCGAGGCGGCGCTCGAGGGCCGAGGTGTCGAAGGTGACGTTGCCGTCGTCGACGCGGGTGATGATCGCGTCGATCCGCTTCGGCAGGCGGTAGGTGACGGCAGCGGTCTCCATGGCCTGCTGCGCCATGTCCTGCATGAGGTTGCCCGACTCGTCGCGCAGCAGGCGGCCGGCGTAGGGCTCGGCGGCGTCCCACACGTTGAACGACGGATCGAGGCTCGAGCACATGCCCGAGGTCAGCGACACCGCACGGATGAGCAGCAGCATGTTCTCGGGCAGCTGGAGCGGAAGCGAGCGCACCATGTCGCCGAACTCATCGGCGAAGTCGGTGAACTCCCGAGGGTCGACCTTGCTGAGCTCGGCGAAGCCCATGCCGCCGAAGCGGGCGAACAGCGCGCGGAGCGCCCGCTCGAGCTCGGCGGTGTCGGCGGAGGGCAGCAGCACGCCGATCTCCTGGGCCGCTGTGACCAGGCCTCGACTGTCGCGACCGGCGACCGCGATCAGCAGGGTGCGCAGACCGTCGCGGAGGTTGTCGGGCACCTCGGCCATCATCCCGAAGTCGATGAAGGTGAGGCGGAAGGTGCGGCCGGTCGTCGAGTCGGCCTCGGGTGTCACGAAGATGTTGCCCGGGTGCGGGTCGGCGTGCACGAAGCTGTGCGTGAACACCTGGTCGAACATGACCTCGGCGAACACGTCGGCGACCTCGGCCGGATCGATGCCGGCTGCCCGTAGAGCATCCGTGTCGTTGATCTTGATCGCGGTGACGTCCGAGAGCGTGAGCACGCGCCGGGTCGACCGCTCCCAGACGATCTCGGGGGCGCTGACACGCGGGTCGCCGGCGAAGTTCTCACGGAAGCGCTCGGCGCTGGCGGCCTCGTGCAGGTAGTCGATCTCCTCGAGGCTGGTCTGCGCGAACTCCTCGACGAGGCCGGGCGCGTCGACCCGATCGGAGACCAGTCGCACGCGCATCGCCCAGCGGGCGACGCGGCGGAGTGCCGCGAGGTCGACCGCGACGATCTCGTCGATGCCGGGGCGCTGCACCTTGACGACGACGTCGCCGAGACCGGTGTCGACGGCATCCTGTGCGGAGAGGCGGGCCCGGTGCGCCTGGCCGAGGGATGCCGCAGCCACCGGCGTCTCATCGAACCAGGCGTAGGCCTCCGCGAGCGGACGCCCGAGTTCGGCCTCGGCGGCCGCACGGATGTCGGCGAACGGCACGGCCGGGACCTCGTCCTGCAGTCCCTCGAGCTCCTTCGTGATCTCGGGCGGCAGCACGTCGAGACGCGACGACATGAACTGCCCGACCTTGATCATGAGACCGCCGAGTTCGACCGCGAGCACGTGGAACCGCTTCGCGAAGCGCTGCATGCGCGGCGCCCGGGTGCGCTCGGCGATCGAGCTCATGCCGAAGCGCGGCAGCACGAGCTCGAACCACCAGACCTTGAGGAACTCGCGCGCCGCGAACGACAGGATGCGGCGGTACCGGGCACGATGGGCGCCCTGCGCCGCAGCATCCGTCATGTGTCGTCCCTGTGTCGTGTGCGATCAGTCCTGAGCGAGGATCGAGTACAGCCTACGGCGGGCCTCGTCGAGGATCTCGACCGCCTGCTGCACCTGCTCGGTGCTGCCGCTGCGACCGACGGCTGCGGCTGCCGCCGCGAGGTCGACGCCCGCCTTGGGCAGTGCGCTGTAGCGGGGGTTGTCGTGCGAGCCCTCGCTCTTCGACTGCGACTCCCACGGAGCGGGGGTCTCGGTGTGCTCGGCGGCGACGGCGCGGCCGGCCTCGGTGAGCGAGTAGGTCTTGCGACCGCTCTGCTCCTGAGCCTCGATCAGGCCCTCGTCGGCCAGCAGCTGCAGGGTGGGGTAGACCGAGCCTGCGCTCGGCTTCCACGATCCGCCGCTGCGGTCGGCGATCTCGTTGATGATCTGGTAGCCGTGCATCGGCTTCTCGGTGAGCAGCGACAGCACCGCGGTGCGGACGTCGCCCTTCGCCATGCGCGAGCCGCCGCTGGGGCGCTGCTCGAAGGACTTGCGGAGCTGCTCCATGGCATCGAAGATCGCGGATGCGGGTCCGCCCTGGCCCGAGCCGAAGCCGGATCCGCCGAACGGGTTCGAGGGGAATGCGTTGTTCATGATGACCTCCCGGAAGTGGTGAGCGATAGTCAACGATATATCGTTAAGGCTGAGTGTGGGGTGGGAGTCTCGGCCCGGAAGGTGAACTTCGGCGGATGTGTCGATCGGCCTGCTGCTCGATCGTCATCTCTCTGTACGCTGACCGTCGAACAGTGAGGAAGAGACATGCGCTACACACTGCTGTTGCACTACGAAGAGCTCGATGCCGAGACTCTGGGCGCCGAGGCGCTCGCAGAGGGCCAGGCCGCATTCGCGAGCTACGCCGCCACCCTGCAGTCGGCAGGGGTGCTCGTCTCGGCCGAGGTTCTGCAGCCGTCGGCCGTCAGCACCACCGTTCGCGTGCGCGATGACGCGCTGCAGGTGCAGGACGGCCCGTTCGCCGACACGAAGGAGCAGCTCGGCGGCACGGTCGTCATCGACGTGCCCGACCTGGATGCCGCGATCGGATTCGCCCGCCAGGCCCCGCCGGCGTTCTGGGGTGCGGTCGAGATCCGCCCGGGTGCCGTGTTCACGGTCGACGGCGTCTGGACTCCGAACCGATGATCCCCGAGGGGGTCCGGGCCGCTGCAGAGAGTGCGGCGCGGACCTCCTACGGCCGGCTGGTCGCGCTGCTCGCGGCGCGGTCCGGCGACCTCGCACTCGCCGAGGACTCCCTTGCGGGAGCGTTCGAAGAGGCGCTGCGGCGCTGGCCGGATGCCGGAGTGCCTGACAACCCGGAAGGGTGGTTGATGACCGTGGCGAGGAACAGGCTGCGCGATATGTGGAAGTCGGCCGCGGCGACGGCATCCGCTCCCCTCGCCGAGGAGAGCGCTCGCGTCGATCCGCTCGCCGACCATGATCCGCTCGCGATCGGCGACAAGCGACTCGAACTGCTGTTCGTGTGCGCGCATCCGGCGATCGACCCGGCCGTGCGCGCGCCGCTCATGCTCCAGACCGTGCTCGGATTCGAGGCGGCCGAGGTCGCGCGCGCGTTCGCCGTTCCGGCGACGGCGATGGCACAGCGCCTGGTGCGGGCGAAGCGACGCATCAGAGATGCCCGCATCCCGTTCGCGATTCCGGACCGCCGCTCGATGCCCGAACGATTGCCCGCTGTGCTGGAGGCGGTCTACGGATGCGCCGCGCTCACCTGGCGCGGCGACGCCGAGTCGATGGCGGGCGAGGCGCAGTACCTGGCCGTCACTCTGGCGGGGCTTCTCGAGGACGAGCCTGAGGCGTGGGGACTGGCCGCCCTCACGACGCTGACTCTCGCGCGGCGCTCTCGCGAGTTCACCCCCCTCGACGAGCAGGATCCTCAGACCTGGGATGCGGCGCTGATCGCCGAGGGCGAGGCGTACCTGCGGCGAGCGCGGCCGACCGGTGCGCCGGGACGATTCCAGCTCGAGGCGGCGATCCAGGCGGTGCACTGCGATCGGCTGCGCACGGGGGCGACCGATTGGGACTCGCTGCGGATGCTGTACGCCGCGCTTCTCGCGGTCGCTCCGACCCTCGGTGCCCGGGTCGCGGCCGCCGTCGTCACTGCACGCATCGACGGAGCCGAGGCGGGCCTCGCCGCACTTCCGGCCCATGCAGAGGGATTCCAGCCGTACTGGGCGGCTCGGGCGGGGCTGCTCGCCGAGGCCGGACAGGATGCCGGCGAGGCCTACGCGCGGGCGATCGCGCTCGCCGACGACGACGGCGTCATCGGCTTCCTCCGTGGCCGCGCGGCGGCCCACGCACGATCCCACTGACACGCACTGCACGCACACGGCGCTGAAAGCAAGCCCCGTGCGCTCCATAGCCGACGATGTTTGACTGCCGTCGATGTCGTCTTCCCCTGCCGTTTCCCCACCGTCCACTTCGATCAGAGTGAGCGTCGTCGTTCCCGTGTTCCGTCCGGGAGCGGCATTCGACGAGCTCATCGCGTCTCTCGATCGGCAGACGCTCGATCACGGCCGGTTCGAGGTGCTGCTCTGCGACGACGGCTCCGGTGAGGAGACGGCGGCTCGACTGGTCGAGATCGCGCGTGATCGTCCCTACGTGCGCGTCGCGTATCTGCCGCATTCGGGGTGGCCGGGAACGCCGCGCAACCACGGGATCGACGATGCGCGCGGCACGTACATCCAGTTCGTCGATCAGGACGACTGGCTCTACGACGGCGCCCTCGAGGCGCTCTGCGACTACGCCGACGAGCATGCATCCGATGTCGTGGTCGGCAGGGAGGTCGGCATCGGCCGGCGGCTTCCGAGTCGCATCTTCCGCCGCGACATCCCCCGTGCGCGCCTCGGCGAGGATCCGCTGCTCGAGATGCTGACGCCGCACAAGATGTTCCGCACCTCGTTCCTGCGCGAGAAGCGCATCCGATTCCCCGACGGCAAGGTGCGCCTCGAAGACCATCTGTTCGTGATGAGGGCGTACTTCGAGGCGTCGACGATCTCGATCCTCGCCAGCCGCCCCTGCTACGCGTGGGTCAAGCACGCGGGCAGTGCCAGTTCGTCGCGGATCGAACCCGAGACGTACTTCCCGCATCTCGAGGCCGTGCTCGACCTGGTCGAGCGGTACACCGAACCGGGGCGACTGCGCGACCGGCTGCTGCGGCACTGGTTCCGCGGCAAGATCCTCAAGAGGGTGTCGGGCAAGAAGTACGCCGGGTACCCCGAGGAGTATCGCCAGCGACTGCTCGACGTCGTCATCCCGCTCGCGCGACGGCGCTTCGGACCCGGCGTCGACGGGGGCCTGGCCTTTCCGAACCGCATCCGGGCCGCACTGCTGCGAGCCGATCGACGCGCCGACCTGCTGACGTTCGCGCGGTTCGAGGCCGAGCTCACCTGCCGGGCGGTGGTGACGTCGGCACGGTGGTCGCGGGGCGGCGGACTGTATCTCACCGTCGATGTCTCGATCACCCGCGACGGGCAGGACGCACTCGAGTTCGAGCCGGGCACGGGCGTCATGACGTCACTGCCGATCGCGATGGACGGCATTCCGACCGGTCTTCTCGAAGCCAAGCGGGAGATGTCCAACGATCACGTCGAGTTGGTGTGGCGCGACAAGGCCGCGGCGATCGAGCGTCGCGTGGCGAACCTCCACCCACGCAGCCTCGACTCCCTCCGCATCGCGATCGACCCGCTGAAGGTGTTCCGGCCCGACGACGAGTCGCGCGGGGCGAAGCTCTTCGTGACCGTGCGACGGGCGGGGTGGACCTTCGACGTCCCTCTCCGAGCGGATGCTGCGACGCTCGCCGCCGCGGGACGCTCACCCCTGCTCGCCGGGCGCACGTGCACGCCGGTCGCGGGACGCGGCGGCGCCGTCGAGCTGCGCAGGCAGTACCCCGGCGGCCGGCTCAAGGACCTGGCCGGCCGCGCTGTGCGTCGGGTGCGGAGCGGCTCGCGCACGAAGTGACGAGGGTCAGCGCGGCAGCGTGAGCACCTCGGCCCCGGTCTCGGTGATGGCGATGGTGTGCTCGGTGTGGGCTGTGCGGCATCCGGTCGCACTGCGCAGCGTCCAGCCGTCGTCGTCGGTGACCAGCCGGTCGGTGTCGGCCATCACCCACGGTTCCAGTGCGAGCAGCAGGCCGGGGCGCAGTCTGTAGCCGCGGCCGGGGCGTCCGTCGTTCGCGACGTGCGGATCCTGGTGCATCGTCGAACCGATGCCATGGCCGCCGAACTCGAGATTGATCGGGTAGCCCGCGTCGCCGAGCACCGTGCCGATCGCGTGGGAGAGGTCGCCGATGCGCGCGCCGGGTCGGGCTGCGGCGATCGCGGCGGCCAGCGCACGCTCGGTCGCGTCGATCATGTCGAGGTCGGCGGATGCCGCACCGTCGCCGACCACGAAGCTGATGGCGGCATCCGCTGAGATCCCCCGGAGCGTGACGGCGAGGTCGAGAGTGAGAAGGTCGCCGTCGAGGAGGGCGTAGTCGTGCGGCATCCCGTGCAGCACCGCGTCGTTCACGGCAGTGCAGACGTAGTGGCCGAAGGGCCCCCGGCCGAAGGAGGGGGCGTAATCGACGTAGCAGGACTGCGCACCGGCATCCTCGATCATCTGCTTCGTCCAGCGGTCGAGGTCGAGCAGGTTCACCCCGACCGCGGCTCGCTCCTTGAGGGACTGGAGGATGCCGCCGACGAGGGCGCCCGCGTCTCGTGCACGAGCCAGTTCGTCGCGGTTCAGGATCTCGATCATGGGGTTCTCCACAGCTCGCCGTCAGTCATTCCAATAACTATCCCGGTAATACTATCCCGGGATTACAATGGGCTCATGATGGTTCGGATGCCCCTGACTCCCGCCGAGGTCGAGCGGGGCGAGCGCCTCGGCGCGCTGCTGCGGCGAGCGCGCGGTGAGCGATCGATGCTGAGCGTCGCCCTCGAGGCGGGAGTCTCGCCCGAGACCCTGCGCAAGATCGAGTCGGGTCGCGTGGCGACCCCCGCTTTCTCGACCATCGCCGCGATCGCCGGCGTGCTGCACCTCTCGCTGGATTCGGTGTGGTCCGAGATCGAGCCGGCGGTGCATGCGGTCGGTCGCACGCGGGTCGCGTCCTGAGATGGCGCATGCGCTGATCACGGGCAGCTCGCGCGGCATCGGCCGCGCAGTGGCGCAGGCCTTCGCCCGACGGGGCGACCGGGTCGTCGTGCACTACGGCCGCGATCGCGCGGCCGCGGAAGAGACCCTCGCCTCGCTCGAAGGCTCGAACCATGCGATCGTGGGCGGCGACCTCGGGGATCCGGCGAAGGCGCAGCGCGTGGTCGAGGAGGGCATCACAGCCCTGGGTTCACTCGACATCCTGGTGAACAATGCAGCCGTGGCCCCGAGCGCGGCGAACGAGCATCACGTCGACTCGACGACGTATGCCGAGTGGCAGCGCGCCTGGTCTGCCATGGCCTCGGTGAACCTGCTCGGCGCCTCGAACGTCACGATGCTCGTCGCTCAGCACATGATCGAGCGGGGCAGCGGCGGATCGATCGTCAACATCGGGTCACGCGGCGCGTTCCGCGGAGAGGCCGACCACCCCGCGTACGCCGCGACCAAGGCAGGACTGCAGGCGTTCGGGCAGTCGATGGCGCTGGCGCTCGCGCCCCACGGCATCTCGGTCACCTCCGTCGCTCCAGGCATGGTGGCGACAGACCGGCAGACGGCGAAGCTCGAGGGAGAGCAGGGCGACAGCATCCGCGGCCAGAGTCCGTTCGGCCGGGTGGGCACGCCCGAAGAGGTGGCGGATGCCGTCGCCTATCTCACCTCGCCCACCGCGGTGTGGGCATCGGGCACGGTGCTCGACCTGAACGGCGCGTCGCACTTCCGCTGAGGCGGTGGGCTCTCGCCTGGGCTGTTGCGGGTCACGAACGCAGCACGGAATCCAGCAGGCCGGGGAACAGCTCGTCGAGCTCTGCGCGGCGCAGCGTCAGCATCCGTCGCCGGCCGTTGGGCTCGTTGCGGATCACGCCCGCTTCGCGCAGCACCTTCATGAAATGCGACTTGGTGGACTTCGGCAGGTTCGGGTCGGTCGCGTGGCATTCCGCCATGTCGAGCGGGCCGTCGGCGAGCTGTCGCGCGATCGCCAGACGCTCGGGGTCGCTGAGGGCGAAGAGCACGTCGGTGAGCTGTATCTCGGATCGCTCGGGGTGCGGGAGTTCGCCTGGCATGGTTCGAGAATAGTTGAACAATCGCGGGATCGCGAGTACGCTCCGATAGTTCGATGAATCTCGAACCGATACCGCGGGAGCACTCATGACCACCACGTCACCGATCGACACGACCGCGACGGCACCTCGGATCCGTCGCCCGCGTTTCGGCTTCGCGCTGGCCGTCGTGACGCAGATCGCGATGATGATGGGCGCGAGTGCGCCGTCGCCGTTCTACCCCGTGCTCGCCGCAGAGATCGGATTCGACGCGATCGTCATCAGCGCCGTCTTCGCCGTCTACGCGGTCGCCCTGCTGCTCGCCCTGCTCACCGCAGGCTCGCTCTCCGACCATGTCGGGCGGCGACCGGTCGCGATCGGCGGTCTCCTGGTGCTCGCCGCGAGCATGGTGCTGTTCTGGCATGCCGATACGGTCGCCACGCTCATGCTCGCCCGCATCCTGCAGGGTGCGGCGAGTGGCGTGCTCATCGCCGCCCTCTCGGCCGCCGCACTCGACCTCGCCCCCGGCGGCCGTTCGAGGGCCGCCGCACTGTGGAACGCGCTCAGCCCCGGAATCGGCCTCGCCCTCGGCGCGCTCGTCTCGGGCATCGCACTGGACGTGACCGGACAGCCGCTGCTCGACGTGTTCGCACCCCTGACCGCCGTGTACATCGTGCTCGCGGGGCTCTTCTTCCTGGCACCCGAGACCGCTCCGCTGCGGCCGGGAGCACTCGCGTCGCTGAGCTTCCGGCTGTCGGTGCCGGCCGGCATCCGCTCGGACTTCTGGCGCGGAGCCCCCGCGATCATCGCCGGCTGGGCGACGGGTGGGCTCTTCCTCTCGCTCGGCGCGAACATCGTGCGCACCCAGCTCGGCGGTGAGGCGCACGTCTGGCAGGGACTCGCGGTCGCGATGCTGGCCGGCGTCGGCGCGGTCACCGCATTCCTCTTCCGCAACCGGCGCCCGCGCACCTCGGTGATCTTCGGCACGGCGGCCCTCGCCGTCGGCACCGCGCTGTCGCTCTGGGCGCTCGCGACCGGGTCGCTTCCGTTCTACCTCGCCGCGACCGCCGTGACCGGCATGGGATTCGGCACCGCCTTCTCGGGAGTCGTCGCCTCACTCGCACCCCGCATCCCCCCGACCGACCGCGCCGACACGTTCGCCGTGATCTACCTGCTCGCCTACCTCGCCTTCGGCGTGCCCGCAGTCATCGCAGGGATGCTGGTCGGAGTCTTCGGACTCGGCGCAGTGTGCGTCGGGTACGGCGTCGCGGTCATCGCGCTCGCGCTCATCGCACTGGTGCTGCGGGTGCGTCGGGCGGAGTAGCTGCTCTCTGTTGGGTGGAGGTCTCTCGCGCCGAAGGGGGTCTCTCGCTGCGGAGGAGATCTCTCGCGCCGAAGGAGGTCTCTCGCGCCGAAGGACAGATGCCGCCGACACCTCCTTCGGTAGACGCGATCTCCTTCCGAGCGCGCGCTGCCGCCAGCATCCCACCGACTGCGAAGGAGATCTCTCGCCTCGAAGGAGGGATGCCGCCGACACCTCCTTCGTTGTGCGCGTTCTCCTTCCGAGCGCGCTGCCCCGGCATCCCACCGACTGCGAAGGAGATCTCTCACTCCGAAGGAGATCTCTCGCCTCGAAGGAGGGATGTGGCCGATATCTCCTTCGTTATGCGCGATCTCCTTCCGAGCGCGCCCGGCCCCGGCATCCGGAGGAGATCTGCGCACCGGCGGAGATCTGCGTACCGGAGGAGCTCTGCGTACCGGAGGAGATCTGCGTACCGGAGGAGATCTGCGCACCGGAGGACGAACTCGCGCAGTTGATCCTCCCTTCCGTAGATCTCCTCCGCATCGAACGCGCCCCCGCACATCCACCTTGCCGAATCGAACGATTAACGATAGATTTCTACTGTTGTTCGATGAGAGGTGGAGTCATGGCGAAGTCGACGATCATCGTGCTGCGGGTCGTGATCGCGCTGGCGCTGGTCGGGTCCGTGGCCGTGCAGGCGCTCATCGTGCCGCTGCTGTGGCTCGACCTCGCCGACGAAGAGCTGTGGGGGCGGATCGCCTTCGTGTCGATCGTCGTCCTCGGGGTCGGCACTCTGCAGGTCTTCGGCATCTGCGTGTGGTTGCTGCTCACGAAGGTGCGTCGCGGATCGATCTTCTCGACCTCGTCGTTCCGCTACATCGACGTGATCATCGGTGCGATCCTCGTGGCCGCGGCTCTCCTGTGGATCCTCGCAGCGATACTCGCTCCGGGCTCGGCAGCTCCGGGTCTCGTCGCGCTCATCGGCGGAGCCGGCGTGGTGCTCGCCGGCGTCGCCCTGCTGGTCGTGGTGATGAAGGCGCTGCTGCGGCAGGCGATCGACCGCGATGTCGAGGCGCAGGCGCTGCGGTCCGAGCTCGACAACGAGGTCATCTGATGCCCGTCGTCGTCGACATCGACGTGATGATGGCGCGACGCAAGATGGGTGTCGGCGAGCTGGCCGAGCGCATCGGGATCACGCCGACGAACCTGGCCGTGCTGAAGAACGGGCGGGCGAAAGCCGTGCGGTTCTCGACCCTCGACGCACTGTGCGAAGTGCTGGAATGCCAGCCCGGCGACATCCTGCGCTGGGAGGCGTGAGGGGGACCTCTTTCGCCGCGGCGCCCACACACCCACACACCCACGCACCCACGCACCCACGCACCCACACACCCACGCACCCACGCACCGGAGGAGTTCTGCGCTTCGGAAGGCCTGATCCCGGGATTCCCTCCTTCGGAAGCGCATTTCTCCTTCGCAATGCGTGATGCGCGCGCTTCGAGACCTCGACACGGCAGCCATCGCACTCCTACGGTGCGGAGGAGAACAGCGCACCGGAGGATGACCTCGTCGATACGGCCCTCCGCATCGCAGATCTCCTCCGCATCGACGAGGTCAGCAAGAGAGGGACAGCACTGGATGCCGGGCGTCGAGCCGCCCGGAGGCCGACGCCTACCGCCGCGCGAGCAGGTCGCGCAGTCGCGCGGCCTCGCCCTCGGGCATCCCGTAGCCGTGCTCGGGCGCCGGGTATTGCCCGCCGCGCACCTCGTCGGCATAGGCCGCGACCCCCGCGATGGACACAGCGCGCACATCGGCGTAGCGCTTGACGAACTTGGCGGCCCCGCCGGTGTAGATGCCGAGCAGGTCGTGGAAGACGAGCACCTGGCCGTCGGCATCCGCTCCGGCTCCGATGCCGATCAGCGGAATGCGCAGCAGGGGCGCGAGAGCGGCGGTGACCTCGGACGGCACTGCTTCGATCACGAGCAGCGAGACTCCGGCATCCTGCAGTGCGAGGGCGTCATCGATCACGGCGAGCGCCGCCTCGGCGGTGCGTCCCTGGGCGCGGTATCCGCCGAGCGAGGTCGCAGTCTGCGGCGTGAGTCCGACATGGCCGACGACGGGGATGCCGGCATTCACGAGCGCTCGAGCACGGTCGACCGTGGTGCCGCCGCGCTCGATCTTGACCAGGTCGACGCCGGCCTCCTTGATGAAGCGCTGCGCGGTCGCGAGGGCGAGCTCATCCGACGCCTCGTACGAACCGAAGGGCAGGTCGCCGACGAGCAGTGGATTCGTGAGTCCGCGCCGCACGGCTTTCGTCAGCATCAGCATCTCGTCGATCGTGACGGGCACGGTGCTGTCGTAGCCGAGCACGGTCATCGCGGCCGAATCGCCGACGAGCACCAGGTCGACGCCGGCCTCCTCGACGATCTGCGCACTCGGGAAGTCGTACGCGGTGACCATGACGATCGGCTCGCCGGCATGCTTCTTGGCGTCGAGATCGCGCAGGGTCAGTCGCTTCGTCGGGGCGGCGTGGGCGCTCATGGCGTGAACCCTCTCAGCAGGTGGTTGTCGATCAATCGGGCGGCGCCGACACGGGCGGCGACGAGCAGCAGGGCGTCGCGGTCGATGCGGGTGACGGGCTGAAGCGTCTCGGCATCCCGGAGTTCCAGGTACTCGACGTCGATTCCCGCCTCGACGAGAACAGCCTGGGCAGCGGACAGGATGGCGCCGCCATCCCCGTCGCCCGAACGGTGCGCCGCATCCGCCGCGTCGAGCGCACGGTTCAGCGCGGTCGCCCGGGCGCGAGCATCCGCGTCGAGGTACACGTTGCGCGAGCTCATGGCGAGTCCGTCGGGTTCGCGGACGATGGGGCACGCCTCGATGCGCACATCGAGGTTCAGGTCACGCACGACCCGCCGGACGACGAGCACCTGCTGCGCGTCCTTCTGCCCGAAGTACGCGACGTCGGGCTGCACGATGCCGAACAGCTTCGTGACGACGGTCGCGACGCCGTCGAAGTGGTGGGGGCCGCGGCTCGCGCCGTCGAGCACCTCGGTGATGCCCGCCACGTGAATGTTCGTGGCGAAGCCGTCGGGGTAGATCTCGGCCGGCTCGGGGGCGAAGAGGATGTCGACGCCCTCCGCTTCAGCGAGCGCGGCGTCACGCGCTTCGTCGCGCGGGTAGGTGCTGAGGTCTTCGTTCGCGGCGAACTGGGTCGGATTGACGAAGAGCGAGACGACGACGAGGTCGTTCTGCGCCCTCGCCGCGCGCATGAGCGAGAGGTGCCCCTCGTGGAAGGCGCCCATGGTCGGGACGAGCCCGACAGTCCCGCCGTCACCGCGGGCGTCTCGAACCGCGGTGCGCACCTCGGCGATCGTACGGAGGATTCTCATGACCGGGGCTTTCTGTCGGCGACCGCTCGGGTGGCGGTGGCGAGTGCGTCGAAGAGGTCGGCGACGTCGGCGGATGCTGCGCGCTGCCGCGCGACGGTCCCCTCGTCGCCGCGAGCGATCGGACCGGTGAGGGCGGACGCCGCGCCGGATGCCACCCAGTTGTCGACCGTCTGCTGCACGAGCGGTGCGAGGTGGGCGCGATCCAGCCCGGAGGGAGCCGCGAGGCGCTCGGCGGCGTCGAGCACCGTGAGCACGAAGTTCGAGGCGAAGGATGCGGCCGCGTGATACTCCGCACGGTGGGCGTCGTCGACGCGGAAGGGTGTCGCGCCGAGCGCTGCGGCGAGCTGCTCGGCCACCGCGAGCGCCTCGGGTGTGCGGCCGTCGACCGCGACGCCGATTCCGCGGAAGACCTCGGGCGTCTCGGTGCCGGTGAAGGTCTGGAGCGGGTGGATGCTGAAGTCGACGTCGGCGAGCGGCGTCGCACCTGAGACGTGCGCGACGAGTCGAGCATGCGGTCGCGCGGCGAAGGCCACCGCCGCGATCGCCGAATCGGGAACGCAGAGCAGCGCGATATCGGCATCCGGCATCCGGTCGTCGCGACGAAGCGGGCCGCGGACGCCGAAGCCCGCTGCACGCAGGGCCCGGGCGAGAACGCCGCCGAGACGGCCGGCGCCGACGATGGCGATGGTCGTGTCAGGGGCGAGAGCAGGGGTGCTGTGCATGTCGATTCCCCGGCCGAGAAGGGCGGCGCGGATGGGATGAGTATCCGCCCGAGACCGGGTACGCGCAAAATCTCGGAGCATACTGACAATCCGAACGCGCCCATCCCTTGTCACTCTGCTGCGCAGAACACGCAGAACCCTGCTCGCAATGCCCTCTCGATCTCGCCACCCTCCCGCGACACCACCGATCGGGAGGGGATCCTCGATGCGGAGGGCCGATTCCCGGCATCCGCCCTCCGTACTGCAGAAATCCTCCGCATCGAGACCGAGGTCTTACGCTGGAACGTCTGCCCCATCCCCGGGCACCTTCTCTGGAGCATCCCCATGTCTGCACTCGCGGTCGACGATCGCGCCCGCTATCGGGCGAATCCCACTGTCCTCCAGGCGCTGAAGAGTCCGCGGATGCTGACGCGCGAGGTGCTCGCGGGCCTGGTCGTGGGTCTCGCGCTGATCCCCGAGGCGATCGCGTTCTCGGTGATCGCGGGCGTCGACCCGAAGGTGGGGCTGTTCTCGTCGTTCATCATGGCGGTGTCGATCGCGTTCCTCGGCGGGCGCCCCGCGATGGTGACCGCGGCGACCGGAGCCGTCGCGCTCGTGATCGCACCGGTCGCTCCGACCTACGGGATGGACTACTTCATCGCGACCGTGATCCTCGCGGGCATCTTCCAGGTGCTCCTCGGGGTGCTGGGCGTCGCGAAGCTGATGCGATTCATCCCACGCAGCGTCATGGTCGGGTTCGTGAACGCGCTCGCGATCTTCGTGTTCAGCTCGCAGTTCCCGCAGCTGATCGATGTGCCGTGGCTGGTGTATCCGCTGGTCGCACTGGGGATCGTCGTGATGATCGTGATGCCGAGGATCACCAGGGTCGTGCCCGCGCCACTCGTGTCGGTGGTCATCGTGACCGGTGTCGTGCTGGCGTTCGCGATCACCGTGCCGACGGTCGGCGATCAGGGCGAGCTACCGAAGAGCCTTCCCGAGCTGTTCATCCCGAACGTGCCGCTCACCTGGGAGACGTTCACGATCATCGCTCCGTTCGCCCTCGGGGTCGCGCTGGTCGGGCTCATGGAGTCACTGCTCACCGCCAAGCTCGTCGATGAGATCACCGACACCCACTCGAACAAGACGCGCGAGTCGTGGGCGCAGGGCGTGGCGAACATGCTCTCCGGAATCTTCGGAGGCATGGGCGGATGCGCGGTGATCGGCCAGACCATGATCGGCGTCAAGGCGTCCGGGGCGCGCACCCGCATCTCGACGTTCTGCGCCGGCATCTTCCTGTTCCTGCTGGTCGTCGTGTTCGGTGACTTCGTCGGCACGATCCCGATGGCCGCCCTCGTCGCCGTGATGATCATGGTCGCGATCGGCGCCTTCGACTGGCACAGCGTGAAGCCGTCGACCCTCAAGCGGATGCCGAAGAGCGAGACCTTCGTGATGGTGGCGACCGTCGTGCTCGTGCTCCTCACCCACAACCTCGCGGTCGGCGTCGTCGGCGGGGTGCTGGTCGCATCCGTGCTGTTCGTGCGGCGGGTGGCGCACTTCGTGTCGGTCGAGCGCTCGGTCGACCGCTCGGTCTCGGGCGACGTCGCGCGCTACGTCGTGAACGGCGAGCTGTTCTTCGCCTCGAGCAATGACCTGACCACCCTCTTCGAGTACCCCGACGACCCCGAGCATGTCGTGATCGACCTGTCGGGATCGCACATCTGGGATGCGTCGACCGTCGCCGCTCTGGATGCGATCGAGACGAAGTACGCAGCGCTCGGCAAGAGCGTCGAGATCGTCGGGATGAACGAGAGCAGTCAGCGGATGCGGGGACGGTTGACCGGCGGGTTCGAGTAGCGATCCACCCGGACGCGCCTCACCGCACGAGGGCGGGCCGCTTGCTGTCGAACTGCCAGTCGGGCACGAGGTACTGCATGCCGATCGCGTCGTCGCGGGCGCCGAGCCCGTGCTCGACATACAGCTCGTGGGCCTCGGCGAGCCGCACGCGGTCGATCGTCACACCGAGCCCCGGCCGGTCGGGCACGCGCACCGCGCCGTCGCGGATCTGCGGTGCATCGACCGTCAGCTGCTGACCGTCCTGCCAGATCCAGTGCGTGTCGAGTGCCGTGATCTCGCCGGGCGCGGCCGCACCGACCTGCGTGAACATCGCCAGCGAGATGTCGAAGTGGTTGTTCGAGTGCGAGCCCCATGTGAGGTCGAAGTCGTTGCACAGCTGCGCGACGCGCACCGACCCTGCCATCGTCCAGAAGTGCGGGTCAGCGAGCGGGATGTCGACGGCATCCGATCGGATCGCGTGCGCCATCTCGCGCCAGTCGGTCGCGATCATGTTCGTCGCGGTCCGCAGTCCGGTGCGCCGCCGGAACTCCGCCATCACCTCTCGACCCGAGAACCGGCCCTCGGCACCGCAGGGGTCCTCGGCGTAGGCGAGCACGTCGCGCAGTCGTCGACCGATGCGCACCGCATCCTCCAGCAGCCACCCGCCGTTCGGGTCGAGCGTGATGCGCGCCTCGGGGAAGCGCTCGGCGAGGGCGGTCACGACGTCGGCCTCGATCTCTCCGTCGAGCACGCCGCCCTTGAGCTTGAAGTCCGAGAATCCGTAGCGCTGCTGGGCGGCTTCGGCCAGGCGCACGACGCCCTCGGCCGTCATCGCCTCTTCGCGTCGCACGCTCTCCCAGCTGTCGCCGCTCTCGCGCAGATAGGGGAGGTCGGTCCTGTCGGCATCGCCGACGAAGAACAGATAGCCCAGCATCGGCACGCTGTCGCGCTGCTGACCGTCGCCGAGCAGTTCGGCGACCGGCACGCCGAGGTGCTGCGCATGGAGGTCGAGAAGCGCCGACTCGATGCCGGTGACGGCGTGCACGGTGGTGCGCAGGTCGAATGTCTGCAGCCCGCGGCCACCGGCGTCGCGATCGGCGAAGCGCGTAGCGATCGACCGCAGCAGCGAACGGTATCGGCCGACCGGCTGACCCGAGAGCATCTCGCCGGCCTCGGTGATGGTGCGGCGGATCGGCTCTCCGCCGGGAACCTCGCCGAGACCCTCGCGTCCGTCCGAATCCGTCACGATGACGATGTTGCGGGTGAAGAACGGCCCGTGCGCGCCCGAGAGGTTCAACAGCATCGAGTCGTGGCCGGCGACCGGAACGACCTCGACTCTGTCGACGGTGGGAACGGCGCTCATGCGGACGCCTCGCGCCGCCCGTCGATGAAGCGCGGGACGTGCCACGGGTTGGCGATGCGCAGCGCCTCGGGCAGCAGCTCGTCGGGGATGTTCTGATAGGCGACGGGCCGCAGGAAGCGCTCGATCGCGAGAGTCCCGACGCTCGTGGTGCGCGAGTCGCTCGTCGCCGGGAACGGTCCGCCGTGAACCATGGCGTGCCCGACCTCGACCCCGGTCGGCCAGCCGTTCGCGAGGATGCGTCCGACCTTGCGCTCGAGCACCGGCAGCAGCGCCGCCGCGAGCTCATTGTCGTCCGCGCTGAGCTGCAGCGTGGCCGTCAGCTGACCCTCCAGACGCGACGCCGCCTGCACCAGCTCGGCGACATCGCCGTACCGCACCACCAGCGATGCCGCACCGAAGATCTCCTCGTGCAGCACGTGGTTCTCCTCGAACGATCCGAGGTCGGCGGCGTGGATCACCGGCGCGGGAGCATGCGGACCCTCTCCGTCGGATCCCCTCGCGAGGATCTCGGCGTTGGCGTCCCTCGTCTCGACGCCCTCGCGCCATGCGGCGGCGATGCTCGGGGAGAGCATGGTCTGCCCTGTGGCCGCGCGCAGCGCCTCGGATACGGCCTGCAGGAAGGCGTCGCCCTGCTCGCCCCGCGGGACGAAGACGATTCCGGGCTGCGTGCACAGCTGCCCGCTGGATCCGGTCGCGCTCTGCACGTACCCCGCGGCGAGCGCTCCGACATCGCCGCGCAGAGCGCCGGGCAGGATGAACACGGGGTTCACCGAGCTCATCTCGGCGTAGACGGGGATCGGCACCGGCCGCGCCTGCGAGGCGCGCACGAGGGCGAGACCGCCTTCGCGGGAGCCGGTGAACCCGACGGCCTGGATCTCGGGGTCGGAGACGAGCGCCTGTCCGACGCTGCGGCCCGGGCCGAAGATGTGCGAGAACACTCCCGGGTGGAGTCCATGGGCGTCGATGGCACGCGCGATCGCCGCCGCCACGAGCTCGCTCGTGCCGGGGTGCGAGCTGTGCGCCTTGAACACGACCGGGCAGCCGGCTGCGAGGGCGGATGCGGTGTCGCCGCCGGCGGTGGAGAACGCGAAGGGGAAGTTCGACGCCCCGAACACCGCCACCGGCCCGAGAGGGATCTTGCGCTGGCGGATGTCGACGCGGGGCACCGGCGTGCGGTCGGGCTGCGCCGGATCGATGCGCACGCCTCGGTGCTCGCCGGCTCGGACGACCTCGGCGAACAGCCGCAGCTGCCCGGTGGTGCGCGCACGCTCGCCGAGAAGACGCGCCTGCGGCAACCCGGTCTCCTGCATCGCCCGTTCGATCAGCGTGTCGCCGATCGCCTCGATCTCCTCCGCGACCGTCTCGAGGAAGGCCGCGTGGGCCTCGGGCTCGAGGCGCGAGAACGTCACGAACGCCTCGGCGGCGGCCGCCGTCGCCTCGCGGAGCTGGTCGACGTCGATCTGCGAGTAGGGCGGGTCGAGCTGCTCGTCGGTGTCGGGCGCGATGGCGTGCAGTGCCGAGCCGGTGCCGGCGACGGAGCGTCCGGCGATCGAGGAATGCCCGGTGAGGACGGGAACGGTCATGTCACTCTCCTTGAGTCGAGGGTGGGGATGGTGAGGATCAGACGGGGACGGACTCGAGCAGCCCGGCGCGGTCGAGAAGCTGCAGGAGGTCGGCGTCATCCTGCTCCGACAGGTCGTGCAGCGGCGGGCGGACCGGTCCGACGCCGTGTCCGGTGAGACGCAGCCCAGCCTTGACGATCGAGACGCCGAAGCCGCGGCCCCGATCGCGGATCGCGATGTACGGCAGCACGAAGCGTCCCAGCTTCTCGGTCACCGCGACTCGGTCCTGGGCACGCACGTCCCGGTAGAACTCGAGGGCGAACTCGGGAACGAAGTTGAACATCGCGGACGAGTAGGTGCTCATGCCCATCTGCAGCAGCGGCAGCGCATACGTCTCCGCCGTCGGCAGCCCGCCCAGGTAGAACAGCCGCTCGCCGTTGCGGACGTAGACCGAGGCGAGGTGCTCGATGTCGGCCGTCGCATCCTTGAAGCCGATGACGTTCTCGTGTCGGTCGGCGAGGATCGCCATCGTCTCGGCCGAGTAGATCGCGTTGCCCCGGTTGTAGACGATGATCGCGAGACGGGTCGCTGCGGCGATCGCCGAGACATGCTCGACGAGACCGGGCTGGTCGCACTCGGTGAGATACGGGGGCAGCACGAGGATGCCCTCGGCACCGGCCTCCTCCGCTGCACGAGCGTTCGCGATCGCGTTGCGGGTCCAGCCTCCGGCCGACGCGAGCACCGGCACCTCGGGTCGGGACGCCTGCACGGCCGCGCGGACGACCGCGGCCGACTCTGCGGCATCGAGGCTGAAGCCCTCGCCGGTGCCGCCGGCGGCGAACAGACCGGCGACGCCGAATCCGGCCTGCCACTCGACGTGCTCGCGGTAGCGCTTCTCGTCGAACTCGAGCTCCGGCGTGAATGCCGTCGCGGGGAACGAGAGGAGACCTTCGCGAAGGTGGTCGGCCAGCTCGGTGGGCGTGAATCGTGCCACGGTGCACTCCTGGGGTGTCGCGCCGGTGTCCGGCTCGGATCTGAACAATCGTCACGCTATGCGGGAAACGATGCGCCTACAAACCAAATGGTGGATAGATCAATGCGCGGCCTGCATCAAAGCGCAGACATCTCCGGCACCGGCGTCGGGAGCGGCTCGCCTGCGAGGTACGCCCGCAGGTTCGCCAGCGTGAGGTCTCGCATGTCGCGCCGGGTCTCGTGCGTCCCGCTGCCGACGTGGGGCAGCAGCGTGACATCGTCGCGGATCAACCGCTCGGGCACGTGCGGCTCCTGCGCGAACACGTCGAGACCCGCCCCCGCGATCTCACCGGCCTCGAGAGCGGCGATCAGCGCGTCCTCGTCGACGACCGAGCCGCGGGCGATGTTGACCAGGAACCCGTCCGGTCCCAGCGCCCGGATGACCTCGGCATCCACGAGCCCCACGGTCGCCGCGCCGCCGGGAACCGCGATGACGAGCACGTCCGATCGGCGTGCGAGTTCGACGGCGGAGGCCACGTGCTCCCACGGCACTCCGTCGACCGGGCGGCGGGTCGTGTAGAGGATCGTCGTGTCGAAGGCTGCCGCGCGCCGGGCGATCGCCTGCCCGATGCGGCCGAGGCCGAGCACGCCGACCGTGCTGCCCGAGAACCGACGCGTCAGCGGGAAGCCGCCGGACTCCCAGCGGCCCTCGCGCAGGAACCTCTCGGATGCTCCGAACCGTCGGAACACGTCGAGCATGAGGCCGAGGGCCGTATCGGCGACGCAGTCGGTGAGCACATCGGGCGTGTGGGTGACCTGGATACCGCGTGCGACCGCCTGAGCCACATCGGTCGTGTCGTAGCCCACCCCGAAATTCGTCACGATCTCGAGGTTCGGGAGCGCAGCCATCAGAGCGGACGGGACACCGTTGCGACCGCTCGTGACGACGGCGCGCACCTTCGCGGCATCCGCGGGATCGAGGGTCGAGAGGTCGTCGGGAAGACGCACCACGGAGTACTCCTCCTGAAGCGTCCGCTCGAGAGAGTCGAGCAGTGGCCCCGCCTGGGCGACGGAGCCGGGGGCGACGGGCGAGGGGGCATCGATGATGTTCGTCATGGCGCGAGACTACGACCCGTCAACGATGCAGTTCCATAAGCGAAGTTGCATGGATTGATGCGTCCGCTGTATTCATCGGGCGAGAACGGCGGAATCCCGCGGATCGCCGCATGTCGCTCCACCGCTGCCGAGCGCCGAGCCCCGGTTCCGCCCGCCGATGCGTGCCGCGCATCGGTTGACGCTCGGGAAGCGGTCTGCGACATTCTGAACGAGCCGACGACCACTCTGGGCCTCGGCCGTCCCCTACCTGGAGGAACCGATGAAGCTTTCTTCCCCCCGACGCAGAGCGGCCCGCGCGTCCGCCGTCACCGCTGGAATCGCGTCGATCGCACTGCTCGCATCCTGCTCGGTCGCGAACTCGGAGTCGCAAGGCGGCGGCGAGGGTGGCACCGAAGACACCCTCCGCGTCGTGCTCACGCAGGAGCCGCCCACGCTCGAGGCATGCGACGCGAACCTCACCTCGACCGGTGTGGTCGTGCGCAGCACGGTGACCGAGCCGCTCGTCGAGCGCAACCCGTCGACCGGAGAGCTCGAGCCGCTGCTCGCCACCGAGTGGGAGCAGACCGGCGACACCGAGTGGACGTTCACCGTCCGCGATGACGTCACCTTCCAGGACGGCACCCCCTTCGACGCCGAAGCGGCCGCCTACTCGATCGACCGCGCCGTGAACGGCGACCTCGGCTGCAACGTCGAGGGCTACATCTTCGGTGACGACGACCTCGAGGTCGCCGCCACCGATGCCACCACCCTCACCGTGACCACCCCGAGCCCCGACCCGATCCTCCCGCTGAAGCTCTCGTTCATCGAGATCGTCTCCCCCGAGACCTCGAACACCGAGTTCGTACGCGAGCCCATCGGCACCGGCCCCTACGCGATCGGCGACTGGCAGGCCGGCACGAAGCTCACCCTCGACCGCAACGACGACTACTGGGGCGACGCTCCGCAGTTCGCCGAGGTCGAGTACCAGTGGCGGTCGGAGGGCACCGTCCGTGCCGCGATGATCACCAGCGGCGAGGCGGACATCGCCCTCGGCCTCAGCGCCGAGGACGGCATCGGCGACTTCGGCGTGAGCTACCCGAACAACGAGACGATCGCACTGCGCTTCTCCGGGCAGACGGCGCCGCTCGACGACATCCGCATCCGCCAGGCGATCAACTACGCGATCGACCGCGAGGGCATCGTCTCCTCCCTCTACCCCGACGGCGACGTGGTCGCCGCGCAGCTGATCCCCGAGGGCATCGTCGGCTTCAACTCCGACCTCGAGCCCTGGGAGTACGACCCCGAGAAGGCGAAGGCCCTCGTCGAGGAGGCTGCGGCGGACGGCGTCCCGACGGACACGAAGATCCTCATGCCGGTGCGCACCGCGCAGTTCCCGAAGGTCAGCGAGCTCGGCGAGGTCCTGCGCGAGCAGCTCGCCGCCGCCGGCCTCAACGTCGAGCTCCGCATGGTCGACACCACGCAGCACCTGCAGTACCAGCTGAGCCCGTTCGTCACGAACGAGGGCCCCATCTCGATGCTCATCCAGCACGGCAACCAGGCGGGTGACGCGCAGTTCACGGTCGAGCAGTACATGCTCACGGGCGGTGCGCAGGCCGAGTTCGGCGACCCGGGTCTGGACGAGCTCATCAACACGGCCCGCACCCTGACCGGCGATGAGCGTCAGGCGGCCTACGAGGACGTGTTCGCCTACGAGCGCGAGAACGTCGTGGCCCTCGCCCCGATCGCGCACCAGACGGTCATGCTCGGTCTCGCCGACCGCGTGACGTACGAGCCCAACTCGTCGACCGGCGACGAGCTGCGCATCAAGGAGGTCTCGCTCGCGGGCTGACCGCGAGCGAGAGTGAGAGGCGGGCGACCATGTGGACCTACCTGAGAAAACGGATCCTGCAGAGCGCGCTGCCGCTGATCGCCGTCGTACTGGGTGTCTTCGTGCTCGCCCGTCTCACCGGCGATCCGTCGCAGCTGTACCTTCCGCTGAACGCCACCGACCAGATGCGCGAGGACTTCGCCGCCCGCAACGGCTTCGACCAGCCGCTGTGGAAGCAGATGGGCGACTACTTCCTCGGTGTCCTGCAGCTGGACTTCGGTCAGTCGCTGCGCACCGGGGAACCCGCCGCCGAGATGGCGCTGCGCGCCTTCCCCGCCACCCTGCAGCTCGCCGCGGTGACGATGGTCCTCGCGATCGTCATCGCCATCGTGCTCGGCAGCTGGGCGTCGCTGAAGCCGAACGGCATCGCCGACCGCATCGTGAGCTTCTTCTCGATGACGGCGGCCAGCGTGCCCGACTTCTGGGTGGCGATCCTCGGCATCTGGATCTTCGCGATCACCCTCGGCTGGCTGCCGACCTCCGGAACCTCCGGCGCTCTCGTCTGGATCCTGCCGGTCGCGACGCTCATGCTGCGACCGGTCGGGGTGCTCGCCCAGGTGATCCGCGGGTCGATGGTGACCGTGCTCGGGCAGCCGTACATCCAGGTCGCCCGCAGTCGCGGCGCCGGCCAGATGCACATCGTCTCGAAGCACGCGCTGCGCAACGCCGCAGCACCCGCCCTGACCGTCGCCGGCGACCTGACCGTCGGCCTCATCAACGGCGCGGTCGTGGTGGAGTCGATCTTCGGCTGGCCGGGCATCGGCAAGCTCATGATCGACTCGATCCTGCAGCGCGACTTCGCGGTGCTGCAGGCCGCGGTGCTGATCACCGCTCTGGCGATCTTCGCCCTCAACATCATCATCGACCTCGGTTACGCGCTGCTGGATCCCCGCGTGCGGCCGACCTCGGGAGCCAAGGCCCGTCGCCGCGGTCCCGGGGCGCTCTCCGACACGAAGGCAGAGGTGCTGACGAATGTCTGACAACGCATCGACCGTCACCGTCCTCACCCAGAAGGCGCGCGGAGCCCGCTCGTCGGGTCGCGCCAACCTCTGGCAGCTGCTGCTGAAGGACAAGGTCGCCACCGCCGCCGCCATCGTGCTGTCGTTCATCGTGCTCACCGCGATCATCGGTCCGCCGCTGTTCGGCGAGATGGCCCAGCGACAGGACCTCGGCGCGCGCAACATGCCGCCGTTCAGCTTCCAGCTCGGCTGGGAGTACGTCCTCGGCAGCGACTCGCTGGGTCGCAGCCTGCTCGCCCGCATCATCACCGCGGCGGGGACCACGCTGGGTGTCGCGGCGGCCGCCGTGGTCGTCTCGGCGGTCGTCGGCTCGATCTGGGGCATGTGGGCCGGATTCCACCGCGGATGGCGCGAGTCGGTGTCGATGCGCATCGCCGACGTCATCATGAGCTTCCCCTCGCTGCTGCTCGCCGTCGTGATCCTGTACGTGTTCAACCCGAGTGCGGCCAACATCGTGCTCGTGCTCGCGATCACCCGCATCCCTCTGTACCTGCGCACGGCGCGAGCGGATGCCGCCGAGCTGCGCTCGAGGATGTTCGTCGACGCCGCGACGAACTTCGGAGCCACGAACAAGGCCATCGTGTTCCGGCACATCGTCCCGAACGTCCTGCCCACGCTGGTCACGCTGGCGACGCTGGAGTTCTGCTACGTGATGCTGGCCGAGTCGTCGCTGAGCTTCCTCGGCATCGGCATCCAGCCGCCCGATGTCAGCTGGGGCCTCATGGTCTCGCAGGGACGCCAGTATCTCGCCGAGGCGTGGTGGCAGTCGGTGCTCCCCGGTCTCGCGATCGTCATCACCACGGTGTGCGCGAACGTCCTGGCCGCGTGGCTGCGTCTCGCGACCGACCCGGGCCAGCGCTGGCGTCTGCAGAGCAAGAAGCGCCGTCGTGTGATCGGCTCGATCGCCCCGCGTCGCTGAGTCCGCGGTGACGCCGCTCGAGTTCGTGCTGCTGGGGGCCGTCATCCTCGTCGCCGGCTGCCTGCAGGGCTCGATCGGCTTCGGAATGGGGATGCTGGCCGCACCGTTCATCGCCCTGATCGACACGACGCTGCTGCCGGTGCTCGTGATCATGCTCGCCGTGGTCGTGACGCTGATCGTGGCGGTGATGGATCGCGCGGCGCTCGATCTGCGCGGGGCCGGCTGGGCGTTGGCGGGGCGTGTGCCCGGGACCGTCGTCGGCGCGGGTCTCGTCACCGTGATGTCGACGACCGTGCTCTCCTGGGCGGTCGCGGTCGTCGTTCTGCTGGGTGTCGTCGTCTCGCTGCGGGGCTGGCGCCCGAGAGTGACGAGGACGACGCAGGCGGTGGCCGGGGCGCTGTCTGGCGTCATGGGCACGACCACGTCGGTCGGAGGAGCGCCGATGGCGATCATCTGGCAGGGCTCCGACGGGCCGCGGCTGCGCGGCACGATGTCGGCGTTCTTCCTCGTCGGATCATCGCTGTCGCTGGTCGCCCTGTTCCTGTGGGGCGCAGTTCCCTCTCATGCGCTCGCCACAGCCGCCTGGATGGTGCCGTTCGCCGTGGGCGGGGTGGTGCTGTCGCGCTTCGTGAACCGGTTCCTCAACCGTCGGCGCACGCGCGCGATCGCCCTCGGGGCATCCGCTCTGGGCGCGGTGACGTTGATCGTCACCCGCCTCGTCGAGCTCGGCTGAGCGGATGCCGGAGCGACCCGCCCACGGCCAGCCGCCTCAGCGCACCTGACGCTCGAGTGGGAGGCCCGCGTCGAGCAGATCGATGTTGCGGGCGATGTCGGCGGCCCGCGCCGTGAAGACCTCGCGGGCGTGGCCCGAGTGGTGCGGGGTCAGCACGACCCGGTCGAGCCCGGCGAACCGCTGCACGACCGGCGGCGCCTCGGCACCCTGCGGAGCATCCCACCAGACGTCGATCGCCGCGCCCCCGATGCGTCCCTCGCTGAGGGCTGAGAACAGTGCGTCCTCGTCGATGAGCGCCCCGCGGGCGACGTTGATGACCAGAGCGTCGGCGTTCAGCTGCGCGAGCGCGTCGGCGTCGATCATCCCTCGCGTGCTCTCGGTGAGGGGCGCGGTGACGACGACGACATCGCTCTCCCGCAGCAGCGGATGCAGCTGATCCTCGCCGTACACCTGATCGAGCAGCTCGGTTCCGAGTCCGCCCGCGTCCGGATGCCGGCGCATCGCGACCACGCGCATGCCGAAGGCCTTCGCGAGGTGGGCGACGGAGCGGCCGATCTCGCCGTAGCCGACCAGTCCGAGGGTGCTGCCGGCGAGCGAGCGGTGGTACGGGGCGCCTGCCGTGGCGATCGTGCGCCACTCCCCTCGACGCATCTCGGCGTCGGCGTCGATCGCGCGACGGCGCAGCATGAGTGCGGTCATGAGCACGTGCTCGGCGATCGCGGCGCCGTGGTGACCGGTGTTGCACAGCGGCACATCGTCGGGCACGGCACCGGCTTCCACCCGGTCGACGCCCGCACCCGTCGCATGCACGAGTCGCACGTGATCGGCGCCGGCCATCTCGGCGACCGTGAGTCGCGAGCAGATCACCACGTCGGCGCCCTCGATCGCCGCTCGCGTCGAACCGGGCACGTCGAGGTCGGCGAACACCCACTCGTGCGGCCGCTCGGTGCGGCGCAGGTCGTCGGCGAACGCCGACATGATCGGATCGGTGACCGCGATGCGCAGCGGCGCGTTCACCAGCGGGGGCTTTCCAGCACGTACCCGGGGTCGACCCGCTGCATGTAGCCGGTGTCGTCGCGCTCGCGGATGCCGCCGTCGAGATACTGCCTGTGCAGCCGCGCCAGCGCCTCCGGGTCGAGCTCGACGCCGAGGCCCGGTGCGGTCGGCACCGCCAGCGATCCGTCCCTGAAGGTCAGGGCGCCGGGGGCGATGACGTCTTCGTCCTCGCGCTTCCACGGCCAGTGCGTGTCGCACGCGTAGCCGACTCCGGGGGTGGCACCGGCGAGGTGGGTCATCGCAGCGAGGCTGATGCCGAGGTGCGAGTTCGAGTGCATGGAGAGCCCCCACCCGAGCGTCTCGGCGAAGCCGGCGAGCAGCCGGGATCGTTCGAGACCTCCCCAGAAGTGGTGGTCGGAGAGCACGATGTCGATCGCGCCGAGGCGCACGGCATCCGCGATGTGCGAGAACGCGACGACGCACATGTTGGTGGCGAGCGGCAGGTCGGTGTGGCGGCGCACCTCGGCCATGCCCTCGAGACCCGGGGTGGGGTCTTCGAGGTACTCGAGCACGTCCTTCAGCGCATCGGCGACCCGCAGCGAGGTCTCGACGGTCCAGGCGCCGTTCGGATCGATGCGCAGGGGGTGGTCGGGGAACTCCTCTCGCAGCGCGAGGATCGCGGCGATCTCGTCGTCAGGCGCGAAGACACCGGCCTTGAGCTTGAGCGCTGTGAAGCCGTTGGCGTCGACGATGCGACGCGCCTGCCTGACGATGCCGTCCGGCGTCAGCGCCTCGCCCCATTCGTCGGATGCCTCACCCGGGTGGCCTGCCCACTTGTAGAAGAGGTAGCCGCTGAACGGCACGGCATCCCGCACCCGACCGCCCAGCAGCTCACTGGCGGGCATGCCGAGCAGCTTGCCCCGGATGTCGATGGCGGCCACGTCGAACGGTGAGAGCACGCGGTCGCCGGTGCTCGTGCCGGTGACCATGCCCGACATGCCGTGTCCGCCCTGCACGCCGTCGCCGGCCACACTGCGCTCGACCCGCGCTCGCAGGTCGTTCGTGGCGAACACGTCGCAGCCGAGCACGGCGTCGGCGGCGACCCGCAATCGCTGCAGGTGCGCGCTGTCGCCGTAGGTCTCGCCGAGTCCGACGACGCCCGATTCGGTGGTCACCTGCACGATGGCGCGCAGCGCGAGCGGCTCGTGCACGCCGACGGTGTTGAGCAGAGGCGGGTCGTGGAATGCGACCGGCGTGATGCGGACGGACCGCACCGCGTTCTCGGACAACCGCGTGGCAGCCGGGACAGACAGCAGGAGCTCTTCGGACATCACGCCTCCGTTGGTGAGACTCCGGGACTCCGCTTCGACGGATTCCGCGTCATCGAGTTTCTCCGACACTATGGTGGGGACAGATGCGCGGACAAACCAAAACTCGCACTGATTGATGTCGGGAGTGGATCGATGATCTCGCTGGTACAGCTCGAATGCTTCATCGCCGTCGCGGAGGAACTGCACTTCGGTGCGGCCGCGACCCGACTCAAGATGACGCAGCCGCCGCTCAGTCGGCAGATCCAGCAGCTCGAGCGCGAGCTGTCGACGAGGCTCTTCGATCGCACCAGCCGTCGCGTCGCGCTGACTCAGGCCGGGCGCGCGCTGCTGCCCAACGCGCGGCGCCTGATCGACCTCGCGGCGAAGGCGGTCTCGGATGTGCGCTCGGTCGGCGAGGGCGCCGCCGGAACCGTCACGATCGCCTACACCGCGATGGCCGGGCAGGCCGTCGTGCCCGATCTGCTGCGGCGCGCGTCGGCCGAGCTGCCCGGCGTCACCCTGCTGCTGCGCGAACTCGTCTCGCTCGATCAGGTGGAAGAGCTCGAGAAGGGCACGGTCGACATCGGCCTGATGCGACCACTGCTCGCCCGACCGCAGATCAGCAGCCGTGCGGTGTACCGCGAGCGGCTGGCGGTGGCGCTGCCCAGCGACTCGGCACTGGCGCAGCGCTCCGAGCCCGTGAAGCTCATCGACCTCAAGGACGAGTCGCTGCTCATGTACTCCCCGAGCGGCGCGCGCTACTTCCACGACCTGCTGCTGTCGATGTTCGTGGCGAGCGGGGTGCACCCGCACATCGTGCAGTACGCCGGGCAGGTGCCCGCCCTGCTGGCGATGGTCAGCGCCGGCATCGGGTTCACGCTCGTGCCGCAGTCGGCCGAGCGGATCTCTCCCGACACCGTGACGCTGCTGCCGATCAGCGAGGCCGATCCGTCGTCGCGGGTGAACAGCGTCGAGCTCGACATCGCGTGGAACTCCGAGTCGCACAATCCCCTCGTCGAGCGTCTGCTGAATCTGATCGACGACGTGGATCACGACGCCTGATCTATGCAGTGGGCGCATTGCCCAATGCCGATGTAGTGCTTGATCGGGATGAATCCTCACGCCTAGCGTGAACGAGAAGATGATCAGTGCTGATGACACGACCCGTGCTCGACGAGGAGGACGCATGCCGAAGGACATCGCCGCGACCGCCGATGAGTCCGCCCGACTCGGTGAGGCCGTGAACCCGACACCCGGCGGCCGACCCGCCGCGCGTGACGACATCCTGCGCGTCGAGGATCTGCGCGTCGCCTACCGGATCGGCGACCGCGAGGTCGATGCGGTGCGCGGGGTGAACCTCAGCGTGGGCCGCGGAGAAGTGGTCGCGATCGTCGGCGAATCCGGATCCGGCAAGAGCACGGTCGCGCAGTCGATCATGAACCTCCTCGCGCCGAACGCCGAGGTCACCGGCGGGCGCATCGAATTCGACGGCGAAGACCTGATCCCGCTGAGCGAACGACGCTGGCGCGGCATCCGAGGTCGGCTCATCGGCTTGGTCCCCCAGGACCCGGCGCTCTCTCTCAACCCGGTGCGACGCGTGGGCGTGCAGGTGGCGGAGCCGCTGCTCGTGCACGGACTCGCGACCAAGCACGACGCGCATGATCGTGCGGTCGAGCTGCTCGAGATGGCGGGGCTGACGTATCCGGCCGAGCGAGCGAAGCAGTATCCGCACCAGTTCTCGGGTGGCATGAAGCAGCGCGCGCTGATCGCGGGAGCGCTGGCCGCGCAGCCGAGCCTGATCATCGCCGACGAGCCGACGAGCGCCCTCGACGTCACCGTGCAGAAGCAGATCCTCGACCACCTCGCGAACCTCACGCAGGAGCTGGGCACCGCGATCCTGCTGATCACCCACGACCTGGGCATGGCGGCCGAGCGGGCCGACCGGGTCGTCGTCATGAAGCAGGGCGAGATCGTGGACTCCGGACCGGCGGCGCAGGTGATGACCGCGCCGACGCACGAGTACACCCGCAAGCTCATCGCCGCCGCACCGCGGCTGAGCGCACACGAGCGGCGGACGGCATCCACCCAGGCCCGCATCGAGTTCGGCGGCGAGCCGATCGTCCGCGTCTCCGAGCTCACCAAGGTCTTCCCGCTGCCCAAGGGCGAGGGCGAGCGCCGCTCGCTGACCGCCGTCGACGCCGTCTCTCTCGAGGTGCGCCGCGGCGAGACGCTCGCCGTCGTGGGCGAGTCGGGGTCGGGCAAGAGCACGCTCGCGCGACTCGTGCTGCGGCTGGAGGAGCCGACCTCGGGATCCATCTCGTTCGCCGGCGAAGACATCACCCACCTCAAGGGCGAGAAGCTGCGTCAGCTGCGGCGGCGGTTCCAGATGGTCTACCAGAGCCCGTTCGACTCCCTGAATCCGCGCATGACGATCGAGCAGCTCATCACCGAGCCGCTGCTGTCGTTCGGCGAGGGCGACCGACAGTCGCGGTCGAAGCGCGCCGTCGAGCTGTCGGAGCAGGTCGCTCTTCCCGACGGGATGCTGGGTCGGTTCCCCGACGAGCTGTCGGGCGGCCAGCGGCAGCGCGTGGCCATCGCCCGCGCTCTCGCGCTCGACCCGGAGTTCCTCGTGCTCGACGAGGCCGTCTCGGCGCTCGACGTGTCGGTGCAGGCGCAGATCCTGGCACTGCTCGACGAACTGCAGCGCGAGCGCGAACTGAGCTACCTCTTCATCACGCACGACCTCGGTGTCGTCGCCGAGACCGCCGACCGCGTCGCCGTGCTCAAGCACGGCAAGCTCGTGGAGTGCGGCGATGCCGCGCAGATCTTCACGGCTCCGCAAGAGGAGTACACGCGGATGCTGATCGAGGCAGTTCCGGCGTTCTCCGCCTGACGCTCGCCCTCGGTTCGACCGCGCGTGAGTGGCCACTTTCGCACCCCCACGGCCACTTCCGGTGCATTACTGACCCCCCACGGCACAGGCGTCAGGCGTCAGGCGTCAGGCGTCAGGCGAGGCACAGCGTCGACAGTTCACTTCCCACTCCCCGTGCGTTCACCTCGGACGCCTATCTTGAGTGCGGTCGCGCGAACGCGGCTAAGAATCAGACAGATCGTTGTACGTAAACCACAACATCGCGGTAAAGTCGGATCAGACATACCTCGATGACGAGAAAGGCGACCATGGTCGACATCCGAAAGAAGCGCTGGTCTCTCCTGGGAATCGCTGCGGTGGCGGCCGTGACCCTGACCGGCTGCGCAGGCGGCAGCACCGAGTCCGACGGTGGTTCGAGCGACGGCGGGTCGGATGCGACCCTCATCGTCTACACGAACTCGAACAGCGACGGCCGTGGTGAGTGGATCACCGAGAAAGCCGCGGATGCCGGCATCGACATCGAGATCGTGGGCCTCGGCGGCGCCGACCTCACCAACCGCATCATCGCTGAGAAGAACAACCCCGTCGGCGACGTGGTGTTCGGTCTGAACAACATGTTCTTCGAGCAGCTCAAGGCCGAAGAGGCGATCACCGCCTACGAGCCCCAGTGGAGCGGTGAGGTCCCGGCCGATGCGGGCGACCCCGCTGACGGAGCGTTCTGGCCGCTCGTCGAGCAGGCCATCGTCACGGTCTACGACGAGAACACCATCACCGACGCCCCCTCCGATGAGGAGGACCTCTGGACCGACGAGGAGTACGCGGGCCGCTACGAGGTCAACCCGGCGCTCGGCCAGGCCACCCCGCAGCTCGTGCTCGCCAGCATCCTGTCGCGTCACCTCGACGAGGACGGCGACCTCGGCGTCAGCGACGAGGGCTGGGACCTGGTGAAGTCGTACTACGCCAACGGATCGCCCGCGGTCGAGGGCACCGACCTCTACGCCCGCATCACGCGTGGCGAGATCGACTACGGCGTGCTCCCCTCGAGCGGCATCGCCGCGCGTGACGAGGAGTACGGCACGAAGACCGGCATGATCGTGCCCGACTACGGCGTGCCGTATGTCACCGAGCAGATCGCGCAGATCAACGGCACCGGCAATGAGGAGAAGGCCCAGGAGTTCATCGACTGGTTCGGCAGCGCCGAGGTGCAGGGCGAGTTCGCGGCCGAGTTCAACTCGATGCCCGTCAACGAGGGTGCGGTCGAGCAGGCCAACCCCGAGGTCGTCGAGCTCATGGGCACCCTCGACCGTCAGGACATCGACTTCGGCTTCGTGAGCGAGAACCTCGGTGCCTGGGTCGAGAAGGTCACGCTCGAGTACATCGGCTGATCTCGCACGACACCACCCCTCCTCTCGCACTAGCCGGAAAGACACCATGATCCGTTTCGAAGATGTCGAGGTCGCGTTCGGCGATCACCGCGCGGTCTCGCACCTCGATCTGGAGATCCAGGAGGGTGAGTTCTTCACCCTCCTGGGTCCGTCCGGATGCGGCAAGACCACCGCCCTCCGCACACTCGCCGGGTTCGTCGAGCCCACGGGCGGTCGCATCCACATCAACGGCCGCGACGTCACTCGCGTGCCGAGCGAGAAGCGCGGCGTGGGCATGGTGTTCCAGAACTACGCCCTCTTCCCCAGCATGAACGTGCGCGAGAACATCGCGTTCGGGCTGTCGCTCCAGAAGACGTCGAAGGCCGAGCAGCGCCGCCGCGTCGACGAGATCGCCGACCGCACGGGCCTCGCGCCGTCGCAGCTCGAGAAGAACGTGTCTGAGCTCTCGGGCGGGCAGCAGCAGCGTGTGGCCATCGCCCGCGCTCTCGCGCTGACCCCCAGCATCCTGCTGCTCGATGAGCCGCTGTCGAACCTCGACGCGAAGCTGCGCGTGCAGCTGCGTGAACAGCTGAAAGACCTGCAGCACGAGGTCGGCGTGACCACGGTCTACGTCACGCACGATCAGGAAGAAGCGCTCACGCTCAGCGACCGCATCGCCGTGCTCGACGCCGGAACCCTGCAGCAGGTGGGCACTCCCGAGGAGATCTACGACCGCAGCGCGACGCCGTTCGTCTGCCGCTTCATCGGCGAGAACAACCGTCTCAGCCCGGCGCAGATCACGAGCCTCGGCGCAGGGCTCGACGCCACGGCCGAGAGCTACGTGCGGCCCGAGAAGCTGCACCTCGCCGAGGCGGGCGACAGCTCGACGGCATCCGCGTCGCTCGCCGGCACCATCGTCGATCGCACGTACCACGGCAGCCACAGCGTCTACACGGTGACGGCAGAGGATGCTGCGCTGCGCGTCAGCGTTCCCGCCGCGGCGAGCGCGCGCCAGTGGAACCCCGGCGACGCAGTGCGGGTCGATGTGGACCCGCGCTGGATCCTGCAGTACCCGGCGGCGTGACATGTCGGATGCGCAGAAGCCCCAGAACCCCTCGAGCTCTCAAAACCACACACACCCCGCGGTCCCGCCCTCAGCGGCCGTGACCGGAGAAGCCGGCTCCTTGACGACCGAAGCTGTCGTCGAGGGTCAGACGGCGGGACCGCGGCTCAACAAGAGAGGGCGCCCCGGCAGCGTGAAGGCGATGCTGCGCTCGCCGCTCGCGTGGATCACGGGCATCATCGTGATCTGGTTCGCCGCCGCGTTCCTCGTACTTCCCAACGCCGCCCTGCTCGGGGTCACGTTCTTCCCCGACGGGCAGTTCAGCATCCGTGCCGTCGAGAAGCTGTTCGGCAGCGAGCGTGCGCTGAAGACCCTCGGCAACAGCTTCCTGCTCGCGGTCACGCTGTCGATCACGGTCAATGTGGTCGGTGTGTTCATCGTGCTGGTGACGAAGTACTTCCAGGTGCGCGGGGCGAAGATCCTCTGGCTCGGCTATGCCACGACCCTGATCTACGGCGGCATCGTGCTGGCCGCCGGTTACAACTTCATCTACGGCCGGTTCGGGTTCTTCACGAACATGATGGTCAACTGGTGGCCCGACATGGACCGCGACTGGTTCTCGGGATACTTCGCGGTCGTCTTCGTGATGACGTTCGCGACCACGACGAACCACATGCTCTTCCTCTCCTCCTCTCTCGGCAAGGTCGACTACGCGTCGATCGAGGCGGCGAAGCTCATGGGCGCCTCCACCTGGACGATCCTCCGCCGCATCGTGCTGCCGGTGATGAAGCCGATGCTGTTCGCCGTCACGGTCCTGACCTTCCTCATCGGGCTCGGGGCGCTGACGGCTCCGCTCGTGCTCGGCGGGCCCGACTTCCAGACGGTCGCGCCGCTGATCATCGACCTGTCGCGCAGCCCCATCACGCGCGACATCGCCGCGCTGCTGGCGATCGTGCTCGGCATCGCGACGATCATCCTGCTCGCGGTCATGAACCGTTTCGAGAAGTCGGGCGTGTACTTCTCGGTCGCGAAGGTGGCGACCCCGATCCAGAAGCAGAAGATCCGCAATCCGTTCGCGAACGTCGTCGTGCACGTCGTCGCCTACCTGCTGTGGGTGATCTACCTGATCCCGGTCGTGCTCATCGTGATCTTCTCGTTCGTCGATGCGCGCAGCATCCTCGCCGGGTCCATCACCCTCGACAGCTTCACGCTCGACAACTACGTCACCGTGTTCTCGAGCGCCGAGGCGATCCGTCCGTTCATCGTCAGCGTCGTCTACAGCGCTGTGGCGTCGCTGGTCGTGGTCGGCGGTCTGCTGTTCGTGGCGCGGATGCTGCAGAAGCACCGCAACCTGCTGACCACCGCGATCGAGTACGTGCTGCACATCCCGTGGATCCTGCCGATCGTGCTGATCGCGCTCGCCCTGGTGACCGCGTTCGACGAGCCGCGGGCGATCGTGGGTGGATTCGTGCTCACGGGCACGCCGATCCTGCTGCTCATCGCCTACATCTGCGTGAAGATCCCGTTCACGCTGCGCCTGCTCAAGGCCGGGTTCGCGTCGGTGCCCGATTCGCTCGAAGACGCCTCGCGCATTCTCGGGGCGAAGTCGCTGACGACGTTCCGCAAGGTGCTGGTGCCGCTGGTGCTGCCCACGGCCGCGGCGATCACGGCGCTGAACTTCAACAGCCTGCTCGACGACTACGACGCGGCGATCTTCCTCTACCACCCGCTGTTCAAGCCGCTCGGTGTGGCGATTCAAGAGAGCACGCGCGGCGAGAACAATCTCGACGCGATGCCGATCACGTTCGTCTACACAGTGCTGCTGATGATCATCATGGGTGTCACCATGTATCTCGTGTATGGACGAGGTTCGCGCGCCGGAGCGCCCCGCAAGGCCAAGAAGGCGCGCGCGTGAGTGGTGCATCGCCTTCGGATGCTCCGGGGCTGCGTGTCACGGTCAGTGATGTCGCGGCGGCCGCCGGGGTCTCCCGGGCCACCGCGACCAGGGCGCTGAAGGGCGAGGGGCGGTTCGCGCCCGAAACCCAGGAGCGGATCCTCGCCGAGGCCGAGCGCCTCGGATACGTGCGCAACACGATGGCCGCCGAGCTCGCCGCCGGCCGCACCGGAACCGTCGGACTGATGCTGCGCGATGCGAGCAACCCGGCCTACGGTCTGCTGTTCTCGCGGCTGCAGGATGAAGCACACAGGCGGGGGCTCGACCTCGTGACCGTGACGATCGGCGCCGACGTGCAGGGCGCCGAGCAGGTCAATGCGCTGCACCGGCTGCTCGGGATGCGCGTCGCCGGGTTGATCGTCGCGACCGGCGGCATCACGGCCGCGCAGCTCGAGCCGTTCGCCGACCAGGTGCCGATCGTGCGCGCGGGGCGGGTCGAGACGGCATCAGGGATTCATACCGCGCACTACGACGATCCCTCGCATGGGCGGATGTTGGCGTCGCATGTCTTGTCGTTGGGGCATCGACGGGTGGTGGTGCTCTCGGGTGCGGAGGATGTGTCCTTTGCTGAGCATCTGCGGGCGTCGGCGATGGAGTCGACGTTGGTCGCTGGTGGGGCGACGGTGACGCGGGTGTCTGCGGGGGCTGCGCCGACCGATGGAGTGGATGAGGCGCTGGATGCCGTGCGTGCCGGGGCCACGGCTGTGATGTGCGCGTCGGACTATCGGCAGCTCGCGGTCATGCGCGCTCTGCGTGCTGCGGGGTTGTCTGTGCCCGGCGACGTGAGCGTGACGGGGTGCGATGGCATCCTGCCTGGGGCCGACCTGCTGGGGCTGACGACGCTGCGGATTCCGGTCGAGGCCGTCGCGGCCGCGGCTGTAGAGACGATGCAGCGGTTGCTTTCGGGATCGGATGCTGAGTCGGATTCTTCGGAGACCGTGCGACAGCCGTTCGTCGGAACCCTCGTCCCCGGATCGACCGCCGCAGCTGTCTGACCTCTGTCCTGTACTTGTTCGTCGTCTCACTGGAAGAGAAATGATCCTCACCGAGCACTCTCGCCCATCGCACACCTTCGTGCACATCTCCGATACGCACCTTCCCGGTGAACGCGCGCCGCTGTATGGCAGCGGGGCGGATGCCGATGCGAACCTGGCTTCTGTTCTGTCAAGGTTGGTGGCTTCGGGGCTGAAGCCGGATGCGTTGCTGTTCACCGGGGATCTGGCCGATCGGGGGGACGCTTCGGCATATCGGCGGTTGCGGGAGTTGGTGGCGCCGGCCGTTGAGGCGTTGGGGTGTGAGGTCGTGTGGGCTATGGGCAACCACGACGAGCGCGGGGCGATGCGGGCGGAGTTGGGGCTTGCTGAGGAGACGCCGGTTTCCGGTGCCGCAGGTGCCGGTTCGGATGCCGTCGTCGAGGTGCGCTGGTTCGGTGGCATGCGGGTGATCGTGCTGGATTCGACGGTTCCTGGGCAGCACTGGGGACAGGTCGATGAGGTGCAGCTGAAGTGGTTGTCCGCGGAGCTGTCGACGTCTGCGCCAGAGGGTTCGCTGCTGCTGATCCATCACCCGCCACTGCCGACGGTGCTCGACCTGGCGGTCACGGTCGAGCTGCGAGGGCAGGCCGCGCTGGCTGAGGTGCTGGCGGGGTCGGATGTGCGGGGGATCCTGTCAGGGCACGTCCATCACCCGTCGTTCGGCACGTTCGCGGGCATTCCGGTGGCGGCCGCGTCGTCGAGTGCCTACGGACAGGATCTGGCTCAGCCCGTCGGGGCCACGCGTGGGCAGGACGCCGCGCAGGGGTACAACCTCGTGCACGTGTACGACCGGACGATCGTGCATTCCGTCGTGGGGCTCGAGGTGGGCGCCGATGTCGGCGAGCCGGTCGCCGCGGATGAGGCCGGCCGCAGAATCGCTCACCGCGGGATTGCTTGGCGCGAGTAGCCGCCCTCCCCACCCGGTCGTTGAGCGAGCCCGGCGAAGCCGAGCGAGACGAAACGCACACCCCCGCCCTCTCAACCTGGGTCCCTGAGCCTGTCGAAGGACCCCCACCCCGCCGCCCTCGTTCGTTGAGCGAGCCCGGCGAAGCCGAGCGAGACGAAACGCGCCAACCCCGCCCTGTTCGTTGAGCGAGGCCGACGAAGTCGCCCGAGACGAAACGCGTGTGCCTCCCCCGCTACGCTCAAACCCACTACTCCCCCGCCACCCGAGAAAGCCCCCGCATGCCTCTCACCCCCGCTCAACTCAACCGCGCCGTCGGCTCCGTCCTCGCATCCGCGGCGGGTGACGCACTCGGCTCCCAGTATGAGTTCGGCCTTGCGCTCGACGACTCCGTAACCCCGGAGTTCGGCATCGGCTACTTCGGTCACGGCGTCGGCGAGTGGACAGATGACACGAGCATGGCGATGCCGATCCTCGACGTGCTCGCACGCGGCGACCGCTTCGACGATGCAGCGTCCCGAGAGGAGATCGTCGGTCGCTGGATCGGCTGGGCGCAGACCTCGAAGGACGTCGGGGCGCAGACCAGCGCCGTGCTTTCCCGGATACCGTCAACTTTCACCGAAGCCGACGCCCTGGCCGCCTCCCAATCCGAGCACGACCGCGCAGGACGCAGCGGCGGCAACGGAGCACTCATGCGCACCGGACATCTCGCGCTCGGCTACCTCAGCCGCCTCGCCAGCGAACTCGCTGTAGCGGCTGAGGCGATCTCGAAGTTCACCCATTGGGAGCAGGACAGCGCCTCGGCCTGCATCCTGTGGTCGGCGGCGATCCGGCACGCGATCCTCAACGGCGAGCTCGACGTCCGCGGCCAGCTGTCGCTGCTGCCGACGGCGGATGCTGCACGATGGAGCGTTCTGATCGATGAGGCACTCACACCCGGCGCCCATCCGCGGGACTTCATGGCTCAGAACGGTTGGGTCGTTCGCGCGTTCCAGGGAGCGCTCGCAGCAGTGGCGGGAGCGACGTCACTCGCGGATGCCGTCGAGCGTGCCGTGCGAGGTGGCGCCGACACGGATACGGTCGCGGCGATCGCCGGGGCCTTGGGCGGAGCGGTGTGGGGTGCGGCTGCGCTGCCTGCGGATTGGGTGCACGTGCTTCACGGATGGCCAGGGTATGACGCGGCGGAGCTGCAGCGGTTGGTGCACGCGGCGGCGACGTGAGCCATCGCGGCAGTGAGGCCTTCAGCTAATCCGTCTGCGTGGCACCGCCCTCGAACCTGAACTCGACCTCGGTGTCGTCGTCGATGCTCTTGATGATCCCGCCGTAGAACGATCGAGCCTGATCCATCAAGAGCTCTCGGTTGCTCTCCAGGTGCGATGCCTCGAACTCGTCGTTCATGATGTTGTTCACCATTTCCGACTCTTCGATTCCGGGCGTGGTCCAGCTGAGGGGCCCATCCTTGTCGACCGCGACCTCGTACTCGAAGTCGTCGGATCCGATGAAGATGAACTCGGGGATCGTCACTCGGAAAGAGTTCTCGCCCGTTTCCTCGATGAGGACGTCCTTTCCGTCGATCCCGAGCTTGGCCTCGAGACTGTACCGCAGGAACTTCGCTCTGTCGGTTCCAGGAACGAAGATCCCGAAGAAGGTCTCGTTCTGCTTCTTCTCGGCGATGCCCTCGATCCCGAGGCCGACGAGCACGATCTGCTCCTCACGTGTGACTGCTTGCACCACCTGCGTGTTCCGCTCGTCACTCTCAGCGCTGAACATCGAGGGAATCGACCCGGCGAGAGTGACCCCGAGCACCCCGATCGCAGCACACAACGCAATCAACAGCAGCACTGGCCAAAGGAGCACTCTCGTCTTGAGGAAGCTCATTGTTTCTCTTTCGTCGATGCGGTCATGGTGTTCGATAAGTGGTCGGGGAAGCGATTCCCCTAAGTGAACGTGGTCTTCCTCCACGTTGGTCTCGCAGGGGTTGGCGCTGCGCGGTATTCCACGATCGGCGCGGTAGGCGCGGATCGCCCCTGTGGTCACGTAGGAGAGTCTCCGTCAGCGCCTGCCGCGTCGACGTCGGTATCGGAGGACTCGGATGCAGCGCCATCCCCAACGCGCTTCGACCCACGCTTGAACAGACCGGTCACAGCTCCCGCGGCGCCTCCCACAGCCTTCGCCGCCCCGCCGGCAGCGCCGCCCACAGCTTTCGCCGCTCCCCCGGCCGCATTGCCGACAACGTTCGCGGCTCCCTTCACCGCAGTGACGGCGCGGGCTTCGTCCGGGATACCATCACCATCGATGTCGACACTCCTGAAGACGTCGGTTGAGTCGACAATCCGACCCCAGACGTTCTCTCCGAAATCCCTCGCAGATTCTGAAGCCGCACGCATGGCGAGCACAGCCTTCGATGGATCCGGAATGCCGTCGCCATCGCTATCGGTCAGCTCGAGCCATTCCGGCCACTCCTCAGCCGGCGCAGAGAAACCAGCACGGCATGACTTCACAACGCCGCTACCGAAGTAAAAGCTGGTGGCGCCACCCGCCACCGCGCCGATCACAGGAATCGCCTTCGAGCTGATTTTGACTGCGCCCATGACTGTTCCTTGCGCAATCGCCTGTTTGGCGAGCACCATCGTCACCGGCACCAGCGCCGAATCGGGAAGCTGCTGCGCGAGCATGTCTCCCCATTTAGGAGTAGCACCGGCAAGCGTTCCACCAGCAATGGCGCGAGCACCGTTGACCGTGGCGCCCATCGGGAGTGCACTAAGCACGATCTCCGACACTCGGCTGCGCCGCTTCTCACCGAGCAGGGCACCGAGCACGATCACTTTCGCGCGGTCCGGGTCATCGATCGGTATGCCCCGCAGCTCAGCCATGCACAGCGCGAAGAGGGCTGTGGTCTCGTAGAAGAAGATCAGATCAGCGACACCGAGGCCGAGCGCGACGGGAATTCCAACGGCGGGAATCGAAGCCGAGGCACCCACCGCAGCGCTCGCGGCCGTCGTGGTGGCGACGTACTGCGACTCGATCGTCTTCATCACCTGAGCCGGAGTCGCAGCCGGGTTTTTCCGGCGTACTTCTTTGATGTACGCCGCGACCGCCGGTCTCTGCACTGCGATCGCCTTGAACACTCGGTCCTGAAAGTCATCGGGCAACGCCGATGCGGCGAGAACGCCACCTTGGTTTCCAGTGGTTACGACATCGCCGTTGTATGTCATCAAATCCCCCAGTGTTACCTCAGTCAATCGACAAGGAGAGTGGGCGAGATTTCTCCACTGCTCTAGACGGATGCTAGCGCCCAAGTGGCTTCGAGCGTGCGCCCCACGACACGGTCCCGACCCCACCCAGATGATCGTCTCATCCCGACAGCGGGTGGCGAGCGGCTAGCCCAGGCCTGAGACGACGCGAGCTAGGTCCCCCTAGGCGAGATCTGGGCAGAATCGCTCGCTCAAGTTTCGCCTACTCCGTTCGAATCCCAACTGAGCACGAAGAACCTGCCGGTAGATCAGGCCACGACTGATAGCGGGAACCAGTCACGGGATGACGATGACCTTACCCGCGACCCGGCCTTCAGCAGCCTCCGCATGCAGCGCTTGATCCGCGGCTCATAACGTCCACTCGAACCGAGCGCGCTCGAGCGAATCGGTCAGGTCGCGAGATGTTGCCTGTCCAGATCTCGGGGACTGCAACATCGTTGATCCCTCCTCGGATGGGGGATAGCCAGCAACAGAATCAACTGCTCCTGGCATCGGAGTGAGCGCAACCGGCTCCGCGTGGCACTGATCTAGTCAAGATCTCGATGTCTGACCCACCAACGATGATGGGGCCTCCACGGGGATGCGAGATCGCGACGTCAAAAAGGCGCACACGCGCTTCTTCCGCGTGATCGTCAAATCCCCAGTCGTGCGGCGCTGCGAATGCCCATCGCCGCCGAACTGAGGTAATTTTGAGGTCTCGGTATCAAGATGCCGAGCAGAGGGAGTGTTCGGGTGTCGACACAGATCAAAGAGCTTGAGATCGACGAGCAGGCAAGCGCTCTCGGTACGAGGACGTTCCGGATGGGCGAGTTGTTTTCAGGTCCCGGAGGCCTCGGGATCGGTGCGGCGCTCGCACAAAGCCCCGGGGGGCGCGTAGTCCATCAGTGGGCCACGGACTACGATGCAGATACTTGCCGCACTTATGCCACGAACATAGTCGGCATGGAGAACGCGCCGTCGGTAGTTCACGGGGACATCCGAACCCTCGATTACGGCGTGCTGGAGAGCCTTGGCGACATCGATGGTCTTTCCTTCGGGTTTCCCTGCAATGACTTCAGCCTCGTCGGGGAGCGAAAGGCCTTCGAAGGTGAGTTCGGGCCGCTCTACACGTATGGCGTCAAGGCGCTCAAGCGCTTCCAGCCGGACTGGTTCCTCGCAGAGAACGTAGGCGGTATCCGCGCTGACGGCGGCGCGGTTCTTCGGAAGATTTTCGAAGACATGATAGACGCGGGCTACCGCATTTATCCGCACTACTACAAATTCGAGCAGTACGGAGTGCCGCAGGCGCGCCACCGGATGATCGTGATCGGCATCCGAACCGATCTGGCTGTCGAATTTAAGGTACCGAGCCCAGCGCCGTACGCCGACGCTGACGTGACCGCTCGCACGGCGCTCTCGAATATTCCCGCCTGGGCAGCCAACCAGGAGATGACGCGTCAGTCCGAACGAGTGATCGAGCGTCTCGAGCACATCCCCGAGGGCCGCAATGCCTGGGTCCCGGACATGCCTGAACACCTGAAGATCAACACGCAGACGAAGCTGTCGTCGATCTACCGCCGACTCGACTCGAGAAAGCCGGCCTATACGGTGACCGGATCCGGCGGTGGTGGCACGCACATTTACCACTGGTCTGAGCCGCGCGCCCTGACTAACCGTGAGAGGGCACGTCTGCAGACGTTCCCGGACACGTTCGAGTTCAAGGGCAACAAGGAGTCGGTGCGCAAACAGGTTGGCATGGCAGTACCGCCGAAGGGAGCGCAGGTGATCTTCGAAGCTATTCTGAACAGCTTCGCCGGCATCGAATACGAGTCTGTCGAGCCGTCGCTCACCGAGTTCCTGCCTGAATCCGGGGCTCGGCGCTCCTGATCGCTAATGTTGCGGTATGGCGATGAAGCAGTACTGGATGTTTTCACGTCCGCAAAGAAAGCTATACCGGCTTCCGCTGACGGTTGCCGCCCTACACGAAGCGGCGGGCGAGGAGCAATGGCAGGGCGATCGCGATCGACACATCGCGTTCGAAGAGCTCCTCGAGCGTGAGGGAATCAAGCGCGTCGGAGCACGGCGAGACGGCGGCGGATCGGGCGGGCGCACTCACGCTGCGCTGGTTCGAAGCCTCGGCTTCGCTTTTGACAGCTCCGAAACCGGAAAGCTCGAGCTGACGCTCGCCGGCCTCGCCCTCGCAGAGGGCGAGCGGCCCGTCGACATCCTGAAGCATCAAGTGCTTCGGTTTCAGTACCCATCACCGTACTCGCTGTCGCGCGGGGTCCAGATCGATCCCAGGTTTAAGGTGCGACCGTTCGTCCTCCTACTCCGTCTCTTGTTGCATCCTTCGCTTGACCGCTTCCTAACGCAGGATGAGGTGGGCCTTATCGTTCTGTTTTCAGGCACGGGCGACTCCCCTGCCGACGCCGATCGCGTCGCCAAACAGATCATCGACTATCGCGCATCGGGCATGGACGAGGCCGCCTTGTTCGCCAATCACGGCAAGCCCGGCGATACCGTCAAGCTTGTACGGGATCGATTCACCAGTATCGCCAACACCGCGTTCAACTGGCTCGAACTCACCGGCGTCATCGAGAGAGGAAAGCAGACCGTCTCGCTGGCAGACAGCACTGTCGTGGAGGCCCAGAGACTACTCGACCAGTACGGCGAGCTTGCACCGATCCCGAACCCGGATAATGTGGATCGGTTTCAGCGCGCGTACGGAATCCCGCCCGGCAAGAGGAAGGATACCCGCGCGCTCTCGGCCGCGCCGACGGTAACCAGGGCGGAGTTCGTCAGGCGGCGGGTTAACACGATACTCACAGGGTGGTCGTCGAGGGAGCTGCTCATAGACGGCGCGACCCCAGAGCTCGTCGATCGACTTGCGGAGGCGACGCAGCTCGACCGGACGGAAGTGGCTATCGCAGCAGCCGCCGTGCTTGGCTCGGACCGCACGCTGGACTCGTACCTCAACCACTACCAGTCGCTCGTGTATATCAACACACCCAGCGCCGCACGCGAGTTCGAACAGGCGACCGCGGAGATCATTCGACGGGTATTCCAGCTCGACGCCAAGTGCGTCGGTCAGACCGGACGCCACCCGGATGTGGTCGTCACGAAGCCAACCGCGTGGCGTGGGATCATCGACACGAAGGCATACGGCGGCGAGTACAGTCTCCCCTCAAGTCACGAACGCGCCATGCGGGAATATGTAGAGACCTACATCGCAATGGGCGGTGAGGCTCTCCGCTTCTGGGCATTCATCGCCGGAGCAGTATCACGCGGAGCGGGGACGAAGGCGAGAACGCTCTCAGAGCAGATCGGTATGCCCGGAGTCGTGGTCGGCATGCTCGCATGGCTTCAGATCATCCGTCTCGGTCAGGCCAAGAAGGTCGACGACGAGCAGTTAGTGGAGTTGTTCAGCGGCCCAGGGGAGCTCACGCTAGCAAGTCTGCCTACGCTCTGAGGAGCGGTTGGTTACGCCACATGACCTTGAGGCGTAGCCTTTTCGCATGACCGGTTCATGGGCGACGGACGAGCACGCGCGTGCGACCATGGTAGCCAACCGTTCCAAGGACACGAGTCCGGAGCTCGCGGTCCGTTCTCTGCTCCATGCGCAGGGCCTCCGCTACCGGACCCATCACCGCCCCGAGCCGACACTGCGACGCACCGCCGACATCCTCTTTACTCGCCGCCGGGTCGCCGTCTTTATCGACGGGTGTTTCTGGCACGCATGCCCGGAGCACTTCATCGCCCCGCGGTCGAACCCGGACTATTGGGGGCCGAAGATCGCCAGCAACCAACGACGCGATCGCGAGACGGATTCGACGCTCGCCAGTCTGGGCTGGGCCGTATTGCGGTTCTGGGAGCACGAGAGGCCTGCGGATGTCGCAGGAATAATCGAGCGAGTCGTCTATTCGCAGCCGAACCGCTGACCGCGCAACGCCGCCATCGCACACTGCGCCGGTAAAGGCTGACAGTCGAGGGGAAGGTTCAGGCGGGAACGGTCTTCCGTACGACACCGCACGTGGACCCCGGGATCGCGTGCGCTACCGCAGGAGCGACCAACGCGCACAACCATGGGCATTCGCAGCGCGCGAACAGCGTCGAGGACGGAGGTGACGGACGCCTGGGCTAACGTCAGGTCTCCTCGCGTCAGCGATCCGAGGCGCAGGCGTGGGTCATAGAGCTCGCAGTCCACCGATCCCGCCCGGTTGTTTGCCATGCTCTCAAGCCGCGTGCGCGCTTCGACTGCCTAAGTGAGTACTCTCGCAAGCTGATCGGCTCACCCTGGCCATCGTGCTCGCCGGCAGCGGACCGCGTTGGGGAGATGCGAACGTGCGTCTCACACTCGATGCGCCCTTCGCTGCGGCCAGACCGCCGCATCCGACCTTGGGTGGCAGTATTGACGACGACTGGTCCGTCCGATCCCATCTCCCACGTAGATATTGCATATGTAGCCGATCCATGCGTACTATGTAATCAACATCAACCGAATGTTTGGAGTTCGTATGAGAGATCGAAGGGAGCGGTTCGTTTCGCTCGCGGAGGCCCGCACGGACAAGGCGCTCACCGCGATACGCCTTATCGGCAACCTGTCTAACCGCTCAAACTACGAGTTCACCGACGCCGAGGTCAGCAAGATCGTCAAGGCACTGGAGTCCGAGGTTCGCGCAGTGAAGGCGAGGTTTTCGGACGCCTCGTCGGGACGCGAGCGGTCCTTCCGGCTGACGGACTCAGCACAATAACAGATCAGGAATGGGCAAACGTGACAAATGAAGTGGGCTGGAAGTTTCCGTCACTTAACGACGGGACCAGAGAAGGATTCAACGTCTCGGCGATCGACATGTTCAAGAGCGAGCGCCTGCAAGCTCTCGTGCGTGAAATGATCCAGAATTCGCTGGATGCCCGCAGTAGCGCAAGTGAGCCGGTAGTTGTGCGCTTTACGCTCGACACAACCGCCGACCTCGAGGAGACCGGCTTTAGCGAGCTGGCTCTCTACTTCAGCGCGGCGCACAAGCTGGAGCGGACAGCCGCTGGCAAGAGCTTTTACCGAAGAGCTATCGATCAGGTGGCTGACGGAAACATCACTCTCCTGGGCGTCCACGACTACAACACTATGGGCCTCACAGGACCGACCTACGATCCTCCTGAGGACCCGCAATCCGGACCGTGGCTTGCACTCGTGAAGGGCGCAGGCATGACATATAAGGAAAGCAACTCCGCCCTCGGGTCGTTCGGGCATGGCTCGAGAGCGCCGTTCGCGATGTCCGAGCTCCGAACGTTGTTCTATCTGACCCGAATCGACAATGACGGTTCGCGCGAGACGAGATTCCAGGGCAAGAGCATTCTTCAGTCCGTTCCCCTGACGGAAGTAACCGGAGAGCAGCAGTGGTGTGTGGCCACCGGATACTTCGGGCTTCGCGAAAAGTGTCTTCCGTTGGTGGACTCTCAGATCCCGTCCTGGGCAATCGACGGAAGGCCCGAGAACGACGCCAATGCGCTGAGCGTCGGCACATCGATCTACATCCCCGAACCCTATGGGGTCGAGGAAGAGGAGCTCCTCTGGGCGGAGGTGAAGCTCGCGGTGATTGCCAACTTCTACTACGCAGTTCTTACGAACAAGCTCGTTGTGCACCTCGGTCAGCATGAGCAAATCGATGCTGACAGCATCGCGCAGGCATTCGACGATGTTGTCGATACGGACCTGATCAACACCCTTAGGCCGACCGACAAGGTTGTCGAGCGGCTCGAGTCCGCGAGGACGGTGCGTCATCACGACCTCGCGGGCGCACTTGAACTCGACGATTTCGGGACTATCTCCTGGTACCTCCGCCTTGATGGGGTGGTCGGTCGACGTGTAGGCGTGGCGCGCGGCAACGGCATGCTCATCACCCGCGCCGCCGAGAAATTGCAGCGATTTCCCGGTCTCAAGCCGTTCGACCTGTTCGTCTGCGTTGCTGGTGACCAAGGCTCGGAGCTGTTGCGCAAACTCGAGAATCCCGAGCACACGGAGTTTGCATTCGATCGAATCAGCGACATGTCGGAGCGCAAGTCTGCTGAGACGGCGTACTACAAGTTTCAGTCGAGAGTTCGCGATCTCTTGCGTGAGTATGCATCCGTGGAGATCGACGAGGAAGTATCGGTCGACGATCTGGACGACTGGTTCCGCGCTGACTTCGGCGCCGGCACTGATAGTGACAGCGGCGAGCCTAACCGTGCCCTCCGAATCGCTTTCAAGAAAACCCGGTCCCACCGCGAGAACAAGCAGACGGAGCGTACGGGCGAGACCACGACTTCCGGACGAGGATCGAGCGGGGGCGATGGGAAGCACAAGACCAAGGGCGGCCAGATTCCCGGCGAAGGTTCGGGTTCCGCGAAGGGTGCGCTTCGTACCGGGCTCCCTGTCCGCAACCTCCGGGTGGTTCGGACAGAGCCTGGGTCGGGCGTTGCCGACGTCTCGTTCACCCCGGTTGATGGATCTCGAAGAACGCTTGTCCTCCTTCGATCTGGCGACTCGGAGACGGAACGACTGGAGTTCCGCACCGAGGCGGAGGCGGCATCAGAGGCCCCCTGGCGCACCTCTCTTGAGTTCGCCGAGCTGAGTGCGACTGCGCGAAAGAGGCTCCGCCTCGTCTTCCATTCTGATGATCTCGACTACGCAATCGAAGGGCGGCTGGAGCCGTGAGTTACCGAGCAAAGGCATACCCCTATCCCGTGCTGTCATCGTTCAGCGACGACTTCGGAAGCGACGCAAAATTTCACGCGGACATCGAGGCCCGCCTGATCGGCGACACGTCACAGCAACTCGTCATCGACTACAACATCGTGCAGTCTGTGGCATGGATGGATGAGTGTTTCTTAGACGGGACCGCTCATCTTGTGATGGACGTTCAGTGCAGGTCCACTCTCTATAGGGAGTACCTTGAGCTCGATGGCTGGACCGGTCAGCTTGTCTTTGAGAATGGACAGTTGTATGGAAGCACCACCGTCACGCCGCTCATCATTGCCAGCGCGTCGAGCGCTACTTACCGCCCCGACGGGATAGATGACGAGTTCGGAGCATCGGTGTTCAACGTCCAAAAGGGTGACATTCTCGGGATTGGCGACTCCGTCACGATTGATCTCGAGTTCTCTAGGACTCTGGAGCGGGATCTGGTGACGATCCAGTACTCGAGCGAGGATTCCGATGTGGATATCTATCGCTTCCAGTACGACAGCCCCCGAATAATCATCATCGCCGGCGAAAGCCTTCGCGACGTGATCGGTCACATGCGTGCGGACCGCTCTACTCGGCCGTATCTGTTCATGAGTATCTACAAGGACTGCATTGCGGGCGCGCTCAACTATCTCGCGCACGAAGAGGACGGCGAAAACACGGAACTTGCCTGGGGTCGCGCGTTGCTGAGTCGACTCGACGACCTCGGCCGTGTACTTGACCCCGAGGATGCCGAGTACCAGGAAATATCGGCGCAGCTTCTCGTGAGCGCCAAGGGCTTCAAGAAGATCGAGGTCTCAGATGTCTGAACTGCAGAAAGTTCTTATTCTCACGTCCGACTCTGTCGACACGTTGAGGGTGATGGCCGCGGGCGCAAACGCTTCCGAGATTTGGAACAACGACCTTGATGCACTTGTCAAAACTCATAGTTTGCGGTTCATCGAGTCGGAATACGAAGTCGATCCCACACAGGGGCTCCAACTTTCCGACGGCGACTTCCGACGTCGGGATCTCGACGCAACAAACGCTCGACAGATCCTGCGCGTGCTTCCCAATCTCACCGCGGCGGACGCCGTTGACGAACGTCTGTGGGTGACGCTTGCGTTGGGACACTTTCGCGGGTACATGAGAGATCGGTGGCCGGCCGACGATGACGCGTTGGGCAACCATGTCCGCAATCATGTGTTCGCCAGCACAGACCGGCGCCGAGAGCGTGACCATGCCATCGCTCGCCTCTGGTGGAGCGGTTCGTACGTCCGTCGCTTTGTCGATGCAAGCCAGGTGAACCCCGCTCTACAGGCATTCTTCTCAAACAGCGATCTGTCCGTACAGATTCTTGGACGCCCCAGCCTCGCGACGATCCCGGCGCTCGCCCGAGCCATTCTCGCAGTTGTGACCAAGTACTTTGTTGATCAGGAGGTTCCGTACGATCGGACCGGTGTTCGATCCTTCCTCGAGGCACTCGACTATCTTGCGGGTCGCCGAGCACTCGGTACAGTGCCCGCGAACGTGCTTCTCGAGGTGGTGGAAGAACGCTTTCGCGAGCATGTGGAACTGCCAGCGTTTCTCGAGTCGACCGCAGTGTCGTGACTGTCCGACTCGCCACACCCCCTTGATTAGCCCCTCCGCTCTCGCCGGTCAACAACTCTTCATGAAGGGCCGAGTTTCGCATGCGCCGATGACTCCTCACCGCTCGTGGAAACGGGCCCCGGTGGCGATGGTGCTACGGACTAGGTCGAGGCGCGGCAAGGCCGAGCCCCGTTGCTCGTCTTCGAATCGAACGTGAGGGCCCGATGGTCAACTGGTTATATGACGAGGTAGTTCTAGCTGCCGATCTTGTCGCGAGCAATGACTGGAAAGGTCTTCGGACCCGAGACCCTGGGGTCCTTGACCTGTCCTTCACTCTCAGACGATTTGCCACAATCCTGCACCCCGGGGTCTCTCTATCAACCAGTTCACGCAGTCAAAACAGCGTCCACCGGAAGACTTACGACATCGCGACTGCGGATGAGTTCTACGCGGGCAAGCGGACGCGGCACAGCAAGCTCGATGCTTTGGTCGTTCGTCAGTTCCGCGACGATCCCGACGCCATGCATTCAAAAGCCGTCGCGATCAAATCTGTTCTTTGGTCGGTGCATCTTCCAAAGTTGTTACCCCCGAAGCCGATCGATGACTTCGACGAAGAATCTGTGCGAGAAGGAGGAATCCTCGAGCGGATCGTGCGGGCCCGGGAGCGCAGTCGGGTCATCCGGAACCGCAAAATCGCAGCTGTCGCTGCCACCGGCAGACCGATCGAATGCGAAGCGTGTGGATTCGATTTCGCCGCCACTTACGGTGAACGCGGGGCGGGATACATTGAGGTGCACCATATACTTCCCTTGCACATTTCGGGCGAGACTGAGACTTCGCTCGAGGACCTTTCGCTACTTTGCTCAAATTGTCATCGTATGTGCCATAGGGGAGGATGGATGACTCCGAAAGCAGTGGCGGCGCTCGTCGCAACCACCGAACGAGCGACGCTTGGATCGGCACGCTCCAACTGGGGGCTGTGACAGCGAGCGACATCTCGGGCTCCTTCGTTGTCGCAACGTGGCCAGGCATAGGTCAAAAATACCGGTCTGGGGATAGTTCGACCTGCTCCGCGACGAGTGCTGCGAGTGGCCCAGCGACTGCCGGCGAAAGACGACTTCATCTGTTCGCGCTCGTCTCCCGAACGCGGGTACGGAGCGGCATGCCCGGTGCAGGTCGCTAAAATCTCATAATCCGGAGGTGTTTGATTTCGGGACATCGTGGAAGGATGTCTTGAGACCCCGAAACACACCGCTTTGGATTGTCCGAGCCTGGATCGTGGCAATGGGCGAGCACCTGATCGCTAACGGTCATCAGCGCGGGCGGCAGCGACGGGTGCTTCTCTGCGTTCATGTCCAACCGCGCCTACAGCCGGGCCACGGCTACGGCTACGGCTACGGCCGCAAAGACCAGATGAAGGGCCATCCCGGTTGTCGTTCATTCACGACGGGCGGAGCAATCGAGATGTGCTCTTTGCGGGGTTCGCACCCCGACCCTCTCTTCTTTCACACGGCAATAGGAGAAGGCGATCCGCACTCCGACGTCGAAGCCGTTCATCTTGCCGAGAGGCTCGGGATCTCTGATGCCGTGACCCTCGACGAGCCAATCCGCCCTACGCTTCCCGGGTGGACGATCTTCAGAAACAGCTCGCGCTGCGTCAGCTCCGCGACGAGTTACTCAGCACGCCAAGCTGCGATGCGTGCCTACATCCGATGGAGCCTGCTGAACCAGACGGTGTACCCGTCTGGAAGTGCACAAAGTGCGGATCTGAGCGGGAGTTGGTCTGAGGCGTGTCACAATGCGCGCGATCACGGCGGCGGCATCGTCGTCCTCAAACCGCGCTTGGCTTCGTGCTCGGCGTTGCAACCACGAGGCCCCGCGCAGCCGCCTAGTCAACGTGGCTCCTCCACCACTAGGACCGCTTTCCCCCACAGGGTCGATGGCCACCCCCAACGGAGCAAGTTCACACCCTGGCAGGAAATGCATCTGGGCGTACACTGAGCATAAGTAGACGCACCGTTGCGAAATCTAAGCCTCAAGGAGCTCCACCATGGCCCTCACCGCACACTCCACCATCGGCAACTGGCTGAACGACCCGACCGGCGGACCACTCATCCGCGCACTCTTCGAGCAGACGGGTGCCGATCCCGAGCTCCTCACCCCCGTGCTCGGACTCCCGCTGCAGCAGCTCGTCGCGATGAGTCAGGGCGCACTCCCGCAGTCGGTCGTCGACGACCTCGTCCGCGCAGCCAACGGCGGCGAGATCCCCGAAGCGACAGAAGAGAGCGGCTGGACAGAGAAGCCCACCACCGGACGCTTCACGGGCAAGACCGTGATCGTCACGGGCGCAGCATCCGGAATCGGCAAGGCCACGGCATCCCGCATCGCCCGCGAAGGCGGACGCGTCATCGCCTCTGACATCGCCGCCGACAAGCTCGACGCCCTGAAGGCGGAACTCCCGGATGCCGACATCACCGCCGTCGCGGGCGACCTCACCAAGCAAGACGCGATCGACGCCGTCATCGCCGCCGCGGGCGACCGCATCGACGCCCTCGCGAACGTCGCCGGCATCAACGACGACTTCTCCCCCGCAGGCGAGACGACGGATGCCGTCTGGGACCGCGTCATCGCCATCAACCTCACCGCCCCGTTCAAGCTCATGCGCGCGGTGCTGCCGCTCATGGAGAAGGCCGGCCGCGGCTCGATCCTCAACGTCTCGAGCGAAGCGGGTCTGCGCGGCAACTCCTCGGGCAACGCCTACACGGCCAGCAAGCACGGCATCATCGGCGTCACGAAGTCCGCGGCGTTCATGTACGGGCCGAAGGGCATCCGCGTGAACTCCGTCGCACCGGGCGGCGTCGCCACCGGCATCCCGATGCCCCCGAACATGTCGGAATACGGCTCCGGTCGCCTGGCTCCGTTCCAGCAGGCGATCCCGACGGTCGCGACCGCCGAGCACCTCGCCGCATCGATCACGTTCCTGCTGTCGGACGACGCCGTGAACATCAACGGTGCGGTGCTGGCATCCGACGGTGGGTGGTCGGTGCAGTAGCTGAGCAGGAGCGCTGTCGGTTCTCTCCGCTACGGTGATCGAAGAACGGCGCGTTCCGTTCCCAGGGGAGAGGGCGACACGACTGTGGCGACAAAGAACAGGCTCGAACAGCACATTGCGGTCTTCGGAGAGAGTGGCAGCGGCAAGACCGTTCTGATCTCCTCGTTCTTTGGCCCGACCCAGGAGGACGGATACGGCGAGCGCAATCTGTTCGACGTCGTCGCGGATGACACAGGGCAGGGGGCGAAACTCTTCCAGAACTATCTGGGAATGAGGAACTCTGCACGAGTGCCGGAGCCGAACAAGTTCAAATCGATCTCGTACTCCTTCTCGATGAAGCGCGCCAAAGGCCTCTCATCCAATCCGAAGAAGAGGCCACCCGTGGATGAGGTGCGGCTCGTCTGGCACGACTATCCGGGCGAGTGGTTCACGCAACGAGTCGAGGGCGAAGAGGCCACCCGCCGCGTGGACGGCTTTCGCGCGTTGCTCGGCTCAGACGTGGCCGTCCTTCTGGTCGATGCGCAGCTCCTCCTCGACAACGACGGGCAGGAGGAGGCTTATCTGAAATCACTGTTCCGCAACTACCGCGCAGGACTGGAGAGCCTTCGAGACGACATCCTCGACGACGGCAAACCGCTCGTGGTCTTCCCCCGAATCTGGATCGTCGCTCTGTCGAAGTCGGACCTCATGCCCGACACCGACGTACAGCAGTTCAAAGAGCTGATCATCGAGAAGAGCGCGGGCGACCTCGACCAGCTGCGAAAGATCATCGAAGGCCTGGTCGCGGCACCCGAAGCCCTCGCTGTCGGTGAGGATTTCCTTCTGCTCTCCTCCGCGAAGTTCCGCCCCGGTGAGATCGAGGTCAGCCAGAGAGTGGGTGTTGACCTGCTCCTGCCGATCGCCGCCGTGCTTCCCTTCGAGAGGCACGCCAACTGGGCGCGGACCATGCAGCTACCTCCGAAGGTCGCGGAGCACCTCCTGAATAACGCCGGGCGAATCGCCACAGCGCTGGCTCTCATCGCGCCCTTCATGAGGAAGGTCAAACTTCCCGGACCGATCGCCGCGCTGGCCGCCGGCCTCGGTGCGCTGGTCTCAAAGGAAGCCATCGACAAGGTTCTCGATGCCGGGCGCGCGAAGCTCGAGGAAGCCAAGGCGGAGGCGCTCGCTCGCCACAACTACTTGACGGCTGTACTGACTCGCTTCCGGATCGACCTGGAGGACGCTGAGCACGCGAAGGTGCTACTGCGGAGCCGTAAGTGACATTCATCTGGGTCGCACGAGGACGGTCGTGGGGCTTTCGACTCCTCCGCACCGGCGGGACCTTGAATCCGCTCGCCGTGTATGAGTCTGTCTTCGACTCTTTGGATCTTGAAGCCGATTCCTACCGAATGGTGGGAGCGCGCGGCGCTTTGCGACTTCGCGATCCAGAGCAGCGACTCGATCGCTCCGGCCGCCCGATCACGCATGACTTCGTGCTGCTCGGAGTCACCGCGACCTCGGTCGGTTCCGTGGAGGATGGCCTCCGCACAGTCTGGCCCGAGGTGCGCGACGAATACTCGCGGATATGGGCTCTCCCCGACCCGCCGATCTCTGAGGCGTGACTTCCCCGTCGGTGACAGCCCGATCCATGCCCAGCCGTCCCGAGATTGTCTGCATCTGCGGCTCCATGCGGTTCGCCGAGGACATGGGAGCGGTGAGCCGAAGTCTGACGCTCGGTGGCGTCATCGTCCTCATGCCCGCCGAGATCGATGCCCCGATCACCGCCGAGCAGAAGACCGCGCTCGGCGAGCTGCACCTGCGCAGGACCGACCTGGCCGATCGAGTGGTTGTCGTGAACCACGGCGAACACTTCGGAGAATCGACGCTCCGGGAGATCGCCTACGCAGAAGCCGCGGGCAAGCCCGTGACCTTCGTCGGCCCTGCCTACGGCCAGGCATAGCCCTCACATCTCCCCCACCTACCCTGGCTCTATGAAGAAGCTCCCAGCGCTCGCGTCGCTCGCCGTCGGCATTCTGTTGCTCTCCGGATGCTCGCAGGCGTCGACCCTCGCGGCCTGCGGCCAGGTCGCAGCTCAGGCCGCGCAGGTGACCGGTGTAATCGGCAGCGTGAGCTCGCCGACGCCCGAGGCCGCGCAGGCAGCGCTCGACGAAGTGCGAAACGTCGCCGAGAACATCCGCGGTGTTGACGGCCCTGAGGAGTTCATCGCACTCCGCGACTCGTGGACGACGAGCATCGACGCGTTCGCCGCCGAGGGCGAGAAGGCCATCGCCGGCGACATCACCGGCCTGGACGCCGCGACGACGGAGATGCGCGCCGCGACCGACGCGATGCTCGCCTACTGCACCCCGTAACCGGAGCCCGTCACTCTTCCTGCTGAACGCTCATCGCGATTTCGAAGCTGTCGCCGATCACGCGGCCCCCATCGAACACCGGGTCTTCATCGAGCGTCTCGAGCACGCGAGCGTCCCGAGTGGCGGCAGCCGTTCCGCGGTCACGAACCTCGCGCGACGGCCATGTCATCACGGTCACCACGACAGACTCTTCGGCGCTCGTGCCCGCGAGCTCGGCGATGCTCTTGAGCTCACCCGATTCGTACGACGTCCCGTCAGCGTGGAACTCAGCTTGGTCGGCGGACTCGCTCGACTGCCAGTAGTCCACGACGCTGATCGCACCGTGATCGCGGTAGACCTTGGCCATCCGCTTCGAGAAGTCCAGATATGCGGCCTTGCGTTCCGTCGGCACCGGAACAACCGTGATGTCAGCGATGACCATTGCCTGCTCCAGTCCTCAGCGGTGAGCGTCCGTCGCAAGGGTATCCGCCGTCGGTCTCACCCGACCAGACATGCCTATCGAGCGATCCCCCTCAGCAACCGCGTCACCGTCTCCTCGACCCGCTCCGCACTCAAGGGCCGCCCGATCAGCGCGGCGTACGACGCCATGGCGATGAGCTGGTCGGCGATCGCGTCGGCATCCACGTCGGGGCGGATCTCTCCCGCCGACTGTCCGCGCGCGATCCGCTCGGCGACCCACGAGCGGATCGGTGCCGCGAGGCGTTCATTGAGCGCCAGCCCCAGTTCGTGGTCGGTGGCCGTCACCGCGATCAGCGCGCGGGCGAGTGCCACACCCTCGGGCTTCGCGAGCCCGGCGGACATCGCCGAGAACCAGGCATGCAGGTCGGCCCGGATGTCATCGCTCATCGCGACGGCGGGGTCGGCTCCTGGGAGGTCTCCCTCGAGCAGCGCCTCACCGAGGATCGCCGCCTTCGACGGCCACCACCGGTAGATCGTCTGCTTCGAGACTGCCGCCGTCTCAGCGAGTCCCTCGATCGTCACCGCTTCGTAGGTGCCGGCGATGACGGCTGCGCGCATCGCCTCGAGCACGGACTGGCGTGCGGCTTCACTTCGGGGACGGGGCATTAGTTCAGGCTACTGGTCGCCACGTTCCACCTCGGGGCTCCGCGCATCGCTCGACGACCGGAGACCGGTGACTTCGCGGCGTGCTTCCGCCAAGCTGGAATCATGCGCATCGTGGTGAGCGGGGCAGGTCTCGGCGGACTCGTGCTCGCCCAGGCCCTGCGCGGCCACGCCGAGGTCATCGTGCTCGACCGCGACGCGAATCCGGCCGACACCGGCGGTTACCGCATCGCGCTCACTCCCGAGGCGGTCGCTGTGATCGAGCGACACGTTGCGAGGCGGCTGGTCGACCGCATCCGCTCTGTCTCCGACGGACCCGAGACGTTCTCGCAGTTCACGATCGCCGACCCGCGCCTGCGACCGATCGTCGTGGCGCCCGAGCCGCCGGGACAAGACCGGATGCTGTGCCAGCGCCGCGCGCTGCGTCAGATCCTCAGCGAAGATCTCGGCGAGCGCCTGCGATTCTCCTCGACCGTGACATCAGCCGAAGCCCACGACGGCGGGGCGAGCGTCACTCTCGCGGACGGTTCGCGCATCGAGGCCGACCTGGTCGTCGCGGCGGATGGCGCCCGCTCGGCGACTCTGCGCTCGATCACCCCCGACACGAGTTCGGACACCGGCCTGGTCGGCATCGCCGGGTCGACACCGCTGACCCGACACACCCGGTTCCCGCGCTACCTGCTGCACGGACCCGCCCTCGCCGTCGACCGTCATGGCGTCGGCATGTTCCTCTCGCTGACATCGCGCGGGTTGCGCGACATCCCACCCGAACTTACGGATGCCGTCGGCCCGCCGTCACTTGTGTGGGGCCTGATCGCCCGGCGCGACAGCATCGGTGCGGCGCAGACGGCATCCTCAGCCGAACTCGTCGCGACGGCATCCGCCCTCGTGGACCGCTGGACTCCGTGGATGTCGGGAGTCATCGGCGACTCCGATCCCGACCGCACTGCCGCGTTCTCGTTCCGCGCCGCCGACCCGAAGGCGCCGCGCTTTCCGTGGACTCCCGGCCGCATCACCGCGATCGGTGATGCAGTGCACGCGATGCCTCCCACCGGCGGACGCGCCGGGTCGACCGCCATCCGCTCGGCCGGCGCACTCGCCGAAGCCCTCATCGCCGAATCCGACATCGACTCCGCTGTGGCGTGCTATCAGGCCCGGGTCGACGAGTGGGCCGTGCCCGCGATCGAGGAGTCGCTCGGTCCGGTGCGGGCGATCCGGGCTCTCGGCAACCCACTGGCTCAGCTCGCCGCCGGCCCGCTACTGGGGGTCGCCGGATGGATCGGTGCCGGCAGATATCGCCGCAGTCAAGCGGCGGGCACTGGACGATAGCGGTTCGCGACCGCTCCCGACGCGAACTCGCGGCGGTCGATGAGCTCGAGACGGGTGCGCTCGCTCAGTCCGTCGAGGAGTCTCGGCCCATGCCCCGCGATGACCGGATGCACGACGAACGTGTACTCGTCGATCAGCCCCAGCTCGGTCAATGCCAGCGGCAGCGTCACGCCGCCGACCGACAGCCCCTCGCCTGGCTGCTGCCTGAGCTGCTGAATCGCCTGGGCCAGGTCGCCCCGGATGAGCTCGGCGTTCCAGTCGACCGCTTCGAGCGTGCTCGACACGACGTACTTCGGCACGCGGTCGATGGCCTCGGCGAACGGGACCTCCCACTCGCTCATCCAGTCGGGCCAGACTCCCGACGTCGGATGCCGCCACGCGCCCTCCATCATCTCGTAGGTGGTTCGGCCGTAGATGACGGCATCCGCTCGTTCCATCTCGGCGGTCCAGAAGCGCATCAGCTCCTCGTCGGGAGCGACGCCAGCCTCGTGATGCACGCACCCGTCGAGCGTGACGTTGATCGAGTAGCGCAATGGTCTCATCTCGCCGATCTCCTTCGATGCGGGCGGTGGGTGGTACGGGGTGGGACTTAGAGTACTGTCGGGCCGCAGTCGGGCGACACCTCGCCGCGGCTGAGGCGGCCACCGCGAATATGGTGAATGCATGCCCTCCAGCCAGCCTCGCGTCATCTCCATTCGGGGCGGTCGCGTACGCCCCAGTGGGTCGTGGCTGTACGTCTGGCTCGACTCCACCACGGGAGACATCGTTCACGTAGGTGGCACGGGGTTCGATCCGGAATTGCGGGCGCATCTGCATCTGACGGGCGACGACCCGCAGCTCGGACGAGTGCGTGCCACAGTGCCTCGATCCAGCGAGCGCGACTTCGACGTCCTCGCCTTCGAGCTGAGTGAACGAATCGACCGGCCACGTGCGAAGGAAGCCCTCACCCTCCGCCTCCTGGACTCCTTCAACGAGGTCGAACACCGAGAGCAGCCGTCGAGCGAGACGAGCGAAGTCATCGATTCGATCGCTCAAGAGGTGAAGAAGTATGTGGACAGCTTGCCAGGGAGCACGGACGGCTGATTGCTCGTCGCCGCGATCTCCACTGCGTCAGTGATCCGATTCAAGCCCCTGTTCAGCACGTTTCAGTCGCCCTAACCTGACCGGCATGTTGAAGATCGTGTCGATCGTGATCCGCGTGAACGACCTCCCGGCGCAGTCCCGCTTCTGGCAGGCAGCCCTCGACTACGTCGAGCGAGACCCGGCATCCGATGACTGGGTCGTGCTCAAGCCGCGCGATGCCGACGCTCCCTGCATCGCCCTCGACGCGCACCACTCCGAGCGGGTGCTGCCGCCGCGCATCCACCTCGACATCTATGCCGAGGATCAGGATGCCGAGGTGCACCGCCTCACCGAGCTCGGCGCTCGCGAGGTGCACTGGGACAACCTGCCAGACGATGCGGACTACGTGATCATGGAGGACCCCGAGGGCAACCGGTTCTGCGTCGTGGACCGGCCGGACTGGGTGGGCTGGGAGCGCCCGACGGCGTGACGGAACGCCTGAAGTCAGCCCGTAGCCACTACTTCGACGCCACCCGACATACGTCCCATGACTTGCCGGTTCTCTCCGTAGGTCGCGAGGGTGACCCAGCCTCGTGACGAGTAGAGCCGCGCCCCCGGGTCATCCGCGTGAGCCGACGTCGACAGCAGCGCCCGCTCGTGCGGCAGATCGGCCAGAAGCGCATCGTGCAATCGCCGCCCGACTCCGCGGCGGCGTGCATGGGGCATCACCGCGAGCTCGACGAACTCGAAGTGACCTCCGATCCATTCGTCGATGCTCGGGCCGATCTCGCGCGCGATGAAGTCAGTCCAATACTGTCCGCGCTCGCCGGTGTATCCCCACGCGAACCCCTGCAACCTGTCGTCCTCTCGGGCGACGACCAGACGGAAGCCAGGGCGAGACCGATGCCGATCCCAGACGGACACTCGCCAGTCATCGGCATCCTCCACCGGGCCGAAGACCTCAGCCCAGGCCTCGAGGATCTCGCCGTCGAGCCCTGCCGCGTCCGACCCCGAGAGGGTCGTGACAGAGACCATTCGTCAGCGCCCGGAGTAGCGCTGCGCCGGTCGTCCCTCTTCCGCCAATGCCTGACGATGCGACGTCAAGGCCGACCGCACGGCCGTGTAGATCACGAGCCACAGGATCAGGATGCCGATCAGGAACCCGGCGACGTAGAAGAGGACGATGGTGAGGAAAGGATCCATGGCGTCAGGATAGCCACCGGGGTGCGCGGCACCTCGAGCCCCGGCAGCTAGGCGCCGACCTCGAGCGACCTGTAGAAGTAGAACGCCCGCTCTCCGGAATCGGGGTCGACGCCACTGAATCCGTGCCGTTCGTAGTAGCGCATCGCCGCGGCATCCGATTCATCGACGTTGATCTCGATCGCCGCGACGCCGAGTTCCCGGCAGATCTCGACCATGTGCCGGAGGACCGCGCCGCCGACACCACCACCGCGGTGCGCGGGCTCGACGTACATCTCATCGAGCAACGCGACCGGCCCCTCCGACCACACATTCGGACGCAGGGTCACGAGCGCGAGACCGACCGCCGGATCACCGCCGAGCACCGCGAAAGTGGAGGTTCCGCCCAGCAGCGTGCGCAACCGCTCGGCGATCACCTCGGCCCCCGGCGTCTCGGTGTCGAACTCCGTGTTGAAGGCGTGCAGGAGTTCGGCGAGACGGGCGGCGTCGTGCGGGGTGGCTTGACGTGTGGCGGCGGTCATCGGATGCCTTTCTGGGGTCGAGGGCTTCGTCTCTGGCGGATGCGGCGGTTCCTCCGGTTCACAACTCCGGAAGAGCGAGTGGGCCGACGCATCGGTTCCCCGGGATTCCGGGGTCGAGCCGGCGGACGCACCCGCTTCTTCCGGAGTTGTGAACGTCAACCTCCGTGGGCCCCGCTCGACGATCCGCGAGAACGCGGTCAGGCGCTGTCGGAATCCGCCTTGCGCGATCCGGCCTCGAGCACGTCTCCCGCGGGCAGCTCCTGGTGCCCGCCGAACTGCAGACGCATCGCCGACAGCACCTGGTTGGCGAACTTGTCTTCGTCGCGTGAGGCGAAGCGCTCGAACAGCGACGCCGCGAGCACCGGCACGGGCACGCCGACATCGACGGCGGCCTTGACCGTCCAGCGTCCTTCGCCCGAGTCGGAGACCCGGCCGGCCAGACCGTCGAGCTGCGGGTTGTCGGCGAGCGCGGCAGCGGTCAGGTCGAGCAGCCACGACGAGATCACCGACCCGCGGCGCCAGAGCTCTGCGACCTTCGACGTGTCGATGGGGAACTGGTAGAACTCCGGCTCTTCCAGCGGAGCGATCTCCGCCGAGTGCTCGGCCTCGCGCACCCCGGCATCCGCGTTGTGCAGCAGGTTGAGGCCCTCGGCGATCGACGCCATGATGCCGTACTCGATGCCGTTGTGCACCATCTTCACGAAGTGCCCCGCACCCGACGGTCCGCAGTGCAGGTAGCCCTGCTCCTCGGGGGTGAGGTCTCCGGTGCGGCCCGGCGTGCGCTCGATCTCGCCGACACCCGGAGCGATCGTGCGCAGCACCGGCTCGATGCGCTGCACGGCCTCGTCGGGTCCGCCGACCATCAGGCAGTATCCGCGGTCGAGTCCGAACACCCCACCGCTCGTGCCGACATCGACATAGTGGATGCCGCGCTCGCGGAAAGCCTTCGCCCGACGGACGTCGTCGCGGTAGTTCGAGTTGCCGCCGTCGATCAGGATGTCGCCCTCGTCGAGCACCTCCGCCGCCTGATCGGCCACCATGCCCGTGAGCGAGGCGGGCACCATCATCCACACGGCGCGCGGCGCCTCGAGCTTCGACGCCAGGTCGGCCATGCTGTCGGCACCGGTGGCTCCCTCGGCGACCAGCGCCTGCACGGCATCCGTGTTGACGTCATAGACCACGCATTCGTGCCCCGCCCGCATGAGGCGGCGCACGATGTTGGCGCCCATCCGGCCGAGTCCGATCATCGCCAGCTGCATGAGAATCCTTTCGTCTCAGCCCCGGTGAGCCGAGTCGGGGCAATCCTGGCACGGGTACTGATGACGCTCAATGGTGTTGCGGGGTGGCGTGGGGTCGTGCGGGGGGGGTGCGCGGGGTGGTGCGGGCGGTCGTGCGGGGTCAGTTGTGCACCCGAAACGGCGATTTCGGATGCCGAAGTGACCCCGCACGCGGCACGACTCCAGGCGGGGTCAGTTGTGCACCCGAAACGGCGATTTCGGATGCCGAAACGACCCCGCTCCCGGCTCGACTCCATGCGGGGTCAGTTGCGCACCCGAAACGGCGATTTCGGATGCCGAAGTGACCCCGCACGCGGCACGACTCCATGCGGGGTCAGTTGTGCACCCGAAACAGCGGTTTCGGATGCCGAAGTGACCCCGCTCGCGGCTCGACTCCGTACGTGGTCAGTTGTGCACCCGAAACGGTGCCCGCTCCCGGCATCCGGAGCTCCGCGCGAGCCCGGTGTCGCCGACGGGTGGAAGGATTGAGACATGACTTCCCCCGCGTTCGACCAGATCACGCAAGACGACCTGCGCGCTGCGGGCAGCGTCAAATGGACGGCCTTCCCCGACACGATCGGCGCGTTCGTCGCCGAGATGGACTTCGGCCTCGCCCCCGCGATCACCAGCGCGGTGAAGGATGCCCTCGACCTCGGCGTGACCGGGTACCTGCCCGAGAAGCTCGCGAAGGACCTCTCGGCGGCCACGGCGCGCTGGTACTCCGACTCGTACGGGTGGGAGATCCCCGCCGAGCGCGTGCACCACGTGCCCGATGTGATCGCCGCGTTCGAGCTGGCGATCGAGCACTTCACCAGTCCGGGTTCGGCCGTGATCGTGCCGACCCCCGCGTACATGCCGTTCCTGCTGGTGCCGCCGATGCACGACCGTCGGGTCATCGAGGTGCCGAGCATCGAGGTCGACGGACGCTGGGTCATGGACCTGGATGCCGTCGCCCAGGCCTTCCGCGACGGCGGCGAGATGCTGGTGCTCTGCAACCCGCACAATCCGCTCGGCACCGTCGCGACCCGCGACGATCTGCTCGCCATCGCGTCGGTCGTGACGGATGCCGGCGGACGCGTGTTCGCCGACGAGATCCACGCGCCCGTCGTCTACACCCCGGCCCGGCACATCCCCTACGCCTCGGTGTCGGATGCCGCCGCAGCCCACACCCTCACCGCGACCTCCGCCTCGAAGGCGTGGAACCTCGCGGGCCTCAAGTGCGCGCAGGTCATCCTCTCGAACGACGCCGACGCCGAACTCTGGGAGAGCCTGGGATTCTGGGCCGGACACGGCACATCGACGCTCGGCGTCATCGCGAACATCGCCGCCTACACCGGCGGCCGCGAATGGCTCGACGACGTGGTCGACTACCTCGACGGCAACCGCCGGACGCTGGCGCAGCTCGTCGACGAGAAGCTCCCCGGCGTGCGGATGGTCGTGCCGGAGGGCAGCTACATCGCCCTGCTCGACTTCCGCGAGACCGGGCTGACGGGCGATCTCGGCGAGTGGTTCCGCGAGCACGCCGGAGTCGCGATGACGGATGGCGCCGCATGCGGTGTGGCCGCGATCGGGTACACGCGCTTCGTCTTCGCGATGCCCCGTCCGGTGCTGGTCGAGGCGGTCGAACGGATCGCCTCGGCGCTGCGCGACCGGGGCTGAGCCGCATTCGGCCCGCTGGCCCCGGCGCATGCGGGGTCAATTCCGCATCGGAACTCAGCGTTTCCGGTGCGTATTTGACCACGCATCCGACGAGAGATGCGGAACCGACCACGCATCCGCCCTCTCGGTGCGACGAACGACGCATTACCGAGCGCGAACGGCATCCCCCATCGCCGCGAAGGCCTCGCGCAGGACCGGCCGAGGTGTCGCGAACACGATCCGCACGAAGTTCTCGTATCCCCGTCCGAGCAGCGCGCCCTCGGTCAGCACGACGCCGGCGTTCTCGCGGAAGTACGCGGCCGGCGGGCCGGGGATCTCGAGCGCCGTCGTGTCGATCCATCCGATGTAGGTCGCCTCGGGCTCGCGATACACCGCGCCGGGCAGGTGCTCCGCGATGAGGTCGCCGACAAGGCGGCGCGACTCCGAGAGATACCCGAGCACGCCGTCGAGCCACGGCTTGCCCTCCCGATATGCCGCCGTCGACGCCACGACACCGAGCGTCGCGGCACCGTGCTGCACCGAGAACCCGAAGCGGCGGTACAGCTCCTGGTCGGCGTCGTTCGAGGTGATCAGTTGCGCGGTCTTGAGGCCGGGGATGTTCCACGCCTTCGACGCGCTGGTGCCGGTGACGGTGTGGGCGGCGGTCGCCTCAGACACCGACGCATAGGGGATGAACGGTCTCCCGTCGAAGCGCAGCGGCGCGTGGATCTCGTCCGCGAACACCCGCCCGCCGTGGCGTTCGACGATCTCGGCGAGCGCCTCGAGCTCGGAGCGGTCCACCACGGTGCCGGTCGGGTTGTGCGGGTTGCAGAGCACGAGCGTGCGGGCACCGGCGGCGAATGCCTCGTCGATGCGCTGCAGGTCGTGGTGCCAGCGTCCGTCGACGTCGATACCGGGGATCTCGATCACCGGATGCCCGACGGTCGGCAGATATGTCAGGAACGGCATATATGCCGGAGTCGGCACGATCACGGGCGATCCGGCGGGAGCGTACTCCTCGACCGCAACCCTCAAGGCCGCCATCACGTCGGAGACCGGATGCACGCGTTCCGGATCGACGGCCCATCCGTATTCGCTGCGCATCCATTCGGACGTCGCGTCGCCGAGTCGGGCGGCGAGCGGCGGCGACAGGTATCCGAGGTTCTCCTCGTCGATCGCTCGATGCATGGCGTCGGCGATCACCGGCGCGACGCCGAAGTCCATCTCCGCCACCCACGCGCCGATGTGGCCGGGGTGCAGGCTCCACTTGCGGCTTTCGGGCCGGTCGAGGTCGAGCCTCGTGCGGGAGTCGAACGGATGCGGGTCAGCGGGCGCGCGGTGGTCGGTCATGGCAGACGTCCCTCAGCCCACGAGCCGACATCGAACGGCACCGGCGCGGCGGGTCTGGATCTCGGACACGCGTACTCCTTCTCAGCGGGAGCTTCCACCCTAAGGAAGCGGCGGATCGGTCGCGAGTCGCATGACGGCGGGTGACGATGAGGCTGCAGGGCGAGCCGACCCCGGAACCCGACTCAGGCGTTGATGAAAGCCACAGCCGCTCGCACCAGTGCCGCGTTGTCGGGTGCCGTCCGTCCATCGGGCAGCTGCAGGGTGTCTTCGAGGCCGATGCGCGACTCGAGGCCCAGCTCGACCGCCAGGGTGAAGGCCGGCCAGGCGGACCGCTGCTCGCCGTGCAGCAGGATCGGAATGTCCGGGTCGTCGAGGCGCACGTGCGCGATCAGCCCCTCCGCGTGCCGCCGCACGACATCCGCCGCCTCGTCCGGCAGCTCGACCAGCACCCGCAGCGTGTCGTCGTGAACGGGCGAGCGCTGCCAGGCATCGAGTCCGGTGGCATCCCAGATGCCCGCCTCCACGCGGATGCCGCGGCTCACGAGCAGCGCCGCGACCTCGTCAGCACCGGCTTCGTGCCAGTTCACCGAAGCGAAGTCGGGCACGACGCTCCATTCGCGGATCGCCGCGAGGCGCTCCCCGACATCGGGCTCGATCCATGCACCGGTCGTCACCCCGATCTGCACACCAGGGCACGCCGAGCGCAGTGCTCTCACCCACCGGTCGACATCGGCGGCACGCAGGCTGTCGTCGCCCGCGGCATCCTTCGGGTGCACGTGGATCTCGCGGGCACCCGCCGCGACGGCACGCGCGGCGTCGGCGCCGGCGAGGGTCGTGTCGGCGGTGAGGGCAGGATGCTGCGCTGCGGGTCGCGCACCGTTGAGGCACGCCTGCAACAGCATCCGCCCGTGTCTGGCGTTGCCGGTCACAGGCCCTCAGTTCATGAGATCGCGCGGGTGCCAGTCGTAGAGGTTGCCCGTGCCCGACGGCCCCTCTTCGACACGCACGGTGTGCTTGACCTGACGTGCCGTCGCGGCACCCCGACCGACTCGAACCGCCTCGGCCTCGGTCTCGAAGCTGGACCCCAGAGTGCGGGATTCGCCCTCGATGCGGTTGAACCAGATCCCGTCTCGCTGGAACGTCTCGATGTCACCTGCGGCCATGCCACATCCTTTCGATCTGACTCTTTTCTACCCGAGGCCGCCGACGCTCGAGGAGGGCCTTGACAGCCTCCGCGCACGCGCTCGCCCTGCGCGAGAGCACGCGAATCATCGACCGCATCCACTTCTTCGTCCATACGTCAACCCCGATGACGCACTCCCGTCAGCCGTGGTTATGTCGAACGATGCATGACCCGGGTGCATCTGCAAGGAGCAAGTGATGACGCTGGAAGTGATGTCGCCGACGGCGGCACTGCTCGACGGACGGTACGTACTGCACGACCGCGTCGGACGAGGCGGCATGGCGACCGTGTACCGCGCCGAGGACACCCACCTCGGACGCATCGTCGCGATCAAGATGATCCACGAGAGCGACGGTCCGGTCGCCTCGATCGAGCGCGCGCATACCGAGAAGGCGCTGCTCGCCTCGCTGAGCCACCCGTCGCTCGTGACGCTGTACGACGCGCAGCTCGTGCCCGGTCGACCGCAGTACCTGGTGATGGAGTTCGTCGACGGGCCCACCCTCGGCGCGCGTATGGCCGAAAGCCCGATGACGCCGCGCGACGTGGCCCGCATCGTCCGCGATCTCGCCGAGGGACTCACCGCCGTGCACGCGGCTGGCATCGTGCATCGCGACATCAAACCGTCGAACGTGCTGCTCGCGCACGCCCGGTCCGGCCGCCCGGTCGCGGCGAAACTTGCGGACTTCGGCATCGCCTGCTCCATCGAGGACACCCGCCTCACCACGCCGGGGATCGTACTCGGCACACTCACCTATATGGCGCCGGAGCAGCTGCGCGACGCCGACCCCGGAACCCCGGTCGACATCTTCTCGCTCGGACTCGTCGCTCTCGAGGCGCTCAGCGGATACCCCGGCTACCCCTCCCTCGCTTCCGGACGCGCGGCGGCGGTCGCTCGCCTGCTCAACCCGCCGACCATCTCCGACACGGTTCCCGACGAGTGGCGCGACCTCCTCACCCGCATGACACGCCTCGAGCCGGAGGAACGCCCGACCGCCGTCGAGGTGGCGCGCGCCGCCCGGGCTCTGCTGCGCGACTACGCCGCGAACAGCAACGGCACCGCCGTCGCCGCGGCGGCTGCGGCCATCGTCGCATCGGCCGGCACGGAGCCGGCGGTCGACGCGACACCGGGGGTGACGGGCACGGAATCGGATGCCGTCGCCGCCGCGCCAGACGCGGGCGCGGGAATTCAGCCGCGTCCCGCATCCGCCGCCTCATCCGCGAGCGTCGACGCGGAGTCGTCGGCCCTCGACGCTGGTTCCGCGCCGACCGGAGCGACCGCTGTGATCCCTGCGACCGAGGTCACGGATCCCGCACCCCGCTTGCGGACCCGCGACCGCACCCGCCCCGGCACCCGCACCCGCACCCGCACCCGCGTGATCGCCGGCGCCGCCGGGCTTCTTGCCGCCGGTGCGATCGTCACCGGCATCGCGGCGTTCAGTGCGCCACCGGCATCCGAGCTGGGACGCACCGCCTCAGGCGTCGTCGCCCGCACGGCATCGACCCCGGTGGAGACTTCGCCCATCGACACCCCCGCAGCGCCCGTCGAGGTGGTCACAGAGCCCGTGGACCCGGGGAGCAACGGGAACTCCGGGAACTCGGGCAACTCTGGGAACTCAGGCAACTCCGGGAATAACGGGAACTCCGGGAACTCCGGCAAGGGCGACAAGGGCAAGCCGGACAAGGGCTAGGACCGTCCCGTCCGTAACTCCGGAAGAACGTGGCCGATCGCGCCGAGACCCCCGGTCTCGGCCCGATCGAGCGCACATCTTCCTGAGTCCTGAACGGCGCCCGCCTCAGCCCGCGTAGGCGGCGCGCACGTCGAGCACCCAGGTGACGCCGAATCGGTCGGTCAGCATGCCGAATCCGGGTGACCACGCCGATGCAGCCAACGGCTCGACGATCGAGGCGCCGTCTGCGAGGGCGTCCCAGTACCCGGTGAGCTCGTCGAGCGAATCGGCGCGCAGCGACTGGAAGAACGTGCGGTCGGTGACGGTCGTCCCGTTCTCCCTCGAGGTGGTTCCCGCGGTGGCGTCAGCGTCGTCCGCGCCGGGGATGTCGTATGCCATCAGCCGGAAGCCGTCGGCGTTCTCGACCTGGCCGAACACGATCTTGTCGGCGCCGGGAACTCCCGCCGGCATGCCGAAATCCGCGTAGGTCGCCCGCGTGACCTCGCCGCCGAAGACGGACTGGTAGAAGTCGAGCGCCTGGCGCGCGGTGCCGCGGAAGTTCAGGTGGGTGGTGGTCGCGATGGACATGGGATCTCCTCGGATCTGTGTGGGCGGCGGATGCCGGTGTGACCAACACTCACAGCAGAAGAGGTCAGTTTCGGTCCTCTACTCAGAGCACAATGGAGTCATGACCGGCAGCTCCTCTCGCATGCTCGCCCTGCTGTCCCTGCTGCAGACGGCTCGCGATTGGCCGGGGCAGGTGCTCGCCGACCGCCTCGACGTCACACCCCGCACGGTGCGACGAGACGTCGACCGACTGCGCGAGCTCGGCTACCGCATCAGCGCGATCAAGGGCCCCGACGGCGGATACCGCCTCGCCGCCGGTTCCGAGCTGCCGCCGCTGCTCTTCGACGACGAGCAGGCCGTCGCGATCGCCGTCGCGCTGCAGAACGTGCCGGCCACAGGGATCGACATCGACGAGGGCGCGGCTCGTGCGCTGGCCACCGTGCGCCAGGTGATGCCGTCGCGCCTGCGGCACCGGGTCGACGGCATCCGCTTCGCCGGGGTCGAGAACGAGACGCGCGTGGATCCGGCGGTGCTCGAAGCCGTCAGCGGTGCGGTGCGAGACCACCACGTGCTGCGCTTCGATTACGGAGAGAACCATGACCGCCCGGCGCGGCGCACCGAGCCACACGCAGTTGTCGCCCGGGAGGGCCGCTGGTACCTGCTCGCGTGGGACCTCGAGGCCGATGACTGGCGCACCTTCCGACTCGACCGGATGACACCGCGCATCCCGACCGGCCCCGCTTTCACGCCACGCGAGCTGCCCGCCGCCGACGCCCAGACCTACCTCGCAGCTCGGGCGAAGGGATCGGATGCCGCAGACCGCTGGCCGTGCATCGGAGAGCTCGTGCTCGATCTGCCCGCCCGCGAGGTCGCGCACTGGATCGGCCTCGACGGCACCGTCGAGCCGATCGACGACAGCTCGTGCCGCGTGACCGTCGGATCGTGGTCGTGGGTCGGCATCCTCGCGTCGATCGCCCGCTTCGACGCGCCGTTCCGCGTCGTCGCACCGCCCGCGCTGGCGAACGCCGCGACCGCCCTCTCGCGACGCCTGTCCGGCGCGGGCGAGGCCCGCTGACCCGGTCAGGCCTGACCGTATCCGAGACCCCGCGCCCCGACTTGCCGAGTGCTCACAGATCGATCTGCGTGCGCCTCGCCGCCCCCGCCCCGCGGTGCGCGGTCACCTCGATCTCGGCCTTGTACTCGCCCGCGAGCGGGCTGCGCGTCATGGTGAGTGCCGGGTCGATGCCGCGGAACTCCTCGCCGAGCACTTCGATCGTCTCGTCCTGATCAGACGCATCCGGAACGAAGACCTGGATCCGGACGACATCGGAGAGCGATGAATCCACGGCGGCGAGCGCCCGCGCGACGGTGGCGATCGCGAGACGCAGCTGCTCTGCCGCCGTGTCCGGCAGGGTCCTGGTCTCGTAATCGATGCCGGCGGTGTTCGAGACGAAGATCCAGTCGCCGATCGCGACGGCCCGCGAATAGCTTGCGAGGGTCTCGAACTTGCTGCCGCTCTTCACGCTGGTGATAATCAACGGTTCCGTCTTTCGTGTCAGTGGCCCTGGAGGACCGGATAGTCGTCTGCGAGGACAAGATCGTCGGCGCGCGCCTGAGCACGGCGCCGGTGGTGACCGAGCGTGAACAGGGGGTGCTGCAGCGCGCTCGACCCGCTCTCGGCGAGTTGCGCCAACACTCGCCCGTAGGCGGGCGAGAACTTGAAGCCGTTGCCGGAGAACCCGGCTCCGATGATGGTCCGGCCCGACTCGGAGACGTCGAGGATCGGAACATGATCGGCCGTCGCCGACTCCGGGTGGATGGACGACCGGACCACCTCGGGCAGGATGCCGGGGAACATCCGGGTGGCGATCGCCGTGCATCTCCGCAGTTGCTCACGCGACAGATCGCGGGGATCTGTGTCGGGGTCCTCGATCGTGTCGATGCGGGTCGTGGGGGCGATCTTGACCGAGTAGCCGTCGAGTGTGGGGACGCCGAAGGCATGGTCGCCGTCCAGGTCCCGCATCCAGCATGGGAAGCGGTCCGGGGTGAACTGGCTGATGTCCTCCGGCATGAACCACGTGAGCGGTATGGCGATGGCGCTCACCAGATCGCGCACCTCCGGCACGATCCTCGTCGTCCACGCACCGGTCGTCACGATCACCTTCTGCGCGTGAACGATCCCCTCGGATGTCGAGATCACGACACCGCTCTCGTGCTCATCGATGCCGAGCACCGGAGTGTTGTACAGGATCTCCGCCCCGCGCCTGATCGCGGCCCGCTGCGCGGTCGCCACCGCCAGCTCCGAGCGCAAGCCGCCGCCCAGCAGGTCCATGATCCCGATGTCGCCGTCCTCGACGGTGAACTGCGGATACTCCCGGCGGAGCTCTGCGGCATCGAGGAACCGGTGCGGCAGATCGCCCTCCACGATCGACCGCTGCGTGGACTCGAGGAATGGATGACCCTCCGGCGCGATCGCGAGGACGCCGGTCTTCAGCAGCAGCTGGCGGCCGGTTTCACGCTCCAGCTCGGTCCACAGCGCCCTGGCCTCGAGAGCAGCGGCCGTGTAGAGCGCGCCCTCCTTGTTCGCCGCACGGAACAGACGCGACTCGCCGGCGAATGCCGCGTGGCCGTGCGCCGGTCCGTACTGCTCGATGCCCAGCACGGACATCCCCGTCGATCTCGCGAGGTGCCACAGCGCCATCGATCCCATGGAGCCTGCACCCACCACCGCGATGTCGACGGTCCGGATCACCTCTGCCGCACTCATGCGAGAGCCGGCTCGGTCCACAGGTTCAGCTTCTGGCCGATGCCGCGCTCAAGGGCGTTGCGATACACCTTCGTCCCCCACGCGACGTCCTCCACCGGCATCCCGCCGACCGACATGATGACGATCTCGTCGTCGCTCTGCCGACCGGGCCGCTTTCCGGAGACGACATCGCCGATGTCGACGAGCTCGTCACGTGAGAGCTCCCCGGCCTTCACGAGATCCATCCACTTCTGCCCGACCATCGGAATGTACTCGAAGGACGGCTTCGGGAACTCCTCGTACCAGGTCTCGTACAACCCGTACGCATCGACGACCTTCGTGATGTCGCTGCCCAGCAGCGAGTCGTCGGTGTTGCACAGGGACGGCATCGCGAAGAACGCCCCCGGCGTGATCCACTCCCGCTGGATCGTGGGGTAGCTCTCCGAGCCGCCGGCACCGGTGCCCGTGGTGCAGAAGCTCACCAGGTCGCTGCCCCGGACGACGTCTTCGATCGAGTCGACGACCTCGATCGTGGTGATCGTCGGGAACTCCTCGCGCACCCACTCCTGGAAGCGCGCGAGGCTCTCCGCCCCTCGCCCCTTGATCTTCAGCGTGTCGATCAGCGGGCACGCATCCATGAAGGCCAGGAGCACCGTACGTGCCATGACGCCGGGCCCGGCGATCCCCGCGACGCGCGAGTCCTTGCGGGCGAAGTGCCGCGCACCGACCCCCGGCACGGCGCCGGTCCGGTACGCCGACAGCAGGTTCGCCGACATGAACGCGAGTGGCGCCCCGGTGTCGGTGTCGTTGAGCGTGAACATGAGGATCGACCGCGGCAGACCCTTCTCGCGGTTGGCGATGTTGGATCCGTACCACTTGACGCCAGTCGTCTGGAAGTCTCCGCCGAGGTACGCCGGCATCGCCATGAACCGTCGATCCTCAGTGGGCACCGGCATGTTCGGGAACGGCGACGCCTCAGGGAACGTCATCATCGCGCCGTGCGAGTCGTTGCTCTCACCGGTCATGCGGTAGTCGCCGGCGGCGAACAGTGCGAACATCTCCTCCATGGTGTCGACGCACTGGTGCATATCGGTCACTCCGGCCGCGATCATGTCGGCTTCGGAGAGGTAGAGGAAATCCACGTGGGGCAGGGGCATGACGGTCCTTCTCGTCGAGGGGGTGGGGGCGAGTGTGTCGGTCGCGCTCATGGTGCGCCTCAGCCGGCGATGGCGTCGGTGAGCTTGACGTATGCCGCGGGCCTGCGGGCTCTGATCCACGCGGCCTGGGCGTACCCGATGAGGGGGAAGACGATCACCAGCCCGAGCAGACTCCAGCTGACCGCGCCGAACACGGGCGCGCCTGTGGCATCCGCATCGCCGACCATGATCGGGAAGTAGACGACGATCATGACCACGGAGAGCACCAGGCCGATGAAACCGAGCACGGGGGCGATCACGGTGTTCCAGATCCTCCGGTCCTTGCGTGTCCTCGCGAAGTAGACGATGACCGCGATCGAGGTGACCGCCATCAGGAGGGCGATCGCCACGGTCGCGACCCCGGCGAACCAGGTGAACACCTGCAGCACCGGGTCGAGCTGCAGAACGGCGAACAGCGCGACGAGGACGATCGCGGTGATGCTCTGCACGAGCGAGGACACGTGCGGAGACATGTGCCGGGGGTGCACGGCGCCCACCCGGTCGGGCAGCACGCCGGCGCCTGACATGGAGTACTGGTAACGGGCGACGACATTGTGGAACGACAGCACGCAGGCGAACATCGCGGTGATGAGGAGGATGTTCGTGATGATCTCGCCGGTGGCTCCGAGGTACGCCGACATCGTGCGGAGGATGAGCGTTCCCGGGTCGGCCGCGGCCTCCTCCAGGATGTTCGAGGGGCCCCACGCCATGACGAGGCCCCATGAGGCGAGCGTGTAGAACACGCCGACGCCGATCACGGCCATATAGGTGGCGCGGGGGATCGTGCGGTCGGGATCGCGCGCCTCGCTGCGGAAGACGGCGGTCGCCTCGAACCCGATGAAGGCGGCGATCGCCATCATGAGGCCGACGCCGGGGGAACCGCTCGCGACGTTCTTCGGCTCGAACGGAGCCAGGCTCAGACCTTCAGGGCCGCCGGAGATCACGACCGCCGCTACGAGAAGGAGGACGATTCCGACCTCGGCGCAGAGCAGGACGCCGAGCACTTTGCTGGACAGATCGATGTGGCGATAGCCGAGGAACCCGACGAGCGCGACGACGGCGATCGAGTACAGCCACCACGGGAGCGTGATGCCGAACCCCTCGAAAGTGAAGCTCAGCACGTAGCCCATGTACCCGTACACGGACACCTGGATCGTCGTATACGTGAGCATCGCGATCCAGGCGGACGCGAGACCGGTCGAGCGTCCGAGGCCATATCCGACGTAGGTGAAGAACGCCCCGGGGTTGGGGACGTGCTTGGCCATCGCGGAGACGCCGACGGCGAAGAGCACGAGAACGACGGCGCTGATCGCATACAGCGCCGGGAAGCCCGCCCCGTTGCCGAGCAGGATGCCGAGTGGGGCGGACCCGCCGATGACAGTCAGGGGCGAGGCGGCGGCGACGACCATGAAGACGATCGCGGTAGCACCGAGCGATCCCGACAGGACCTTCTTCGGGGAGGTCTCGGTGGCGCTGGGTTGAATCTGGACCATGTGCAAACCCTTCTGAGAGAAGCGGAGTGGAGCGGTTCCCCCACCCTGCCGCGGCGGGATTTCCCACCCGTCTCGCCGGAGTGACGTCTGCGTTCGCCGCGAACGGGACGCCGGAACTCCGGCCGTCTCATTCGGGTGACATCTGCGTGAAACATCGCAGACGCGCTCCGGCAACAGGCCGCTCGTAGCCTCCTCCCATCACGAGACAGGCGGAGGCCCCATGTCTGCACTGGAAGAGGCGATCGAGCGCCCGCAGACCGTGCGCTCGTTCGCCGCCCGCTCGCCGTTGCACGGACTGGACAGACACACCGTGGGTTTCGCCGACATCCTCGCGCAATCGGTCGCGGCCGTCGCCCCAGCCGCCGCCTCGGCGATGGCGGTGCTGCTGGTGGCGGACCTGGCGGGCGGCGCCACCGTGCTCGTGATGGCCCTCGCCATGATCATCACGTTCCTGGTCGCTCGGACGATCAACCAGTTCACTCGTCGGTTCGCCGCCAGCGGCTCCCTGTACACTTACGCGGCGCGCGGACTCGGCGCGGCGGGCGGACTCGCGACCGGTGCAGCGATCCTCGTCGGGTATGCCTTCATCTCGATCTTCGCTCTTCTGGGCGGCGCCCATTATGCGACCATGCTCGTGACCCGACTGTGGCCTCAGCTCGCCGCGACGCCGATCGCCCTGGGCGCTCTCGTCGTCGAAGCAGCGGTGCTCGCGATCGTCCTCGTGCGCGGCATCCGCCTCTCATCCCGGGTCGCGCTCGTCGTCGAACTCATCTCCGTCGCGCTGATCCTGTCGCTGATGATCGTGCTCCTCGTGCACATCGGGCCGCTCCAACCGGCGGCGATCTTCTCGGCCGACGGCATCTCCGTGGCCGGCGTCGCCGGCGGTGCCGTTCTCGCGATCACCGCGTTCGTGGGGTTCGAGAGCTCCGCGACGCTCGGCGTCGAGGCCCGCTCGCCGCTGAAGAACATCCCTCGCGCCATCGTGTGGAGCGTCGGCGTCGCCGGAGTGTTCTACCTCATCGCCGCCTACACGCAGATCGCAGGAGCCGCCGCGATCGGGGGGACGGCATCGGTCGCGCTCCTCGACGATCTCGCGTCGCGTTTCGGCCTCTCCGCATGGGCCGCCGTGGCGGACGTCGGCATCGCCACCTCGGGTCTGGCCTGCGCGATCGCCTCGACGACCGCCCTCACCCGTATCGTGTTCGCGCTCGCCCGCGACGGTGTCCTCCCCGCCCGACTCGGCCGCACGCACGGGCGCCACCGCACCCCGATCGGCGCGGTCGTCGTCGCGGTCCCGCCGATCGTCCTCGCACCGCTCGTGATCGTCGCGGCCGGCGTGTCACCGTGGGACGCGATGAAGCCCGTCCTGCTGATCTCGGCAGCGGGCTACATCGTCGCCTACGTGCTGGTCTGCATCGCCGCTCCCCTGTTCCTGCGCCGTATCGGGGAGGTCACCGTCGGTTCCATCATCGCCGCCGTCAGCGCGGCGGCGGCGCTTGCGGCATGCCTGACGGTCTATCTCGTCGCGGAGGCGGCCGCGGGAAACCCCGGGGTCTGGTTCGCCCTCGGCTTCGCCCTGATCGCCGCGGTACTGATCCGGTGGCGGCGGCGCTCGCCTCTCGGCGAGGTCGGGCGCTACGACGAGCCGGTCGCCGCCCACGTTCTCGGCGGCGTGGCCCGCACCGGCGGCGGCAGCGCACACGGGGGCGAACCGGGGGACGCCGACGGATGACGGCTGGCGACGCGGTATCGATCACGGCCCGACAGCCCGCCGCCATCCACAGCGCGCTGTCGATGCTGGAGGCCGTCGCTGCGATGGGTGCCGGCGTCACAGCGCGGCAGCTGGCCGACCGGCTCGGGATGCCGCGTGCGACCACCTATCGCCTGCTCAACCTGCTGGTGCAGGACGAGTACCTCGTCCGGACGCCGGATCTCACCGGATTCGCCCTGGGCACGAAGGTGGCGCTGCTGGCCGGCAGCATCGGCGTCGAACGCATCCCGCGCGCCGCACGGGACGTGCTCGAGCGCACCAGGGCGAGCGCGAGGGGCGGCATCCACCTCGTGCTCTATCGTGACGACCGGGTCGTCGTCGCCGATGAGGACCCCGACTTCCCCCTCTCGAATCGGCAGGGCCTGCAGCAGGAGCCCACCCGCTACGCCCTCGGCCTGCTGCCCCTGGTCGTGCGCGGGGAGACCGCCGCCGGTGACCTGGTCTCCGAACTCCGCTCGCAGGGGGTGATCCGCGCCCGCGACGGTCAGCGTGGCTGCCTCGTCGCGCCGATCACCGATGCCTCCGGCACGCTCGCCGGAGCACTCTCCTACTCGGGCCCGCGCCGGCAGATCGACAGCTCCGACTCGATCGCGCTCTCCCTCATCGCGGCCGCACGGGAGCTCGGGCCGCTCCTGACGTAGACCCCGCTGTCCGCCCGGGCCGATGGCCACGGCATCCCCCGGTAGACTGGCCATGCCCCGCCGGCCCCTCATCTAGGAGTGCGCGTGACCACCGCCCCTGCACCTGCCCACAAGCACGTCCCCGACTCCGTCGAGAACGCCACCGCGACTCCGGAGAAGGAGCAGCCGTACGCAGCGCTTGGCCTCAAGGACGACGAGTACGCCCGCATCAAGGAGATCCTGGGCCGCCGCCCGACCTCCGGCGAGCTGGCGATGTACTCGGTCATGTGGTCGGAGCACTGCTCGTACAAGTCGTCGAAGAACTACCTGCGCCGCTTCGGCCAGAAGGTCTCCGACGAGATGAAGGAACGCCTCATGGTGGGCATGGGCCAGAACGCGGGCGTCATCGACGTCGGCGAGGGCTGGGCCGTCACCTTCAAGGCCGAGAGCCACAACCACCCCAGCTTCATCGAGCCGTTCCAGGGCGCCGCGACCGGCGTCGGCGGCATCGTCCGCGACATCATCTCGATGGGCGCACGTCCGGTCGCGGTCATGGACGCCCTCCGCTTCGGCGCGATCGACCACCCCGACACCGCTCGCGTCGTGCACGGCGTGACCAGCGGCATCAGCTTCTACGGCAACTGCCTGGGTCTGCCGAACATCGGGGGCGAGACGGTCTTCGACTCCGTCTACCAGGCCAACCCGCTCGTCAACGCGCTCGCGGTCGGCGTGCTCCGCCACGAGGACCTCAAGCTCGCCAATGCGACCGGCGTCGGCAACAAGGTCGTGCTGTTCGGCGCCCGCACGGGTGGCGACGGCATCGGCGGTGCCAGCATCCTGGCATCCGACTCGTTCGACAGCACCGGACCCACCAAGCGCCCCGCGGTGCAGGTGGGCGACCCGTTCGCCGAGAAGGTGCTCATCGAGTGCTGCCTCGAGCTCTACCGCGACGAGCTGGTCGAGGCGATCCAGGACCTCGGTGCTGCCGGCATCTCGTGCGCGACCAGCGAGCTCGCGGCCAACGGCAACAGCGGCATGAAGGTCTCGCTCGACAACGTGCTGCTGCGCGACCCGTCGCTCACGGCCGAGGAGATCCTCATGTCGGAGTCGCAGGAGCGCATGATGGCGATCGTCGCTCCCGAGAAGCTCGACGCGTTCCTCGCCGTCGTTCAGAAGTGGGATGTCGAGACGTCGGTCCTCGGTGAGGTCACCGGCGACGGCCGCCTCATCATCGACTGGCAGGGCGAGCGCATCGTCGACGTCGACCCCTCGACCGTCGCGGTCGACGGCCCGGTCTACGACCGCCCGGTCGCGTACCCCACGTGGATCGACGCACTGCAGGCGGATGCCGCTGAGAACCTTCCGCGGTCGAACGACCCCGAGGTGCTTCGCGAGCAGTTCCTCGACCTGGTCGCCTCGCCGAACCTCGCCGATACCCGCTGGATCACCAACCAGTACGACTACTACGTGCTCGGCAACACGGCCCTGTCGTTCCCCGATGACGCCGGCATGATCCGCGTCGACGAGGAGTCGGGACTCGGCTTCGCGATCTCGACCGACGCCAACGGACGCTACTGCCAGCTCGACCCGTACGCCGGTGCGCAGCTCGCACTCGCCGAGGCGTACCGCAACGTCGCCGTCACGGGTGCCGTTCCCACCGCGATCACCGACTGCCTGAACTTCGGTTCTCCCGAGAACCCCGAGGTCATGTGGCAGTTCGGGCAGACCGTCGACGGTCTCGCCGACGGATGCTACGAACTCGGCACCCCGGTCACCGGCGGCAACGTCTCGTTCTACAACCAGACCGGCGACGTGCCGATCCACCCGACCCCGCTCGTCGGCGTGCTCGGCATCATCGACGACGTCTCGCGCCGCATCCCCTCGGGATGGCAGGACGAGGGTCAGAACATCTACCTGCTCGGCACGACCTCGACCGAGCTCTCGGGTTCGGCGTGGGCCGAGACCGTGCACCAGCACCTCGGCGGACTGCCCCCGAAGGTCGACCTCGCGGGCGAGAAGCGCCTCGCGGGTCTGCTCGGAGCCGCCCGTGACGAGTGGCTGATCTCGTCGGCGCACGACGTGTCGGAAGGCGGCCTCGCGCAGGCCCTCGCCGAGGGCGTCTCGCGCTTCGGCGTCGGCGCACGCGTCTGGCTGAACGAGATCATCGAGCGCGACGGTGTGGACGCGGCATCCGCCCTCTTCTCGGAGTCGACGGGCCGCGTCATCGTCACCGTTCCGCGGGAAGACGACGTCAAGTTCCGCGGACTCTGCGAAGGCCGCGACTACCCGGTGATGCGCATCGGCGTGACCGACTCCGAGGGCGACAAGCTCGAGGTGCAGGACGTCTTCACTGTGCCGATCGCCGAGATCCGCGAGCGTTCGCAGGCCACCCTGCCCGCCGCCTTCGGCCCCACGGTCACCGAGCCGGTCAGCGCATGAGCGGCGACGGTCTGAGCGAGGACTACGGCGATCTCGGCGAGAAGCGCAATCGCCGCATGCGCATCGTCGCCTGGACCGTCATCATCGCCCTCATCCTGGGTGGCGGCGGCGCGACAGTCATCACGCTGATCCTGGGCTGAATCGGGTTCTTCTCGGGTCTCTTTCCGACGCTGGTTCAGGGTGCCCGGCGGCACTCCGGCGACCCCGGCGCCTATCGCGGCGTGTCGGCGACCGGGTCCGAACCTGCGCCCGGCCGGCCTCGCGGCATCCACTTCTGCACCGGCATCCGTCATCCGGGTTTCTTCACAGTCCCCGGAACTCGGCCTCGCAATGTAGGCGCCCCCGCGAAGGATCCGAGGCATCACAGATCCATTGGGGGATGCCATGACCGAAGCCAAGCTCGACCTGATCGCCAAACTGCTCGCCAAGGCCGAGAGCACGACGCCCGAAGAGGCCGAGGCTCTGACCGAGCACGCCGAGCGCCTGATCGTGAAGTACGGGATCGAGCAGGCGCAGATCGACGAAAGACGGGGACTCCTGGGGCAGGCGCGCGAGCAGATCGTCACCGAGAGGATGCTGTTCCGCGGCGTCTACGCGAAGGACCTTCGTGAGATCGGCGTCGGCGTGGCCTACGGGCTGGGCGCGGTGCGCCCGATCCTGGCGGAGTACCCGCCGATCGCCGGCCTGCTTCTGGTCGGGCACTCGTCGGATGTGACGCAGGTGCAGACGCTGACCGCCAGTCTGCAGGTGCAGGCCACGGTCGCGATGCGCGCGTGGTGGATCGCGCATCGCGATCTGTATGCCGGCCATCGCGAAGGGGTGAGACGTCGAGCGCGCAGCGGCTTCCTCCGGGGGTTCGCCGCGGGCGCCATGAACCGGATCGAGCAGAGTCGCCGCGCTGCGGTCGAAGAGAGCGGCTCGGGGACCGAGCTCGTTCTCACCTCGCGCCGGAGCCGAGTGGACGAGGCGGTCGACGAGATGGCGACGACACACGCCCGGCGACGCCGCGGCGCGGATCCCGGCTCCTTCGCGCACGGCCACCGTTCGGGCCTGGAGGCCCAGACCGGCGGCGGCAGAGCGGTCTCGCCGCGATGACCACGCACGCGCCCGCTGCTGCTATCGCGAGAAGAGGAAGCGCGTCAGCCGAACGATCGCGTCGGTGTCGTGCTCGTCTCGAACGAGGGACTCGACGATGATCGCCCCGAGGATCGCCCGTCCCAGCTGCTCGACCGGTGCGTCCGGGGCGAGCTGCCCGTCGCGGATGCCGCCGCGGATGCGCTCGGCGAGGTACTTCTCGACGCCGAGGCTCTCACCGAGGTGCGCGCCGACTCCGGCGTCCTCGGTGGCAGCCGCCACGAGCGAGCGGAGAAGTGCCCCTCCCTCCGGCGCTTCGAGGATGGACAGCACGCTGCGCAGCCAGGTCTCGACATCGTCGGCGATGTCTCCCGTGTCGGGAACCACGAAGTCGACGGGGATCAGGCGGCCCTCGGCGAGGCATTCGCCGATGAGGGCTCCGCGCGACGGCCACCACCGATAGATGGTCTGCTTGCCGACGCCGGCCTCTTTCGCGATTCCCTCGATCGTGAGACGGTCGTACCCCTGGTTATGGAAGAGGCGAGCGGTGGCGTCGAGGATCGCTTCACGGGCAGCCGTGCTGCGCACGGGTCCGCTCCGATGCTCGTTCACCACACGTTCAGGATAACCACAGAACACTAGACGAGACGCCCCGTATGATCTATTCGTCTGAAGGAGATCGTTTTGGCTTCACTGCTGTTCCGCCTGGGTTCGTTCGCTGCACGCAAGGCGTGGACGGTGATCGTCTCGTGGATCATCATCCTCGGCCTGGGTGTCGGCGCGTTCCTCACGCTCGGCGGCACGCTGAGCAACAGCTTCGACATCCCCGGCACCGCCTCGGGCGCTGTGACCGACCAGCTCGCCGAGAAGCTGCCCGACACCGCCGGCGGCACGGGCACGGTGGTCTATCAGACGACCGACGGCTCGGCTTTCACGGAGCAGCAGAAGCAGGAGATCTCCGCGCTCGCGAAGAGCGCCGAAGACCTCGACGGCGTGGCATCCGTGATCGACCCGTTCGACGCGCAGCAGCAGCAGGCCGTGCAGGCGCAGGATCTCGCCGACGGCAAGGACCAGATCGAGGGTGGCCGGGCGCAGCTCGACGCCGGTCGGACGCAGCTCGACGAGGGTCGCACGCAGCTCGAGGCCGGTCTCGACCAGCTGACCACGGCTCGGTCGCAGGCAGAAGCGGGCGGCGCTCCGGCCCAGCAGCTCGCAGCACTGGATGCGCAGATCGAAGCTCTGAACGCGCAGGCAGCCCAGCTCGATGCGCAGCAGAAGACCATCGACGACTCGCGCGCCGAACTCGATGCGAACGCCGAGAAGGTCGACCTCGGTTCCACGCTCCTCGACCTCACGAACGGCATCGGCGTCGTCTCGGAGGATGGCTCGACGGCCATCGTCAACGTCTCGTTCGAAGACCCCCGTCTCGAACTCTCCGAAGAGGTCAAGCAGGGCACGATCGAGCACTTCGAGTCCTCGCCGATCGAGGGCGTCGAGGTCGACTTCGGCACCGACATCGCGCAGGGCGTGCCCGAGATCTTCGGCGTCGGCGAAGCGATCGGACTCGCATTCGCCGCCGTCGTGCTGATCGTCATGCTCGGCACACTTATCGGTGCAGCGCTGCCGATCGTGACGGCCGTCGTCGGCGTGGGCGTCGGCGTGACCGCATCTCTCGCCTTCTCGGGCGTCGTCGACATGGCATCCGTCACCCCCGTGCTCGGCGTCATGCTCGGTCTCGCCGTCGGCATCGACTACTCGCTCTTCATCGTGAACCGGCACCGCAAGCAGCTGCTCAATGGTGTTCCGGTTCGCGAATCCATCGGCCTCGCCACCGGCACATCGGGAACGGCCGTGGTGTTCGCCGGCACCACGGTGATCGTCGCGCTGCTGGCCCTCAACGTCACCGGCGTTCCGTTCCTCGGACTCATGGGCACGGTCGGCGCGGTCTGCGTCGGCGTCGCCGTGCTCGTCGCCATCACGCTCGCCCCCGCGATCCTCGGCCTCGTCGGAACACGACTGCTCAGCGGCAAGGCTCGCTCCACGATCGGCCAGCCGCACGCCGCGGGCAAGCCCGTGAAGCGGATGTCCACGCTCCGCGCGATCGTCACCGTGCTCGTCAGCGTGATCGCACTGCTGATCGTCGCGATCCCGTCGATGTCGATGCGCCTCGGACTGCCCGACGGCGCGAGCGAACCGTCGGATTCGACCAGCTACCGCGCCTTCCACATCGTCGACGAGCAGTTCGGCGAAGGGGCGAACGGTCCGCTGCTCGTCACAGCCACCCTCGACGACGCGGTGAGCGACGACGACCTGCTCGCCACGCAGGTCGAGATCGCCCAGAAGATCGCCGACCAGGACGACGTCGTGGGTGTCGCCCCGATCGCGAACTCCGACGACAACACCCTGCTCGCGTTCCAGGTGCTCCCCGCCGAAGGCCCGAACAGCGCATCGACCGAGAAGCTCGTGCAGGACATCCGCGCCCTGCCGCAGCTCGACGGCGGCATCACCCTCGGCGTCGCCGGGCAGGCCGCGACCAACATCGACATCTCCGAGGCACTGGCCGCCGTCCTGCCGCTGTACCTCGTGGTCGTGGTCGGGCTCTCGCTGCTCATCATGATCGTCGTGTTCCGCTCGCTGCTCGTGCCGATCATCGCCACCGGTGGCTTCGTGCTCTCGCTGTTCGCGACCTACGGCCTGATCGTCGCCGTGTTCCAGTGGGGCTGGGGCGCAGACCTCATCGGCCTGGACAGCCCGGGGCCCATCCTCAGCTTCCTGCCCGTGATCCTCGTCGGCATCCTGTTCGGGTTGGCGATGGACTACCAGCTCTTCCTCGCCTCGGGGATGCGCGAGGCGTACGTGCACGGAGCCTCGGCACGGGATGCCGTCGCCCAGGGCTTCCGGGCCGGACGTTCGGTCGTCGTCGCCGCGGCACTCATCATGGTGTCGGTCTTCGGCGGGTTCATCTTCTCGGAGTCGACCATCATCCGCTCGATCGGCTTCGGCCTGGCGTTCGGTGTGCTGCTCGACGCCTTCGTCGTCCGGATGCTGCTCATGCCGGCGCTCATGCACCTGCTCGGCCGGTCGGCCTGGTGGCTGCCGCGGTGGCTCGACCGCATCCTTCCGAACGTCGACATGGAGGGTGCTGCGCTCGAGCGCGAGCACCCGGGAGTCAGGACCGACACGGTGCAGGTCGTGGCGAGCTCGGAGACGCCTGAGGCGCGCTGACGTCGCGGCGGTGGCTGTGCCGCGCGGACTGCCGCTCGGCGTCCCTGCGAAGGAGATCTCGCACAACGAAGGAGCCCATCCGAGGAATGCTCCTTCGATGGGTGAGATCTCCTTCCGTGCGTGAGATCTCCTGAGGACGATTCAGCCGCCATTCGTGACGCAGCCCGCCGTCTGCATCACCTCACCCGGATACCTGGGTCCCCGGGACGCGTGAGTCAGGCCACCATCCCGCGCCAGATCGTCTCGACCGCAGCCCGCAGGCGAGCGGCCACCGCAGGGTCGTCCATCCGGTCGCCGCGCACGACGATCTGGTAGTACGCGGTGCCGGCTATCGCATCGAAGCACGCCTCGACGTCGAGGTCGGCCCGCAGCTCGCCACGGGAGATTCCCGCGCGCAACGCGTTCAGGAGCGGCACTCGTCGCCGCGACACGTGCGACTGCCAGTACGCCTTCTGCAGTGCGCGATCCGCCATGACGAGTCGGATGCGCTGCCGGAATCGTTCCTCCGCATAGCCGGATGCCGCGACAGACAGCGCCACCCCGGTGTCACCGAGACCGAACCCGTCGAACAGCGCCTCGCGCAGGTCGACATGGTCCGGGTATTCGGGCGGAATGGTGCGTCCGACGTCGAGCGCCGCCGCGATCAGCGTCGTGAGCGACGGCCACCGCCGATACAGGGCAGCGCGACTGACTCCGCTCCGCGCGACGACGCGGCTGACGGTGACGTCCTCGCCCGCATCGATGATCTCGAGCGTCGCGGCGACGATCTGCCCGTCCATGTCCTCATCGCGCGGACGGCCGGGGCGGCGGCGGACCGCAGCCCCGGCATCCGTCGCGCCCGCGCGGTTCGCGCCCGCAGACGTCGAGCCCGCAGTTCCGACGGCGACCGGAGCGGCACCGACAGCGTCACCCGGGCTCGCGACGCGAGCCTCCAGCTCCACGGTCGTCACGCGGCGAGCGCCCGCTCACGGAGCCGCGCAACAGTCGCATCCGACAGTCCCGCCGCTCGCAGCGGAGCGAGTGCATCGCCGTGCTGCGTGCGGAGGGTGTCGAGCAGGGTGCGCATCGACACCTCCATCGAACCCTCCAACAGCGACGACGTCGCACCGGCGGCATCCGCGTCGAAGCCGAGCGCCTTCCACATCGCGCCCATCACGGGTGCGGTGCGCTGCATGATCGCGACCATGTTGCCGCCGGTGAGGGCGTAGTCGGCGACGATGTCATCATCAGCCGCGCCGAGGGCGAGCAGCAGCATCGCCGCCACGACTCCGGTGCGGTCGCGCCCGGCCGCGCAGTGGAACGCCGCGGTTCCCGGCGTGTAGGCGATCACGTTCAGCGCGGTGACGAGCTGGGGTGCGGCGACCTCGACCATGCGCAGGTACATCCGGCCCATGGCGTCGTGGCTGAGCTCGGGAGCGTCGCGGTTCATCGACTCCCCGACATCCGCGATCAGCGGCAGGTGGTGGTACGCGACCGGGTAGTCGGCGAGCGGACCCCGCCCCGTGACCGAGACCTCGAGCGGCGAGCGCAGGTCGATGATCGCGGTGAGCCCTGCGGCTACGAGCTGCGACGCGATCTCGGTCGTGACGTAGGCGAGGTCATCCGTGCGGATCGCGAGACCCTCCCGCAGTACTCCCCCCTCGATCGGGATGCCGCCGAGGTCGCGCAGGTTCACGGGGGCGCTGAGCACCAGGTCGATGTCGGCGATGGTCATGTGATTCTCCTTCGGATGAGGGCGCTGCCCTGGTCGATCGCCGTGACCAGCACGATGATGCAGATGATGATGGCGCTGAGGTGGCCGTAGTCGTACATGCGCATGGCGGTGGTCAGCTCGAGGCCGATGCCACCGGCGCCGACGAGGCCGAGGATGGTCGCGCCGCGCACGTTGCCCTCGAACAGCAGCAGCGTGTAGGACGTGAGCAGCGGTGCGCTCTGCGGCAGGATGCCGTACTGGATGACCTGACGCTTCGAGGCACCGACCGCCTCCATGGCGACGACAGGTCCGCGGTCGACCTGCTCCATGGCCTCGGCGAAGATCTTGCCGATCGACCCGATCGACCCGAGGGTCATGGCCAGGATGCCGGCGAACGGACCGAGTCCGACAGCCGAGACGAACATGAGCGCGAACACCAGGTCGGGCACCGAGCGGATGATGTTCATGACCCAGCGCGTCGGGTAGTAGACCCACTTCGGCGCGATATTCGACGATGCCCCGAAGGCGACGAGCAGCGACAGCACGGCTCCGAGCACGGTGCCGACCACCGCCATCTGGAAGGTCTCGAGCAGCAGCGCGAGGATCGTGCCGATCTTCGAGAAGTCCGGCGGGAGCAGGCGCGACAGGAACTCGCCCATGTTGACCGCGCCGTCGCCCAGCTTGATGAAGTTGAACTCGGCGCCGTTGAACGACCAGATCAGCAGCAGGGCGGCGATCGGCAGCCCGAGCAGGAACCTCGCGCGCGGCACCCGGAACGCCCGCTCGAGCCGCGAGCGCTCGGCAGGGTCGAGGGTCGGCCTCGAGATCGAGCGGTCGGTCGTGCCGGCGGCGGGGCCGGCTGAGCCTGCCGACCCTGCCGTGGAGCGGGGGTCAGTGGTGAGCGTCATCGTCGTGCTCCTCGTCGTCGTAGAGCGGCGCAAGGGCCGCGGCATCCAGCTGCGAAGTGGCGCCGGCGACCAGCATCCGTCCGTGCCGCAGGCCGATGATGCGGTCGCTGTGCGCGAGGGCCAGCGGCAGCACGTGCAGGCTGACGAGCACGGGGATGCCGTCTTCGGTGGCGATCTCGCGCAGCAGACCGAGCACGGAGTCGGCGAGCTTCGGGTCGAGCGACGCGACCGGTTCGTCGGCGAGGATCACCTTCGGCTGCTGCATGAGAGCGCGGGCGATCGCGACGCGCTGCTGCTGTCCGCCCGACAGCGAGCGAGCAGGCTCGTTGGCCTTGTGCGCGATGCCGACGCGATCGAGCAGCTCGAGTGCGCGGCGACGGTGCGCGCTCGAGAAGCCGCCGACCAGATTGATGGAGCCCGCGCCGTGCAGGGCTCCGGCCAGCACGTTCGTCATGACGCTCAGGCGCGGGATGAGGTTGAACTGCTGGAACACCTGGCCGACATCCGACCGCAGGGTGCGCAGCTCGCCGCGCGCGAGATTGGTGACGTCGTAGCCGGCGACCCGCGCCGACCCTGCCGAGATCGGCGCGAAGCCCGTGAGACTGCGCATCAGGGTGGACTTGCCCGACCCCGAGGCGCCCAGCAGCGCGACCATCTCGCCCGGGAACAGGTCGAGATCGACGCCGTCGAGCACGGTGGTGGTGTCATACGCGACGCTGAGGTCGCGCACCGTGACGAGCGGCAGGGCCTGGCGCAGCTCGGCGGTCGGGGTGCGGAGCTCTTCCGCCGTCGGCGATCCCAGACCATCGGATGCCGTCTCGGCGCGTCGGGCGGCGACATGCCGATCGGCGGACGCACCGCGCGCGTTCTCCAGTGAAGCGACGACGGGTGCGGGACTCGTCACTTGAGGTCCTTGAGTTCGACACCGGCGACCGCGGCGATCTCGGCGAACGAGGCGAACGACGAGCCGTCGGGGTCGACGGTCTGCTCGGCGGCGGCGAAGGCGCCGTACGCTCCGAGGCGCTCGGCGTTCTCGGGCGAGAAGACTTCGGCGATGCCCTCCTGGATGACCTTGCGGGTCTCGGCGTCGAGCGACTGACGTCCGAGCACAGCACCCTGGATGTCCATCGCCGGGCTCTCACCCACCGCACGCCACTCCCCGTCGGCGAACGGGAACATCGGCGCGCCGAGCTCGGTCAGCATGACGGCGGTGCAGGCGGCATCCACCTGTCCCTGCTCGAGCGCGGCAAAGCTGCCTTCGTGTCCGCCGGCGAAGATCGCCTCGTAGTCGGTGCCCTGCTCGAGGCCCGCCTCATGCAGCATGTACACCGGCATGAAGTAGCCCGAGCTCGACGCCTGGTCGGCGAAGGCGACGGTCTTGCCCTCGAGGTCCTCGACGGTCTGGATCGGCGAGTCGTTCAGCACCACACAGGTCGAGACGGGCTTGCCGTCGCCCTGGAAGGCGACGAGCGCGTCGACCTCGCCCGTGTTCACGGCGAGCGCCGAGGGGAAGCCGCTCATGATGCCGATGTCGACGTGGTCGGCGCGGATCGCCTCGACGACGCTGAGGTAGTCGGGCACATCGGTGATCTCGACGTCGCGACCGGTGGCGTCTTCGAGCAGCTCGGCGAAGACCTCGACGGGGTTCTCGGCTGTGGGGTCGTCGCCGACCGGGATCGTCGCGATCGTGAGAGGAGCGTTCGGGTCGGCGGGGGCCGCTTCGGCGGACGGGCTCTGGCAGCCGGTCAGGGCGAGGGCGGCGACGCCGAGGAGGCCGACGGCGGGCAGGGTGAGGCGGCGCATGATGACCTTTCGGGAGGAGGCGTTCCCGAATTCCGAGAACATGGGTATTCCAACTCGCGAAGGTGACAGGCAATTACGAGACCGCCGTACTCGAAACGGAACGCTGAGTGAACGGCTGGTGTCGGAGGTGCCGCCTAGAGTGTGCGGATGACGTCGGATGCCCGCTCACGCCTCGAGATGCTGCGCGCCGAGGCGACGGCGCGGGTCGCATCGACGGCGGCGACCCTCGCCGAGCTGATGCACGATCGCGAAGGCTCGAACGACGACGACGAGCACGACCCCGAGGGCGTCACACTCTCGTCCGAGTGGTCACGGCTGACCGGGCTCGCCGACGCGGCGGCATCCGAACTCCAGCAGGTCGACGACGCGATCGCACGACTGGATGCCGGCGCCTACGGCGTCTGCGCGCACTGCGGCAGGCCGATTCCCGAGGCGCGTCTCGAGGTGCGCCCGTTCGCCACGCACTGCGTCGCCTGCGCGGAGAAGCTCGGCCTCTGATCGGCGCCCCGCAGAACTGGACGCCGCAGACCCTTAACCGCCGACGACCTCGGCGATCGCCCGACCGAGCTCGACCGTCGTGGCGGTGCCTCCGAGGTCGGGGGTGAAGGGCGCAGCATCCGCTCCCCTGCTGAGCACGTCTTCGATCGCGCCGAGCACGGCGGCCCCGGCATCCGGATACCCGAGGTGCTCGAGCATCATCGCACCGCACCAGATCTGGCCGATCGGGTTCGCGATTCCCCGCCCGGCGATGTCGGGCGCCGAGCCGTGCACGGGCTCGAAGAGGCTGGGGAACAGCCCCTCCGGGTTGATGTTGGCGCTCGGTGCGATGCCGATCGTGCCGGTGCATGCCGGTCCGAGGTCCGAGAGGATGTCGCCGAACAGGTTGCTCGCCACCACGACGTCGAACCAGTCGGGATGCAGCACGAAGTTCGCGGTGAGGATGTCGATGTGGAACTGGTCACGCCGCACATCGGGGTAGTCCGCGGCGACCGCGGCGACCCGTTCGTCCCAGTAGGGCATCGAGATCGAGATGCCGTTGCTCTTCGTCGCGGACGTGAGATGGCCGCCGCGCTTCTGCGCCAGGTCGAACGCATACCGCAGCACCCGGTCGACACCCGTGCGAGTCATCACCGTCTCCTGCAGCACGAACTCCCGCTCGGTGCCCTCGAACATGCGCCCGCCGATAGACGAGTACTCGCCCTCGGTGTTCTCGCGCACCACGTAGAAGTCGATGTCACCGGGCTCGCGGCCGGCGAGCGGAGAGACGACGCCGGGCATGAGACGGCACGGTCGCAGGTTCACGTACTGGTCGAACGCACGCCGGAACTGGATGAGGCTGCCCCAGAGGCTCACGTGATCGGGCACGACATCGGGCCAGCCGACGGCGCCGAAGTAGATCGCGTCGAACCCGCTGAGCGTCTCGAACCAGTCCTCCGGCAGCATCCGCCCGTGCTTCTGCCAGTAGGCGGCGCTAGCGAAGTCGAACTCCTCGAACTCGAGCGCGATGTCGAAGCGGGATGCCGCGGCACGCAGCACCCGCAGCCCCTCGGGCATCACCTCGGTGCCGATGCCGTCGCCGGCGATCACGGCGATGCGGTGCGTGGTGGTCATGGGATTCCTTCCGGGTACGGACAGAGGGGACGGAGGAGCGAACCTCAGAGCACGTCCCGCTCGGCGGGGTGGTGGCAGGCCACGCCGTGGGTGTCGCCGTGGTCGACGAGCAGGGGCACGACCTCGGCGCAGACTTCGGTGGCCTTCCAGCAGCGGGTGCGGAAGCGGCATCCGGACGGCGGCGAGACCGGACTCGGCACGTCACCCGTCAGCACGATGCGCTCCCGCGCCCGCTCGGCTCGGGGGTCGGGCACGGGGATCGCCGACAGCAGCGCCTGGGTGTACGGATGCAGCGGCCGCTCGTAGAGCTCATCGACCGGTCCCTCTTCGACGAGCTTGCCGAGGTACATGACCCCGACGCGGTCGCTCAGGTGTCGCACCACCGACAGGTCGTGCGCGATGAAGAGGTAGGTGAGACCGAGGTCGCGCTGCAGATCGTCGAGCAGGTTGAGCACTCCGGCCTGCACGCTCACATCGAGGGCGCTGACCGGCTCGTCGAGCACGATGACCTCGGGCTCCACCGCGAGAGCGCGCGCGATGCCGAGCCGCTGGCGCTGACCGCCCGAGAACTCATGCGGAAAGCGATCGGCGTGGGCCGGGTTGAGCCCCACCTGCGCCAGCAGCTCCTCGACCCGCTGCTCGTGCCGTCCACGGTGCAGCCCGTGGATCACGAGTGGTTCGGTGATCGTGGCGCGCACGGACTTGCGCGGGTTGAGCGATGCGTAGGGGTCCTGGAACACGAACTGCACCCGACGCCGCAGCGCCCGCAGCCGCCCGCCCTCGAGGCCGGTGATGTCGTCGCCGCCGAGCCGGATCGTGCCGCCGTCACTCGACTGCAATCGGGCGACGCTGCGCCCGAGCGACGACTTGCCGCACCCGGATTCGCCCACGAGGCCGAACGTCTGGCCGGCATCGATCGAGAGGCTCACATCCGACACGGCCTGCACGACGTCGCGCGTGCGCCCGAACAGCCCTCCGCCGACCTTGTACTCCTTCACGAGCCCCTCGACGGTCAGACCGGTGCCTCCTCGAACGACCTCGCTCACGACGCGATCACTCATGACACGACCTCCTTCTGCCATTCGTCGACCCGCACGCATGCGGCCGTATGCCCGGCGCCCACCTCGATCGGCGGTGGCACCACGGCATCGCAGAGCCCCTCGACCGCATGGGCGCAGCGCGGTGCGAAGCGGCATCCGCCGGGCCAGGCTGTCGCCACCGGCGGTTGCCCGGCGATCTGATAGAGCCGCTCGTCCCGAGACGAGCGGCGGTCGAGCCGAGGCAGCGAGGCGAGCAGCCCCGCCGTGTACGGATGCGCGGTCTCGTAGAACAGCGGGTCGACGTCGGCCGTCTCGACCAGCCCGCCCGCGTACATCACCAGCACCCGATCGGCGGTGCCGGCGACGACGCCGAGGTCGTGGGTGATGAGCAGCACGGTCGTGCCCGTGCGCCGCTGCACCTCGCGCAGCACCTCGAGCACCTGCGCCTGCACCGTGACGTCGAGGGCGGTGGTCGGCTCGTCGGCGATCAGCAGGTCGGGCTCGTTCGCGATGCTCATCGCGATCATCACACGCTGCCGCATGCCGCCCGAGAACTCGTGCGGAAAACGGTCGACCCGAAGTTCGGGCGAGGGGATGCCGACGACATCGAGCAGCTCGACGGCCCGCGCCCTTCGCTCGGCCGCCGTCGACTCGGGCCGATGCACCCGCACCGCCTCGATCAGCTGCTCGCCCACCCGCATGACCGGATTCAGCGCGGTCAGAGCATCCTGGAACACGATCGCGATGTCCTTGCCGCGGATCTCACGCAGCTCGGCGTCCGAGAGTCCGACGAGCTCACGCCCGCGGAGCTTGATCGATCCGGTGACGACGGCCTTCTTCGGCAGCAGCCCCATGATGGCCATCGCCGTCATCGATTTGCCCGATCCGGACTCGCCGACGATGCCGACCGTCTCTCCGGTGCGTAGAACGAACGAAACGCCTTCGACGGCTCGAGCGAGGCCGGCATCCGTCGGGAAACTGATCGCGACGTCGTCGACCTCGAGGAGGATCTCTGCGGTGCTCATAGATTCTTCCCCTGCGGGTCGAGGGCGTCACGGAGTCCGTCGCCGATGAAGTTGACGCACAGCACCGTGACGAGGATGAACAGGCCGGGGAAGTACAGCAGGTACACCTGGGGTGTGCCCACATATCCCGCGGCCTGACTGAGCATCGAGCCCCAGCTGGTCTGGGGCGGCTGCACACCGAACCCGAGGAAGCTCAGGGTCGACTCGGCGATGATCGACGACGCGACGGCGAGGCTCATCGCCACGACGATCACGCCCGCGAGGTTCGGCAGGAGGTGCGAGACGACGATGCGGAATCCGGATGCTCCGATGCCGCGCGCCGCGTCGATGAAGTCCTTCTCCCGCAGCGACAGCACCTGGGCGCGCACGACGCGGGCGATGTACGTCCACCCGAGTGCCGTGAGCGCCAGGACGATCGTCGTCGGCGAGGGCCCGAGCCCCTGCAGGATCACCGCGAGCAGCGCGATGGCGGGGACGATGAGGAACAGGTCGGTGATGCGCATGATGAGCTCGCCGACCCAGCCGCCGACGTACCCGGCGATCGCCCCGAGGGCGGTGCCCACGATCGTCGCCAGGAGAGCGACGGCGAGGCCGATCGCGAGCGAGATCTGCCCCGCGAAGAGGATCTCGCTGAGGTAGTCGCGGCCCAGCTCATCGGTGCCGAGCCAGTGCTCGCCCGACGGGGGTGTCGGGCCGAGCAGCAGATCCTGCTGCCCTTGCGGGTACGGGGCGAGCCAGCCGGCGCCGAAGCACGCGATCAGCAGGATGGCCAGCACGATGAGACTCGTCACCGCGAGTCGGTGATGCAGGAACCCTCTGAGCAGCTGGCGGGTGGGCGCCTTCTGCGGATCCTGCTCGGCGAGGATCTCCTCGCGTCCGGCGATGCCTGCACCGCTCATGACAGCCTCACTCTCGGGTCGAGCACCGCATAGGCGATGTCGGCGATCAGGTTGCAGACGACGACCGCGACGGCGACCACGACCATCCAGGGCAGCAGCACGTAGACGTCGCCGGCGACGAGCGACTGCAGGAACAGCCGCCCCATGCCCGGGATCGCGAAGATCTGCTCGGTGACGACGAGACCTCCGATGAGGATCGCGGCGTCGAGGGCGACGACGGTGACGAACGGCGCCATCGAGTTCCGCACCGCGTGCCGCCAGATCACCTGACGACGCGGCACCCCTTTGGCTCTGGCCGTGCGCACGTAGTCACTCGACAGGGCGTCGAGCATCGCCGCCCGCCCGAACCGGCTCCACGATGCGACGAGCGCGATCATGAGGGCGGCGACGGGCAGGATCAGGTGCCGGATGTAATCGATCACACCGGTCTCGCCCGGCGAGTGCAGCCCGATGAAGAAGAGCGGCGGCTCGCTGAGCCCGAACGCCTCCTTGGGCCATACCGCGAACGTCTGGATGAGGATGAGTCCGAACCAGAACGCCGGCATCGCGATGCCGATGTACGAGGCGCCGGTGAGCAGGTTGTCACCGAGCGAGTACTGACGGACGGCCGAGTAGACGCTGATGCCGCCGGCGATCAGCACCGCGATGATCAGCCCCCAGAAGGCGAGCTGCACTGTCGGCCACAGCGCATCGCCGATCAGCGGCAGGACCGGGGTTCCCGTGCGGGTGCTGAGGCCCCAGTCTCCGACGATCAGCGACCGCAGCCACAGGAGATACTGCTCGGGGATCGACCGATCGAGACCGAGTCTCTCCACCTCGCGGGCGATCACGGCCGGGTCATGCGCCTGGCGCAGCTTGGCGAGCGGATCGAACGTCGAGCGCACCGCCCAGAACAGGATGAACGAGGCGACGATGATCACCGGGATCGAGTACAGCACCCGTCGTGCGATGAAGGTGATCACGTCGCCTCGTTCCTGTCCTGCTCTGCCTGTCCGAGCCGGCTCAGCCGGCCAGGCCCCACTCGGCCAGGTTCCAGAACGGGCCCTCGACCGGGTTGATCTGCAGCGGGCCGCCGACCGTGTCGCTCCACAGGAGCACGTTGGGCACGGCGTCCAGCGGCAGTGACGGCACGTTCTCGGCGATCAGCGCGTCGGCCTCGTGGGAGGCGGCGATGCGCGCATCCGGGTCGACCTCGCTGTCGACCTGCGCGAGCAGGTCGTTGAGGCCCGGGATGTCGGTGCGGTAGAAGTTGATGCCGGAGAAGCCGTTCGCCTCGCTCGGGATGTTGACCGATGAGAACGTCGAGCTGAGAGTGGGATCTGGGAACGTGTCGACCAGAGCCCAGATACCGGCCTGGAAGTCGCCCTGCGGGGCGATCGTGCCGAACAGGTCCGCGGGCGTCACCTGGTCGATGGTCATCTCGAATCCGGCATCCGCGAGCTGCGACTGCAGCACCTGCACGGTGAGGTCGCGGCGCTTGTTGCCGGCGAGGGTCTTGATCGCGAACGTCGCCGTCTCACCGTCCTTCGCCCAGACGCCGTCGGAGTCCTTCGCCCAGCCGTCGCCCTCCATCAGCTCGTCGACCTTGTCGAGGTCGAGTGAGTACTGCGAGAAGTCGTCGGCCGCGAACGGTGCGACCATCGGCGAGTTGAAGCTCTGCTGGGCCTCGTCGATGCCGAGGCTGCCGAACAGGCGCTTCACGATGGCATCGCGGTCGATCGAGTAGGCGAGTGCCTGGCGCACGGCGACCGAGTCGAAGGGAGCGGCCGAGTTGTTGAGCCAGATCGCCTCGAGGTTGCCGCTGCGGGCATCGACCTGCGACTGGATGCCGGGCAGCCCTGCATCGATCTGGTTCAGCGCATCGAGCTGCGGCGAGGGGTAGAGCGCACTGACCTGGCCGCTCTTGAGCGCCTGGAACGCGGCGGTCGTGTCGGGGAGGAAGAGGAAGGTCACCTTGTCGAGGTGCGGCTTCTCACCCCAGTAGTTCTCGTTCGGGACGAGCGTCACAGAGGTGCCGCGAGTCCATTCGTCGATCTTCCACGGACCCCCGCTGAAGTCGTAGCCGTCGGCCATGAGCGCGTTGCGGTCCTGGCCCTCGAGCAGGTGCGCGGGCATGATGCCGTAGACGCTGAAGAGGGTGCGCCATCCGGCGTAGGGCGAGCTGAGGGTGACGACCGCGGTGGACGGGTCGGTCGCGTCGACCGAGGCGATGCGGTCGTAGCCGGTCTTGTCGAAGATGTCGTCGCCGTCGCGGATCTGCAGCGCCGTGTACTCGAAGTCGGCCGAGGTGATCGGCTCCCCGTCCGACCAGACCGCGTCGGGGTTGATCGAGTAGGTGATCGTCTGGGTGCCGTCGTCCGCGACCTCGACCTCGGGCTCGGCGGTCACCAGGTCAGACGGCACCGGCACCCATTCGTCGTCGACCTGCCGCGTCTGGAAGACACCGGGCAGCGTCGGGATCTGCATGATGTACGTGCCCCAGATCGACCCGCCGCAGGTGGCGATCCAGTCGGCGCAGTCGGGCTCCTGCTCGGCGCCGATCACGATCTCGCCGCCGTCGACGACCGCGACCTCACTGGGCTCCGGCGTGGTGCCCGACGACGAGCAGGCGGTGAGCGAGCCGATGAGCGCGGCGACGGCGAGAGCGGCGACGAAGCCGCGACGGGAGGCGGGTGCAACAGAGCGAAGGGGCGATTTCGACATGGTCGGATCTCCTGTGATCGGGCTACTGAGGGACACTTCGGGCGTGCTGTCGTGCTGTGGTGGTCTGACTCTAGGACTGCCCAGAACAGATAGCAAGCCTTTTAGTCAATGTTCGTGACTAGAGGTGAGATCAGTGATCCCAGCGCTCTCCCGAGAGCGTCCGCAGAGCGAGCTGGTGCATGCGCCGCTGGTCGACCGCGGCCGCTTCGAGACCGGTCGGCTCGTGCCCGCCCTCGAAGATGTCGAGCACGACGTCGCCGCCCTGCGCGCCCAGTTCGTCGACGTAGCGCTGCACCCCGATGATGGGCGTTCGGGTGTCGATGGATCCCTGGTTGATCCAGACGGATGCCGTCACGTCATCGAGGTAGGAGATCGCCGAGAAGCGCTCGACCATCTCGGGCGGCACCCATGAGCTCCACACCGATCGCACCGCCGGATTCATCGCCGCGATCGCGGCCGTCCAGTCGGCGACGGCGACGTGCGCGAGCCCGCCGGCGAAGAGGTCGGGCAGGCGACCGACGCTCAGGAGCGTCATGTGACCGCCGTACGAGGCGCCGGTGATGAAGGTCGAGACCGGGTCGGCGAGCCCCTGCTCGCGCAGCCATGCGATCGCCGCCGCGACATCCTCGATCTCGCGGTCGCCTCCGGCTCCCCAGAATCCCTCGCGGAACGCCCGACCGAAGGTGACGGAACCGCGGTAGTTGAGCGAGGCGTACGCGAAGCCGGCATCGAGCCACGCCTGCGCAGACGGGTTGTACGAATCGATCGTCACGAGCATCGGTCCGCCGTGGATCTCGAGCACCGTGCCGCGCGGCTCGGCACCCTCGGGTCGCGCCCACCAGAGCTGCACGCGGGTGCCGTCTGCGCTCTCGACCATCGCCGAGGCGAGCGGATGCCCCGCCGGAGCGGGCGCGGGTTCGATCAGAGGCGCGGTGCCGCCGTCGGCGGAGACCTCGTCGATGTGCAGTGGCACGTCCCATGACGACCGGACGGCCCGGATCGCGCCGTCGGGTGCGTAGTACGACGCCCACTGGAACGGATGCAGGTCGGCGACGTCGGGGTCGGCGAAGCTGCCTCCCTCGAGGACCGTCCTCGCCAGCCCGTCGCTCTCATGGATCTCGATCAGGCGATGAATGCCGTTCTCGACGTGCACCGCGAGGATCCTGCCGGTCGGCGAGTGCCAGTCGACCGGGATGACCTCGCCCGCGAGTTCAGGGAGGTCGAAGTCCTGGCGCTCGCCCGTGCGGACGTTCCAGATCGCCGGTCGCGAGAAGCCGCTGCGCTCGGTGTTCAGCAGCAGTCGGTCATCACCCGCGTCCGCGGCGAAGCGCACTCCGCGCACGGGGCCCGCCGGGAGGTCGTCGAGCGTCGCCACCGTCTCGCCGGTCGCGCCGTCGACGACCGTGAGCATCGGGCGCCGGACGCCGGGGTTGTGCGCCGTCGTATCGACCGAGACGAGCGATCCGTCCGACGAGATCTGCCCGTACCAGGCCTCGATCGGGTTCGAGTAGACGACCCGTGGTTCGCCCCAGGGTGCTGCGGGGATCACGAGCACGTGGAATCCGTCTTCGTCGACCACCGTCACGACGAGGTGCGAGCCGTCGTACGACGACTCGAGCCCTCTGACCACGTAGGGCGCACGGCCGGGCGTGAGGACGACGCGCTCGGAGCCGTCGACGGCGAAGGCGACGAGACCGCCGACCTCAGACCCCCCGTCGTCGTCGAGGTCGATCACCCACTGGCCGTCGGCGGTGAGGATCGCTCCGACGCTCACGGGGAAGGGCAGCAGGTCGCCGGGTGCCGACGGCGCCCGCCAGACACGGCCGCGCGCACCGTCGGGGTGGTTCTCGACGAGCAGCGCCAGGTCTGTGTCGCCGGGCACCGGCCGCGCCGTGAGGAGGTAGGGCACGGCGAATCGTGCGTCGAGCACCTCATCGGACGGAACTGCGGGGACCTCGAGCATCCTGACTCCTTCTGACCACGTTGCCAATGGCGTTGACTATAACAGTGGCTATCGGGCACCGCCAGGGTTGTCGCATTGTCGATGCCACTGACAGACTGGCTGACAGCGGTGCGGTACCGTGATGTCTGCGCGGTCGACAGGGCCGCGGACTGCGAACGGAGTTCTCGATGGCGACGACACGGAAGGCCGCTGATTCAGCGAAGGCGAAGGCCCCAGCGAAGACAGCCGCCCGGCCGCGGCGAGCGCGGGACTCGCTGAGCCGGGAGATCATCGTCGCCGCCGCGGATCGCGTGGTCGAGCGCGAAGGCCTCGACCGACTCACCTTCCAGTCGATCGGCGAGGAGCTCGGCGCGCACCCGACGTCGATCTATCGGCACTTCCGCGACAAGGACGAACTGCTCCTCGCCTTGATCGACACCCTGCGTGCCCGCTCGTACAGCGGAGGCATGGTGGCGACCGACGACTGGCTCGCCGACCTCCGCACCCAGGCGCACCTGATCCACGACCACTACATGCGCTATCCCGAGTTCGCTCTGCAGATGGCGCTGCGCCGCCCGACCGACTTCGCGTCGATGGAGTTCTCGATCGGCGCTCTGCGCCGCGGCGGCTACGACCGCGAGCAGTCCGCCCTCTACGCGCGGGCGCTCGGCCAGCTCATCCGCTCGGCATCCAGCATCCAGGCCGCCCTCACCGCACTGCCGGCCGACGTGCAGGATGCCGATGAACTGACCTGGCAGATGGACTACCGCCGGCTCGACCCCGCCGAGTACCCCGAGATCGTCTGGGCCGGCGACGCTCTGCCCGGCATCCGGGATCCTCGCGCCTGGGAGACCGCGCTCGACCTGCTGCTCGAGAGCATCGAGCGGCACGCACCAGGAGCCTGACTCAGCGCCGTTCTCGCGGCGGTCCCGCGGTGCAAGGAGTGGGTTCGCGCGTGGCGAATCGTGGGCTCGCGCGATGCGAAGGAGATCTCACGCAACGAAGGAGCTCCTTGCTCTGATCTGACCTTCAGATCGGGAGATCTCCTTCTGAACGCGCGGGTGACCGGTGCGGATGCGGAAGCCACCGCCCGGGAGGGGGACTCGCCCTCCGGAGGAGCATCCGGGCGGAACCCTCCTCCCGAAGCGCAGTCCTCCTCCCGAAGCGGCGACGTGACCCAGAACGGATGCTGCGTCAGCCCTCGCGCGCACCGACCAGGTCGTCGAGCATGCCGGCCAGCAGGTCGACCCGTTCGAGCATCGACGAGATCGACACCCATTCGTGGTCGGCGTGCGCCCCGCCGCCCCGGGGACCGAGTCCGTCGAGGGTGCGAGCGCCGACGGCCGCGGTGAAGTTGCCGTCCGACGCACCCCCGGCCGAGACCGCCTCGACCTCGGGGTGACCGAGGGCATCCGCGACGCGGCGAGCGCAGGCGAGCAGTTCCGCCGACACGCTCTCCTCCATCGGCGGACGATTGATGCCGCCGAACACCTCGACGCCGACGTCCTCGGTGTGGGCGCCGAGCGACTGCATCCGCTCGTCGACGCGTTCGAGCTCATCGAGGGTCCACGCGCGCACATCGACGCGCAGTTCGGCGTGCTCGGGGATCACGTTCGTGACGGTTCCCGCCTGCGCGACGGTCGGACTCACGGTGGTTCCCCGCTCGTCGTCGGCCAACAGCGGCAGCGCGAGCACCTGGTGGGCGAGCTCGACGAGGGCGCTGCGGCCCTTCCACGGTTCGAGTCCGGCGTGCGCCGCGCGTCCGGTGATCGCCAGCCGGTAGATGCTGCCGCCCCGGCGAGCGATCTTCAGCGCGCCGTCGAGGCTGGGCTCGAGCACCAGCACCGTGCCGGCCCGCGCGGCCTCGCGTTCGATCAGCGCACGCGAGGTGGTCGAGCCGACCTCCTCGTCGCTCGTGAGCAGCACGGCGATCTCGCCGCGGCGTGCGACCTTCTCGAGCGCCGCCGCCATGATCACGATCCCCGCCTTCATGTCGAAGACGCCGGGCCCCGTGGCGCGGTCGCCGTCGAGGCGGAACGGACGCTCGTCGATCGTGCCCGCCGGGAACACCGTGTCGAGGTGTCCGATCAGCAGCACCGAGGGCGTCTCGCCACCGGGCCACAGTAGATGCGGGATGCCGTCGACCGTCTCGATCACTCCCGTCTCGCCCAGCACCGGGTCGAGCCACGAGCGCACGAGGTCCTGAGCGGCGGCGAGGCCGTCGGCATCCCCCGTCGGAGTCTCGATCATCACGAGCTCGGCGAGACGCTCGGCCTCGCGGTCGCGGGAGGTCACGAGGCCATCTCCACGCCGGCGAGGAAGCGTCGAAGCGCCGCCGTGGTGGCAGTCGGCGCTTCTTCGGCGAGGTAGTGGTCGGCCTCGATCGACTCTCCCCTGACCTGCTCGGCATAGTGCGACCACGTCTCGACCACGTCGAAGTTGCGGCCGACATAGCTGTGCGCCCCCCAGAGCGCGAGCACCGGGCACGTGATGCGTCGCCCGTCCGCCCGATCGGCACGGTCGTGGTCGAGGTCGACCGTGGCGGCGGCGCGATAGTCGGCTCCGCTCGCGAAGACGGTGTCGAGGTCGAAGCAGCGCAGGTACTCGTCGAACGCCTCGGGCAGCGCATCGCCGTCATGCCGCCGGCCGGTGAAGCGGCTGCGCAGCCAGGTCTCGCGCTCCGCGCCGATCAGGACCTCGGGCAGACCGTCCGAGCGGGCGAGGAAGAACCAGTGGAAGTATGCCGTCGCCATCTCTCGGTCGACGTTCTCGAACATGTGCAGCGTGGGGACGATGTCGAGCACGGCCAAGGAGGTGACGGCATGCGGATGATCGAGGGCCAGTCGGTGTCCGACGCGCGCTCCCCTGTCGTGCCCGATCACGACGAACTGCTCGTGACCGAGCTCGCGCATGAGGATGAGCTGGTCGTGGGCCATGTCACGCTTGGCGTACGAGGCACCGCGCGGCTTGGCCGAGTCCCCATAGCCGCGCAGGTCAGCCGCGACGACCGTGTGATCGTCGGCGAGCGCGCCGGCGACGGCATCCCACATCGCCTTCGTCTCGGGGTACCCGTGCAGCAGCAGGACGGCCGGGCCGGTGCCGCGGATGTCGGCGGCGATCCGGATGCCGTCGCAGTCCACCGCGACGGATGTCGGCGTGCGGGAATGGGTCATCTTCGTCCAACTCTCGGAACTCACTGCGCAAGTCAATTGCATTGACTATAGCAATGACCAAGAGTTTGGGAAGAGATGTTCACCGCCGATCCCCACACCGCCACACAGCCCGAGAAGTAGGCTGAGGGCATCATGGACGAGTTCATCCAGGGCTTCTGGAACTTCGCGGGGCACTACTGGTGGCTCGTCTTCCCCATCATGGGCATGGCCGGCGGCGCCGCGAAGGCGTGGGAGCGCAACTCGAAGCGTCGCCACGAACGTCGCATCGAGACCCTGCGACTGAAGGCCGAGATCAAGACGGCTCAGCTCGAAGCCCGCACCGGAAGGGCGAGGCAGGCGGGACCGGCGTTCGTCGACACTCGTGCTTCCGTCGCACCGAACACCCTGCTCGAGCGGCTCTTCTCCGAGCACGACGAGATCACCGCGCGGTGGCTCGACTACGAGCTCGACGTCGCGAAGCTCATCGCCTTCCCCGCCATGAGCGACGGACGCCAGCCTCTTGTCGCGGCGTTCCTGCGGGCCAAGAGGACGGCGGATGCGCTGCGCCCGCTCTCCGCTGACGCAGCCGTGACAGAGCAGCAGGTGTCGGAGTACCTCGACGCCGTCGGCGCGTACGCCGTCGCATTCGAGATCGCCGAGAAGGATGCCCGGCGGCTGCGCGACTCGACCTTCACCGAACCTGAGCGCAAGCGCCTCGACCGCGCGCAGCAGCTGCTCAAGGTCGCCGTCGACGAGTCGGCCACCCAGGCCGAGCGCAACGTCGCCTACCGACGCGTGCGCGACGAGCTCGAGGGCCTGATCCTGCTCAGCGACGAGGCCGTGCAGGTGCTCGAGAAGCAGGTCGCGCGCGAGCTCCCCGCACATCCGTCGACCCCGGCCGCGAGCGCGAGCACCGCCGCATCGACGACGCCGGCGCCCGCTGCGGCCGCCTCCGATCCGGAGCCCGAGAAGGTCCGGCTGCCGTCGCCGACGACAGCTCCCGACTCCCCGGCCCGGACTGACGCGTCTGCACCCCTGCGCGCGAACACGAACGACGATGGCGAGAATCCCCGATGATCACGAGAATCGAAGAGCTCGACTGGCAGGAGACCCCCATCGGCGAGCTGACGCTGCGTCGCCGCACCGAACCCGCTGTCGGCCAGGAGATCTACGAGGTCAAGCTCGGTGACGAATACCTGATGTCGAGCCTGTTCACGGTGGCGGAGGAGGAGCTCTCGAATCTCGGCCTGGCCGCTGTCGCCGGCGACGACCTCTCTGTGCTGGTCGGCGGCCTGGGGCTCGGATACACGGCGGTCACGGCGCTGCGTGACGACCGTGTGGCGTCGCTCACCGTGGTCGACCGGCTCGGCGCGGTGATCGGATGGCACCGACGGAAGCTGCTGCCCGTGTCGGCGGAACTCGTCGACGACCCGCGCACGAGCCTGGTCGAGGACGACTTCTTCGCCGTGGTCCGCGCAGCGCCCCCGGAGGGTCACCGCGGCTACTCTGCGATCCTGCTCGATGTCGACCACTCGCCGCGCCACCAGCTCGACCCCACGCACGCCGACCTCTATACCGCGGCCGGCCTGCGCGCCCTCGACCGGCACCTCGCCTCCGGTGGCGTCTTCGCACTGTGGTCGGATGATCCGCCCGACGATGCGTTCATGGACGAGATGCGTGCCGTGTTCGACGACGCCGTCGCCCACGTGGTCGACTTCGCGAACGCGGTCACCGGGGGGACGTCGTCCAACACCGTGTACGTCGGGCGCAGCCGCGGCGCGGCGGAGCCGACGTCGTGACCCCGAAGACGGTGGTCCTCACCGGCGCATCCGACGGGATCGGTGCGGCATCGGCACGCCAGCTCGCGGCATCCGGCCACCGACTCATCCTCGTCGGACGATCTATCGAGAAGACACGCGCTGTCGCCGCGGACACCGGGGCCGAGTGGTTCACCGCCGACTTCGCGCGACTCGACGACGTGCGCGAACTCGCGACGAAGATCGCGGATGCTGTGGGCGACGGCGGCATCGACGTGCTCGCGAACAACGCCGGCGGCATCTTCGGCGATCAGACCCCGACGGTCGACGGCTTCGAGAAGACGCTGCAGGTCAATCACCTGGCGCCGTTCCTGCTGACGAACCTGCTGCTGCCGCAGCTGCGCACCGGTCGCGCGGCGATCATCAACACCTCGAGCGTCGCGCACCGGCTGTTCGCCAAGCTCGACATCGACGACCTCGACAACCGTAAGGACTTCAGCGCGAACCGCGCCTACGGCGATGCGAAGCTCGCGAACGTGCTGTTCACGAAGAGCCTGCACACGAAGTTCCACGGCGAGGGACTCAGCTCGGTCGCCTTCCACCCCGGCACCGTGCAGACCAACTTCGCCTCGGACTCGAACACGCTCATGCGGTTCGTCTACCGAACCCCGCTCAAGCGACTGCTGCTCATCAGCAGCGAGAAGGGCGGCAGCACGCTCAGCTGGTTCGTCGAAGGCACCCCGGATGACACCTGGATCTCGGGCGAGTATTACGACGAGCGCGTTCTGACCCGGCGGGTGAACCCGATGATCGAGGATGCCGCACTGGCCGAGGCCCTGTGGCAGAAGAGCGCCGAACTCGTCGGGATCGACGCCACCTGACCGCATACTGATCGCCGGCCGTTCGCCCCGCTGTGTTGCGACCGGAACCACGAGCGGACCCAGCCAGACTGGTGGATCGACCCCCAGCAGGCAGGAGTATGCTGGCACACCGGGTCACATGACCCCTTCAGAGCGCGAGAGGCGGTGATGGCGATGTCCGGTGATAGTTGCGACGCCGCCTTCGTTGCGTCGCGTCTGACGGCATCCGTGCGTTGAGCTCCGGCTCCGCACCTGCACGTCCTGCTCCGCAGCCGTCGGCGGCGTCTTCCGCCCCCTGACGAATACTGCGCACGCCCCCTCTGACCCGGCGTGCGCCTGCGAGAACGGAGCCAGCCATGGCCCTCATCGACAACGGCGTGTACGTCCACGGACGTCGCGTGGAGACCCCGAAGAACCTCGACGAGACCTACCGGTCGCTCGATGCCCACGGCGGCATCGCCTGGATCGGCCTCTACCGACCGAGCCCTCAGGAGGTCGCCTCGGTCGCGCGCGAGTTCGACCTGCATCCGCTCGCCGTCGAGGATGCCCTCTCGGGTCACCAGCGGTCGAAGGTCGAGCGCTACGGTGACACGCTCTTCGCCGTGCTGCGCCCCGCCCGCTATCGCGACGAGCAGGAGTCGATCGAGTTCGGCGAGCTGCACCTGTTCGTCGGCCCCGACTTCGTGGTGACCATCCGGCACGCCGAGTCGCCCGACCTCGTGGGCGTGCGTCGTCGCATGGAGGCGCACCCCGACCTTCTCGCGATGGGCCCCGAGGCCGTGTTCTACGCGATCCTCGACGAGGTCGTCGACGGCTATGAGCCCATCGTCACGGGCCTGCTGAACGACATCGACGAGATCGAGGACCAGCTCTTCGGCGACAGCGACGACGACGCCCTCTCGCGGCGCATCTACGAGCTCTCGCGCGAGGTCATCAACTTCCAGCGCGCGGTGCACCCCCTCGCCGGGATGCTGGAATGGTTGCGCCGCGGATCCGAGAAGTACCGCATCGATGAAGAGCTGCAGCGCTCACTCCGCGACGTGCTCGACCACGTCATCCGCGTGAATGAGCGGGTCGACTCGTTCCGCGCGCTCCTCGAGAACGCCCTCACTGTGCAGTCGGCTCTCGTCGCACGCCGGCAGTCGGATGCGAGCCTCGCCCAGAACGACGAGATCAAGAAGATCTCGTCGTGGGCGGCGATCATCTTCGCGCCCACCCTCGTCGGCACGGTCTACGGCATGAACTTCGACGTCATGCCCGAGCTGCACTGGGCGCACGGCTATCCGATGGCGATCGGCGCGATGGCCGCCTTCGCGGTCGCCCTCTACGGGGTGTTCAAGTACAAGAAGTGGCTGTGACCCGCGGCGGGCTCAGCGGTCGTCGCCGCTGAGCCTGTCGAGCAGCTCGTCGAGATCGTCGAACTCCAGGACCTCGACGTCAGCGGCATCCCGGTCGCGCACCTCGATGTTCGCGACTTCGAGGTCGTCGTCGAGCTGCACCAGGATCCGTGAGTCCGGGAACTGCTTGGGCGCATCGAAGGCGATCAGCACGGCATCGGCGAACACCACCACCGAGGTGGCTTCGAGATCGTCGCGCAGGTCGACCTGCTCGATCACCGGCTCGTCGTCGACGGCCTCGTCGATGTCGTCGGCGACCTCGTCGATCACCGCCCGCCACCGGGTCTCGGACACCGACAGGATGCGGGTGATCGCCGCGATCAGCGCGTCGTCGTCGAGGGTCTCCTCGTCGTCCTCCAGCTCGGGGTCGACGTTGACGGTGACGACCGCGCCGGCGGCATCGATGGTGGCCCGCCCGTAGACGAGACCGTTCTCGGCGACCGGATCATCGAGCAGTCCGCTGTCGACGATGCGGGCGAGGAGAGTGTCGAGCAGTGGGGAGGACATGGCACCAGTCTTCCACTCTCGCCGCCGCTAGGCTCTAGGGCGTGCCGAATGCTGACTCCGCTGCCTCCGCCGCATCCGACCTCCGCCGCATCGCGGCCTCCCTCGCGGGAGCCGAGCCGCTGAACTGGGTCATCACCGGAGACTCCATCACGCACGGCCTGCTGCACACGCAGGGCGGGCGCAGCTACTCCGAACATCTGCACGAGCTGATCCGCGGCGAGCTCGGGCGTGTGCGCGACATCGTGATCAACACCGCGATCAGCGGCAACCGGATCATCGACATCCTCGACGACTGGGACCGCCGCGTCGCGTCATGGCGACCCGATCTCGTGACGCTGATGATCGGCACGAACGATGCCTCCGACGGCGGGCCCCGTGTCGTCATCGGAGCCGACGACTACGCCAGCTCACTGCGCGAGTTCGTCGCGCGGGTCAGGGCGCTGGGGGCCATCCCCGTGCTGCAGACCCCGCCGACCATCGACACGGCGAACGCGCCCGAACGCGCCCGGATCGCGGAGTTCGCGGATGCCGTGCGCACCGTCGCGGCATCCGAGGACGTGATCCTCGTCGACCAGCACGCGCGCTTCACCGAGCTGGGCAACGGCGGAGTTCCGTGGGGGCTGATGGGCGACCCGTTCCATCCGAACGCCGCCGGTCACGCCGCGCTGGCTCTCGAACTCGCGAACGCCCTCGACATCTGCCCGCAGCCCGACGCCGATCGCACCCTGCCGCTGCTCGAGGCGCAGGTCGCGATGGCGCGCCTGAACGGCTGAACGGCTGATCGCGGCGGTCGCCCCGCCCGGGTGAGATCACCCCCCGCAGCGCCCCGAACCCCAATACGCTGAGCGCATTCGCAGACGACAGCGGGGGTGGCGACGTGTCTCATGTGGTGGCGACGGGCGCAGGCAAGGCCATGATGGAGCGGCGGAACGATCCGACGCACGACTACATCCTCGGGCTCACCCGCAAGGAGAGACCTCGAGTGCTGTTCGTCGGCACGGCGACGGGCGATGACGCGGCATACATCGTGAGCTTCTACGCGACGTACGACTCGGACCGCTGCGCACCGCATCATCTGCCCCTCTTCCACCGATCGGTCGACGACCTCGCCGGTTTCGTGAAGGGGTTCGACGTCATCCATGTCGGCGGCGGCAACACCGCGAACATGCTCGACGTCTGGAAACGCCAGGGCCTCGACGAGATCATGCGCGAGATGTGGGAGGACCCGAACTCGAACGTCGTGTTCACCGGAGGCAGCGCCGGCGGCATCTGCTGGTTCGAGGGCGGCACGACCGACAGCTACGGTCCGACCCTGCAGGTGCTGCCCGAGGGGCTCGGATTCCTGCACGGCAGCTTCTGTCCGCACTACGACGCCGAGGATCAGCGGCGACCGCTCTTCCACGCGTCGCTGCTCAGCGGTGAGCTCGCGACCGGATACGCGGTCGGCAACCTGCAGTCGCTGCACTTCGAGAACTCCGACTTCGTCACGGCGATCAGCCCGGTCGAGAACCCGCTCGCGCTGCGCGTCGAGGCGATCGGCGGCAGGATCGTCGAGACCGAGCTCGCGACCGAGATCCTCACGGCATCCGCCCCGATCACGAAGGGGCCGTCGACGTGAACGACAACGTGTGGATCCTGATCGCCCAGCTGATCGTCGTCATCCTCGCGATCTACATGGGCACCCGCACCAGCGGGATCGGCCTGGGCGTGTGGGGACTCGTCGGCGTCGCCGTGCTCATCTTCGTGTTCGGAGAGGCTCCCGGCAACGCCCCGGTGGATGCCGTCTTCATCGTGATCACGGTGATCACGGCCGCATCCACCATGCAGGCGGCCGGCGGCATCGACTGGATGGTGTCTATCGCCGCCAAGGTGATCAGACGCAAGCCGAAGTCCGTGGTCTTCCTCGCCCCGGCGATGTCGTTCCTCTTCACGGTCGGCGCCGGCACGGGCAACATCTTCTACCCGCTGCTGCCGGTGATCTACGACGTGTCGTACCAGCAGAAGATCCGCCCCGAACGAGCGCTCTCCGTCTCGGCGGTCGCGTCGCAGGTCGGCATCCTCTGCTCCCCCGTCTCGGCGGCGACCGCGTCGATGGTGGTGCTCCTCGCGCCCCAGGGAGTCGATCTCGGCGGACTGCTGCTGATCATGTGGCCCGCGTCGATCGCCGGGCTCTTCGTCGCCGCGCTCGTCATGATGCGCCACGGCAAGGACCTCGAAGACGACCCCGAGTTCCAGCGGCGCCTCGAGAGCCACCAGATCCAGCCGCCCACGGTCGACGCGCACGACAGCAGGCTTCCGCGCACCGCAGTGCTGTCTGCCACGCTCTTCCTGATCGGCGTCGGCGTCATCGTGCTCTTCGGGCTCTTCGAGGGGCTGCGTCCCGTGATCGGCACCGACGACGCCGGCGACCCGGTGCGTCTGAGCGTGACCGTGATCATCGAGGTCGTGATGGGTGTCATCGCCGCTCTCATCTTCGTGTTCTGCAAGGTCAAGGCCGCGGATGTGCCGAAGCAGCCGACGTTCCCCGCCGGCATCGTCGGCGCGATCGCCCTGTTCGGCATCGCGTGGCTCGCCAACACCTTCGTCGCCGCCAACCAGACGCTGATCGTCGACGGCCTCGGCTCGGTGGTGTCGGGATCGTCGGCGTTCCTCGGAGCGCTGCTGTTCGCCCTCGCGCTGTTCGCTGTCGCGATGCTGACCACGAGCCAATCGAGCGCGACCAACGCGATCGTCCCGATCGGCATCACCATCGGGCTGCCCGCACCGCTGCTCGTCGGGCTGTGGCCGTCGACCATGGGCATCTACACGCTGCCGGCCAACGGCAGTCAGGTCGCCACCGTCGCATTCGACCAGACCGGCACGACGAAGATGGGCAGGTTCGTCTTCGACCACTCGTTCCAGCTGCCCAACCTCGTCTACATCGGCGTCGCGATCGTCGTCGGCGTGACCCTGTCGTTCCTGTTCTCGTGACGTGAGCGCGCGCTGACATGCCGGACGTGCTCGACCGCTCGGCCCTGCGCCAGTTCCTTCTGGGAGTGGCGCAGGGCATGAACGCCTCGGCCGAGTCGGTCGACCGCATCCGCGACACGATGACAGAGGTCGTCGAGGCCTATGGCGGCGACGACACCGACTTCGTCGTGCTGCCGACCATCATCCTGGTGGAGACCGGCGACGACGAGGAGTCGCGAGTCGCGATCCGGTCGGCGACCAACGCCTCGTTCCGCTTCGACCAGATCGCGGCACTGTACGAGCTGATCGCGCAGGCGCGCACCGCCTCGGTGTCGCCGCTCGACGGCATCCGTCGCCTGAACGAGATCGGGGCGATGCGTCCACGGCTGGGCTGGGTCACCCGCACGTTCGGGCATGCCGTGCTGACGACCGGCTTGGCGCTGCTGCTCGCCCCCACCTGGCAGGGCGCGATCGTCGCCTTCGTGCTGGGTGCGGGCATCGGGCTGCTCAAGCTCGTGCGCTCGCCCACCCTGCAGCTCGTGATGCCGATCGCCGCGGCGTTCGTGTGCGCCGCCGCGGTGTTCCTGCTCGCCGAGGTCATCGAGATCGGCGATCCGATCCGGCTGCTCATCGCCCCGTTGGTCACCTTCCTGCCCGGAGGCGTGCTGACGACCGCGACCGTCGAGCTCGCGGCGGGGCAGATGATCTCGGGCGCCTCGCGTCTGATCTACGGCTTCGTGCAGCTCGCCCTGCTGGCATTCGGCATCCTGGCGGCAGGCACCGTCGTGGGTGTCGAATCGCGCTCCTACGAGCCGCTCGAAGCGGCATCCTTCCTACCGTGGTGGGTCGCGCTGATCGGCATCCTGGTGTTCGCGCTCGGCAATTATCTGCACTTCTCGGCCCCCACCTCGACGTTCGGGTGGGTGCTGCTGGCGCTCGTCGTGGCGTACATCGGACAGTGGGTCGGCACCGCGCTGCTCGGCGCGACCCTGGGCGGATTCGTCGGGGCCGTGGCGATGGCACTCGTGGTGTTCTGGATCGCCTCGCTGCGCCGCGGCGTCCCGGCGCAGATCACGTTCCTTCCCGCGTTCTGGCTGCTCGTCCCGGGCGCTGCGGGACTCGTCGGACTCACCGAGGCCGTCGCCACCGACAGCGGCCTCGCCGACTTCATGGCGGCGCTGCTGTCGATCATGTCGATCGCGCTCGGAGTGCTCATCGGCACCGCGCTGTATCGGGTGGTGCACCACGGGGCCGAGGAGATCGTGCAGTTCGCCGTCGCTCCGCCCACGGTGGTGTCCGAGGCGCCGCGGCGGTTCCTCGACCGGCTGCTGCCCTGGCGGCGCGCTCGCGACTGAGCCGCGCTCGCGACTGAGCCGCGCTCGCGACTGAGCCCGGCCGCGGATCGCTCAGCCACCCGGGCGGCAGCAGCCCGCGCAGCACGAAGCGCGACCGTCAACGCGGCCACCGGGCGGCTTCCGAGAAAGTTCAGTATTCGGTGTTGCTAAGTACCGGTACTCAGTGTTACTTTGTACCGGTACCCATCAACACTGAGTACCGAACCAACGAAAGGAGGCTCTCATGGGCAAGCAGATGACCGAGATGCTCAAGGGCACACTCGAGGGCATCGTCCTGGCACTCCTCGCCGAGCAGCCGGCTTACGGCTACGAGATCACCAGCCGCGTGCGCGACCACGGATTCACCGACATCGCCGAGGGCACGATCTACGCACTGCTGGTGCGCGTCGAGCAGAAGAAGCTCGTCGACGTCGAGAAGGTGCCGAGCGAGAAGGGACCGCCCCGCAAGGTGTACTCCCTGAACGCCGCAGGCACGCAGGAGCTCGAGGAGTTCTGGAAGACGTGGAGCTTCCTCTCCGAGCACATCGAACAGCTGAACACGAACAGCACGAACAGCACGAACACGAACAACAAGGAGAACTGACATGGCCGCCAAGTGGATCGAAGCGCTCACCGGATCGCTCGAGCAGAAGAAGCAGTACCGCGATGCGAAGAAGCGCATCGACGCCCTCCCCGAGCCGTATCGCACGGTCGCCAACGCCCAGCACCGCTACACGATGTACTACGGGGGCATCACCGACGGCGACATCCTCGTGCAGATCTTCCTCGACCTCGCCGATCTGTGGGAGCGCGCCGCCATAGACGGCACCCCGATCGACGACATCGTCGGCGACGACCCCGTCTCGTTCGCCGAGACCTACGCCGAGGCGTACGGCGGAACCCACTGGATCGACAAGGAGCGCGCCCGCCTCGTCACGGCGGTCGACGACGCGAAGAAGAAGGAGTCACGATCATGAATGCACCAGCGATCGCCGTTCGCGGCATCGAGAAGTCCTACAAGGACCTCCACGTGCTGCGAGGCGTCGACTTCGAGGTCGAGAAAGGGACGATCTTCGCCCTCCTCGGCTCGAACGGCGCCGGCAAGACGACGATGGTCCGCATCCTCTCGACGCTGCTGAAGTCGGATGCCGGCGCAGCCACCGTGCAGGGGATCGACGTGGCCGCCGACCCCCTCGGCGTCCGTCAGCGCATCAGTCTCACCGGTCAGTTCGCCGCAGTGGACGAGATCCTCACCGGACGCGAGAACCTCGTGCTCGTCGCCCAGCTGCGCCACCTGCCCGACCCCGGAACGGTGGCCGACGAACTGCTCGCGACGTTCCGGCTGACGGATGCCGGGGGCCGCAAGGTCGGCACCTACTCCGGCGGTATGCGCCGCCGACTCGACATCGCGATGAGCCTCGTCGGGAATCCCGAGGTGATCTACCTCGACGAGCCGACCACCGGTCTCGACCCCGAGGCCCGCATCGAGGTGTGGGACGTGGTGAAGAAGCTCGCGAACACCGGCACCACCGTGCTGCTCACCACGCAGTACCTCGATGAGGCCGAGCAGCTGGCCGACCGCATCGCGATCCTGCACGAGGGTCGGATCATCGCCAACGGCACCCTCGCCGACCTCAAGCGGCTGCTGCCCGCGGCGAAGGTCGAGTACGTCGAGAAGCAGCCCACCCTCGAGGAGATCTTCCTCACTCTCATCGGACCGAAGTCGGGTTCGACCACCGGAAAGGAGAACGCAGCATGAGCACGCACTTCGCCGCCGATACGGCGACACTCACCGGCCGCTCGATGCGGCACATCTTCCGCAGCCCCGACACGATCATCACGACGGCGGTCACCCCGATCGCCCTGATGCTGCTGTTCGTCTACGTCTTCGGCGGGGCTCTGCAGACGAGCACCGGAGTCGACAACTACGTGAACTATCTGCTTCCGGGCATCCTGCTGATCGCGATCGCGTCCGGCATCGCCTATACGGCGTTCCGGCTCTTCACCGACATGCAGAGCGGCATCTTCGAGCGCTTCCACTCCATGCCGATCGCCCGATCGAGCGTGCTGTGGGCGCACGTGCTCACATCACTCACCGCGAACGCCATCACCCTCGCGATCATCTTCGCGGTCGGGTTCGTGATGGGATTCCGCACCGGGGCGAGTGTCTGGGCCTGGCTCGCCGTCATCGGCATCCTGATGCTGTTCACCCTGGCGCTCACGTGGCTCGCGATCATCGCGGGGCTCAACGCCAAGACGGTCGACGGGGCGAGCGCGTTCTCGTATCCGCTGATCTTCCTGCCGTTCATCAGCTCGGCCTTCGTGCCGACCGACACGATGCCGGGTCCGGTGCAGTGGTTCGCCGAGAACCAGCCGGTCACCTCGATCGTCGACACCATCCAGGCGCTGTTCGCCGAGCAGCCGGTCGGCACCGACATCTGGGTCGCTCTCGCCTGGTGCGTCGGCATCCTGGTCGTCGCCTACGTGTTCGCGATCATCTCGTACCGCAAGAAGGTCAGTTGAACGTCTGCAGTGAGACGGAACGCTCCGTCCGGGCCCCGCGCCCGGCCGGGGCGTTTCGCCGCGCTCGGCGTCGGCTGATCGGCTTCGCCTCCTGACTCCGCACTGCCGTTCCCCGAACACGGGCGGGCGACGTCAGCGCCGCGGCCGATCATCGACCTTGACCAGCGTGCGTCCGCGGAGGGTGAACACCGCGCCGTCCTCATCGACGTTGAGATGGGGTCCGCTGTACCAGCCGCCGTTGATGCCCGGCATGACCGTCGTCACCTCGAAGGTGCGAGGGTCGATGCGGAACAGGTTCGTGTCCGAGACGCCGTAGACCACGCCGCGGGCCGCCTTCATCGCCGCGAATCCGGGCACGAGGGCCGCGAGGTCTCCGGTGTGGACGATCGCCCGCCGCGGTCGATCGATCACCACCAGTGCACCCTTGATCGAGAGCGCGAAAAGGTACCGCCCGTGAGCGGCGAGCGCGGCGATGCCGTGAGGCGCGCCCGTCTCAATCCGCCAGAGCTCACGGTGCGCCAGCGGGTCCCACGCGACGATCGTCCCGCGTGGCCCCGTCTTCTGCGCGTTGTCGCCGCCGAGGTACGCGACACCGTCGACCGCGACGACCGCGCGCACCAGCTGCATGTCGTCGATCGGATTGATCGCATGCGTGCTCGCGCCCGTCCGGGGGTCGAACGTCCATAGCGAGCCACCGCCCTCGGTATCCGCCTGGGCGGCGACGAGGAGCAGCCGATTACGGTCGTCCCAGTGGGTGTCGAGGGGGCGATTCTGGGCTGACGGGAACGCCGCGACACGGTGGATCGACTCCCCGGTCCGCGGGTCGTAGGCCCAGATCCCCTGGGCGTTGTACTGCCCCGTGTAGAGCACGCCGCCGATGACCTCGGCATCCTTCGCCTCTCCCGGCGCGCGCAGATTCACCGCGCCGCCTCGGCGCAGATCGTGCCTCGCGATGCCCCCGTTGCCTCCCACGTAGGCGAACCCGGCACCGACGGCGATTCCCATGCAGGTCTGCGCGCTCACCGGGGCGCCCGCCTCGCCCAGGTCGTACTCGGCGCGCACAGCGCCGTCGAGCTCGAGAGCGGCGACGAAACCGTAGCCCGAGACGACGACGAGCCCATCGTCGTGCACGTCGAGTCCCCAGATCTCGCCCAGGTCGACGGGCACCGGAAGCTGATGCACCGCATCCTCGCCCGGCGTCCACCGCAGCACCCCCGCGTCGTTCGCGCAGTAGACGTCGCCGCCCGCAACGGCGAAGTTCTTCGCCGTCGTCCCGATCGCCGTCACCGCGCGGTACGAGGTGTGATCGGCGAGGGAGATCTCCGCGATCTTCGTGGGCTCCACCGAGCCCGCCGTCGACGCCAGCAGCCGGTCCCCGGCGATCGTGAGCTCGCGGATGCTGGGGTCGTTCACCATCTCCGTCGGCGTGATGTCCGTGAAGGTCGCCGCCCTGCGGTCGAAGGCGTAGAGCGCTGCCCTGCTCGTTCCGGAACCTCCCCCGAGCGTGCTTCCGGCCCCGAAGAACACCGTCTGATCGGTCGCCGCGACGGCGCGCGCGAGCGTTGCCTTGGCGTCGGGAACGCCGAGGTTCGTGATCGATCCCGTCGACGGGTCGTACTGCCACAGCGCCGGAGCACCTGTGCCACCGCCGCCGACTGCGAACAGGGTGCCGTCCGGCGCGACGGCGAGGTCGCGCACGTCGCGGTCGCCGATACGGCCGATCGCCACAGCGGGAGCGGCGAGATCGGTCAGATCCCAGCGATAGAGGTTGTTCGCGCTGGGGGCTTTCTGCAGGATGCCGGCATAGAGCAGCTTTCGCGCCGGATCCACCGTCAGCGCCTGAATACTGTGCCCGGTCGCGAGCGTCGTCGAGTGAGTCACGGCGGCGGAGGCGACGTCGAAGGCCAGGATCCCCGTCGGCTCGAGGTTGCGGGATCCGATGTAGCAGATGCCGTCGAGCAGCACCCCGCTCATCAGGGAGTACTGCATGATGCCCGGCCCGATCTCGGTGATCGTGGTGCCTGCGCGCCCCGTCGGGAAGAGAGTCGGGGAGGCCTGCGCAGACTGCGCGGAGCCGACGCCTGCGGCCGCGGCGAGCAGCCCTCCGGCCCCGGCGAGCAGGACTGTGCGGCGGGTCAGCTTCAGGGGTTCGGACATGGGGACTCCTTGCGTTCGTCGTCGAATGTCGGGGAGGAGGCGCGCGCGGTCAGGCGGTGATGGCCAGCAGTTCGGGTTCGACCTCATACGCGAGCGGTTCATCGCGAGTGATCCGTCCGAGCTCGTCGAGCATCGCCCGCGACAGGCGCTCGAGCTCCACTCCGTACGACCCGGCGATGTGCGGCGTGAGCAGTGCATGGTCGGACGAGTACAGCGGGTGGTCGGATTCGAGGATCCACGGCACCGTGACGTCGAGTATCGCGAACAGCTCGCCGGCGAGCACGCGTCTCGTCAGAGCCTGCTGGTCGACGATCTCTCCGCGAGCCGTATTCACCAGGGTCGCCCCGCGCGGCATGGAGGCGATGCCCGCGGCATCCACCAGATCGAACGTCGACGGCAGCGACGGCGCGTGCACCGAGACCACTCGGCTGGTACGCAGCAGCTCGTCGAGCGACACCGACGTGACGCCCAGGGCCGCGGCGTCGTCCTCCGTCAGATACGGGTCGTAGACGACGACCTCGAACGAATATGCACGCAGCATGTCGATGACCATCCGACCGATCTTCGACGCGCCGATGATGCCGACGCGCTGACCGAAGTTACCCAGTCCGGGGAATGCGGCCTCGATGTCGAACTCGTCCTGCACCCGGCCATAACGGCGAGCGATCGGCAGCACCTGCTTGCCCGCGAGCACGATCATCGCGACGGCGTACTCGGCCACCGGCACCGCGTTCGCCGCGGCGGCGGAGCTCACGCGCACACCGCGCTCGAGAACGACGGGATCGAGATACGGCTTGACCGTGCCCGCCGCGTGCAGCACGGCCTCGAGGCGAGGGGCCTGGTCGAGCACCGAGGCGTCGATGCGCGGCGCTCCCCACCCGGTCACCAGGACTTCGGCCCGCGCCAGCACGGCGCGGGCCGGGTGGGAGGTGAACTCGGTGAGGACACCGGCGACATCGGCGATGGTCTCGTAGTCGCGCATGACCCTCTCGGGGAACACCCGCTCGCGCACCGACGCCGTCATCGCGAAGGCGATCACGGGGCGCCGAGCGCTCACTTGACGCTCCCAGCCGAGAGGCCGGATCGCCAGAACCGCTGCAGCATCACGAACGCGATGATCAGGGGGAGCACGGAGACGAACGAGCCGGCGATGACGAGCGTCGAGAACTCGGGGTTCTGCTGCACCTGGCTCTGCCACAGCGCGATGCCCACGCTCGACGGGAAGAGATCGCGGTTCTGCAGCATGATCAGGGGGAGCATGAAGTTGTTCCAGATGGCCACGAACTGGAACAGCGCGATCGTGACGAAGCCCGGCACCAGCATCGGCATCCCGACCTGGAGGAAGCTGCGGATGGGCCCCGCCCCGTCGACCCTCGCCGCCTCAAGAGTCTCGGCGGGCAGATAGCCCGAGGAGAACACGCGGGCGAGGTAGACGCTGAAGGGGTTGCACAGTGTCGGGATCAGCACAGCCCAGATCGTGTTGGTCAGGCCGATCGATGCGGCAAGCAGATACAGCGGGATCACCGTGGCGGTGTTCGGGATGAGAACGCCCACGAGCACCGACGCGTACAGCCCGCGCTTGCCGCGGAACTCGAACTTGTCGAACGCGTACCCGGCCATCAGTGAGACGAACCCGCCGACGACGGCTCCGATCCCCGCATACAGGATGCTGTTTCCCAGCCACCGCACGAAGATGCCGTCATCCTGGGCGAGCAGTCGCTGCAGGTTCACGACGAGATCGCTGCCGAAGGCGAAGGCGTTGCCCGAATAGAGCTCCCCCGCATCCTTCGTCGCCGCGAACACCAGCCAGAGCAGCGGCAGCACCATGTAGGCGGAGCCGAGCACCAGCAGTCCGTTGACGCCGACCTTCGCGGCGGTGCGACGTCCGCTATGCCGCGGGCGTGTGCCTGTCGGACTCGTCGAGCGAGGAGAGTGCGATGTCGGTCGATCGATCACGGCGGTCATCGCGTCGGCTCCTTCGAGGTGAATCGGGTGACGACCCACGACAGCAGACCGGCGAGCAGGGCGAGGATGATCGAGGCTGCAGCCGCCTGCGGCAGGTTGTTGCGGTTGAACGCCGCGTCGTAGGCCCACATGTTCGGCACCCAGGTGCTGGTGACCGCGGTCGTGGCGGACGAGAGGATCTTCGGCTCGGTGAACAGCTGCAGCGAGCCGATCACCGTGAACAGCAGCGCGACCCCGAGCGCGGGCCAGACCAGAGGCGTCTTGATCGAGAGCGCGGTGCGGATCTCCCCGGCACCGTCGACCTTGGCCGCCTCGAGGATCTCACGGGGCACCGCCTGAAGCGCGGTGAACAGGATGATGACGTTGTAGCCCGCCCACTCCCACACGGCGATGTTGACCATCGACGGAAGCACGAGCTGCACCGACAGGAAGTCGATGCCGATGCCGCCGGACTCGAGCGCCTTGACGATCGGGCTGACGCCGGGCGTGTAGAGGTACGCCCAGATGAGTGCGGCGATCACACCGGGAACGGCGTGCGGCAGGAAGAGCAGCAGCTGGAACGCCCGTTTGGCGTAGGCGACTGCCGAGTCGAGCAGCAGCGCCAGTACGAGAGCGACAGCCAGCAACGTCGGCACGTACAGCAGGCAGTAGATCGCGAGCCGACCGAAACCGTCCGTGAACGTCGAGTCGCTCAGCACCTCGACGTAGTTGCCGAGCCCGACGAACTCGACCGTCGCGCCTCCGAAGCCGAGTCCGCTGCGCTTCTCGGCGAAGAGGCTCATGCCGATCGCATAGATCACCGGGGCGATCATCGTCAGCGCGAAGAGGAGGAAGAAGGGGATCAGGAAGACGGATGCGGTGCGTCCGCCCGTTCCGGGTATCGTCTTCCGCGCGGTGCGCCGTGCGGTGCGTTCCGCGGTGCGCCTCGTGGCGGATGCCTGAGTCGTCATGGTCTGTGTCCTTCGATCCGTATCGTCGGGCGGGCGTGCGTGGACGCCCGCCCGACGATGCACCGGCTATTCCGTGATGTCGAGGCCGAGCTTCTCGAGCCCGTCGACCGTGGACTTCTGCGTCGAGGTGAGCGCGTCAGACAGCGTCGGCGACGCCGTGACCGAGTCCTTCAGCGCCGTGGCGGTGAGGTCGTACTTCGGCCCCCACGCCCACTCGCCGAGGTTCGCCGATGCCTCATCGAAGACCTCGTAGATGTCGTTGCCGTAGTAGTCCGTCGGTGCGACGGATGCCGCGACATCGTTGAGTCCGGGGTAGGCGAGGTAGGCGGTGCCCACGGCACCACGCGCCTCGATCGCATCCGGCGAGGTGACGAGCCACTCGAGGAACACGGCCGCAGCCGCTGCGTTGTCGGAGTTCTCAGGGATCGCGAAGCTCGTTCCGCCGCTCAACGCACCGCTGGGCTCGCCGTCCCACAAGGGAGGGGCCGCGGCGATCCACTTGCCCTCCTGACCGGAGGCTTCGGTGCGTGTCTTCAGTGCCGAGGCGCTCCACGATCCGCCCACCCACGCGTTGACCACGCCGCTGTTCAGATCGGCTGTCCACTCATCGCTGAAGCCGAGCTGCTTCTTCACCAGTCCCTCATCGATCAGGCGCTGCCAGTAGTCGGCGACCTCCTGCGACTCGTCGTCGTCGATGGCGACCTTCCAGCTGTCGTCCTCGACGGAGAACCACTCGGCGCCCGCCTGCCACGACATCGGCGCCAGCTGAGGCTCGTTGGTGAAGAAGCTCGTGAGGTAGGCGTCGGGGTTCACGGCCTTCACCGCGCGTGCCGCGTCCTCGAACTCGTCCCACGTGGTCGGCACGTCGACGCCGGCGGCCTCGAGCACGTCCTGGCGGTACCAGATCACCATGGGGGGTGCGTCGTAGGGAAGTGCGTAGGCGGCGTCGCCGAACGAGACGAGGTTGCGCACCTGCTCGTCGTACTCGCCGAGCACGTCGCCCGAGACGAGGCCGTCGACCGGCGCGAGCTGTTCAGCCGCGACGAAACCGGGCAGCCGGTCGTACTCGATGCCCACGACGTCGGGACCGCTGCCCGATTCGATGGCGGCGGAGAGCTTGGTGTAGCCACCGTTCGCCCCGTTCGGGATCTCCTCGAAGTTGACGGTGATGTCGTCCTGGCTCGCGTTGAACGCGGCGGCCACGTCGGACATGCCGCTGAGAAACGACCAGAACGTGACCTCGCCCGTCGGGGTCTCGGTGGCCACGGGTTCTGCGGCGGGGCCTCCGGCCGCGCATCCTGCGACGAGAGCGGAGGTGGCGGCGAGAGCCACCACAGAGAGGGAAGTTCGATGCAGGGACATCGCGGGTTCTCCTTTGAATCGTTGACCGTGCGAGTTCGATCATTCGCCACGCCGAACGATTCACCAACCGAAGTGGGCGGTTTCTAACAGAACCTAACAATCAAACGGGGCGCACGGTCGATTCCCTGATGACCAGGGCGGGCAGCAGCGCCATCCGCACCGGTGTATGCGCGGCCCCCGCGGGCTGCTTGAGCCGATCCACGCACAACCTCAACGCGGCGTGGCCGAGCTCGTGCTTCGGTGGCGCGACCGCCGTGAGCGGAACCGTCGCGAAGGCCGCGACCTCATCGTCGTAGGCGACCACGGCGAAATCCTCGGGCACCCGCAGGCCCTTCTCGATCACCAGATCGAGAAAGGCCATCGCGTCGGCATCGCCGAGCAGGATCGCTGCGGAGACCCCATCGGACAGACAGTCGTCAAGCAGATCGCCGAGCTCGGCGATGTTGGCATTGTCGCCGACCTGCGGGTGCGACAGATCGCGGCGGAGGGCGCGTGTGGAGTGCTGATCGAGCGATCCCATCGCCCTCCGGAACCCCGCGTCCAACCCGGCGACCGTCGCAGACGGCCTGGCGGCGAGCGCGATCCGGAGGTGCCCCTGCTGCACGAGGTGGCGCACCGCGACCTCCGCGCCGTGGGCATGATCCGTGCGGACCCACTCGAGTCGTCCGGCGAGAGGATCCTCGACGGAACGCTCGACCATCACCACGGGAAGGTCGGTCTCAGCCAGCATCCGCTGCAGTCGCGAGTCGGGGGTGAGGGTGTCCTGCGGGGTGATCATCAGGGCATCCACTCCGCTCGCGATCAGACGCTCGGCCTGGCGGAACTCCTCCTCCTCGGAGTAGTTCGTCGCGCCGACGACCAGGCGGCAGTTCGACTCATGCGCCGCCTGACTCGCTCCCCTGATCACCTCGGGGAAGTAGTACTGCGTCGTCGGCACGATCATCCCGATCGTCGCGACGGGTCTCGGTCGCGAGTCGCCGCGCTCACTGTCGCGGGACTGCTGCCGCGCCACGGCGAGAGAGAGCGCGCCACCGTGGACGCGCACCAGCAGCCCACGATCCTCGAGTGCGACGAGATCACGCCACACGGTCATGGTCGTCACCCCCAGCCGCACGGCGAGCGCGGCGGTCGACAGCGAGCCGCGCATCTCGAGCTCGCGGAGGATCGCATCGTGACGCGCGGCGGCGGGCATCAGACCTCCGATGGGCATGCTCGAATCCAACAGAATCCAACATAACCCGCGTGGATCGCTCGTAGCGTGCGAAGGAGATCTCGCGCTCCGACGGAGGGGATCACCGCATCCGCCCTTCGCTACGTGTGATCCCCTTCGCTGCGGGTGCCGGGCGCCGGATGCCGGATGCTGTGCGCCGCGGCCTACCGCAGCCCGAGGGGACCGAGCACGACGGACTGGCGCGTGCGCACCCACACCCCGGCGCCGTCGCGCCGTTCGGCCCGCGTCGCGAAGCGGTAGCGGTATGACACGGCGCGCACCCACCGCGGCGGCACACCGTCGAACGGGTCCGACCGCAGCAGAGCGAGCGTCGGAGCATCGGCCTCGAGCAGTCGCAGCAGGAAGACCGTGAACCAGTCGTCGAGCGAACGGCCGAGCGGCAGGAACCACATCAGCCAGTCGAGGCGCAGGTGGTACGGCGCGAACTGTCCCGGGATGCGTCGCACGTCGCCCGGCTTTCCCTTGAACTCGTACTCGCGCCACAGCAGACCGTCGTCGTCGACCGATCCCTCGACGACGATCTCGACCCGCTGCTTCGTGACCGTGCCGAACGCTCCGTAGGCGTTGCCGATCTGCCACCGGTTGAAGCTCGCGTTCATCAGCTGCCGCCGAGCGAACAGGTTGCGCAGGGCGGGCCCGCTCAGCGCCACGACGAGCACGCCCACGGCCGCCGTGAGCACGAACCAGTACAGCGGGATGCCGGGCCACAGCGTGTCGTCCATCGCATCGTCGCGCGGCGCCGCGCCGACCCCCGGCAGTCCGATCGCCGAGAAGGCGATCACGATCGTCACCCAGTTCAGCCAGGCGAAGTTGCCTGTCGCGACGAGCCACACCTGCGTCGCGATCATGATCGCCGCGGCCACCGCCCCGACGATCTGGGGCACGGGCCCGGGAATCCAGACCGACAGCAGCGGAGCGAACACGAAGAAGGGCACGACGAGCTGCGCGACGTGGTTGCCGACGACCTCGGCGCGATGGAACCACCGGGGCAGCAGATGGGCCTGCCTGCTGAGCGGCCCCGGCATGGGCTGCGTCTCGTGGTGGTACATCAGCGCCGTGAGATCACGCCACTCCCGCCCGCCGCGGATCTTGATCATGCCGGCACCGAACTCGACGCGGAACAGCAGCCACCAGAACAGCACGATCACGACGGTCGGCGGTGGCTGATCGTTCGAACCGAGGAAGGCGGCCAGGAACCCCGCCTCGAGCAGCAGCATCTCCCAGCCGAACGAATAGAAGGTCTGACCGATGCTGACCACCGACATGTATCCCAGCCACAGCGCGAGGAAGCACAGCATCGGCACCCACGGCGGACCCCACTGCGGGATGCCGACGACCAGCGCCGCGGACACGACGATCCCTGCCCCGCACAGCAGTCCGAGCCTGCGGTCGGAGTACCGGACGCGGAGGAAGAGGGTCGGATGCAGCATCCGCCGCCGTGACTCCTTCTGCCCGATCCAGTCGAGCAGCGCCGGTGCCGGCAGCAGCCCGTGCTCGCCGAGCAGCGGTCGGAACTGGTTCAGGGTCGAGATGAACGCGACGAGATAGAGCGCCGCGACGCCCCGTTGCAGGACCTCGCGGGCGAACCCGAAGTCGACCGCCGCGAACCCGTCCACGGCCACAGGCTAACCCCGGGTGCGACAGGTCGAAGAGGGGGTTGCGCGTGCCGGGTGGCGCCGTGTCGGGGGTCGCCGTGTCGGGAGACGACCGGCGATCGGGAGGAGAACGGCGATCGGGAGGAGGATCCACCGGGGACCCCCTCCCGAGTGCAGATCTCCTCCCGATCGCAGACGACTCGACCCGGGTCAGCTGACGGCGTCGAGCACTTCCTCGCGACGCCCACGCCGTGCCCGACGGATCTCCAGCGCGACCACACCCGCGATCGCGAGCGCGATCAGCAGACCTCCGGTGAGCGTGAAGCCGTGCGTCCCCGTTCCGCCCGCGGCCGGCAGCTCGAACACCGGGACGTCCCGCACCGACACCGTGCTGCCGGCGAGGGTGACCTGCGGACTCGACTGGCCGTCGGCGATCGACAGCACACCGGCCGCCGACACGATGATCTTCACCGGCTCGGCGAGGAGTGAGAACCCTTCCGGCGCCGTCGTCTCTTCGAGCCAGTACGTGCCAGGGCGCAGGCCCGCGGCGGTGAACAGCCCGACCTGGGCCCCGGCGATCAGCCCGGGAGTCACCGGCGCACCGGGAACCCCCGCGGCGTCGGCGAGCAGCCGGAACCCCGACCCGTCCATACGCACCCAGTCGCCGTTGACGTCTTCGCCGAGCTTCTCGACGATGAGCGAGGCCAGCACCTCTCGCGTGGTCGCGTGGGCCGGATCGGTGTCCGTCACCCGAGCCCCGCCCGACGCCGGCTGCCCTGAGGCGGTCGCCGTGTTCTTGTGCAGCACGCCGCCCGTGGTCGGGGCGGGGTAGGTCGCGGTGAACACGACCGACTCCCCCGGATCGAGCGTGCCGTCCCACGCGCCGACGGGAAGGATCGAGGCGGCCGCGATGACGTCATCCGCGAGCTGCACGGCGGTCAGCACGACATTGCCCGTGTTCGTGACCCGGAACTCGAACGTCATCGCCGATCCGGCGTCGACGGCGACTCCCGGCGCGGTGTTCGCGTCGTCGCCGTTCACGAGCTTGACGACCTCGATCGCGGGTGCCGCCGCGGCGAGGGTGAGGATGTAGTCTTCGACCTCACCGGACTGCGAGATGCCTCGCGGGTCAGCCACTTCCGCAGCGGTGAACGATGTGCGCAGACGCAGGTACGTGTCACCCACGACAGCCGTGCCCGGCACCGTCCACGCGAGGTTCACCGAGGTCGCACCGGCGAGGAATGCGGCCTGCACCCGCTCGGTCGCATCGAAGATGCCGTTCTTGTTGAAGTCGATCCATCCGGCGACCGTGCCGGGCGACGTGGTGCCCGACAGCGGGATCGGCAACGAGTACGCGGTGCCGCGGATCGCGCGCGGAGCCCGGATGCCGTCGGCGATCGCGTCATCCGTGTCGAGCGAGGCTCCTGCACCGGCGTTCGGCGAGAGCGTCGGCTTGGCCGTCGCGTCGGCATCCGACGTGATGCCCGCACCGAGGCGCAGCGGACCCTGGACGTGCACGGCGGCCTGAGCGGCGTCGTAGCTGCTCGGCGCGTCGCCCATGTCCTCGTGCAGCCGGATCGAGAGTCGGATCAGGTCGCCGAGGCTCTTGCCCGGGTCGTAGGTGTTGTACCCGTTCGCCCAGCCACCCGCCGCCGGCGCCCGCTGGATGTGCGTGCCGAGATTCATGGTGACCGTCTGGAAGGTGCCCTTCAGCACGACGGAGCCGCAGCCGGCGAGCGCGGTGCTGGTCATCGTCCGCCCAGCCAGCTCGGCCGCAGTGGGGAGCATGGTGTTGCACCGCGAGCTGCTCGTCTTCGTCGCAGCGGTGAGCGTGGTGGGGGTGACGCTGAGGTTCTGCGCGCCGGCGATCGGAGCGAAGGTCACTCCGGGTGTCACGATGTCCATCTGCATGGCGATCCAGCCCGCGGCTGTGCGGTCACCATCGGCATCCGTCTTCATCGTGAATCCGTTGCCGGTGATGATCTCGCAGAACGTGTCGGCTGTATTGCGCTCCTCCACGCACTGGGCGTAGCCGCCGAGACCGGAGATGTCGATGATCGGATCCGTGACCGCGCGGCTGAATGCCACCGTGAGGGTGCCGTTCTTGTTCGCGCAGTAGCCGGAGAAGTCCAGGCCGTCGCACATGCCGGCGCCCGCCTCGAGTCCTACCGTCGGCGTGGTCGCGACGTCCAGGCCGGGCGCGAACATCGCGTTGGTCGCGCCGTATCCGTTGTGCGGCGTGGTCGCCAGGAACTGCACGCCGGCCGAGCCCGACTTCGTGGTCGCCGGGTTCACCGTCAGTGTGGCGGTGACTCCGCCGCGGTAGTTCATGGTCGCGCTCGTCGCGGTGCGCGTCGTGCTCAGCGCTTCCTCGATGGCCTCTGCCGGCTGCTGCGTCATCGGCAGCCCGCCGGCGAGCAGGATCGCGCCCATGAGCGCGACTCCGAGGATCGTTCGGAGGCGACGGCGCCCTCGGGGTACGCGTGCGGATGCCGGTGCGGGTGCTGTCATGAGGTCCTCGAATCACAGGGACATCTCGCAGGAGTTCCGGGATCCGAGCAACGGACCGATGCGCATGGCAATCAGCCCCGGCGAAGCATGTCTGGGGTGTCGTCGATCTTTCGACGGCACTCACAAGACGTGGGGCTCGCGACATCGTGACGGGGGTGCATGGCCGCTGTTTCGGTACATCAATACACCCGCCCAGACACAGCGATGGGCGGAGGATCCGTGACAGATCCTCCGCCCATCGGAGGGGAGTCCACCCGCGTGCGGACGGACTCGTTCCCGTGAGTCAGGTCAGCTGACGACCCAGTCGAACTGGTCGCCGTTCTCCTCGAGCCACGCGTCGATGGCATCCGCTTCCTTGCCCTCGCCGTACTCGTTCACGACCATGTCCTCGAGCGAACCGTACTGCTCGTCGTCGAGCTTGATCTGCTCGATCAGCTCGGCGGCCTCGGGGAATTCCTCCGCGAAGCCCTTCGTGCCGAGGAAGTGCAGGGCCTCGGACTCGCCCATCGCACCCTTGGGGTCTTCGAGGTCCTTCACGGGGAAGGCGTCGTTGGCCCAGAACGGACGCCACAGCGTCACGACGATGTCCTCCTGCTTGTCGGTCGCCGACTTCAGCTCGGTGAGCATCGCCGCGGTCGACGAGGTGACGAGCTCGTACTCGCCGTCGAGACCGTACTCCGGCATCATCTTCTGGGTCTGCGCGGTGAGGCCGGCACCCGGCTCGATGCCGTAGATCTTGCCGTCGAGCTCTGCGCCCTTGCCCGCGAGGTCCTCGATCGAGTTCAGGTCGGAGTACTCCGGAACCGCGAGGGTCAGCTTCGCGTTGTCGTAGTACGCGCCGAGGTCCTCGATGTCGTCGCCGTACGTCTCCATGTACTCGGCGTGGGTCAGCTCGGGCCAGGCCGACGGGTACATGTCGACATCGCCCTGCGCCAGGCCGGTGTACAGCGGACCCGCCTCGGTCAGCGTCTTCATCTCGACCGTGTAGCCGATCTTCTCGAGCTGGTCCTGCAGCAGGTATGCGGTGCTGAGTCCGTCGGTCCACGAGGGCAGGAACCCGAGGGTGATCGTGCCCTTGTCGCCCGAACCGGACTCGCTGCCGCCGGTGTCTCCGCCGGTTCCGCCCATGCCGTCACCGCTGCAGCCGGCGAGGGTCAGTGTCGCTGCGGCGCCGATCGCCGCGATGGTCAGGATCTTCTTCTTCATGTGTATGTCTCTCGTTCCGTATATATAGGTGCTGTGTTGCTGTGTACTGCGTGTTCTCTTGTGCGGAAGGGATGAGTCAGTGCACGCCGCCGCCGACAGGGGCGCGGCGCGGGGAGGCCTTCAGTCGCTCGGCCTCGGCGTCGGCATCCAGCGCGTCGGCCGCGTCGGCCGATGCGGGAGCGGATGCCGTCGCCGTCGTGTCCGCCTCGGCGGATGCGGCATCGAGACGCTTCTGCGTGCGGCGACGCGCCAGCATCCCGAGCAGCGACGAGCGGTTGCTGCCCAGGTCGCCGAGGGCCGCGGTGACGCGGTCGAGGAAGACGGCGATGAGCACGACGCCCAGACCGGCCTCGACGCCCTTGGCGATGTTGATGGTCGAGATCGCCTCGACGACGATCTTCCCGAGGCCGTCGGCGCCCGCCATACCGGCGATGACCGCCATCGACAGCGCGAGCATGATGACCTGGTTGACGCCGGCGAGGATCGTCGGCATCGCGAGCGGGAGCTGGATGCCGCGCAGGATCTGACCCGGCTTGGCGCCGAACGCCTGACCGGCCTCGACGGTCTCGGAGTCGACTCCGCGGATGCCGAGCTCGGTCAGTCGCACACCCGGAGGCAGCGCGAAGATGACGGTGGCGACGAGACCGGGCACGACGCCGATGCTGAAGAACACGATCGCCGGGATCAGGTAGACGAACGCCGGCATCGTCTGCATGAAGTCGAGCACGGGCTTGAGCACCGCGCGCACGGTGGCGTTGCGGGCCGACCAGATGCCCAGCGGCACCGCGATCAGCACGGCGATCACCGCGGCGACGAGCACGAGGGCGAGGGTCTGCATCGCGGGGACCCAGAGGCCCATGGCCACGATCAGACCGAACGAGACGATCGTCCCGATCGCGAGCTGCCACGAGCGCACGAGCCACGCGATGAACGCCGCGATCAGGATGATGACCACGAAATGCGGGCTCAGCAGGGCGCGGGTGAGGCCGTCGACCAGGAAGCTGACCACGAACGAGATGACGTCGAGCAGACCGTCGAGGTTCGTCTTGATCCAGTCGACTCCCGTTGCGACCCAGCTGCCGAGAGGAATGCGGAAACCATCCATCAGCGCACCTCCTCCGTCGTCGTCGCGACCGGCAGCGGCTCGGCCGTCCATCCGTCATCGAGCACGGCATCGATCTCGGCCTGCGGCATCGGAAGAAGCGGCAGGGTGAGCTCGCCCGTGGCACCGGGGCCGGGGCCTAGGGCTGCGAGCAGGGTGATGCGTGGGATCACGCCGACGAGGCGCCCCTCGGCATCCACCACGGCCAGAGGCAGCGGCGATTCGACGGAGGGGATGAACAGGTTCATCAGCACCTCGTCCTTGCTGACGCTCTGCGGCGCCGGCTTGATGATGGAGTCGAGGGTCGACACCCCCTGGCGCACGAGCTTGACGGCATCGCGGTCGGTGACGATTCCCAGAAGCTTGCGGTCGCGACCGGTCACGTAGGTGGCCGACATGAACGCGTCGCGCATCTGGCGAAGCGCCGTCCGGGGGCCGGCGGTCTCGGCGACGACCGGGCGCGGGCGCTCCATGACGTTCGCGGCGGTGAGCACGCGAGCGCGGTCGACGTCCTGCACGAACTGCTCGACGTAGTCGTTGGCGGGGTCCGTGAGGATGTCCTCGGGCGTGCCGATCTGCACGATGCGACCGTCGCGCATGACAGCGATGCGGTCGCCGAGGAACATGGCCTCGTTGAGGTCGTGGGTGATGAAGACGATCGTCTTCTGCAGCTTCTCCTGCAGTTCGAGGAGCTGCTCCTGCATCTCGCGACGGATCAGCGGGTCGAGCGCGCTGAACGCCTCGTCCATGAGCAGGATGTCGGAGTCGGCGGCGAGCGCACGGGCGATGCCGACGCGCTGCTGCATGCCGCCCGAGAGCTCGGACGGGAACTTGTCGGCCTGGCCTTCGAGACCCACCAGGGTGAGGATCTCCTCGGCCTTCTTCAGTCGCTCGTCCTTGCCGACGCCCTTGAGCTCGAGCGGATAGGCGACGTTCGCGGCGACCGTGCGGTGCGGCAGCAGGGCGAAGTGCTGGAACACCATCGAGACGCGGTCGCGGCGGATCTCGCGGAGCCGTGACGACGGGATGCCCGTGATCGGGTCGCCGTTCACGATGACAGATCCGTCGGTCACATCGTGCAGCCCGTTGAGCATGCGGATGATGGTGGACTTGCCGGAACCGGAGAGCCCCATGATCACGAAGATCTCGCCGCGGTTCACGGTGAAACTGGCGTCGATGACGGCGGCGGTTCCTGCGTCGCCGACGGCGGATCTGCTCTCACCGGCCTTGAGTCGACGGACGGCACTGCTCGGATTCTTCCCGAACACCTTGTACAGATTGCGCGCTTCAAGAGCGATTTCGGACACGTTTCCCCTGCGGCTCGCCTTCGGGTGGCTGAGCCTGCTTCGGTTACGCCCGGGTGATCCTCCCGGCCGTTTCGAGTTGGAGCTGTGGCGGCGCGGACGGCGGATTTCGGATCCACCGCGATAGAGCATCGACCGTACGTCCACGCCTCTTCGCAGCACAGCACATTCGAAAGAAGGACGTGGTCGCGGACTGGTCTTCGGGCCGTCAGGCCCACCAACCAACGTAACGAAATGGCCGGTCAGGGGCAAATCCACGATCCCTAGTGCCGTTCAGTTTCGTCGGCTGACCGGGGGATTGCGCGGGTTTCGGACGCGGTCGCGGCGCGGTTCTGGTCGGCGATTTCGGTCGGCCGTTCGCGCCTGCGTCGGCCCGATCCCGAGCATTCGGCCGCGGGAAGTGCGTGTGACCGAACGACGCCCAGTCGGCGACGGATCAGCGCCGGATGCTGCGCGTGACCGTGAACTTCGGGGTGCGCGCGAGCTGCTCGGTCGCCCCGACGAGCCGGGTCAGTTCGGCGCGGTACCCGAGCGACGAGTTGAAGACCGTGAAGAGCTCTCCGCCGGGGCGGAGGATGCGGGCGGCGGCCTCGAACAGTCGGGTCGCTGCCCCGGTGTGCACGCTGCTGCCGAGGTGGAAGGGCGGATTGAGCAGCACGACGTCGGCGGTCGCGTCGGCGATCTCCGAGCCGGCGTCGTCGTGCATGACGGTGACTCGATCGTCGACGCCGTTCGCGACCATCGTGGCGCGGGCCGAGGCGACGGCCGCCGCAGATCGGTCGGTGGCGATCACGCGGGCTTCCGGGTGCGCGAGGGCGTAGGAGGCGGCGAGCGCGCCGGTCCCGCAGCCCAGGTCGACGACGATCGGAGCCGGGCTCGGCTGTTCATCGAGACCGAGCACCTCGAGCAGAACCCGCGTGCCGATGTCGAGTCTCGGCCCCGCGAACGCGCCGCCGTGCGCGACGAGCACGAGCCCGTCATGCCGCTCCGCGACCGGGAACGGCGGCTCAGCGGGGGTCGGCCGCGGCTCGGACGCGACCACCAGCCGCGACTTCCGCTCGGCGCGCTGCGCCTGCACCGTCTCGAAGCTCCGCGCGAGCACCTCGTTCTGCGTGATGGTCATGTGCTTCACGCGCCCGCCGGCGACGAGCACCACATCCGGGGCGGCCCAACGCGCTACGGCATCCGCGATCTCCTCGAGCTCGGCAAGCGCCTTGGGCAGCTGCAGCAGCACGAGCCGCGCGCCGTCGAGCAGAGTGGAGTCGAGCTCGTGCGTGGAGAATCCCGTCAGCCCGAGCTCCTCGGCGTTGCGGGCGAACGCGCGTCGCCCGGTCGCGAGGTCCTGATGCACGCGGATGCCGTCGAGTCCGCCGTCCGTCAGCGCGAGCGTGATCGCCCCGTATTCGTCGCCGATCACCGCGATCTCGCGCCCCGAGACACCGGAGAACTCCGGCGCCAGCGCGCGCTCGACGAGCAGCAGGTCGGTCGCGTCGTGCGCCTGCAGATTGTCGGCCTCGACGTCGGGCCAGCGGCGCAGGCGGCTGTATGGGAAGTCCACTCCTCCAGAGTACGAGCGACCCCTCTTGACCGCGGCTGAACATCTGTTTAGTGTGCTGTACATGCGTTCAGCTTCCGACGATCTCACCGCTCGTGCCCGCATCCGCGACACTGCCATCGCCGCTTTCGCGCGCAACGGCTTCGATGCCACCAGCCTTCGCGCGATCGCCACGGAGGCCGGAGTCAGCGCCGGGCTGATCGTGCATCACTTCGGCGACAAGAACGCCCTGCGCACGGAGTGCGACGACTATGTCGTCGGCGTCTTCACCGATGAGGAGCACGACCTCATCACGGCCCCGACCGGCGACCGCATCCGCACCGCGCTGAACGACCTCGGCCGGTACGGGCCCTATATCGACTACCTCGCCCGGATGCTGATCGACGGCTCTCCGGCAGCGGATCGGCTGTTCGACAGCTTCCTCGCGAGGACGCGCGATGTGCTCGCCGAGCAGCGCGAGGCGGGGATGCTCGAGCCGATGAGCGACCCCGAGATGACGACGCTGACCCTCACCCTGATCGGCCTGGCGCCGGTCGTGATGCGCGCTCAGATCGCCCGGGCCCTGGGCACCGATCAACTGAGCCCGGCCGGGCTGCGACGCACGACGCTGCCCACACTCGAGCTGCTCACCCACGGCATCTATTCGACGACCGCGCTGCTCGACGGTGCGCGCGAAGCCCTCGGAACAGAGGGTCCCACCCCGGAAGGAGACGCATCATGACCGACACCATCGAGATCGAACGTCTGCACAAGCGCTTCGGCAGCCGCGTCGCGCTGCACGAGCTCGACCTCCGAGTACGTCCGGGAACCGTGTTCGGGCTCATCGGACCGAACGGCGCGGGCAAGACCACCACGCTCCGCACACTGGTCGACATCATCCGTCCGTCCTCCGGCACAGTGCGCATCCTCGGCGAGGACCCGCGTCACGGCGGTGCCGCTCTGCGGCGGCGCATCGGCTACGTGCCGGGCGAGCTGCACCTCGAGGGGCGCACGAGCGGACATCGGATGCTGGCGTTCTACGCCCAGGTCTCGGGTTCACGGGACTCCGCCGCGACCCTGCGCACGGCACGCGACCTCGGCGACCGTCTCGGCGTCGATCTGTCACGTCCGGTGCGCACCCTGTCGAAGGGCAACAAGCAGAAGGTGGGGCTGATCCAGGCGTTCATGCATCGTCCGGAGCTGCTGATCCTCGATGAGCCCACCAGCGGCCTCGATCCTCTCGTGCAGCGGGAGTTCCTGCAGATGGTCCGCGAGGCGAAGGATGCCGGGCAGACCGTGCTGCTGAGCTCGCATGTGCTCAGCGAGATCCAGCAGACCGCCGACGAAGTCGCCGTCCTCGCGAACGGACGGGTCGTCGCCGACGGTGACGTCGCCTCGCTGCGACTGGGCTCGATCCGCCGGGTGAGCGTCGAGCTCGCGACGACGGATGCCGCGGCCGCGCGCGCCGGCTTCGACCGGGTGCCGGGGCTCACCGGCATCGACGCGCACGATGCCGACGGCATCCTGCAGCTGTCCGGCACGGTCGACGGCGCGATCGACCCGTTCATCAAGGCGCTCGCGCCGTTCGAGGTGCGCGACCTCACCGTCGAGGAACCGGACCTCGAGGAGTCCGTGCTCAGGCTCTACGGATCCTCTGTCGCTCCGGCATCGGCCCGACCCGCGACCCGACGATCGCGGCGCGACAGGGGGGAGCAGCGATGAACGGCATCCTGCCCGTGTTCCGACGCAGCCTGCGCGAGTCCTGGCGAAGCCTGCTCGGATGGACCGCCGGCCTCGCCGCGGTGCTGTTCCTCTATCTGCCGCTGTACCCGAGCCTCGCCGGAGACGGCCAGCTCGAGGCCATGATCTCGTCGCTGCCGAAGGAACTCGTCGACACCCTCGGGTACGACCAGATCGCGACCGGCGCCGGATACGCGCAGAGCACGTTCTTCGGCCTGATCGGCTTCCTTCTGCTGACGATCGCAGCAGTGACGTGGGGGTCGGCGGCCATCGCCGGCGCGGAGGAGAGCGGACGGGCCGAACTCGACCTCGCGCACGGCATCGGCCGCGGCCGGTATGCGCTGGAGTCGGCCTTCGCCGTGCTCGTGCGACTGCTGTGGCTCGGCGTCTTCTCGGGGCTCGTCGTCTGGGCGTTGAACGACTCGGCCGAACTCGGCCTCGACGGCTGGCGCATCGTCGGAGCGAGCGCCGCGCTCACCGGACTCTCTTTCCTCACGGCATCCGCCGCTCTGCTCGCCGGCGCAGCGACGGGTCGCCGCATCTGGGCGACCGGCGCCGGCGCGGGAATTGCCGTGGTCGGCTACGTCCTGCAGGCCCTCGCGAAGCAGTCCGATGACCTCGAATGGTTGAACGCGCTCTCGCCCTACGCCTGGGTGTACCGTCAGCCACCCCTCGCCGAGGGCGTGGATGCCGGTGGACTCGCGCTCACCTGGGGCCTGGCCGTGGTCTGCGCCGCAGCTTCGGCCGTCGCGCTGCGCGCCCGGGACCTGCGCGGCTGAGCCGCTTCGCACCGCACCAGCCAGGCGGGGTCAGTTCCGCACCGCACCAGCCGTGCGGGGTCAGTTCCGCACCGCAATGCGGCCTTTCGGATGCAGAACTGACCCCGCACGGCTGCGTGCCCGAAACAACTGTTGACACACCCGCGGTTCAGTGGTTACCTACTCTAGTAACTAACCCACCAACCAGCGGAGGACTCGTGATCGAAGAAGGCAAGCCGCTCTTCCTCCAGATCGCCGAGCAGATCGAGGACTCGATCCTCGACGGCTCTCTCGAGGAGGAATCGCAGGCGCCCTCGACGAACGAGCTCGCCGGCTTCTACCGGATCAACCCCGCGACGGCAGCGAAGGGAGTCGCCATGCTCACCGACAAGGGAGTGCTCTACAAGCGCCGCGGCATCGGCATGTTCGTCGCCGCCGGGGCGAAGGATCTGCTGCTCGGCGAGCGCCGTGCCGCATTCGCCGACCGCTACATCGAACCGCTCATCGCGGAGGCCCGCACACTGGGCCTCGGCTCCGAGGACCTCGTCGCGCTGCTGCACGAGCGCGCGACCCAGACACAGCAGAACGACCAGACAGAAGGGAAGACCACCGCATGACCGCCGTCATCGAGGTCCAGAACCTCACCAAGCACTACAAGGAGAAGAACGCGCTCGACGACGTGTCGCTCAGCCTCGAGGGCGGCGCGATCTACGGACTGCTCGGCCGCAACGGCGCGGGCAAGACCACGCTCATGTCGATCCTGACCGCGCAGAACTTCGAGTCCTCCGGCACCGTGCGCGTCTTCGGCGAGCACCCCTACGAGAACACGCACGTCCTCAACCGGATCTGCTTCGTGCGCGAGAGCCAGAAGTATCCGGATGACGCCTACCCGCGTCACGCGTTCAAGGCGGCGAGCCTGTTCTTCCGCAACTGGAACCAGGAGCTGGCCGACGAGCTCATCGAGCAGTTCCAGCTGCCGATGAAGCAGACCATCAAGAAGCTCTCCCGCGGACAGCTCTCGGCCGTCGGGGTCATCATCGGCCTGGCGTCGCGCGCCGAGCTCACCTTCTTCGACGAGCCGTACCTGGGGCTCGACGCGGTCGCCAGGCAGATCTTCTACGACCGCCTGCTCGAGGACTACGCCGAGCATCCGCGCACGATCGTCCTCTCGTCGCACCTGATCGACGAGGTCTCGAACCTCATCGAGAAGGTCATCGTGATCGACAACGGCAAGATCCTCCTCAACGAAGACACGGATGCCGTGCGCGACCGCGCCGTCACCGTGGTCGGCGATGCAGTCAAGGTCGACGCGTGGGCGGCAGACCGTGAGGTCCTGCACCGCGAGGCGCTCGGCCGAGTGGCATCCGTCACCGTGCTCGGGGCGCTGTCGGCCGCCGAGCGCGCCGAGCTCACGGCATCCGGTCTCGATCTGGCCCCGGTGTCGCTGCAGCAGCTGATCGTCCGTCTGACCCAGAAGGCCGAGGCGGGCGCAGCCACCAGAGCCTCCGTCGCGAAAGAGGAGGTGCGCTGATGCGACGCACACTCAACGTCATCCGCCTGCAGCTCATCAACCGTCAGACGTTCATCTGGGTGCCGCTGATCATCCTCGGCTCCGCGGTCGTGATCTCGGTGCTGATCTACGCGATGATCCCCGTCGACACCCCCAAGTACGGCGGTGGCGGCCAGGCTCCGCTCTGGTACTTCTTCGCGATCGGCCTCTCGGCCATGACACTCACCTTCCCGTTCTCGCAGGCGATGAGCATCACGCGGCGCGATTTCTTCTTCGGCACGCTGCTCACCGCGATCCTCGGCAGTGCGCTCATGGGCGTCGTCTTCCTGATCGGCGGCGGAATCGAGACGCTGACGAACGGCTACGGCGTGAACGGCTACGTGTTCTACCTGCCGTGGCTGTGGGAGGCGGGTCCGCTCGGAGCATTCACCGTCTACTTCACGCTCGCCCTGTTCCTGTTCGTCGTCGGCTTCACCGGGGCGACGATCTACAAGAGCTGGGGACCCACCGTGCTCACGATCGCGGGCGTCGGGCTCGGTCTCGTGCTCGTGGGTCTCGCGTTCCTCGCGACGAGGCTCGAGCTGTGGGACGAGGTGTGGCGGGGCATCCTCGACGCCGGAGCTCTCGGTCTCGCACTGTGGGGTCTCGTCGTGACCGCGGTACTGGCGGGCATCTCGTTCCTCGCGTTCCGCCGGGCCATCCCCTGATCGTCCGCTGATCACTCGACGCCGGTCGCTCCGAAGAGGGGCGGCCGGCGTCGACGCGTCGCGACCGCTACTCGCCCTCGCCGCCGGACGCAAGCACATGCGTGAACGGATGCCGAGCGGCTAGCGTCACCCTTCGGGGAGGATGACGAGAGGATGCCGTGACGAACATCAGGACACGAGTGCGCGCGCGCCGTCCCGGCATCGTGCGCTCACTGCGCGAGGCGGTCGACCCGGCCCGGCTGCTGCTCGTGGCCAAGACCGCTCTGGCTGTCGGACTCGCGTGGCTGATCGCCCCGCACATGCCCGGCGTCACCGACGAGTACCCGTACTACGCCCCGCTCGGCGCCCTCGTGAGCATGTATCCCACGCTGATGGGGTCGGTGCGGTCGGGGGTGCAGACCCTGCTCGGACTCGCCACCGGCATCGGACTGGCAGCGATCGTCGTGCTCACCGTCGGCCCGACGTGGTGGACCATCCCGGCCGTGGTCGGCATCGGCGTGCTGGTCTCGGGAACGGGGTGGTTCGGCGTCGGCCGCGAGTACGTGCCCATGGCCGCGCTCTTCGTGCTGATCATCGGCGGCCAGAATGCTGACGACTACTCGATCGGGTACCTGGTGCAGACGGCGGTCGGCGTCGTCGTCGGACTCCTCGTCAACCTGGTGATCGCGCCGGCGCCGCTGACCCTCGCCGCCGCGGCCAAGGTCGACGCGTTCCGCACGCAGCTGAGCGAGCACCTGCACGACATCGGGTCGGCGGTCTCGGAGTCATGGCCGCCCGAGCACCAGCAGTGGGCCGATGATGCGGCCTCACTCGCCGACACGACGGCGGAGCTGCGCACGGCCCTGTCGGAGGCCGACGACAGCCGGCGAGGCAACCCACGGGCGCTGGGACGACGGGGGGAGACGCGACACATCCACGCCGAGCTCGCCCGGCTCGACAGGATCGCGCATCTGATCCGCGACATCTCGGACGAGATCGCCGACACCATCTGGGATCGCCCAGGGGCTCTGGTGCTCGACGCGGCGCTGCCCGAACCGCTGTCGAACGCGTGCCATGCCGTCGCCGAGGTGATCGCCCAAGAGGATCCCCTGTCGCCCGAGGATCACCGGGTCAGGGGTGAGGCCGCGCGCGCCGTGAGGCTGCTGCTCGAGACCGTCGACGACCGGACCATCGACGCCCGCCGCTCGATGGGGCCGGGAGTGCTCGCGGCCATGCACCTGCGGCGCATCCTGATCCTCAGCGGCCACCGCGACGAGGACGAAGACGAGGACGAGTCGGACGACGGGGCGGGGTAGTCGGATCCGACGAGCGACCAGGATCGACGACGGTAGCCGATGTCCGTGCCCCTGCGTAGGATCGGCGGCACGCACCCACGACCTGAGGAGACGACGATGTCCGCCGAGCAGATCACCGAGAAGCCCCTTCCCTACGTCCGCCTCGCGGCGCTGACCCAGAGCGTCGCCTCACAGCCCGAGGTCGCGGGGGTGGTGGGTCCGCTGTTCGATCAGGTGGCCGATGCGATCGTCGCGTCGGGCGGAGAGCCGGGGCTCCCGATCGCGGAGTACGACATGAACAAGCACGGCGTGCGCATCACGGTCGGCTTCACCTATGACGGGCCGGCGATCGACGGCCTCGTCATCGTCGAGCTTCCCGCGGTCGACGATGCGTTCACCGCCACGCACCTCGGCACCATGGCGACGATCGATGACAGCTGGCATGCGCTGAACCAGGCGATCGCCGCGCACGGGGCGACGGCGCAGGGCGCCTGCCGTGAGGTCTATCTGCAGTCGGAGTCCGAAGATCAGGCCGACTGGATCACCGAGCTCCAGCAGCCGGTCACCCGCAGCTGATCGTCAGAGCGCTCCGGCGAGCGCCGCGATGCCGACGATCACCGAGACGAGCGCGAGCACCAGGGCGATCGCGATCAGCACGGCGTGCACCTTGAGGAACGCCGTCGCCTTGCCGTCGGCATCCCGTGCCCGCGGGTCGGTCGCGACGCGCTTGTAGAAACGGGGCCACACCAGCACGTTGAAGGCGGCGTTGAGGAAGAGCACGACGGCGAGAGCGATCACCACTCCACGCTAACGCCCGCGGCACGAGTCTCCGGACACCCGGCATCCGTCTCCCCGGGACGGAATCCCGCCAGAACCCCGAAAAAACATACCGAGTCCATGTATCAGGAGCCTCTTGCCGTGCTCCTTACCGGTGTGATCACAATGGGACTCATGATCGACGGCGCACCCGACGGCGCCGCCCTCGATCCTGCACCGGACGACGGAGCAGCACGCTGGAGGCGTGCCGCCGAGTTCTTCGACGCATGGCGGGACGGCGAGAGCCGCGCGATGGACGACCTCGTGCGGCTGATGACGCCTGTGCTCTGGCATGTCGTGCGCGCCTACGGACTCGACCGCACACTGGCCGAAGACGTCGTCCAGACGACGTGGCTGCAGCTGGTTCGCGGGCACCGCTCGATCAGTGATCCGAAAGCGGTGTCGGCCTGGCTGACGACCACCGCTCGCCGCGAGGCCTGGCGGGCCGGGAAGGCCCAGAACAGGGTCGACACGACCGAGTCGGATGCTCTCGACGCACTGCTTCCCACGCAGCAGTCGGCCGAGCACCACGCCACCGTCGGCGACGAGAAGCGACGGCTGTGGGCAGCGGTTCGCCTCCTCGCCGACCGATGCCAGCGACTGCTGCGAGTGATCGCCTTCGAGGAGCGACCGGACTACGCCCGCCTCGCCGCCGATCTCGCGATGCCGGTCGGCAGCATCGGCCCCACCCGCCAGCGCTGCCTCGCGAAGCTGCGCGAGCTGCTCGACGCACCGACACCACGAACGGAGGGCAGCTCATGAGCGAGAACGATCGCGCCAACGGCGGCGACAACCATGAGGATGCCGAGCTGTTCGCGCAGCTGCGTTCGCTCTGGCGTGACGTCGACCCGATGCCGGCCGCCCTCATCGACCGCATGATCGCGGCCGTGGCAGCCGAGGGGCTGTCGGAGGAGTACGCGCTGCTCACCCTCATCGAGGAACCGCTCGGAGCCGTTCGCGGCGACGCCGACGCGCTCACCCTGCAGTTCAGCGACGGCACGACCAGCATCCTGCTGCACGTCACGCGCACGGCGAGCGGTGCGCACCGGGTCGACGGCTGGGTCGACTCGATCTCGGGTGCGATCGAACTGGCTCAGGGCGAGAGCATCCGCACGACGACGGCGAACGACACCGGCCGCTTCCTGTTCGACGACGTGCCCGACGGGTTGACCCGCGTGCGCCTGAGCACCACGGTCGGCGACCAGGAGCGCACCCTGTCGACCCCGCAGTTCGAGTTGTGATCCACCGCGGGGCGACCCGCGCATGACGGGGCGACCCGTGCACAACACCGCTGGGCGACTCCCGCACCACGCAGGACCTCACTCACCGGAAGCGGGCCGACCCGCACACACCGCGGGGTCCCCCGCACAGGACGCGGGCTCATCCCGCAGAGGACGCGGGTCCGCCCGCGAGGAGAGGATCGACGATGGAGCAGCCCAAGGGGTGGAGCTGGCAGGACCGGGCGGAGGGATCGATCAGACGGGGGACGGCGCTGGACCCGTCGGTCGAACCCGTCGAGGGCGTCAGGGCGTTCCCCACCGCATATCTGCAGGAGCGGCTGCTGATCACGCAGGATCAGGAGAATGGTCAGGAGGAGTACGACGAGGAGATCCGCGAGCTGCGCGATGCAGCCGGCTCGTTCGGCTGGATGCTCGAGATCGATTCGCCGGATGCTCTGCGCGCGGCTGATCCGCTGGTCCCCGGCGTGCCGGGGTTCCTGCGCGCTCGCCTGACCACTCCCGACGAGCCGACCCGCGGCGAGTCCCCGGTGCCGCCGGACGCCTGGCGCGTGCTGCAGCGCGCGCGGCGCAGCTCCGGCACGTCGATGCCGCGAACCAGCCTCGAGCATGTGCTGTCGATCGACCCCGTCGGACTCAACCCGTTCAGCCGAACGAATCCCTTCAGCCGCACCAACCCGTTCAGCCGCACCAACCCGGTGCGCGGCGCGGGCGGAGGGGCCGGAGGCAGCGACGACTACCTCGAGCCGGGGCGCGGCGCGCGCCAGCCGGTGACCTGGCTCGGACCGGCTCCCCGGCGCACGGCGGCCCCGAAGCGCGGCCGACGTCCGGTGGTGGCGGTGCTCGACACGGGATGCGGTGTGCACGACTGGCTGCCGGACGACATCGTCACCCGCCACATCGAGATCGACGGCGTGCCGATCGGACTCACCGACGACGCAGACCCCGAGGTCTATCCGGATCTCTACGGGCAGCTCGACGGCGAGATCGACGCCGTCGCCGGGCACGGCACGTTCATCGCGGGCATCATCCGTCAGACGGCGCCGGATGCCGACATCCTGTCGATCCGCATGGCCGGCGCACTGGGCGTGATCGACGAGAGCACCTTCCTGACGACCGTCGCGCAGGTCGTCGAGCTGCTGCGGCGACACCGCGAGGACCCGTCGACCGGGCATCCGATCGACGTGCTCAACCTGTCGCTCGGGTACTACCACGAGACCCCGGTCGACGGTCAGTTCAGCCGGACCCTCGACGCGCTGCTCACCGCGGCGCGAGAGCTGGGGTGCGTGGTGGTGTGCTCGGCGGGCAACGACGCGATCGACCGGCCGTCGTTCCCGGCATCGCTGTGGCCGTGGCCCGGTGCCGACAACGGCATCTCCCGTGATCACGCTGCGCCGCATGTGTCGGTCGGGGCTCTCAATCCGTCGGGCCGGTCGGTCGCGCTGTTCTCGAACGTCGGCCCCTGGGTGCAGGTCTACGCCCCCGGCGCCGCCGTCGTGAGCACGTCACCGGCCTTCGTCGGAGGCGAGCAGGCGACGACCAGAGCGGACGTCGACGGACTGCGGCGCGAGACGATCGACCCGGACGACTACCGCGGAGGCTTCTCGATCTGGAGCGGCACGTCGTTCGCGGCTCCCTACGTGGCAGGGCGCATCGCCGCACAGTTGGGTTCGGTGCCGGCGCAGGGCGTCAGGGCGGATGCTGCGGCCAAGGCCGTCTCCGCCGTGCTCAAGACTCTGCCCTCACCGGTGACAGGGGCGTAGCCACGCACGTCGGATCACAGATGCATGCTCAAAACACAGATGCATGCCTGAAACAGCGATGCGGGCATGCATCTGTGATCTCGGCATGCAGTTGGCGCACGAATCAGCCGACAGGCGGCGAGAGCGAGCGTTCGTCCGATACTGCAGAAGCGGATGCGGCCGCATATCTTCCCTGAGACCAGGGATACCGGCATTCTGGTGCAATGCCCCTGTCTGCTCTCGAGCTGCATCAGCGCGGCGTCGACGCAGCCAACTCCCGACGGTTCGCGCAGGCGCGGCGTGCACTGACCGCGGCAGCGGCGCGCACCGACGACGCCGATCTGCGCGCCCGCATCGACGGAACCATGGCCTATGTCCTCGCCCAGACGGGTGAACCGGCCGAGGCCGAGAGGCTGTCGCGCGAAGCGCTGTCGCGCCCGGGCCTCAGCGACGAGACGGTCGCCCTCGCGAACGGTCAGCTGGGCACGCTGCTCATGCACAACGGCAGACTCGATGAGGCCGACCTGTGTCTCACGGCGGCGATCGACGGCCTCGACGTGGGCTCGATCGAGAGCGCGAACTGCCTGATGAGCCGGTCGATCGTCAGCATGCAGAGGCACCGGCTCGACGACTGCTCGGCCGATCTGCAGCGGGCCATCGCCGCCTATGAGGCCCACGGCGCCGACGAACCGCTCGCCGAAGCCCGACACAACCTCGGCTACGCCGCGCTGCTCGGAGGCGACCTCGTCACCGCGCTCGGGCTGATGACCCGTTCGCGGCCGATCCTCGCCGCCACGAGCGACCTCGCCGCAGCCATCAGCGACCTCGACCGGGCCGAGGTGCTGCGCGATGCCGGTCTCACCACCGAGGCCGAGGCGCTGCTCGGCGCGGTCGCGGCGCGGTTCGGCGCCCAGCGGATGCGGCAGGCCAGGGGCGAAGCAGAGCTGCACCTCGCCCGGTCGCTGCTGCGCCATGACGCCACAGGCGCCGAGCGTGCCGCAGCGACGGCATCCCGTCGATTCGCCGCACTGGGGAGCGAGAGCTGGGCTGCGCGCGCCGAGGCCGTGCGACTGGAGGCGCGGCTGCGGACACGACCGCAGAGTCCGCCGACCGCAGAGGACTTCACCCGCACGGTCGACGCGCTCACCCGCGGAGGATTCCGCACCGAAGCCACCGCCGTGTCGCTCACCGCTCGGCTCGCAGACGGAGGTCGCCTGCCCCGGCTCAGCACCGACGCGCCGACCCCGCTGCGGATCCGTGCGCATGAGGTGCGGGCGATGCGGGCGGCCGGCAGGGGCAGGGATGCCGAGGCCCGCCGGGCCGCGGCCGAGGGCCTCGACCTGCTCACCGCCTGGCAGCAGTCGTTCGGTGCGCTCGACCTGCAGGCATCGGTGGCGATGCACGGCACCGAGCTGATGTTCGCCGGACTCGCCGCCGCCGCACGGTCGCGCGATCCCGAGGTGCTGTTCGAGTGGTCCGAGCGTGCCAGGCACCTGAGCCAGCAGGTGGCACCCGTGCGTCCGCCGCACGATGCCGACCTGTCGTCCGACCTGGCCGAGTTGCGGATGCTGCGCGCCGACCTCGCGGGGTCGGACTGGACGACCGACGCTCGGGTGCGCGAATTGCGCGATCGGGTGCGCGACCGGCAGTGGTCCTCGACCGGGGTCGGCAGGAACCATGAGCGCCTCGGGCTGCCCGAGACCAGGGCACGGCTCGACGCCGACACCGCGATCCTCGCCTACGTCTTCACGCGCGAGGAGCTGCTGTGCGTCGTCGTGACGGCATCCGGGTCGTCGATCGTCGAGCTGTCGCTGCCGCTCATCGAGGCCGCGCTCGACGGACTCCGCGCCGACCTCGACGTGGCTGCCCTCACCCATGGCGGTCCGATGGCGCACGTCGTGGCGCGTTCGCTCGACGAGAGGCTGCGACGACTGGACGCTGCCCTCCTGGCACCTGCGCGCGCGGCATCGGGCGGAGCCGCACGTCTGGCGCTCACCGTGCCGGGCATCCTGGGCGGCATCCCCTGGGCGATGCTCCCCGGAATGCGCGGAACACCGTTCACGATCGCGACCTCGGTGTCGCGACTGCTCGGCGACTCACGTCGACGCCCCGCCTCGGGCGACGATCACAGGGCACAGGCCTCCCGGGCAGGTTTCGCGACCGGCCCCCGCGTCGCGCGCGCCGAGGAGGAGGTGCGTCGGGCCGCCGCAGCGTGGGCAGGAGCCAGCATGCTGACCGGCGACAGCGCGCGGGTCAGTGCCGTCACCGAGCTCGCCGAGCAGGTCGACGTGCTGCACATCGCCGCGCATGGCCGCCACGCTGTCGACAACCCGCTGTTCTCGGGATTCGAACTGGTCGACGGCACCCTGTTCGGGTACGACGTCGATCTGATCTCGCACGCGCCCGAGACCGTGGTGCTCTCGGCGTGTGAGCTGGGCCGCTCGTCGGTGCGCTGGGGCGAGGAGGCCCTGGGAATGACGCGGGTCTGGTTGCATGCCGGCACCGGCTGCGTGATCGCCGCCCCCGTCGTGGTGGCAGACGACGTGGCCTGCGAGCTGCTCGGGGCGGTGCACACCGAGCTGGCCGCGGGCGCACGGCCGGCGGCCGCGCTGGCCACGGCAGCCGATTCGACCGGGCTCAGTGCCCCATTTCAGTGCCACGGAAGCGGACTCTGAAACTTTTCTCCAGTCGATGTATCAGAACATCGATGGTCTGCTCCTTATCTCCAGAAGGTGCCGCGAAGGACTTCGGAAACGAAGTGCGAGGGAGGCGCAGTCGAATTGGGGACCCTCGTGCACTGGGGAGTGTGAGGGAACGACAGGACACCATCTGCTCCGGGGATGTCGCGAGAGGGGTCGCGGCATCCCCACCAGGAGTTCGGCACTGTGCTGCTTGTGAGAGCCGAGTCCGCGTGCGAAGATCACAGGCACATTCAGCACCGAAGGCAGTGTGCCCTGGCGTGCGGAGAGCTGGTCGTCATGGGGTCGAAACGAGTGCTCGCATTCATCGCAGTGGCCGTCTTCGGCGCTGCGGTGTCGGTGGGGTGCACCGACCAGGGTCTGAATTCAGCGACGCCGACCCCCACGGCCATTGACTCGACACCCTCACCGGGTGCGGCGGCGGTGGGCGAATGGGCCTCACCGGACGATCCCGACGTGACGCTGACTCTGAATGAGGATGGGTCGTTTGTCGGTTTCGACGGCTGCAACGGGCACTCGGGCGACTGGAGCGGCCCGAACGGCGGAGTCATCCACCTCGAGTTCACGATGCACACGGATGCCGGCTGCCCCGACGGGGTGGTGCCCTGGCTCGCGCTGTCCGACGGGGCGATGCTGCGCGGCGACGCGCTCGAGCTCTTCGGCCCCACCGACGGAACGACCGGCGAGCTGGCGAGGTCCGAGGACTGAGCAGCGAGCGAGGACGGCAGGTCAGGCCGTCAGGACCTCGTAGCCCGCGTCACGGAATGCGGCCAGAGTCGCGGCATCCGTGCCGTCGTCGGTCAGGAGCACGGGGAACAGCTCGGAGCCGCCGACGGCCGCGAACGCCACCGTGCCGATCTTGCTGCTGTCGGTGACGACCACGGCTCGGCGGGCGCGTTCGGCCATCATGCGGTTGACGGCGGCCTCGCGCTCGTCCTGAGTCGTGGCGCCGGCAACGGCATCCATGCCGTTGACTCCGATGAAGGCGATGTCGAGTCGCACTCCGCGCAGCAGCTGCTCGACGAACGGACCGACCAGTTCATAGCTGCGCGAGTGGATCACCCCGCCGGTCACGACGACCTTGATGTCGGGTCGGGTGGCGAGCTGGGCTGCGATGTTCACGGCGTTGGTGACGACCGTGATGCCCGATCCTGCGGCGAGGTCGTCGCGAGCGGCGAGCGCTGCGGCGATGGCCGTGGTCGTGGTTCCACCGGACAGACCGACGACCATGCCCGGCGCGACGAGAGCGGCGGCGGCCTGGGCGATGCTCTCCTTCTGCTGCGAGCGCTGGTGGCTCTTGTAGCGGATCGGCAGCTCGTAGGCGACCGAGTGCGCGACCGCCCCGCCGTGCGTGCGCGTGAGCAGACGCTGCTCGGCGAGCGAGTCGAGATCGCGGCGGGTGGTGGCGGCAGAGGCGCCGAACTGCTCGACCAGTTCGTCGACGTTCACCTCGCCGTCCGCGGCCAGCAGGTCGAGGATCGCGTTCAGTCGGGCGGCGCGCTTCATGTGACCATCCTGCCCGGCATCCCGAGCCTCACCCTGCGACCTGGGCGGTCTCGAGCGCGAAGAGGCGCAGCATTCGGGCGGCCTCGCCCGCGAGCGCCTCCCGCGCGGGGGTGAGGTACTTGCGCGAGTCGACGAGCTTCGCATCGGCGTCGAGGGTCGAGCGGATCGCCCGGGTGAAGAATCCGTTCAGGTGCGTCGAGACGTTGATCTTCGTCATGCCGGCCCTCACGGCGTCGGCGATCACGGCGTCGGCTACCCCGGATGATCCGTGCAGCACCAGCGGCACGTCGAGCGCGTCTCGCAGTCGCGCGATCAGCTCGAGATCGAGCGATGCCGTGCGATCGGTCATCGCGTGCGACGACCCCACGGCCACTGCCAGCGCGTCGACGCCGGTCGCTGCGACGAACGCGCGCGCCTCGTCGGGGTCGGTGCGCACACCGGGGGCGTGGGCGCCGTCCTTGCCGCCGACCTCGCCCAGCTCTCCTTCGACATAGACGCCCGCCGCGTGCGCTCTTTCGGCGACGGCAGCGGTCAGGGCCACGTTCTCGTCGTACGGCAGCGCACCGCCGTCGAACATGACCGAGCCGAAGCCCAGGGCGATGGCCTCGTCGACGAGCTCTGGGCGCTCCGCGTGATCGAGGTGCACCGCGACCGGCATCTGCGCGCGACGGGCGACGGCGAGCGTCGCCAGAGCGATCGGCTCGAGTCCACCGTGATAGTCGGCGCAGTTCTGCGAGATCTGCAGGATCACCGGCAGTCCGGCGTCGGCCGAGGCGCGAACGAGCCCCTCGGCGGTCTCGAGGTGGATCACGTTGAAGGCGCCGATGCCGGTGCCGCGCGCTGCGGCATCCGTCACCAGCTCACGGGCGGAGACCAGGGTCACAGAGGGTCCTCTCGAACGGTGGAGTCGTAGGGGGCGACGACCAGGCGCTCCTCGAGCTCCGCCCAGTCGTCGGAGATCTCGCCGGCGAGCGGCATGAGCACCGCGGCGGCCGACCAGGCGGTGGCGCGTCGCAGAATCGTGGCGGGATCACGGATGCCGTCGGCATAGAGCACCGCGCACGCGGCCACCCCTGCGTCGCCCGCGCCGGTCGGATTGCCGGCCAGCGGGGCATCGAGACGGGCATGGAGCACCGCCGATGCCGTGACCGCGAGCATGCCCTCGGCGCCGAGCGACAGCAGCACGAGATCGACACCGCGCTCGATCAGCGAGCGGGCACCGCCGACCGGGTCGGTGATGCCGGTCGCCTCGACGAGCTCGGCGGCGTTGGGCTTGAGCACGGATGCTCCGGCATCCGCCGCGTGCAGGAGAGCCGGACCCGAGGTGTCGACGATCACGGGCACACCGGCGTCCCGCGCCGTGCCGATCAGCAGCGGAAGCAGCGTCTCAGGAGCACCGGGCGGCAGGCTGCCCGAGACCACGAGCACGCGCGCGCCGGGAAGGGCATCGACGACCTCGCCCAGCATCGCAGCCCACTCGGGGTCGGAGGGGTTCACGCCCCGCTCGTTCACGATCGTCGTGTCGCCGAGGGTCTCGTCGACCAGCGCGATGCTCTGCCGTGTCGCTCCGACCACGGGGACCAGGCGATGGGGCACGCCGCTGGCCCCGAGCTCTGCGGCGAGCTCGACACCGCTGCGACCGCCTGCCGTCGACACGGCGAGCACCGAGGCGCCCTGCGCGTGGGCGACCCGGGCGACGTTCAGGCCTTTGCCGCCGGCACGCACCGCACCGGCATCCGCTCGGTGGGTCTCGCCGAGGGTCAGTCGCTCGACGTGCCAGGTGAGGTCGAGCGCGGGGTTCGGGGTGACGGTGAGGATCATGCCAGCTCCCTCGCGCGCAGCGCCGCGCCCAGGATGCCGGCATTGCCCGACAGCTCCGCCGGCACGAGCTCAGGAAGGCGATGGAAGCTCAGACGCTCCGCCAGTCGTGCCCGCAGCTCGTCGAAGAGCGCTCCCCCGGCGCGGGAGAGTCCACCACCGATCACGATCGCCTCGGGGGCGATGACGGCGGTGAGCTGCGCGAGGGACAGGGCGAGGGCGTCGAGCGCCGAGTTCCAGATCTCGGAGGCGACGCGGTCGCCGGCCGCCGCGCGGGCGATCACGTCCTTCGCGCCGTCGGGGCTGATTCCGGTCGCCTCGCGATAGCGGCGAGCGATGGCGCCGGCAGACGCGACGACCTCGAGGCACCCGCGCGCACCGCACGCGCACACCGGTCCGTCGGCGATCGGCGAGTGGCCGATCTCGCCCGCGTAGCCGCCGGCGGTGTACGGCTCGCCGCCCACCAACAGGGCACCCGCGATGCCCGTGCCGATGACCAGCACGACGGAGTTCGAGTAGGCGCGGGCGCCGCCGAGGCGGTGCTCGGCCCAGCTCGCCGCCCGCACGTCGTGATCGAACGCGACGGGCAGACCGAGCTTCTCCGACGCGAGGTCGCGCAGCGGCGAGTTCCGCCAGCCGAGATTGCTCGCGAAGACGCCGAGGCCGGCCTCCGCGTCGACGATCCCCGGCACCACGAGTCCTGCCGCCAGCGGCACGACATCGGGGTGGTCGGCCCGCAGTTCGGCGGCGAGCACGCCCAGGCGCTCGATCAGCACCTCCGTGCGGTCCCCCTCGGCGACGGGGGTCGGCGTGCGGCGGAGGCCGAGAGCCGTGCCGTCGGCATCGAACAGCGCCGACTTGATGTCGGTGCCGCCCACGTCGAACGCCAGCACCGGCGCGCCGTGACCGAGCGGGCGCGCGGCGGCGAGCCGCTCGCCCGACGCGTCGCTCACGACGTCGGCGATGCTCGCGGCATCCTCAGTGCTGGTCATCGATCGCTCCGCTGGTGGGTCGGGTCATGCATCCAGGATGACGGATCGCGTGAGGTTGCGCGGCTGGTCGGGGTCGAGCCCGCGGGCGACGGCCCTGTCGAGGGCGACGCGGTGCAGGCGCACGAGGTCGGCGAGCGGGTCGACCGGATGCTGCACGAAGCGGGCCCCGGTGGCCTCGACCTGCGCGGCCAGGCCTTCGGGCGCCTCGCCGAACTGCCAGGTGACGCGGCCGGGGGCGGCGATCGCGATCGGACCGTGGCGGTACTCCATCGACGGGTACGACTCGGTCCACGACTGCGACGACTCGCGCATCTTCAGCGCGGCCTCGTGCGCGAGGCCGACCGTCCACCCACGGCCGAGGAACGAGTACTGCTCGGCGTCGCGGAGCTCGTCGTCGTAGTCCGCCGTGAGCACGGCGGCCGCATCGGCGATCGCGCCGGAGAGATCCTCACCGAGTGAGGCACGGAAGAGGGCCAGGGCCGTGGTCGCGAAGCGGGTCTGCACGACCGACTTCTCATCGGCGAAGGGCAGCAGCACGGCGTCGTCGACGAGCGAGACGAGCGGCGATGTCTCGTCGCCGATCACGCCGATCGTGGGAACGCGGCCCTTGATGCGCTCGACCAGCTCGAGCACCTCGGTCGTCGTGCCCGAACGCGTCAGTGCGACGACCGCGTCGTAGCCGCGGTCGACGAACGACTCGGATGCGGCGAACGCATCGGTCTCGCCCTGGCCCGCGGTCTCGCGGAGGAACGCGTAGGACTGCGCCATGAACCACGAGGTTCCGCAGCCGACGACGGCGATGCGGGCTCCGGATGCCGGGAGCAGCGCCTGCGCGTCGCGGAGATCCGCCGCGCGGGCCCAGGTCTCAGGCTGCGAATTCAGTTCTTCGCGCATGTGTGCGCCGGGCAGAAGTTCGGTCATGTCGGGCCCTCCGGACCAGATGTTGCAAGTTTGTGATTGTTTAGCGGCTTATTCGATCATAGTATGTCGACATTAGGAATCGTTGCAAGGTTCCTCTTGATTTGTTTATTCTCCTGACAAATAATCGAACAAGTTCCACCGCCCCTCCGGAGATCCGGTCCATGGAGGGTTCCTCGAGCCGACCCGGCTTGAACCGATCGTCCCGCCACCGGGGGAGGCGATCACACGCATCGTCGCGTGCTGTGCTTGCGACTGTGCACCACCTACACAGTGAGGAATGCAATACACATGAAGAAGTCACTGCGATTCGGTGCTGTCGCTCTTGCGGCCACCGCCACGCTCACGCTCGCTTCGTGCGGGTTCGGCGGCTCGACAGGAGGCGGCGGAGACGCCGAGGGCGAGACGACGCTCAACCTTCTGGTCCCCAGCTACTCCGACGCCACCAAGGGCCTGTGGGAAGACGTGATCGAGGGTTTCGAGAAGGAGAACCCTGACATCACGGTCGACCTCGAGGTGCAGTCATGGGACAACCTCGAGAAGGTCGTCTCCACCAAGATCCAGGCCGGCGAGGCTCCCGACATCTACAACGGCGGTCCGTTCGCCGGATTCGTCGGCGACGAACTGCTCTACCCGGTCGAAGACGTCGTCTCGGAGGAGACCTACTCCGACTTCCAGGACGCGTTCCTCGCGAACGCCGAGGTCGACGGCACGGCCTACGCCCTGCCGCTGATCGCATCGGCCCGTGCGCTGTTCGTCAACAACGCGCTGCTCGAGCAGGCCGGCGTCGAGGCTCCGACGACCTGGGACGAGCTGCTCGACGCTGCGACCAAGGTGTCGGCACTCGGTGGCGGCGTGGCCGGCTACGGCATGCCCCTCGGCTCCGAAGAGGCTCAGGCCGAAGCGGCCGTGTGGCTGTGGGGCGGCGGCGGATCGTTCGGCGACGCGTCCGAGATCACGATCGACACCCCCGAGAACCTCGAAGGTGCCGAGCAGATCAAGAAGATGATCGACGCCGGTGCGACGCAGGCCGACCCCGGCTCGACGCAGCGCTCGCCCCTGATGGATATCTTCATCCAGGGCAAGATCGGCATGCAGGTCGGCCTGCCGCCGACGGTCGGCCAGATCGAAGAGGGCAACCCCGAGCTCGACTACTCGATCGTCCCGATCCCGACGAAGGACGGCTCGCCCTTCACCCTCGGCGTCATGGACCAGCTGATGGCCTTCCAGAACGACGGCGACAAGCAGGAGGCGATCACCGCCTTCTTCGACTACTACTACTCGGCAGACGTGTACGTGCCGTGGGTGCAGGCAGAGGGCTTCCTGCCCGTCACCAAGTCCGGTGCCGAGCAGCTCGCCGGTGAGGAGGCGCTCGCGCCGTTCCTCGAGGTCCTGCCCGACGCGCAGTTCTACCCGTCGACGAACGAGAAGTGGTCGGCCACCGACGGCGCCTTCAAGTCGCTGTTCGGCCAGCTGCAGTCGAAGCCGGCCCAGGACGTCCTGGCCGAGATCCAGGCACAGGTCGACGCGGGCTGAGCCCCGCAGACGGAGAGGTTCGGGTATCCCATGAGCCAGACGAAAGAATCCTCGAACCTCGCGGGGGCGGCCACCGGCCGCCCCCGCACCCCGGGCCGCCGATCGGGCGCCGCCCGCGGCAAGCCGGGAGGGAAGGACCTGCTCCAGGCGCTGCCCTGGATCGCGCCTGCCCTGCTCCTCATCATCGGCGTGGTCCTGTTCCCCGCCGGGGTGATGTTCTTCAACTCCACCCGTGACATCTCGCTCTCGGGCCTCGACAAGGGCTCGGTCGGCTTCGACAACTTCGTGACCGTGTTCACGTTCGCCGAGTTCTGGCCGATCATGTTCCGCACGATCATCTGGGTCGTCGCGGTGGTGACCTTCACCGTGATGATCTCGCTCGGGCTCGCGCAGATCCTCAACAAGGCCTTCCCCGGTCGCCAGATCGTCCGCATGGCCGTGATCGTGCCGTGGGCGGCATCCGTCGTGATGACGACGATGGTCTTCTACTACAGCCTCGAGCCGTACTTCGGCGTCTTCAACAAGTTCCTCTACGACATCGGGCTCGCAGACGACGCGGTCGGCTACGGCTGGACCAAGAACCCGGCCACCGCCTTCGCCTGGTCGATCGTGATCGCGATCTTCGTCTCGCTGCCGTTCACGACCTACACGATCCTCGCGGGGCTCCAGACGGTTCCGGCCGACACCCTCGAAGCCGCGAAGATGGACGGCGCCGGCGCGACCCGCACCTACTGGACGGTCGTCGTGCCCCAGCTGCGCAGCGCCCTCGCCGTCGCGATCCTCATCAACATCATCAACGTCTTCAACTCGCTGCCGATCCTCAAGGTGATGACCGGGTCGATCCCCGGATACGGCGCCGACACGATCATGACGATGATCTTCAAGTACATCGAGCTGCAGAAGAAGGTCGACGTCGCGAGCGCACTCTCGGTCGTCGCCTTCCTCATCGTGATCGTGATCGTCGCGATCTACGTCAAGGCCGTCAAGCCCATGAAGGAGGTCTGATCATGACCCTGACCGAGACCGCCCTCGTCACCACCGCGGGCGATGACGCCGCCCCTCGCATCCCCGGACGCAAGCGCCGCTACACCGAGGACCAGGTCACGCTTCCCCGCGTCATCCTGCGCATGGCCGCCGGCATCCTGGTGCTCGCGATCTTCGTGCTGCCGTACCTGATCATGTTCTTCGGCTCCGTGAAGACGAAGTCGCAGATCCGCTCGGTCGACCCGACGTACCTGCCGATCGAGTGGCACTGGGAGAACTACATCTCGATGTGGTCGACCCCCGAGACGCCGCTGCCCTACAACCTCATCTCGACGATCATCATCGCCGTGTTCGCGACGTTGCTCGTGCTGCTGGTCTCGCTGCCCGCGGCCTACTACACCGCCCGCTTCAAGTTCCCCGGGCGCATGGTCTTCCTGTTCCTGGTGATCGTGACGCAGATGCTGCAGCCGGCCGTGCTCACCTCTGGCCTGTTCCGCCAGTTCACGGTGCTCGGACTCAGCGACACGTGGGCGGCGATGATCTTCATCAACGCCGCGTTCAACCTGTCGTTCGCGGTGTGGATCATGCACTCGTTCTTCGCGGGCATCCCGAAGGAGATCGACGAGGCCGCCCAGATCGACGGCGCGGGGCGATTCACCGTGCTGTTCAAGATCAACCTGCCGCTCGTCTGGCCGGGCATCGTGACGGCCATCGTCTTCACGTTCGTCGCCTGCTGGAACGAGTTCGCCGCATCGCTCGTCATCCTCTCGACCGACAAGAACCAGCCGCTCTCGGTCGCATTGACCAAGTTCGTCGGTCAGTACGAGACGAGCTGGCAGTACGTGTTCGGCGTCTCGATCGTCGCGATCCTGCCCGTCGTCATCCTGTTCATGCTCATCGAGAAGCGTCTCGTCGGCGGCCTGACCGCCGGCAGCGTCAAGTAGACCTCGGGCCCGTCGCGGGGCGTCCGGTTCGCAGTTCGTGCCGCCGGGCGCACCCGCGAGCGGCACGAACTGCGACGGGAACCTCGACTCTGACGCCTACCGCGCAGGCAGCTCGACCCCGGTCGCGTCAGCGAGGGCCGCGAGGAGCCGCTCCTGGAAGGATGTGTCGTCGACGGCCGGGTGGGGTGTGCGCCGCTCGCCGTGGTGCCAGTATCCGCCGGTGACGTCGAGACGCGGCTCGGTCGCGAGGCGCTCCTGCGTCTCATGCCCGAGATCGAAGTCGTCGGGGGCGCCGGCACCGCCCATCTTCGTCGGCACCCATCCAGGATCGACCGAGTCGGCCGCGACGCGAGGCGCCCACCGTCGGGCGACCGCCGCCGACAGAGCCGTGACGAACAGCTTGCTGTCGGAGTAGCTGGCCGTCGTCCGCGAGCCGTCCCAGTCGAGCTCTGTGAGATCGGTCGAGCCGCCGCGATGCATCCCGCTGCTGAGGTAGACGTGACGTGTGGGCGTGCGCAGCAGCGCGGTGAGCAGGTAGGGACTGACCACGTTGACGGGCAGGATGCCGGACCCCGAGATGACACCGGCGTTGTGGATGACCGCGTCGACCTCCGCTCCCCCGTTCAGCTCGTCGGCGACATCCCTGACGGCGCGGCGATCCGTGAGGTCGGCGATGACGAGATCGGCACCGCGATCCGTCAGCGATGAGACGGCGGCTGCTCGATCCGCGCTGCGCGCATGGACGATCACCCGATGGCCCTGGTCGAGAAGTGCGGCGGCCGTCGCGCGGCCGAGACCGTCCGTGGAGCCCGTGACGAGGATGCGTGTCATGACCCCATCCTCTCGCGATGCTCAGCATCCTCTCCACCGACAGGAACCGACCGCTCCCGGTACTCTGGCACGGTCGACTCCGCCATCCGGCGCGGTGAGACGGGGGGGGATCACATGACCTGGCAGGATGCGGGGCGCGTCGAGAGGCGGCCGACGGAAGACGCTCACCCCGGGTGGGGGTGGGGCGTGGTGCTGGTGCCCGTGGCCGTCGGACTCGCGGCTCTCGGGCTGTTCTTCATCCGTGAGCTCGACCCCGGGATGGGCACCGTGATCGGCGTCGCGCTCATCGCCTGGGCCGTGTCTCTCGCGATGCCGTTCTTCGTCATCGCCTGGTATGCCGTGCAGGCTGCGTGGAAGGCATCACGCGAAGAGCGCGGGCAGACGTTCGCCGCACCGTCGCACGCGCTGCGGCGCATCGGGTTCGGCATGCGCTGGAGCTTCCGCGCACGCGGCACGCTCTTCAATCCCGCGTCGTACGACGGACCCGACCTGCCGATGCTCGTCGTGGGCAAGGTGGTGCACATCCTCGCGATCGTCGTCCTGGTGATCGCCGGGCTCGTCGCCGCTCTCGTCGGGATCGCCTCGCGCTGAGCGGGATCCCGCACCCTCCGATGCGTCGTCGCCGATCCGCGAATCAGGATGCCGGAACGGATGCCGCGCGCAGCTGCGCGGGACTCCAGCGGACCCCGAGCGCGCTCGACAGCGCCACCTGTGCGACCCCCGTCGAGATCGACGCGTCGGCATCCGCGAAACGCACCGGAACGTTCGCGGTGCCCGTCGCCGTGTAGTCGATCTCCGCCTGCACGAGGCCGAGGAACGGGTCTCCGAGCGCGCGCGCCGGCCCCCCGATCACGACCTCGGCCGCGTCGAGCACTGCGGCGATGAGCTTGATGGTGCGCGCGAGTGCGCGTGCGCCCTCAGCCAGCTTCTCCTCATCGGCAGACGCGGCCAGCGCGGTGATCGCCTCGTCATCCATGGCGTCATCGAAGTCGTCGCCCAGCATCGCCGTCATCGACGACGCCGATTCCAGGCATCCCTGGCGTCCGCAGCGACACGCGCGCGCATCCTCGCCGAACTGCACCTGGACGTGACCGATCTCGCCCGCGCGATCGCGTGGGCCCGGTGCGAGCTCGCCGTCGAGAGTCACCGCCGCACCGATCCCGGTGCCGATGTGGATGAACAGCCGGTATCCGGACGACTCATCCTCTCGGGCCGCTTCGGCGATCGCTTCGGCATCGACGTCGTTCACGAGAAGGACGGGAACCGAGAGCAGGCGCTCGAAGCGCTCGGCGAGCGGCACGTCGGTCCATCCGAGCTGCACGCTCTCGAACACGCGGCGGCCGTCTGTCGTTCCGGGAAGCTGCACGCCCGCGACGAGCAGCCGTCCGGCGTATTCGGCGGCGATCTCCGTCAGCGCAGCGTCGAGCATTCGCACCCGTGATTCATCGGAGAACGCGACTCGCCGCGTCTCGACCTCGGTGCCGTCGAGCGCGACCAGAGCGATGCGCGCATCGGTCGGTCGGATCACGAGCACCAGGATGACGTGATGCTCGGCCTCGATGCTCAGCGTGGTCGCGCGTTTGCCGCCCGTGCTGGCGGCCTGCTCGCCGTCGACGACCAGCTGCAGCTCGATGAGCTCGGCGACCAGCGACGAGGCCGTCGCCGCAGTCAGGCCGGTGGCTCGGGCGATCCCCGCCCGGGTCTCGGAGCCCGGGTTGCGGAAGACCAGCTGCAGCGCCCGGCGCAGGTTCGCGCGGCGGACCGAGGCCTGGGTGTCGAGTGCGTCATCGCCGTTCAGCATGGTGCCGGTCCCGGTGCAGGAATCAGTTGACAGACCTGGTGGTTCTGCGTACCCTCAGTCATAGTTTATTCAATAAACTTAGTTCGGTCCCCGGGCGAGTGAGTGCTGCACACACTGTCACTCGCTCGGAAGGCCGGATCATCGTCCTTCGGCGGCTTCGGTGTGATGGCGGATCACTTCGGCCACGACGAAGTTGAACCACTTCTCGGCGAACTCCGGATCGAGATGCGCCTGTTCGGCGAGTGCCTTGAGCCGCGCGACCTGCTGTTCCTCGCGACCCGGATCGGATGCCGGCATCTCGTGCTCGGCTTTGAGCTGACCGACCTGCTGCGTGGCGCGGAAGCGCTCGGCGAGCATGAAGATGAGTGCGGCGTCGATGTTGTCGATGCTCGAACGCAGTCGGAGGAGTTCAGCTCGGGGGTCTTCGGCGGCGGTCATGCCCCCTACTCTACGGAAACACGCGGCAGAACGACCCCACCCTGAAGGGGGGATGCCTCCCGGATGGACCCGCGCTCGGCCGCTATCGTGAGCACATGAGCCGAGAAGAGCAGGACCCGTCGAAGAGCGCGTCTGCTGCCGCATCCGAACCCTCCTCGGCACCCGACGTCGCAGCGTCGATCACCGAAGCATCCGCCGACACCCCGGGGTCCGCGAGCTCCCCCGCAGGAGACACCGCCGTTTCGGCGATCTCCCCGCACACCCCGAAGACGTCGCCGGCAGTTCATCACGGGGTCGTCGAGCCGATGACTCCGAGCCGCTCGTTCTGGACGCGCATCGACCGGCCTTTCGTGTTCGGATTCCTGGTGACGATCGGCGGCCTCGCCGCCATCGTGCTCGGTCTGGCCGTCGCGAACCTGTCGACCGTGCTCATCTACATCGCCCTGGCACTGTTCGCCGCCCTGGGCCTCGACCCCACCGTGCGCTTCCTCGAGCGGCGCGGGCTGTCTCGCGCCATCTCGGTGGTCGTCGCGATCCTCGGGCTCGTGGTCGTGGCGGGTCTCGTCGTGTGGATGGTACTGCCGGTCGTGATCGACCAGGTCGCGAGCTTCGTGCGGTCGGTGCCGGGGATGATCCAGGAGTTCACCCGCAGCGACATCTACGCGACGCTCGACGCCCAGTTCGGCGACCAGTTCCAGGACCTCGTCGCCGATGTGCAGACGTTCCTCACCGACCCGGGAAACATCGCCGCGATCGGCGGAGGAGCGCTGCAGGTCGGCGCCTCGATCGCCAACGCCATCTCGGGCATCATTGTGGTGCTCGTGCTCACGCTCTACTTCGTCGCGACGCTGCCGTCGATCAAGTCGGGGATGCTCCGCCTCGCTCCCGCACGTGACCGCGCGCGCGCAAGCGACATCACCGAGCAGATCACCGATTCCGTAGGCGCCTACGTGATGGGAATGGTCGTGCTCGCGTTCTGCAACGCCGTGCTCGCTTTCGTGCTCTATCTGTTCCTGGGCCTGCCTTTCCCGCCGCTCATGGCGACGGTCGCCTTCTGCATCACGCTGATCCCGCTCGTCGGATCGGTGATCTTCTGGATCATCGGCACGAGCCTCGCCCTGTTCACGAACCCTGTGGCAGCGCTCGTCTTCGCCCTCATCTACCTCGTGTACATGCAGATCGAGGCCTACGTCATCACCCCGCGCGTCATGAACAAGGCCGTCGCCGTTCCGGGTGCCCTCGTCGTGATCGGCGCGCTCGCCGGCGGCACGCTGCTCGGCCTGCTCGGCGCTCTCGTGGCGGTGCCGGTCGCGGCATCCATCCTCATCGTGATCAAACAGGTGCTGATACCCCGGCAGGACGCCAGGGTCTAGGCAGTACCTGGACGCAGAAGTGCCCGGCCCCCTGAGGGGCCGGGCACTACTGTGAGGACGACTCGGATCAGACGAGGTCGTTGTCAGCGAGCCACTTCTTCGCGATGTCCGCGGAGGACTGCTGCTCGACCGTGCTGAGCACGTTGAGGGCGACGAGCTCCTCGCCGGTCAGCTTGGCGCTGATGGCGTTGAGGACATCGGAGACGTCGTCGGCGATGTCGCTCGAGACGATCGGCACGACGTTCGACGAGATGATCAGGTTCTCGGGGTCTTCGAGAGCGACGATCTCCTCGGTCTCGAAAGCCGGGTCGGCGGTGTAGATGTCGGCGACCTGGATCTGGCCGGCGAGCAGCGACTCGAGCGTGGTCGGGCCGGTGGCCGAGAACGTCAGGTCGACGCCGTAGACCTCTTTGGCCTTGGCCGGGCTGTACGGACGCTGCTCGAACTCTGGAGCCGCACCGATCGTGACCTCGGAGGTCACCTTCGAGAGGTCGCCGATCGTCTTCAGGTCGTTCTCCTCGGCGAAGCTCTTCAGCACCGTGTAGGAGTCCTGATCGGTCGCCTCGGCGAAGTCGAGAGCGGTCAGGCTCTCGGGAAGGGCCTCCTGCAGCGCCGCGTAGACGTCGTCAGGGCTCGTGACGTCGACCTCGTCATCCGAGATGTACTCGAGCAGGCTGCCCGTGTACTCGGGGAAGACGTCGATGTCGCCCGACTCGACATCCGGCATGTACGCGTCACGCTGGCCGATGCTGAGCTGCTTCTCGACGTCGAAGCCGGCGGCCTCGAGCGCCTGGGCGTAGATCTCGGCGATGATCTCGTTGGAGTAGTACGCCTGCGAGCCGACGACGATCGTGTCGCCGCTGCCCGAGCTCTCACCGGAGTCGGACGGCTCGTCGAGCGGGTTGCTCGACGAGCAGGCGGACAGGGCGAGTGCAGCCGCGGCGACAAGACCGACGGCGAAGACAGAGCGCTTGCCTCGTGCTGTGAACATGGACTTCCTCTTTTCTGGAACTGCTGTGGGGGACTGCTGCTGTGTGGAACTGCGCGGTAGGGACGGAGGAGCCGGTGCGCGATCAGGCCGTGGCCGGAGCCGCGGCGGGAGCGAGGTCGCGCGACCGGCGACGGGTGGGACGGCCGGCACGGAGCCCCGCCGGCACCGCGGCGTGCTGGGCTGCGGCGAGGATCAGGTCGACGAGCAGCGCCAGCGTGGCCACGAGGATCGCCCCGGCCAGGACCTGATCGAACTTCTGCAGGGGAATGCCCTGGATGATCGGCCAGCCGAGGCCGCCGAGATTCACGTAGGCGGCGATCGTGACGGTCGCGATGACCTGAAGGAGGGCTGAGCGGAGGCCGCCGACGAGCAGAGGCAGTCCGAGCGGCACCTCGACCTTCCAGAAGATCTGCCAGCCGGTCATGCCCATCGCCTTGGCCGAATCGATCACGCGGCGATCGATCGCCTCGAGCCCCGTATACGCGCCGGCGAGCAGCGAGGGGATCGCGAGCAGAACGAAGGTGATGATGGCCGCCTGCGGCACACGCAGCACGCCGAGCAGGAGGACGAGCAGGATCATCAGGCCGAACGCGGGAATCGCTCGCGCCGCGCCGGAGATCGCGACCGCGACCTCGCGTCCCTTGCCCGTGTGGCCGATCAGCCAGCCGATCGGCACCGCGATCACCGCGGCGATCAGCACCGAGATCACCGTCAGGGCGAGGTGCTCGGCCAGCAGCTTCGGCAGCGCGTAGTTTCCCGTCCACTGCTCGGGAGCGAGCATCCAGGCGAAGGCCTCGGCGAAGAGATTCATGCCGGGGCCCCCAGCGCGATCGGGCGAGACGCGATCTTCTTCGAGGCGGCGCGAGTCCACGGCATCAGCGCGCGACCGATCAGCAGCAGGATCAGATCGATCACGAGGGCGATGATGACCACGGCGACGACGCCCGCGAACACCTCGGCGATGATGCGCCGGTCGAGGCCGTTCGTGAACAGGTAGCCGAGGTTGGTCACGCCGATCAGGATGCCGACCGTGGCGAGCGAGATGGTGCTGACGGCCGTCACGCGGAGTCCGGCGAGGATCACCGGACCGGCGAGCGGGAACTCCACCGCCCAGAATCTGCGGAAGGCGGCGAAGCCCGTCGCCGTCGCCGCCTGGCGCACATCGTCATCGACCGAATCGAGACCGTCGGAGACCGCGCGCACCAGGATCGCGATCGCATAGATCGTGAGCGCGATGACGAGATTCGACTCGCTCCGGGCCGAATACCCGGCGACCGAGGGCAGCAGGATGAGCAGCGCGAGCGACGGGATCGTGTAGAGCAGACCGGTGAGCACGATGATCGGGCCGCGCACCAGGCGGAAACGCCACGCGACCCAGCCGAGCGGGAGCGACAGCACGAAACCGAGCACGATCGGGATGATGCTCTGACGCAGATGCACCAGAGTCAGATCGAGGATCAACCCGAGGTTGTCGGTGACCCAGTTCACGCGCCCTCGCCCTGCACAGCGCCGAGAGCGGCGGCATCCGGCCCCGCCAGGGGACCGTCGGACGTCTCGGCCGCCGCGACGATCGCGCCCTGCGTGCGCCCCTCGGAGTCGACCACGACGGTGCCGTGCGGGGTCTCTTTGAGGTGCAGGGCCCGACGCCCACGGTCGGCTCCGATGAACGAGGCGACGAAGTCGTCTGCCGGGTTCTCGATGATCTCGCTCGGGCTGCCCACCTGCACGATGCGCGCGCCCTTGTCGAGGATCACGACCTGATCGCCGAGCAGGAAGGCTTCGTCGATGTCGTGGGTGACGAACACGACGGTCTTGTCGAGTTCGTGCTGCAACCGCAGCGTCTCCTGCTGCAGGTCGGCGCGCACGATCGGGTCGACGGCGCCGAAGGGCTCGTCCATCAGCAGGATGTTCGGATCCGCCGCAAGACCACGGGCCACGCCCACGCGCTGCTGCTGACCGCCCGAGAGCTGACTGGGATACCGGTCGGCGAGTGACTGGTCGAGTCCGACCGTCTTGAGCAGCTCACGCGCGCGCTCGTGCGCCGGCCCCTTCTTCACGCCGGTGAGACGCAGCACGGTGGCGACGTTGTCGATCACCGTGAAGTGCGGCATCAGGCCGGAGTTCTGCATGACGTAGCCGATGCGGCGGCGCAGGGCGACGGGGTCGCCGCCGAGCACGCTCTCCCCGTCGATCTCGACCTCGCCCGAGGTCGGTTCGACCATGCGATTGATCATGCGCAGCAGAGTGGTCTTGCCGCATCCTGAGGATCCGACGAACACCGTCGTCTTGCGGGACGGCAGCACCAGGCTGAAGTCCTTCACGGCGGTCGTGCCATCGGGGAATTGCTTGGTGACGTTGCGGAACTCGATCACGATTTACTACTCTCCGGTCGATCGATCGACGAGGCGCGCATCAGCACCTCGACTGCGGCATACAGAGGTCATGCAGAGACCTCGACCCGCGGGTCGAAGGCGACGAAGCCCGAGAAGTCCTTGCCCACACGGTCGAAGGCGCTCGGATACGGCGTCGGATAAGACCAGGCGTAGTCGGTGTGCAGCTCGCCACCGGCCTGGACGGAGAAGTACTGGGCGGCGCCCTTCCACGGGCATGTGTACGGAGTGGGGCTCTCGACGAGCACGCCCTCCGTGATGGATGCCGGCGGGAAATACCAGTTTCCCTCGATGCGCGCGAGATCGCTCTCGTCGGCTTCGGCGATGACGGTTCCTGCGAGTACAGCCTTCATGGTCCTGCCTCCTCGGATGTGTGTTCGAGCGTATAAGAGGTATGCGACATTCGGCCGGGGGTTGTGCCGGAGGTCGTCAATGTGGGAAACAATCCTGCTCCGGGCGCGCCGATCGCGCCAGTCTCTCCTCGGTTGTTCGGAGCGGATGCCGAAACGGATGGGCCGCGCGGCGTCCGTCGTCGGCATCCGTCCGATGCGCTCAGGCCGAGTCCCTCCCATAGGACTCGAGCAGCCGCAGCCAGATCTCGCTGATCGTCGGGTACGCCGGAACGGCGTGCCACAGGCGGGCGATCGGCACCTCACCGACGATCGCGACCGTGGCTGTCTGCACGAGCTCGGCGACCTCGGGGCCGACGAAGGTCGCTCCGATGATCACGTCGCGCTCCTTGTCGATCACGAGGCGGGCCTGCCCCTCGAAACCGTCCTCGTAGAGACTCGCGCCGGCGACAGAACCCAGGTCGTAATCGACGACGGCGACGTCGGTTCCGGCCTTGCGGGCCTCTGCCTCGGTGTGCCCGACCGAGGCGACCTCGGGGAACGAGAAGGTCACCTGAGGGGCGCCCGCGCCGTCCGCGGTGGCGACGTGACGACCCCAGGCCGCATCGTCGACATCCTCGCCCTTGGCGCGCGCCGCGATCACGTCGCCCGCTGCTCGCGCCTGATACTTGCCCTGGTGCGTGAGCAGCACACGACCGTTCACATCGCCGACCGCATAGAGCCAGTCGGATCCGGGAACACGCAGCGTGTCGTCGACCGTGATCCAGCGACCGGGCTCGAGACCCGCGACGTCGAGGCCGATGTCGCCGCTGCGAGGAGACCGCCCGGTCGCCACGAGGACCTCGGCAGCGGTGACCGTCGACCCGTCGTCGAGCACGATCTCGACTCCCTCGTCGCCTCGCGTCACGCTGGTCGTGCCGGTGTCGGTGCGGACGTCGACACCGAGCTCCTTCAGCCCGGCCGCGACGCGCTCCCCGGCGAACGGCTCCATCGAACCCAGCAGACCGCTGCGGGCGATGATCGTCACCGTCGAACCGAGGGCCGCATAAGCCGTGGCCATCTCGACAGCCACGACCCCGCCGCCGATCACGGCCAGCGACTCGGGCAGCTCCTCTGCGCTGGTCGCCTCGCGGCTGGTCCAGGGGGACGAGTCGCGCAGGCCCTCGATGGGCGGGATCACGGCATCCGATCCGGTGCTGATCGCGACGGCGTGGCGGGCCCGGAGCACGCGGGTGCCGCCGTCGGAATCCGTCACCGTCACCTCGCGCTCACCCGTCAGACGACCGTGCCCGCGGGCGAGGTCGATGCCGGCGGAGTCGAGCCACTTCACCTGCCCGTCATCCGACCAGTTGCTCGTGAACGAGTCGCGGCGGTCGAACACCGCGCGCACGTCGAGCGACCCCGTCACCGCCTCGGCCGAGCCCTTGACGTTCTGCGCGGCTCGCAGCGCCTGGGCCGGACGCAGCAGCGCCTTCGACGGCATGCATGCCCAGTACGAGCACTCACCGCCGACCAGCTCGCTCTCGACGATGATCGCGGTCAGTCCGTTCTGCACGGCGCGGTCGGCGACGTTCTCGCCCACCGGCCCGCCGCCCAGCACGATCAGGTCGTAGTCGTCGGTCTTCTCAGCAGTCATGGGGTGCACCTCTCCGTCGCCCAGTCTTGCTCAAGTCCAACGTCGAGTCACGGGGTGGTTGTTCCGCGACGCGCCGTCGGGCGCGTTGCCGGCCTGCTCCACAACTCCGGAAGGCCGGCGAACAGCGACGCGCACCGGCCGTGCAGCCCCGCATCGGGCCGTTCGTCCGGAGTTATGGCGCCGCCCCGGTTCACAGCCTGAGTGCGAACGCCAGGTCAAGGTCCCCGAGGCGCGACCCGCGCGTCAGCGAACCGGCAGGATGTGCGTCGGCGCCGGGGCCTGCGCGAGGTGGCGGATGCCGAGCGGCGCGCCCGTGCGCTCGTCGAGGTCGATCAGCGCGACGGTGTCGGAGCGCTGCCCCGCGACCAGCAGCTTGCCCTCGTGCACGACGTGATGACGGGGCCAGTCCACGCCCGAGTCGGCGAGGGCGATCGACTCGAGAGCCTCGCCTCCCCCGCGCACGCGGAGCGCGGCGATCGTGTTGCTGCCGCGCAGGGCCGTGTAGAGGAACTGCGCGTCACGGCTGCGGGCGAGTTCGGCGGGGAAGTCCACGCCGATCTCGGCGATCGGGCTCGCGAGCACCGACGACACGACAGCCCACGTGCCGTCGCGCCCGGCGCCGAGAGTGAACACCTCGCACGAGTACTCGGTCACCACGTGCAGGTGGCCGCTGGGGTGCACGACCATATGCCGGGGGCCGGTGCCGACGGGCAGCACGACCTCGTGATCGAGCACCAGGCCACCCCCGGTGGGTCGCCAGATCCGCACCAGGTCGAAGCCGAGATCGGTGGTCGCGATGCGCCCGTCGGCGAGGAAGGCTGCCGAGTGCGCGTGCGATGCGCGCTCCTCACCCGTCGCGGTGAGCTCGCCGGGGTACGGATCGGATGCCGCGACCGCGACGCCCGCCGGAGGCGCCGCCTCGAGCGGCTCGCCGAGGAGAGCGGCACGCAGTTCGGCTGCCTTGTTCACGGCATCCGGCACCAGGCGGCCCTGCGAGTCGATGCCGATGCGGACGACCCGGCCGTCGCCGTAGCAGCTCGCGACGAGGAACGATCCGCTCGACGAGACCGCCACGTGGCAGACGCCGTCGCCCGCGGCGACCGGCTCTCCGAGCGGCTTCAGCGTCGAGTCGCCGCTGCGCGCGAACGCCTGCACTCCGGCATCCCCTTCGAGCGCCGCGTAGACGACGTCGAGCGACGGATGCTGCGCCAACCACGACGGGGAGGGGGTCTGCGTGACCGCTCCCCGATACTCGAGTGCGGTGGGCGCGCTCTCGTCGCCCGCGAGCAGGCCGATGCCGTCGGCCGAGCCGTCCATCGCGGGTCCGTACCCGCCGAGCCAGAACCGGGTCATGTCAGCCTCAGTCGAGCAGGTCGTGACGCACGATGACCTGGTCGCGCTCGGGGCCGACGCCGATGACGGAGATGCGCGTGTTGCTCATGCCCTCGAGCGCGATGACGTAGTCCTGCGCGTTCTTCGGCAGGTCGTCGAACGTGCGTGCGGTCGAGATGTCCTCGCTCCACCCCGGGAAGTACTCGAGGATCGGCGTCGCGTGGTGGAAGTCGGTCTGGTTGACCGGCACCTCGTCGAAGCGCCGACCGTCGACGTCGTATGCGACGCAGACGGGGATCTGCTCGAGTCCGGTGAGGATGTCGAGCTTGGTGAGGACGAGATCGGTGATGCCGTTCACACGCGTCGCGTAGCGGGTGATCGGGGCGTCGTACCAGCCGACCCGGCGCGGACGGCCCGTGGTGGTGCCGAACTCGAAGCCGCGTGACCGCAGCCACTCGCCCTGCTCGTCGAACAGCTCGGTGGGGAACGGACCGGAGCCGACACGGGTCGTGTAGGCCTTCACGATGCCGACGATGCGGTCGAGCGCTCCGGGGCCGACGCCCGATCCGGTGGACGCGCCGCCCGCCGTGGCCGACGACGACGTGACGAACGGGTAGGTGCCGTGGTCGACGTCGAGCATGGTGGCCTGACCGCCCTCGAACACGACCACCTCGTCGCGGCGCAGGGCCTCGTCGAGCAGGTATCCCGTGTCGGCGACCATCGGCCGCAGGCGCTCGGCGTACGAGAGCAGGTCTTCGACGACCTCGTCGGCGGTGATCGCGCGACGGTTGAAGATCTTCACCAGCAGGTGGTTCTTCTGGTCGAGGGCGCCTTCGACCTTCTGGCGCAGGATGTTCTCGTCGAAGAGGTCCTGCACGCGGATGCCGACGCGGTTGATCTTGTCGGCGTAGGCGGGGCCGATGCCACGGCCGGTCGTGCCGATCATGCGCTTGCCGAGGAAGCGCTCGGTGACCTTGTCGAGAGTGCGGTGGTACTGGGTGATGATGTGCGCGTTGGCGCTCACCTTCAGACGGGAGACGTCGATGCCGCGGCCGCCGAGCGCCTCGAGCTCGCTGAAGAGCACCTCGAGGTCGATCACGACGCCGTTGCCGATCACCGGCGTGACGCCCGGCGACAGGATGCCGGACGGCAGCAGGTGCAGTGCGTACTTCTCATTGCCGACCACGACGGTGTGGCCCGCGTTGTTGCCGCCGTTGAACTTGACGACCCAGTCGGTGCGCTCGCCGAGCAGGTCGGTGGCCTTGCCCTTGCCCTCATCGCCCCACTGGACGCCGACGATAACGATTCCTGGCATGGGTATCCCCCTTGCTTTCGCCGGGTTTGCACCGGCTGATGAGCTGGCCCTCTTCGGGCGGCTCCATCCTATCGAAGGTCGTTCGCCGACCCTCCGGGCTGTGGGCGGCGGACGCTCTCGAACGGACTGCAGCGACCCGTGGCGGAAAACGAGCGGATGCTGTCGCTCGGGCGCATCGCCGATGTCGGTGGCCGGTGCCAGGATCGAAGGATGCCGAAGACCGGTCGCGTGCGTCGCGACGACAGCCTGAACCCCGCGAAGCCCCGACCACAGGGTCCGCTCGTGCTAGTCGCCGCACTGGTGACGGTGGTGCTGTGGGCCTCGGCGTTCATCGGCATCCGCGGCGCCGGTCCGCACTTCGACCCGGGCGCGCTGGCGCTGCTGCGCATGGCTGTAGGAAGCGCCGTGCTCGCGATCATCGCGGTGCGCCACGGCATCCGTCTTCCCGACCGGAGGCACTGGTGGCTCGTCGCGGTCTGGGGCGTCGGGTGGTTCTGCGTCTACAACCTGGCCCTCAATGCCGCCGAGCGCACGCTCGATGCCGGCACGGCCGCGATGGTGGTCAACCTCGCGCCGCTCATGGTGGTGGTCTTCAGCGGGCTCTTCCTGCGTGAAGGCTTTCCGAAGCCGCTGATCATCGGCGCGCCGATCGCCTTCCTCGGTGTCGTCCTGATCGGCATGAACTCGTCGACGAGCGAGGGTCCCGACATCACCGGGCTGCTGCTCGCGCTGCTCGCGGCAGTGATGTACGCCGGATGCACTCTGCTGCAGAAGCATCTGCTCAGCGCGGGGTCCGACGCGACCACGCTGACGTTCCTCGGCGCGGTGGCCGGCACGGTCGCGCTGCTCCCGTGGGCAGGCAGCCTGGTCGGAGCACTGCAGACGGCCCCGCTCGGCTCGACGCTGTGGGTGGTGTATCTCGGCATCTTCCCGACGGCGATCGCGTTCACCACCTGGGCGTACGTCCTGCAGCGCAGCACGGCCGGCCAGACGTCGGCGACGACCTATGTCGTGCCCGCGATCGCGATCCTCATGTCGTGGGCGATCCTCGGTGAGGTGCCGACCCCGCTCATGTTCGTCGGCGGTGCACTGTGCCTGCTCGGGGTGCTCGTGACACGGATGAAGTGGGGGCGCCGCGCCGCGTGACGTGACGGCATCGAGGCTAGCGTCAACCGGCATACTGACCGATAAAGTGTGCGCGGAGGCGAAATGACGACCTGGTGGCCCTACGCCCGACTGGCAGCAGCAGCGCTCGGACTCGCGGCGATCATCGCCCAGCTCGCACGCAGCGTCGAGAACGCTCTCGCGGCCACCACAGAGTGGGGCCAGCACCTGCCGACGGTCGCGGCGAACTTCCTCAGCTTCTTCACGATCCTGTCGAACCTGCTCGCGGCCATCGTGCTGATCGTCGCCGCGGTCTGGGCGCTGCGCCACCGTCACGACGACGAGCGGGAGCCCGCCTGGCTCGCTGTCCTCCTCGTCTGCGTCAGCACGTACATGATCGTCACGGGCATCGTCTACAACACCCTGCTCCGCGGCGTCGAACTGCCCCAGGGCGTCACGGTCCCCTGGTCGAACGAGGTGCTGCACGTCGTCTTCCCGTTGTTCCTGCTGGTCGACCTGCTGTTCGCTCCGCGGCGGCGCGCGCTGCGCTGGCGTGCCGTGGCGATAGCGACGATCTTCCCCATCGTGTGGGTCGTCTACACGATGATCCGGGCGAATCTCATCATCGCCCCCGCCACCGGCGAGGCCTGGTGGTATCCGTACCCGTTCCTCAACCCCCACATCGTGCCGGGCGGCTATCTCGGGGTCGCCGGCTACATCGTCGGCATCGCCATCGCCATCATCGGCGTGGCCTGCGCGGTCGTCTGGGTGGGCCGCAAGCGCGGCGCCCCTCAGGACGTCGCCGACACGACGCACGTCGAGGAGTCCCCGCGCGCCCGAGGATGATGCGGCGAGAAGCCTGCCCCGAGGCGGAGCGGCTCACGCTGCGGCTATCGGGTTCCGCCCTCGGGCCTGAACGTCGCGAGCACCGCATCGCTCACGTGCTGAGGAGTCGTGGCCAGGGCCTCGCGCGGATCGAGGAGGCGAGTCGGAACACGGTCACCGCGAAGCTCCTCCCGCGTCGATGGTTCGAGTACGTAGAGACGAAGGGCGAGCCAGAGCAGTGTCCCGTCCAGCCCCAGCGCTGCCGGGTCGATGTCGATCACGCCGCGCCTGCGTGAGAAAGGAGGTACGCCCAGGCGCAAGCAGAGGTAGCGACGGCCGCGAGGATCACGTTCAGCACGACCACGGCCACCCACAACGGTCGTCCGATCGAGTACTCGAGCGCACTGCGCGGCATCGTTCTGGGCTGCTTCATCGTTCCCGCATCATCCGAAGATCGAGTTCTCAGCTAAGCACGCGTCCGTCGCTCCGCCGATATACGCGTCGGGCCGGATCAGATCCCATGATGTCGAGTCACGGATGCCGTCCCCCCTGCGTGCCCCGCCGCCGCGCCATCCGCGCCGGGGCCGGAGCCGCGCCGGCCGATGCGGTTACGCTGGTCGACGGGGGGTCGTCGACGCGTCCCCCGTGGGAACGAGGAGACACACCGATGAACGAGCCCTACGCGCCCGGCCCCTCCGCAGGTTCGACGCCGCCGCCTCCGCCTGCGCCCTCCGCCCAGGCCGCCGCGCCGGCTCCTCCCGCTCCCGCGACCCGCGCCGAATCGTCGGCCCCCGCGGCCCCCGCGGCCTCCCCGTCGGCGAGCAGGAAGTCCGAAGCGCCGACGGACGCCGAGCTCCAGCGCGCGAGCGCCGTGCTCAAGACCGTGTCCGACGCGTACTCGGCCAAGATGGTCGGCCAGGAGCGTCTGCGCATGAGCCTGCTGATCTCGCTGATCGCGGGCGGGCACATCCTGCTCGAGAGCGTTCCGGGTCTGGCGAAGACCACCGCGGCCAGCACCCTCGCCGACACCGTGAGGGCGCAGTTCAAGCGCATCCAGTGCACCCCCGACCTGCTGCCCAGCGACATCACGGGCAACCAGATCTACGACGCGGCGACCGGGTCGTTCCGCACCGTGCTCGGACCGGTGCACGCGAACTTCGTGCTCCTCGACGAGATCAACCGCTCGAGCGCCAAGACCCAGAGCGCCATGCTCGAGGCCATGCAGGAGCACCAGACCACGATCGGCGGCGAGGTCCACCACCTGCCCAAGCCGTTCCTGGTGATCGCGACGCAGAACCCCATCGAGCAGGAGGGCACCTACGAGCTGCCCGAGGCGCAGATGGACCGCTTCCTGCTCAAGGAGATCGTCGAGTACCCGAGTCCCGCCGAGGAGTTCGAGATCCTCGGCCGCATCGACTCGGGAGTGCTCGATCCCGACCGTCACGTCTCGAGCGCCATCAGCCTCGACGACGTGCACATGCTGCAGGACGTCGCGAGCCGCATCTACGTCGACCCCGCGATCCGCAACTACATCGTCTCGATCGCCTATGTCACGCGGAACCCCGCCCCGTACATCGGCGAGGAGCGCGCGCGCTTCATCAAGTACGGCGCGAGCCCGCGCGCGAGCATCGCGTTCCTGCAGGCGTCGCGGGCGCTGGCGCTGCTCAACGGCCGCGGCCACGTGATCCCCGAGGACATCCGCTCGCTGCGCCACCTCGTGCTGCGTCACCGCGTGCTGCTGACGTTCGAGGCCGACGCCGAGGGCATCCGCAGCGAGGAGATCATCGACCAGATCTTCGCGTCCGTCCCCACGCCCTGACCCGCCATGGCCAGCCTGATCGCCCAGGTGAAGAGCAAGCTCTTCATCCACTCGTCGCGCAAGTCGCTGCACGCGCTCGACGGCGCCTACGCGTCGCTGCTGCACGGCCGCAGCCTCGACTTCGAGGACCTGCGCAAGTACGAGTACGGCGATCAGGTGCGCGACATCGACTGGCGCGCGACGGCTCGACTGGGCACTCCTCTGGTCAAGCGGCACCGTGCGATGCGGATGCACACGGTCCTCTTCGTGGTCGACACCGGCCGCTCGATGGGCGCGCTCGCGCACGACGAGAAGTCGAAGAAGGACCTCGCGATCCTCGCCACCGGCGTGCTCGGCGTGCTGGCGCTGCGGCACGGCGACGACTTCTCACTGGTCTACGGCGACTCCGACCGCATCCGCCGCCGCGCGCCGGGCCGCAGCGAGGGCGCACTGGAACACGCGCTGCGCACGATCGACCGGTCGATCGACACGAGCAGGGCAGCCAGCGACCGCGACGCGCTGCTGTCGTACGTCACGCGCACGATCTCTCGCCGCATGATCGTCGTCGTCATCACCGACGAGGCTCCGGTCACGACGGAGACCGAACGGATGCTGCGCCGACTGCGCGTGCAGCACGACGTCCTGTGGCTGACCGTGAGCGACGCCGATCCGGTGCTCGACCACGCGACGGCCACCATCCGCAGCGATGTCGACAGCATGTGGGAGGTGCCGGACTTCGTGCAGGGCGACCCCGACATCATCCGCGAGCTCGCCGCGCAGACCGAGGCCGACGCGGCACGACTCGCTGAGCTGCTCAAGCGGATGGAGATCAGCCACAGCGTGCTGGCGGGTCAGGACGACGCCGTCTCGCAGCTGCTTCAGCTGCTGAATCGGAGGTCGAATGCCCGACTCTGATGAGCTGTACCCGCCTTTCCAATACGGCTGGGGCTGGATCCTGGTCGCATTCGGCATCCTCCTGCTGCTGATCGCGGCAGCGTGGGTGGTCGTGGCGCTCACCAGGCCGCGGCGTGACCTCACGCTGTCGCGCGACGCCCAGGGACCGACCCTGCTCACCACCGACGTGCTGTCGCAGCTGCGGGTCGAGTACTTCGACCGGATCCAGCGCATCGAAGACGACTACCGCGCCCGCACCCTGTCCGCCCGCAACGCGAACCTCGAGCTCAGCCGCGTCGTGCGCACCTTCGTGAACGAGTACAGCGGACTCGAGGCACCGGTGCTCGCGCTCGACGACCTCGTCTCTCGAGGGGTCCATCCCGCGCTCGTCGACGCCATGGGTCGCCACTACTACCCCAGCATCTTCCGGCCCGGTCCCGCGATCGACCCGATCGCCGGCGCCGAGGCGGCCCGAACGGTGGTGCGCACATGGCACTAGCGAACGGGTGGCTCATCCTCGTCGCCGTGGCCGTCGTCGTCATCGCGATAGCGCTCGGAATCGTCATCGGGCTGCGCAGCGGTGCGAAGACCGAGGCCCACGAGCGCGCCCGCGTCGCCCGAGCCGAGCGCCTGCGCGCGCTGCCGACTTTCCGCCAGGCGTTGAACCGCCGCGTGCTCGCACTGTCGAGCATCCTGCTCATCGGCGTGATCGCGACCCTCGCGGCCGGGGTCGTCTCCGCCCGGCCGATGGCGTCGCAGACCATCCAGCCCGTCAACACGAGCCGCGACATCATGCTCTGCCTTGACGTCTCGGGGTCGATGAGCGAGGTCGACGTCGAGGTGCTCACGGTCTTCGAGGAACTGCTCGAGGACTTCGAGGGTGAACGCATCGGCCTCACGATCTTCAACAGCTCTCCCGTGCAGATCTTCCCCCTGACCGATGACTACGAGTTCATCCGCAGCCACCTGCAGAGCATCCGCGAGAGCTTCGAGTTCACCGAATCGGTCCCCGAGCACTGGGTCGGCACGCTCAACGGCAACGGCGCCTCGCTGATCGGCGACGGCCTCGCGGCATGCGCGATGGCGTTCGACCACCCCGACGACGAGCGGTCGCGCTCGATCATCTTCGCGACCGACAACGAGGTCAACGGCGCCTCGATCGTGACGCTCGACGAGGCCGCCGCGTATGCCGCATCGAACGGCGTGCGCGTCTTCGCACTCAACCCGGTGCAGGGCAAGGACGCCGACGTCAGCGCCGAGCTCACGAAGGCCGCCGAGGCCACGGGCGGACAGGCGTACGGCCTCCGGGACACCACCACCGTGAGCGACATCGTCACGCAGGTGCAGGAGCAGGAGGCGTCCGCGCTGAAGGGTCAGGCGCAGGTCGTCTGGACAGACGCGCCGAACCTCTGGATCGTCGTGCTGATGATCTCGATGCTCTCGTTCATCGTCGTGCTGTGGAGGGTGAGACTGTGATCTTCCAGCCCGTGCTGAACGTCTTCCTCCTCGCTCTGCTCTGCGCGCCGGTGGCCGCCCTCGCCGTGATGGCGCTGGTCAGGGCGACCGGCCGCGGACGGGCGCTCTGGGCCATGCGGCTCGTCATGCTGCTCGCGTGTTTCGTCATGCTCCTGCGCCCGGGGATCCCCGGCGGTGCCACCGAGACCCTCGCGACCGACACCGACATCGTGCTCGTCGTCGACACCACCGCGAGCATCGTCGCCGAGGACTGGGACGGCGACAGGCCTCGCCTCGACGGCGTCCGCGCCGACGTGCAGGCGATCGTCGACGAGTACCCCGGTGCGCGGTTCGCGCTGATCACGTTCGACGCCACGGCCGATCTCCGCATGCCGCTCACCACCGACACCACCGCGCTCGTCTCGTCGCTCGAGGTGCTGCGCCCCGAGGTGACGAGCCAGTCGCGCGGCAGCTCCATCGGCATCGCGAACCAGCTGCTCTCGGACACCCTGTCGAACGCGGCCGAGTCGTCGCCCGATCGCTCGCGCATGGTGTTCTACTTCGGAGACGGCGAGCAGACGGTCTCGTCGGCCCCCGAGCCGTTCGACGGGAGCGCCGAGCTCACCGACGCCGGCGCCGTGCTCGGGTACGGCACCGCGGAGGGCGGACCGATGAAGCTCACCACGGGCGGCGTGGACGGTTCGTCGAGCGAATACATCGAGTACGAGGGGGCGGACGCACTGTCGGTGATCGACGAGGGGAACCTCGAGGCGATCGCCTCGGATCTCGGAGTCGAGTACCAGCACCGCACCGCGGATGCCGCACTCACCCTGCCCGAGGCGCCCTCGACCACCACCACCTACGCGGAGTCCGGAACCGTGGGCAACGTGACCGAGCTCTACTGGGTCGCCGCCCTCGTGATCGTGGCGCTGCTCGGCGTGGAGCTCACGAGGGCGAGCATGCTCGTGGCCCGACTGCGTCTGCTGCGAGCGCCGTCGACATCGCCGCGACGCCGGACGACCGACGGAGGTGCCGCATGACAGATCTGTCTGCACGCGCCGGCGGGACGCCGTCCGACAGCCCGGAGGACCTGAGGGCGTCGGCCGCCGCCGCGCTGCTGGCCTCGAATCGTCGCCGTCGCCGCATCCGACGGTGGATCGCGATCGGCACGCTTCCGCTGACGCTGGCCGCACTGCTGTTCGTCGGCAAGATCCTCAGTATGTACGCATTCGCGCACCAGTCGATCACCGCGTACGTGGCCGATGACTATGCCGGATCAGAGGCGTCGGCCCGCGGGCAGGAGTTCCTCAACTGGTTCGAGCCCTTCAAGGCGCCGTTCAACGTCGGCACCGCGCTGGCGGGCGCCGAGAAGCTGCCGGATGCTCGGGCGAAGCTCGAGGAATCACTCGACCTCGCGACCGGCCTCGAGGTGTGCACGGTGCGCATCAACCTCGCTCTCGTCCTCGAGCGCATGGGTGACGCCGCCCGCGCCGAGGGCGACGGCGAGGGGGCCGCGGAGTTCTACGGCGAGGCGCTCACCATCACGACCGAGATGCCCGAGGAGTGCAACAGCGACGAGGCGCAGGAGCAGTCGTCCGACCCCGACCGAGACATGCAGCAGAGCAGGGAAGACCTCGAGGACCGCCTCAAGCAGAAGCAGCAGAACGAGCAGCCGCCGCCGGAGGAGGAGCAGGAGCAGGAGCCGCAGCCCTCCGACGAGAAGCTCGAAGAGCTCGAGGACAAGCTCGAGCAGGGCACGCAGGAGCGCGATCAGCAGCAGGGCGACGATGGCGGAGGCTCGGGAACGGACAAGCCATGGTGATGGATCACGAGAAGCAGCGGGCCCGCTACGTCGCCGGCACGGAGGGAGCGCCGCCCGTGCCGCCGCCCGGTGGCTATCGCAACGCCCGCCGCCAGGCCGGGCCGGTCGTGCAGCATCCCGGTGCTCCGGCGATGTCGGGCACGGCGACCGCAGGCGAGGTCGCCTCCGCCGAGAAGAAGCCGGCGAACGCACTCGGCTGGATCGCACTCATCGCCGGCATCCTGTTCGCCCTGATCCTCCTCATCATGCTCGCGATCGGAGCGACCGACGCGGTCTACGGCGTGACGATGCTGACGCTGCAGCTCGTCGTCGTCGCCGTCGTGATCGGCGCGCTGTTCACCGCCCGAGGACGCACGCTGGCAGCCGTCGCCCTCGCTGTCACGCTGATCTTCAACGTCGCCACCGTGGGCGGCATCGGTGCACTGCAGACGTCGGCCTCGGGCAGCTACGACGGCATGAAGACCGACGAGCAGAAGCACGAAGAGGCCTACCCGGGCATCAAGGGCACCGACCCGCAGGACGCTCTCACCCAGCAGTCGCTCGAAGAGGTGAAGGCCGAGGCGGACAGCCTGTTCGCCGACATCCGCGAGCGCATCACCGCCGAGTACGGATACGACTGGGTGCAGGTCGGCGACGAGGATCTGCGTCCGGAGCGCAACGGCTACGGCGGCGAATCGATGCTCATCGAGTACACCTCCGCCGGCTGGGCCACCACCGAGCCGATCCAGGACTACAGCCTCAAGCTCGAGGTCATGTCGACGATCGACTCGGTCGTCGCCGAGCACGGTCTGCCCACGCTGTACTCGTTCAACGGGGAGTACTCGGGGATCGACCCGTCGATGATCGCGAAGCTCTACGGCAGCGAAGACCCGCGCGAGCAGCACACGTGGGAGTACTACACCGAGAACTACCCCGATCCGATGAGGTTCTACGCGAACATCTTCGACCTCTCGAACGACCCGTCGGGCGACTTCCTGACGACGCGCGAGGCGCAGAACGCCCGCACCGGCGAGCCCCTCGAGGGGCTGCAGATGGTGGTCATCGCGAGCGCCGTGCTCAGCGATGCGGACCGAGCCGAGTTCGAGCAGAAGCTGCAGGAGTACCCCGGGTTCTGAGCCCTGCCGGCTCTACCACGCCGCTGACCGCGGTCGCGCTCGTCTTATCTCTCGCGACGCCCAGATCAGCTCGCGAGCGAGAGCCCCGCGGCGAGCGCGAAGCCCAGCACGGTCGCGAGCCCGGTCACCTGCTTGGCCTTCTGCTGCGCGTCGGGCACCATCGAGTCGACGAGCATCACGAGCAGCGCGCCTGCCGCGAAGCCGCTCGCGCCGGCCCGGAAGTCGTCGCCGGTGCTGCTCGCCACAGCGAATCCGGCGACGGTCGCCAGCGCGCAGATGACCGAGATGCCGGCCCACAGCAGCAGCACGCGCGACTTCGCCATGCCGCCCTTCAGCAGGTCGGCGGCCGAGCCGATCGACTCGGGTAGGTTCGAGACCACGATCGCCACGACGAGCGCGATGCTCACCGGTTCTCCGGAGGCCAGTCCGATTCCCAGCACGAGCTGCTCGGGGATGCCGTCCAGCAGTGCTCCGAGCGCGAGCGGGACGCCCGCCCCCTGCTCCTGGGACTTCGCGGCTCGCGCATCGAGGATCCGGTCGGCGATGAAGTACGCGAGCGCGCCCGCGACCACGCCGACGATGAGAGGGATGGGGCCTGCGAGGTCCAGCCCCTCCTCCCACAGCTCGAAGGCGATGGAGGCCATCAGGGCACCGGCTCCGAAGCCGAGCACGATGCCCAGCCAGCGCGGCGGCCAGGTGCGCAGCAGAGCGAGAACAGCGCCGACGATGAGGGGCGACGCCGCGACGACGCCCCACAGGATCGCTCCACCCATGCCGTCCTCCTTCACGGACACTCTGCCACCGTCGGGGCCGATCGTGCAGAAGCGGAGAGCTACGCCCGCACGCGTCGGGCCGCGTCGCCTCAGTCGACCGCGACGCGATGGATGCCGAGGTCGGTGCGCCCGGGAAGCAGGTCCGATCGCAGCGCCCGGGTGCCGTGGTAGTCGCCATCGCGCAGCCGACGGTACGGGCGGCTCGGAGATTCGAACGCCACTCCGGAGAGCCTCTCGATCAGCCGTGCGCTCTCGAGATCGACGCGCTCCGCGTCCAACCCGTCAGCGTCGTGGACGACGTGCAGGTCGAGCGGCTCGATGCCCGTGTACCAGAGGGTGCCGTGGGTCAGCGGGAACAGCAGCGAGTCCAGATCCCCGCTGATGCCCCGTTCTCCGATCGAGCGCTCGTCCTCCCCTGCCGTCACGATCACGAGGGCTCGGCGCCCGGCGAGCGGGCCCTCTCCGTATCGCAGCGGCAGACCGGTCTCGGCATCCGCGGGGCCGTAGGCGAAGCCGTTGGTGAGCACCCGATCGAGCCAGCCTTTGAGGATCGCCGGCGGTCCGTACCACCACAGCGGGAACTGGAGCACGACGAGGTCGGCGGCCGCGAGCTTGCGCTGCTCCTCGGTGACGTCCGGCGGCAGCTGGCCCGCGGCGTACGCCTCGCCCATCAGGTCGACGACGCTGCCCTCACGCCCCCGGGGCTCGCCCAGATCCGGCGTTGCGAGAACCGGATCGAAGCCCTGAGAGTACAGGTCGGTGATCTCGACATCGTGGTCGTGCACGAGGGCGTCGACCCCATCTCGGAACAGTCGCGCGTTGAACGAGCTCGATCGGGGGTGGGCATAGATCCAGTGGACGGTCGGGCGCGATGCTGACACGAGTGTCCTTCCTTCAGCGGGCATCGATGGCCGGGTTCTCGGCAGTGGTCACCGGCGAGCGTCTCCACAGCGGCAGGAGCGCGGCGGCGACGACCGCGACGGTCGCGACCAGCAGGGCGACGAGGAAGCCGCGAGACCCGACGATCGATGCGATCGTGCCGAGCACCGCGATGCCGAGACCGCCGCCGAGGGCGAACCCGACCTCCTGGATCGCCCCCACCTGACCGGCGTCGTCCTCCGTCGTGACGTCGAAGAGCGTGGTGGCGGCGAGCGTCGCCGCGACTCCGAACCCCGCGCCGACGAGCACCAGAGGGATCACGACCAGCTCGACGCCCGTCGACAGCCACGCGAGTCCCGCCCCCTGCACCACCAGGGCGAGCACGGTGAGCGTCGGCGAGGTCAGCCACCGCAGGAACAGGGGTGCGAGCACCCCGCCGAGGGCGATCGCCACCGCCTGCGGCAGGATCGCGATACCGGCTTCGGCCGCGCTGAAGCCCCGCGCATCCTGCAGGTGGAGGCTCACCAGGAGCACGGATGCCGTCGACACCCCGCTGCTCGCCAGGATGCGCACGATCGCGGGGCTGAAGCCGGGCACGCCGAACAGCCGCATGTCGATGAGAGGCTCGGCGAGGGCACGCTGGCGGCGGATGAAGAAGACGAGCGTCGCGACGGCGATGACACCCGCGATGCCGGCGGCGAGGGGAGCGGCGAGCGCCTCGTGCAGGGCGAAGACGAGAGACCCGAGCGCGACGATCGACGACACGATGCTGAGGATGTCCCACGACGGGCGACGGGAGCTGCGCGAATCCGGCACGAGCCAGATCGCGAGCACCCCGGCGACGACGGCGAGCGGCACGCTTCCGAGCAGCAGCCAGCGCCACCCCGGCCCCTCGGTCACCAGCCCGCCGAGCACGGGTCCGAGCGCGCTGCCGGCACCGAACGTCGCGGTCCACAGCCCGTAGGCGAGCACCCGCTGCCGTGCGTGATAGTGCGCCCCGATCGTCGCGACGACGCCCGCCACGACGAACGCCTCGGCGACGCCGAGGAGCGCCCGGACGACGATGAGCAGCATCCCGTCCTGAGCGAATCCGCCTACGAGGTTGAGCACCGCGAAGCCGGCGAGACCGGCGAGCACGATCCGCTTGCGACCGAACGCGTCTCCGATCCTGGCCGCGATGATCAGGGTCGCCGCCAGCGACAGCGCGTACACGTCGACGAGCCACAGCGCGCCGCTGTCGGACAGGACGAGATCGCCGCGGATCGCGGGCAGTGCGGTCGACATGCTGCTGATCGCGAGAGCCCCGATCAGGATGCCGAGAAGCAGCGGGATCATGGCGAGCCACGGATGCAGGGTCGTGCGCGGTCGAGCGGGTGCCGTGGGAATCGGGAAGGTCACCGCATCAGTCTCCCGGTCTGAGTACACTTCAGACAAGTACTGTCATTCGGGGTAGATAGTGACCGGATGGATACCATGACGACCAGGAGGCGGAGCGATGAGGGAGAAGACCGAGCGGATCGTCCGGGAGTGGGGCGACGCGTGCGACGCGGAGATCTCGATCGCCGTCCTCGGCGGGGCCTGGAAGCCCAGCATCCTCAGCCTCCTCGGTGAGCATGAGGTCCTGCGGTTCGGCGAGCTCAGCCGGCTTCTCGACGAGCCCACAGCCCGCGTGCTCACCCGTCAGCTGCGCGAGCTGGAGGATGACGGCCTGATCCTCCGCACGGTCTACCGGCAGGTGCCTCCCAAGGTCGAATACCGCCTCAGCGACCTCGGGCGCGGATCGATGCCGCTCGTCGAGGCGCTCACGAGCTGGGGTGCCGGCTACGCCGCGCATCAGCGACGCGAGTTGGTGCGGCTCGACTCCGAGCCCGAGGCACTCGACGCCGGCGTCGCCCGCTGACGGCCGACGCCGTCCGAAACAGCCGACACGCCGCCGATAGACTGGGAAGCATGTCCAAGGTCCTCCAGTCACTTCCCGTCGGCGAGCGCGTCGGCATCGCCTTCTCCGGAGGACTCGACACCTCCGTCGCCGTCGCGTGGATGCGCGACAAGGGCGCCGTCCCCTACACGTACACCGGTGATCTCGGTCAGTACGACGAAGACGACATCGAGTCGATCCCCGGCCGTGCCCTCGAGTACGGCGCCGAGGCCTCGCGCCTGGTCGACTGCAAGACCGCGCTGGTCGAAGAGGGTCTGGTGGCGCTCGCCTGCGGCGCCTTCCACATCCGCTCCGGCGGCCGCACCTACTTCAACACCACTCCCCTCGGCCGCGCCGTCACCGGCACGCTGCTGGTGCGCGCCATGAAGGAGGACGGCGTCGACATCTGGGGCGACGGCTCGACCTACAAGGGCAACGACATCGAGCGGTTCTACCGCTACGGCCTGCTCGCCAACCCGCGTCTGCGCGTGTACAAGCCGTGGCTGGATGCCGACTTCGTCACCGAGCTCGGCGGCCGCAAGGAGATGAGCGAGTGGCTCGTCGCCCACGACTTCCCCTACCGCGACTCGGTCGAGAAGGCGTACTCGACCGACGCCAACATCTGGGGCGCCACGCATGAGGCGAAGACGCTCGAGCACCTCGACGTCTCGCTCGAGACCGTCGACCCCATCATGGGCGTGAAGTTCTGGGACCCCTCGGTCGCGATCGAGACCGAGGACGTCTCCGTCACGTTCGAGGCCGGCCGCCCCGTCGCACTCAACGGCGTCGAGTACACCGACCCGGTGGCCCTGGTGCAGGAGGCCAACACGATCGGCGGACGCCACGGCCTCGGCATGAGCGACCAGATCGAGAACCGCATCATCGAGGCGAAGTCGCGCGGCATCTACGAGGCCCCGGCCATGGCGCTGCTCTTCATCGCCTACGAGCGCCTCGTCAACGGCATCCTGAACGAGGACACCCTCGCGACCTACCACGAGCAGGGTCGCCGCCTCGGTCGACTGATGTACGAGGGCCGCTGGCTCGAGCCGCAGTCGCTCATGCTGCGCGAGTCCATCCAGCGCTGGGTCGGCCTCACGATCTCGGGCACCGTGACGATCCGCCTGCGCCGCGGTGACGACTGGACGATCCTCGACACCACCTCGCCGAACCTGTCGTACGGCCCCGAGAAGCTCTCGATGGAGCGCGTCGGCGACGCCGCCTTCGGCCCGGTCGATCGCATCGGCCAGCTCACCATGCGCAACCTCGACATCGCCGACTCGCGCGCACGCCTCGAGCAGTACGCGGGCCTCGGCCTCGTGGGCGGCGCGACCGGCGAGCTCGTCGGTCGCGTCACCGCCGGCGAGTCCGGCGAGATCACGGGTTCCGTCGAAGAGGTCGACGAGAACTTCGCCGACGCGGTCGACACCGCATCCGAGGGCGCTGCCTTCGACTCCGGCACCGACTGACGCCAAGGGTTCTGCAGAAGGGGGCGGATGCTGCGGCATCCGCCCCCTTTTCTGTCTGTGCCCGCCGCTCGCCGTTCACGATTCAGCATGAGCGCCGGGATTCGGGTCCGCATGGTGCTGATTGCGGCTTTAAGCGCCCATCCGTGCTGAGTTGTGAACGGCCCACCGTTCAGACCCTGTGAGTCCCCCGAGTTATCTTGCACACGGCTGTGCACAATACGTAGAATAGGGGCATGACAACCCGTGCTCCCCGCCGCGACTCCGTCGAGAACCGCGCCGGAATCCTCGACGCGGCCCGCGCGACCCTCGCCACCGACCCGCGGGCGTCCATCGACGTCATCGCCCGCAGCGCCGGCCTGTCGCGCCGCACGCTCTACGGCCACTTCGACGACCGCGAAGCCCTGGTCCGCGAGCTGATCTCGGTCGGGGCGCAGCGCTTCAACGCGATCGCCAAGTCCGTCACCGACGCCGACTCGCGCATCGCCCTCGCGCGCCTCGCCGCGCGGCTCTGGCAGGAGGCCGCGCACGTCCAGGTCGCCGCAGCGCTCGCGCTCGACGAAGCGCACGTCGAGCACACCGCAGACGCCCTGGCCCCGCTGCGCCGCACCGTCGCCGCCCTCGCGCGTCGCGGGCAGGAAGACGGCAGCTTCCGCACAGACCTCTCTGCCCCGACCCTCGCCCGCCTCATCGAAGAGGTCGCCCGCACGGTCGTCTCGCGCACGGACGCATCGAGTACCGGGGCAGCCGATCTCGCTGTTCGCACTCTGCTCAGCATCGCCGGACTCTCGTGGCGCGAGGCCGACGAGCTGTTGAGCGCGCACCCGGACATCGTCGAATCACAGGAGGTCAGCGCATGAGGGTCACCCTGCACGACGTGAGCAAGGGGCGCGGTGGCCAGGCGCTGCCGACGACGAGCCTCGAGTTCCACAGCGGAGCCGTGCGCTTCGCACTCGCCGAGACCGAGCAGCGCCCGACGGTGCTGGGCCTCATCGCCAGCGGTCGGATGCGGCCGGACACCGGGCGCGTGACGATCGACGGCGACGCGGACAACCGCGCGCTGCGCCGCACGATCGCGCTCGTCGACGCCCCCGACGTGAGCGATCCCCACACTGACATCACCCTCGCGGGTGTCGTCGGCGAAGAGCTCATGTTCGCCGGCGTCGGCGCCACCCCTCTGCACGCACGGCGCTGGCTGAATCAACTCGGCTTCGGCGAGCTCGCCGGCGTGGCGATCGGCAACGTCGATCCCGCCGCACGGGTGCGCATCCTCTGCGAACTCGCGATCCTCCGCACGGGCACCGAAGGAATCGTGCTCGTCTCGCCCGACCGTCACGGCGGCAGCCCGGACGGCTGGTGGCGGATCGCGTCGGAGTTCGCCGACCGCGGGTACGCGATGCTCGTCGTCATCGGCGGATCCGCCGCGGTCGCCCTCGAGCGCATGCACGAGCTCGAGGCGATCAACGCGTCCGGACCGGTCGAGCCGCTCGTCCTCGACCTGCCCGGCGGCTCTGATCCCGAGCCCGAGCCAGACTCCGAGGCCGAGCCCGAGCCGGCGCCCGAACCGGATCCCGAGCCCGACCCTGAGCCCGAACCGGATCCCGAGCCCGAGCCCGACCCTGAGCCAGAGCCCGAGGCGGAAAACCCGGACGAGCGCCCCGCGACACCGCATGCCGACGCCGAGCACGCGGATGCTCTCGGCTCTCCCCCGGCCGACGACGAAGACCCACCCGCAGAACCCGAGCCGAATACGACAGAGAACGGAGGCGAGCGATGAAGGTTCCCGCCATGATCGCCGCCGAGCTGCGGCGCCTCACCGCGAGCAGGATGGGCGTGATCGCCCTGATCGCACTGGTCTGCGTGCCCATCCTCTACGGCGGCCTGTACCTCTGGGCCAACCAGGACCCGTACGCGAAGTTCCCGGAGGTCCCCGTCGCGCTGGTCGTCGATGACAGCGGAGCCCCCGAGCCCACCACGGGAACGGATGCCGCCACCGGCGAGACCGTGAACTACGGCGAGGACGTCGCCGACAACCTCATCGACGGCAACGCCTTCGACTGGCAGCGGATGTCGGCCGACGAGGCCGCCGACGCATTGCGGGAGGGAACGGTCGACTTCACCGTCACGATCCCCGCCGACTTCTCGTCGGCGTTGACCTCGGCCGCGGGTGACGACCCCCACCAGGCGCGCATCGAGCTCGAGACCAACGACGCGAACAACTACCTCGCGTCGTCGATGGGCACGCAGGCGGTGGAGAAGATCCGCAGCTCGGTCGCCGAGATGGTGGGCAGCGAGGCCGCAGAGCGCCTGCTCACCGGCCTCAGCGAGGTGCGCGACAACCTCGTGACCGCGGTCGACGGAGCGACCCAGCTCGCCGACGGCGCCGACACCGCCGCCACCGGCAGTGCGACGCTCGCAGACGGAACCTCTCAGCTCGCCGCGGGCACGTCGCAGCTCGCGGGCGGCGCATCCGAGCTCGCCGGTGGTGCGGCGACGCTGGCGTCGGGGGCTCAGCAGGTCAGTGACGGCAACCGGCAGCTGGCCGACGTCGCGGACCGGGCCGGATCGGCTGTGCAGCAGGCGACGGATGCTCTGCCCCAGGCGCGCGAGGACATCGCCACCATGCTCACGGATCAGGGCCTGACGCCGGAGCAGATCAATCGCGTCCTCACGACCCTCGATCCCCTCGCGACACGACTCCAGGAGGGCAACTCGACCGTGCAGAACGCGGTAGACAAGGTCGACCAGCTCGCCGCAGGAGCGGACTCGGTGGCATCCGGCGCCTCGCAGCTCGCCGGCGGCGCGCAGACCCTGGCCAGCGGCGCGCAGACCGTCGCCACCGGCGCGGCGGCCGCGAACGACGGCGCGGCCCAACTGCGCGATGGGCTCGGCACCCTCGCGTCAGGCACGGCCGAGTTGCGCGACGGGCTCTCGGACGGTGTGCAGCAGATCCCCGTCTCGACGCCGGAGCTCCGCACGCTGCAGGCCGACACGATCGCCGACCCGGTCAAGGTCTCGAGCGACAAGGTCGCCTCCGCCGAGGACTACGGCGCCGGTCTCGCACCGTTCTTCGCCGCACTGTCGGCCTGGATCGGCATCTACGCCCTGTTCCTCATCGTGAAGCCGATCTCCCGCCGCGCGGTCACGGCGCTGCACTCTCCGATCCGAGTGACGCTCGCCGGGTGGCTCACCCCGGCGATGCTCGGCGCGGTGCAGATGTTGGGGCTCATGGGCATCCTGGCGATCACCCTGGGCTTCACGTTCAACAACCCCGTCGGCACCTTGGGCGTGATGATCTTCGCGTCGGCGACCTTCGCGGCGATCATCCTCGCCCTCAACGTCTGGCTCGGTTCCGTGGGGCAGTTCCTGGGACTCGTGCTCATGGTTCTGCAGCTCGTCACCGCGGGCGGCACGTTCCCCTGGCAGACCCTCCCCGCCCCGCTGGCCGCACTCCACCACGTGCTGCCGCTCGGCTACGTCGTCGACGCCATGCGGCAACTGATGTACGGCGGCAACCTCGGCCGGGCGGGCTGGGATCTGGTGGTGCTGGGCATCTGGCTGGTCGGCGCGCTGCTGCTCGCCGCCATCGGAGTGACGCGCATGACGCACCGGCGCACGCTGCGCGACCTGCAGCCGAGCCTGATCGGCTGACGCCGCGGGCGGGGGCGAGAACACCCCCGCCCGCGAATGCTTTATGGGTAGTATTCCGGAAGCGTCTGTTGAGACGCGCTCTGGGACTCTCTGGGACTGAGTTCCGCCATGCCACCCGAAAGAGTTCTCGAAGATGACAACCCATTCGACCGAGATCGTCGACCCGTCGCGCCCTTCCCTGGGTGCTCGCATCGGCCGCATCGTGTTCCTCGTCGTCGCTGCGATCGTGGTGGTCGCCGTCGCCGGTGCCTTCTTCGTGACCTGGACCATCCAGCGCTCGTTCCCGCAGACCGACGGCACCCTGTCGCTCGACGGGCTGCAGGCCGAGGTCACGGTGCAGCGCGACGCCAGCGGCATCCCGACCATCACCGCCGACTCATCGCACGATCTCTTCTACGCCCAGGGCTTCGTGCACGCGCAGGACCGCTTTTTTGAGATGGACTTCCGCCGCCACGTCACGGCGGGACGCGTGGCCGAGATGTTCGGCGAATCGCAGGCCGGGACCGATGCCTTCCTCCGCACGCTCGGCTGGCGCAAGGTCGCCGAGGCCGAGGTCGAGGCGATGGACGACGTCACCCGCGGCTACTACGAGGCCTACGCCGACGGCGTCAACGCCTACCTCTCCTCCCGCTCGGGTTCCGAGCTGTCGCTCGAATATGCCGTTCTCGGAATACAGAACCCGGAGTACGCGCCGGAGCCCTGGGAAGCCGCCGATTCGGTGGCGTGGCTCAAGGCGATGGCCTGGGATCTCCGCGGCAACGTCGAAGACGAGGTCGAGCGCTCGCTCCTGGCCGCACAGCTGGCGGAGACCTCCGACGCCGCCGGGATCACCACGACGCTCGACGAGCTGTACCCGCCGTATCCGTTCGAGGATCACCCCGTCATCGTCCCCGAGATCTCGACCGCCCCGATCACCGAGGCCGGTGCCGAGCCCGCCGCGTTCACGACCGATGGGAACGACGGCGAGATGCAGCAGGCGGCGACGACGATCCAGTGGCAGGAGGCGTCGGACGTGATCGAGGCGGCGAGTCTGCTCGTCGGCGATGTCGGCGAGGGCATCGGATCGAACTCGTGGGTCGTGTCCGGGGACCTCACCGACACCGGCATGCCGCTGCTCGCCAACGACCCGCACCTGGGCGCATCACTCCCCTCGGTCTGGTACCAGGTGCAGCTCCGGTGCAGCGAGGTCACCGACGACTGCCCGTTCGACATGGGCGGTTTCTCGTTCTCGGGTCTCCCCGGCATCGTGATCGGCCACAACCAGCAGGTCGCCTGGGGCTTCACCAACCTGACCACCGACGTCACCGACCTCTACGTCGAGCGGATCGAGGGCGACCAGTACTGGCGCGACGGCGCGCTGGTGCCGATCGACGAGACCACCGAGACGATCGCCGTGGCCGGGGGCGACGACATCGATCTCACGATCCGGTCGACCGTGCACGGACCGATCATCTCGGGTCTCACCGACGACTTCACCGCGATCGCCGACGACCCTGAGCCGGGCCTCGCCGCCGGCGGCGCCGCAGGTCCGGCGCCCACCGGCACCGCGCCGGAGGGAGCCGAGTACGCGGTCAGCCTGCGCTGGACGGCGCTCGACCCCGGCACGGCCGCGACCGCGATCTTCGCTCTGTCGACCACCCAGGACTTCGAGGAGTTCCGCGCGGCGGCCGCGCTGTTCGATGTGCCGGCACAGAACCTCATCTATGCGGACGTCGAAGGCAACATCGGCTATCAGACCCCCGGACGCCTCCCCGTGCGCGGGGCCGGCGACGGATGGATGCCGCAGCCCGGCTGGGACAGCAGCTACGACTGGACCGGATTCATCCCGTTCGACGAACTGCCGGTGTCGTACAACCCGGCATCCGGGTACATCGTGACCGCGAACAACGCGATCGTCACCGACGACTACCCCTACTTCCTCTCACGGGACTGGGACTACGGCTACAGGGCCGATCGCATCGCGCACCTGATCGAGCGACGCGCCGCCGCCGCACCGCTCACCGCCCAGGACATGCGGGAGATCCAGATGGACAGCGAGATGTGGATCGGCAAGCGACTGGCAACGGAGATGGAGGATGTGGAGGTGACGGGTGCGGGGACTGCAGATGCCGTGGCGCTGCTGCGCTCGTGGGACGCACAGAACGACGCAGGGTCGGCCGCAGCCGCCTACGCGAACGTCCTCTGGTCGAACCTCGTGCAGAACCTGTTCGCCGAACGCGACCAGCCTTTGCCGATCGACGGCCAGGGTCGACTCTTCACCGTCGTCGCGGATCTTCTCGACGACCCCTCCGACCCGCTCTGGACCAACCCGAGCATCGATGTCGCGGGCATGGACGAGATGCTCGCCCTGTCGGCCGAGGAAGCGTACGACGAGCTCTCCGCGGTTCAGGGCGACGTCGTCACCGCATGGAGGTGGGGCGACCTGCACGCGATCACCCTCACGAGCGACACCCTCGGGTCCTCCGGCATCGCCCCGATCGAAGCCCTCTTCAACCGCGGCCCCTACGCCGTCAGCGGCGGCGCGTCCGTGGTCAACGCCACCGGCTGGGAGCTCGGCACGTCGTACGCCACGACCACCGTGCCGTCGATGCGGATGGTCGTCGACCTCTCCGATCTCGACGCCTCGACCTGGATCCACCTCACCGGCGCATCCGGACACGCGTTCGACGAGCACTACGTCGATCAGACGTCCGACTGGGCGGCGGGGATTCAGCGGCCGTGGGCATTCACCGACGCGGCGGTCGATGCGGCGACGCGTCACACTCTGGTGCTGGCGCCGGCCGGTTAGCCCGGGGCGGCTCTGCGGGCTCAGGCGGGAGCAGGCGTGGCGGATGCTGCGGCGCGGCGTGCGATGAGCCAGATGCCGATCGCTGCGGCGAGGAAGATCGCGGCGAGGATCACCCAGCCCACGAAGCCGAAGGTGATCGCGGTGGCGTTCACGACGATCGGCGACGCCAGGGCTCCGAGCGAGAAGCCCATGCCGAACACGCCCTGGTAGGCGCCGGCTCGCACAGGGTCGGCGAGCTCGAAGCTGAGACCCCAGGCTCCGGCCTGCGACAGGATCTCGGCGAACGTGTGCGCGATCATGCCGACGATGAGGATGACGATCGCCGCCCATGCCGGAAGCCCCGCGGCGAGCGCGTAGATCAGGCAGGCGGAGACCATCAGCCAGCCGGCGATCATCGTCACCCTGCCGGCGATCCGCAGGTCGTGCGTGCCACGGGAGGCACGCACCTGGAACAGCACGACCAGCGCGGTGTTGACGATCAGGAGCACTGCGAACGTGGCATCCGGGGCGTTCGTGTACTCGCTGATCCACAGCGGCACCCCGAGTTCCGCGACTCCGAACTGCATGCCGAAGATCGCCGAGAGCGCGCTCAGCAGCAGGTACCTCGGGTCCCGCCACGGTGAGCGGCGGTTCCAGTCCCTGCGCTCGGCGGATGCCGCGGCCGTGGCGTGCGTGTCGATGGATCCCGTTTCCGTCAGCTGAGCCGCGGCTCGGTTGCGCGGCGGCGCGTCGACGGCCGAGGTCAGCCGCAGGAGGGAGAGCGAGCCGAGCGCGCAGACGGCACCCGCGCAGGCGATGACGACGCGGTAGGCCTCGGGTGTGCCGAGAGCCAGAGCGATCGCGCCGAATCCGGAGCCTGCCGCGATCGCGAGGTTCGTGACCGTGCGCAGCACCGCACGCGCGTGCACCCGCCGGTCCGGCGCGAAGCCCCGGGCGATGATCGCGGAACGAGCGGAATACCCCAGCGAGTCGAAGAAGCCCGAGAGGCTGGCGAGGACGAGCGCCGACACGAAGTCTCCGACGAACGCGTATGCGGCGAGCAGCACGCCACCCGCCATCTCGAAGCCGAAGGCGAGGCGTCGGGCGCTCCACCGATCGGCGAGCCAGCCGCCGAGGAGCGACCCGACCACCCCGCATCCGCTCGACACGGCGAGCACCACCGCGGCGTGCGCGGGCGAGAGGCCGATGATCTGCGTGAAGAACAGCACGGTGACCGCGAGGAAGACGCCGCGGCCGATGCGTGAGACGGCCGTCGCGGCGACGAGCGCGCGCAGCACCGGATCGCGCAGCCCGTCGGCGATGCGCGCGATGACACCCTTGGTCGAGCCTGAGGTCTCGCCCTCCGACTCGATCTGATCGGGATCGGGGTTCGGCGAAGACACCCTTCATCCTCGCACGACGCAGGCTCGCCCCTCGTCGCACACCGGCGTACGGCATGCGTGGATCCCGGTTCGTCGCAGGGGTCCCACTCGGTTAGCGTTGAGGTGTGGTCTCCAGCTATCTCGCCCCGAAGGGCACCCCCGTCACGCTGCTCGAGTTCGAGCACGCGGGCGCGACGCTGATCGCGGAGACCTTCGGCGACGGACCGCACACCTTCCTCCTGCTGCACGGCATCGGCATGGGACGCAGCGTCTACCTCGACGTCGTGCAGCGACTGAAAGGCCGGGTGATCGCACTCGACCTGCCCGGTTTCGGCGAAGCACCCGAGCCCGCTCGCACCTTCACCATGGAGCGTCACGCCGACCTCGTCGCCGCGTACCTCCGTCATGCCGACGAGGGCCCCGTCGTCGTCATCGGACACTCGATGGGCAGTCAGATCGCCGCGGAGCTCGCCGCCCGGCATCCCTCCCTCGTCGAGGGCGTCGTGCTCGCCGGTCCGACCGTCAACAAGGCCGCACGGAATGTCGCAGCGCAGGCGAGCTATCTCCTCACGGACCTGGTCGGCGAGCGCCCGCTCGTGATCTGGCGAGGTGCCCGCGAATATCTGCGCGGCGGCCCCCACCTCATCCGCAAGATCCGGGCGACCATCGTGCACGAGCCGGAGAAGGCGTTCGCGCGCATCGATCAGCCTGTGCTGGTGCTGCGCGGAGAAGACGACCCGCTCGCTCCGATGACCTGGTGCCAGGAGATCATCGACGAGATCCCGGGTGCCGATCTGCAGGTCATCCCGGATCACGGCCACGGCACGTTGATCAGCGACTCCGAGCCGGCCGCGCGCCTGATCCAGAGCTTCGCCGACGGCCTCTGACCCGCCGCCCCGCACTTTTCCGTTCACAACTCAGCATGAACGCATGTGAGCCCCGTGATTCCGCTACTCGACCGCCGCTCCGCGGCGATTCCTGCTGAATTGTGAACGACGTGCGTCTACGAACCTCGGTCCGAGTGCAGCGATGACCTGCTCGAGAGCCTGCCTCACAGACGCCTGGTCACCGAAAATGTCTTTCGCAAGGGGCCGGACGGTCACGAAGCCGAGTCGGGCCGCGGCGATATCGCGCTCGCGATCCTGCATCTGCTTCTCCCACCCCTCGTGGAACTCCTTGCTGTCGCACTCGATGATCAACCAGCCGTCCACCACGAAGTCGACGTACCCGACGCCTTCGAGGTACACCTGGGTCTCATAGGCGACGCCCATCGTCCGGAGCAGCAACCGCATGAATGTCTCTGAGCCCGAGCCCGCCGACGGGTCGACCAGTGCGAGCAGCGGGCGGAATCGGGCGGGTAGAGCAGCGAACATCGTGACCAGATCGTCGCGGGTCAGGAGTCCGTGATGAAGCACACTGTCCAAGGTGGCAAGCGCCTCGCGCGGAGCCTGGCAGAGCACGGAGTGCGCGACGGCATCGATCAACGGAGCCGCATGAAGGCTCTCGCGAACGCTGGTCAGCGCCTTCCAATGGAGCACGACCTTTCCGTCCCTCGCCACACGTAGACGAGACGAACCCGGAGTCACGAGCACATGGAGCTCTCGGCAACGGAACACGAAGACACCGAGAAGGGCGAGGAGAGACAAGCATGAGACCCGCCCGCCGATGCGGACAGCCTCGACGATGTCCCGGTGCGTCGACGGCAGCGCATATCGATCGCGGCGCACGTGCTGGAGTTCTCCTCGGGCCACTGACTCGGCGATGAGACGCCCCGTGAGCCCTCGGTGCACCAGATCCGATCGACTGAAGACCGTGCGCGAATAGGTGTCTCTCGCGCGCTGAACGACCGTCTTCTGCTTATTCCCCATCGCAGAAGTGTGCAGACAAGGACGGTGTCGATGTGCGTCGTTCAAGCAACAGTGGATGACTTGCACGGAACAGGGTTCCGTGTAGGAGAAGAAGCAAGGACCGGTGTCGTTCACTACTCAGCATGGATCTCGTATCGAGCAGCCCTGAAGCCCCTTTGGCCCCACCGGCACAGGCTCATGCTGAATTGTGAACCGCAAGCGGCCCCGCACCGGCGTAAGACGTGCGTGGCGTCGGTCTCAGCGCAGCTGCGGGCGTGCGATCAGCCGGCGGCCGGCGGGGTCTGCTTCGACTCGGCGAGCTCGTCGACGACCAGGCTGCGCTCGTCGGTGGTGCCGTTGCGATATGCCTGCCGCCCGACGATGTGCGCGGACAGCGGCGCGGTGGCGAACTGCATGAGCACGACCGGGGCGACGAGCGCGAGCCCGAACAGGATTCCGCCGACCGTGCGCTGAGACAGGGCGATCGCGAGGCAGATGAGGATGAGGCCGAGCACCTGCGGTTTGGTCGCGGCGTGCAGCCGCGACGGCACGTCGCGGAATCGCAGCAGCCCGACCGCCGCCGACAGGCAGAGGATCGCGCCGAGCAGGATCAGCACGAGCACGGCGACGTCGATGACCACGTCGGGAATGGCGAGACCGAACACGTTCATGGTGTCGTGTTGTCCCTTCTGGCCACGAACCGGGCGACCGAGATCGAGCCGAAGACGCCGACCGCGGCGATGATCAGCATCACCGGGATGTTGCGGGTGTGGCCATTGATGGCCATCTCGGCACCGAGCACGCACATGACCTCGGTGAGCAGCACGTCGGAGGCCACCGCTCGGTCGAGGATCGAGGGCCCCCGCACGATGCGGATGATCGTCAGGATGGCGGCGACGCCGAAGACGACCATGATCGCGAGCATCAGCACATTCATCGGGCACCTCCGCTGGCGCGCGCCGCACGTTCGTCGGCCTTGAGGGCACGGTACTGCGCCGGGGCTCCGAGCGCACGCACGACCCGTCGCTCCCAGCGCAGCACGCCTTCGCGCTGCTTCTCGACATCGGCCATGCTGCGCACCCCGATCACGTGCAGATACAGCACCTGCCGGTCGCGATCGGCCTCGACGACGAGCGACCCGGGAACCAGCGACGACACCACGGACACGTGCGTCATCATCAGGTCGTCGGCGTAGCGCAGAGGAACGGCGATGATCGCGGCGCCGGGCTGATGCCGGAAGTCGAACACCTGCAGGGTGACCGCGACAGCGCCGCGGAGCACGGCGAAGAGGAACTGCACGATGAGCAACGCGGCGAACCAGATGTTGATGCGCCCGGAGAGCTCGACGGTGGGCAGCCGGAAGACACGGGTGACGAACACCGCGATGACCAGGCCCGAGACGAACGCCAGCACCGTGAACTGCCCCCACAGCAGCATCCAGAGCACGACGAGCCATGCCAGGAACGGCAGCTGCACGCGGATGTCCCGCCAGAAGTGGCGGCCGGTCTCGGTGGGGCTCATCCTTCCACCTCGTCTTCCAGCTGCACGAGGGTGACGGGGTCGAGCAGCGCCGCACCGATGCGGTCGCACAGGGCATACAGCGGGCCCGCGAACACGGTGAGCGCGATCGTGACCCCGACCATCCCGGCGGTCGCGATGGTCATGATCCGGGGGATGCGGCGACGCTCCTGCTGCTCATCCGCGGCCGGGGCGTTGCCGAGGTACGAGATGCGCCCCTCGGTCTCGGTCGAGTCGTCCTCCTCGCGCCAGAACGCGAGGTTCCATGCTCGCATCAGCGCGTAGAGCGTGAGGAGCGAGGTGACGATGCCGCCGAAGATCAGCACGAGCATCAGCGGCGTTCCCACGGATGCTGCCGCTTCGAACAGCGCGAACTTGCCGATGAAGCCGGAGAACGGCGGCAGTCCGCCGAGGTTGATCGCGGGGATGAAGTAGAGCACCGCGATCACGGGCGCGACCTTGAGCAGTCCCTTCACGCGCAGGATCGACGTGCTCCCCGCTCTGCGCTCGATGAGACCGACCGCCAGGAACAGCGTCGTCTGCACGATGATGTGGTGGACGATGTAGTAGACCGTCGCGCCGATCGCCGCGGGGGTCGCTATCGCGAGGCCGAAGATCATGTAGCCGACGTGGCTCACCAGCGTGAACGACAGGATTCGTTTGAGCTCGGCCTGTGCGACAGCGCCGAGCACGCCCACGATCATGGTCGCCAACGCGATGATCAGGAGCACGGTGTCGATGCTGTTCTCGGCGAACAGCTGCGTCTCGGTGCGGATCAGGGCGTAGACGCCGACCTTGGTCAGCAATCCCGCGAACACCGCTGTGACGGGCGCCGGTGCCGTCGGGTACGAGTCGGGCAGCCAGAACGACACCGGGAAGATCGCGGCCTTGATGCCGAAGGCGATCACCAGCATGAGGTGCAGCACGAGCTGCGTCTCCTGCGGGAGCTCGGTCATGCGCTCGGCGATCTGGGCCATGTTCACGGTGCCGAGGGCACCGTAGATCATCGCGATCGAAGCGAGGAACAGGATCGACGAGACCAACGAGACGACGATGTAGACGGCACCCGTGCGGATGCGGGACTCGGTGCTCCCGAGCGTTATCAGCACGTACGACGCCACGAGCAGGATCTCGAATCCGACGTACAGGTTGAAGAGGTCGCCCGCGATGAAGGCGTTGAAGATGCCGGCCGCGAGGATCAGGTACGACGGGTTGAAGATCGAGATCGGGGTCTCGTCGGTGCCGTCCGCGGCACCCTGACCGATCGAGAAGAGCAGGACCGCGAGCAGCACGATGCTCGAGATGAGCACGAGGAGCGCCGCGAGCCTGTCGACGTAGAGCACGATGCCGAAGGGCACCGGCCACCCGCCGACCGAGACCGCGAGCGGCTCACCCGCATCGACGACGACCAGCAGCACGGCCGCGATGACCGAGACGATCGCGAGCGTGGCCACCGTGACGAAGGCCTGGAGGCGCGGATTGCGGCCGAAGATCAGGGTCACGGCGGCGCCGAGCAGCGGCAGGGCGACGAGCAGGGGGACGAGGGCGCTCATCGGCGGTCCTCCCCATCGTCGGTGTGCTCGGGTGCGCTGTCATCGGATGCCGTGTCAGCCGCCGTATCTCGAGCGGCGTCCGCCGCATCGGTCTCGTGGGCGTCCGACGCGTGCGTGTCGGCATCCGTCCGGAAAGCCGACGAGTGCGTCGAGTCCTCGGCGTCGTCGTCGGGCGGTGCCGACTCCCCGTCGAGGACGGCCGCGCCTGGACCGGCATCCACCTCGGGATCCTGGTCGGACGCCGCGGACACGGCTCGAGGCGGGGTGGGCCGGTCGGTCGGAGCGTCGTCGTTGATCGCGGCGTGGTCGCGCATGTGAAGCACGGTGATCGGCGACGTCTGCACGCCGACGAAGTCCGTGGTCGCCTCGTCGTCCGCCGCGTCGGCCTCGTCGTCCATGAGGTCTTCGTCGGCATCGGTGCGCTCGCGGAGTGCGATGTCGGCCTCGTCGTCCTCGACGGTGTCGGCCTGACCCAGCTGCCACGAGCGGTAGATGAGGGCGAGGAGGAATGCCGAGACGGCGAAGGTGATGACGATGGCGGTCAGGGTGAGCGCCTGGGGCAGCGGGTCGCTGAGCTCGCCCTCGGTTCCGAAGAAGGGCGCGTTGCCGGGCACTCCCATGACGATGAGGAGCAGCAGGTTCGTCGCGTTGCCGAGCAGCAGGAAGCCGATCAGCACGCGGGTGAGACTGCGCTCGAGCATCGCGTAGACGCCGCAGGCGAAGAGCACGGCCATGATCACGATCAGGGTGAGGGAGACATCCATCAGAGGGTCACCCCTCGCTCGCGGAACTCCTGCGCCTGACGGTCGACCTCGGCACCGAGGCTGCGCAGCACGTCGAGCACGAGGCCGATCACGACCAGGTACACACCGACATCGAAGATGGTCGAGGTGACGAACTCCATGTGGCCGATGCCGGGGATCTCCCACTCCCAGAAGTTGCTGGTGAGCGGCGCCAAGCCGAAGAACAGCGGCACGACCGCCGTGCCGACGGCGAGGATCAGACCGGCACCGAGCAGTCGCCCGGCATCCGTGGGTGCGGCAGCGCCCAGCTCCCAGCGTCCGCCGGCGACGTAGCGCATGACGAGGGCCATGCCCGCGACGAGGCCTCCGGCGAAGCCTCCGCCTGGGAGGTTATGGCCGGAGAAGAGCAGGAAGATCGACACGACGATGATCGTGTGGAAGAGGATGCGGACGATGACCTCGAGCAGGATCGACCTGTTCTCGGGCTTCATCTTCGGGCCGCCGACGAGCCAGGCGCGGGGGCTGCTCTCGTTCTCGTCGGTCTGGAAGCGCACGCCCTCGGTCGTCTCGACGAGCGGGCGGCTGAGCGTGCGACGGCGGCGCGCCTTGGGCAGCGTCTTCGTCGCGGAGAGCATGTCGGCGCGGTGCGTGACGAACACGAGAGACGCGACACCCGTGGCGGCGAGCACGAGCACCGACAGCTCGCCCATCGTGTCCCAGCCGCGCAGGTCGACCAGGGCGACGTTCACGACGTTCTTGCCGTGACCGATCTCGTACGCGAGCTTCGGGAACGCGGCGGAGATCGGATCCGCGACGCGGGACTGGGTCGCCACGATCGCGACCAGCGCCATCGTGAGCCCGACCCCGACACCCAGCAGCGCGCGGGGAATGCGCCCGACAGAGGCGTTGTGCTCGCCCATCCGCGCGGGCAGGCGACGCAGCACCAGTGCGAAGGTGACCATCGTCACGGTCTCGACGAGGATCTGCGTGAGCGCGAGGTCGGGGGCGCCGCTGGTCGCGAACAGCACGACCATCCCGAGGCCGGTGATCGACACGAGCACGACGCCCGTGTATCTCTTCTGCGCGCGCACGGCCATGACGCCCGCGGCGGCCATCATCGGCGCGACCACGAGCTGCGTGGGCGTGTGCCAGGCCGAGAGCTGGAAGCGATCGATGTCACTGGCGACGAGCGCCGTGATCTCGGCGGCGACGAACACCACGAAGATGGTGCCGACGTAGACCGGCAGAGAGCCGCGCTGGGTGAGCGTCGTGCTCAGCACCGAGAGTCGGTCGATACCGCGCATGACCAGGTAGTAGACGTCTGCGGCAGTGAAGCGGATCAGTCGCGCCTTGCGGTCCCATCCGGTGCGCAGCGTGAGGAGGAAGACCGCGGCGCCGAGCAGGATCGACAGGATCGAGATGCCGAGCGCCGGCTCGAGACCGTGCCAGAGCGCGAGGTGCCCGGGTCCTTCCGCGGCGACCCCCTCGGCATCGAGGCCCGGGGTGGCTGTGAGCGCGTATCCCTGGAGCGCGACGTCGAGAGCCGGTGCTCCGATGCCTGCGGCGAGCGTGAGCCCGGCGAGGATGATCGGCGCCGAGAGGAATCCGACGGGCGGGTCGGGCCAGGCGGTGTCGGGAAGGCGATCGCCCGCCGCATCGCGCTTGGTCCAGAAGGCACCCCAGAGGAAGCGGATGCCATATGCCGCCGTGAGCATGGATCCCAGGCTGACGCCGATGATCGCGACGAGCCCCCAGGGCGAGCCGTGCAGTGCGTCGTCCAGGAGCGCCGTGAGGGTCGACTCCTTCGCCACGAATCCGAGGGTCGGTGCGATGCCGGCCATTGATGCGATGGAGATGAATGCCGCTGTCGCCATGACGGGAGCCTGACGCCCGACGCCGCTCAGCTCGGTGATGTCTCGCGTCGACAGCTGACGGTCGATCACGCCGACGATCAGGAACAGCGCCGACTTGAACAGCGCGTGCGCGATCACGAGTGCGAGACCGGCCAGCGCGCTCGCCTGGGTGCCGTAGCCGATGACGACCGAGAAGAAGCCCAGCTGGCTGACGGTGCCGAAGGCGAGGATGCGCTTGAGGTCGGTCTCGCGCAGCGCCTGGATGCCGCCGATCAGCATCGTCAGGATGCCCAGCGAGATGATGATCGGCCGCCACGGGCCGGTGAACGCGAAGATCGGGGCGAAGCGGGCGATCAGGTAGATACCCGCCTTGACCATCGCCGCGGCGTGCAGGTAGGCGCTCACGGGAGTGGGCGCCGCCATCGCACCGGGCAGCCAGAAGTGGAAGGGGAAGATCGCGGACTTGCTGATCGCGCCGACGAGGAGCATGACGACGGCGGCGTCGACGATGGCACCTGTGGGTGCGATCTCGAGGATCTCGCGGATGCTCGAGGTGCCCGCGTCGACCACGAGCAGCACGACTCCGACGAACATCACGAGGCCGCCGAGAGTGGTGACCAGGAGCGCCTGCAGTGCTGCTCGTCGGCTGGCGGCGCGGCGTCGGTAGTGCCCGATGAGGAGGTACGAGAGGATGCTCGTCAACTCCCAGAACATCACGAGCATGACGAGGTCGTCGGTCAGGACGAGGCCGTACATCGCACCCGCGAACCCGAGCAGGACGCCCGCGAACTGGCCGATGCCGGCGGAGTCGTCATGGAAGTACCAACGGCAGTACAGCAGCACGAGAGCACCGACGCCGGTGACGATGAGCGTCAGCACCCAGCCGAGCACGTCCATGTTCATGGACAGATTCAGTCCGAGCTGCGGGATCCACGCGACCGAGACGAAGGGCGTCGGTCCGTCGAGCACCTGAGGGGTGAGGACGAGGGCGTGGATGAATGCCGCGGCGGGAATGAGAGCCGCGATGGCGAATGCCTGGGATCCCAGCCAGCGCACCAGAACGGGCATCAGGATCGACCCGAGGAGGAACACGGCGAGGAGCGTCAGCATATACGCGGCTCCTCAAAGCTCGTCGGCCGGGTGCGGCGCAGGCGGGCGGGCGGGTGTCGATATCGAGTTTACCTTGATATTCCGCGCTTCAGGGTCGATCATGTCGGCGCCCGACCATGCAAATGGTCGGTTTCCCCCGGATTTTCGGGCACTTTGCGCGATCTCGCACGCAGAATCAGATCATTCGGATGCGTTCTCAGCCTGCCGAGCGAGCGCCGGACCGAGACGGTCGTACGAGTTCGCGATGTGCATCCTCATCGCCGCGGCGGCGGCTTCGGGGTCGCGTCGGCGCAGCGCGTCGAGGATGCTCTCGTGCTCGCTCACGGTGTCGTCTTCGAAGTCGTGGCGGAAGTTCAGCCGGTAGAGGTGCATGTGCGCACGCAGCCGCACGATGGCCTCCGACAGCAGCGGACTCTGCGCACTCTCCGCGATCAGGTGATGGAAGTGCAGATCCTCGTCGATGAACCGCCGATAGTTGCGGAAGCGCTCGTCCTCATCGGGTGCCGACGCTGTACGCATCGTCACCACGGACTCCGCCAGCTCGGTCTCGGTCTCGTGGTCGAGGTGCGCCGATGCACGCCGCGCCGCCTCCGGCTCCAGCAGCTCGCGCATGTCGTACAGATCGCGCAGGCCCGCCGCGTCGAGCAGAGGAGCTGCGACATAGCCCTTCAGCGCCCGCTTCGCGACGAGCCCTTCGGACTCGAGCCGCGTCAGCGCCTCGCGCACGGGCGTCGGAGACACGTCGAGGTCGCGGGCGACCGCGTCGATGTTGACCTTGGCGCCCGGTTCGATGACCTGGTCCATGAGCAGGCCGAGCACCGCGTCGTACACGTCGTCGACGAGCGCGCGCCGTGCCGGAAGCGGCCTCGGTCCGCGTGCCTCGTCGTCGCCGAACATGAGTCTCATCGTAGGGGGTGCCCTTCGTCGGCGATCAGACCGCGATCACGCAGATCGTCCCAGACCGCCGCGGCGACCGGGCGTGCGACGAGACGGCTGTTGCGCGCGACCTGCTCCGCGCTGGCACCGCCCATCACCACCGCGCCCACGGCGGGATGCGTCAGCGGATACTGTGCGGCCAGCTCGGGGAGTGTGGTGCCATGATGCCGGGCGACCCGGGCGATCGCCTGAGCCCGGGCGAGCACCGAGCGGTCCGCGGGGCCGTAGTCGAACGTGGCATCGCGAGCGGGAGCATCCGTCGCGAGGATTCCCGAGTTGAAGACGGCGGCGGCCAGCACCGTCACCGCACGCTCCCGGGCGATCGGGAGCAGGCCGTTGGCGGCCGACTGGTCGAGCAGCGTCCAGCGCCCGGCGACCATCATGACGTCGGCATCCGTCTCCTGCACGAACCGCGTGAGCATGCCGCTCTGATTCATGCCGGCACCGAACGAGCGGATGACGCCCTGGTCCCGCAGCTCGCTCAGGGCGGGGAAGGCACCCTCGAGCGCCTCGCGCTCGTGCTCATCGGGATCGTGCACGAGAGCGATGTCGATGCGGTCGAGTCCGAGGCGCTCGAGCGACTGCTCGACCGAGCGCAGCACGCCGTCGCGGGAGTAGTCGCGCACGCGCCGATGATCCGCCGGCACGTCGAACAGGTTGTCGAGGTCCGAGCGGCCCGCGGCATCCTGCGGAACCAGCAGGCGTCCGACCTTGGTCGAGACGATGTACTCCTCACGCGGGAGCTCGCGCAGGCTCTCGCCGAGGCGTCGCTCGGCGAGGCCGAGACCGTAGTGCGGCGCGACATCGAAGTACCGCACGCCGCCCTCCCACGCGGCCGGCACGATCCGCGACCACTCCCGGTCGTCCAGCGCCCGGTACAGATTGCCGAGCGCGGCAGCCCCATAGGCGACGGGCGGGGCGAGAAGCCCTCCGCGTCCGATCGCGACGGGCTTCGCTGCGGTGGAGGCAGGCGCACTCATGACACGATCAGCCGGCCCAGGGCGTCATCGTTCCAGGGGATGCCGAGGCCCGCCTGCGTCGGCGCCCACCCGCGACCGTTCTCGATGCGGATCTCGCCCGTCGTGACCGCTCGCAGCTGCGGGATGTGCTCGAGGTACAGCGCGTTGGGGATCGCGCAGACGAGGGAGACGTGGAGCTCCATGAGGAAGTGCGGCGCGACGGGGGCGTTGAAGGACTCGGCCAGATGCGCGATCTTGAGCCACGGAGTGATCCCGCCGACCCGGGCGACGTCGGCCTGCACGATCGACGCGCCGCCACGCTGCAGGTGCTCGCGGAAGTGACCGAGCGAGTACATGCTCTCGCCGACCGCGATCGGCACCGACGTCGAGCGCGCCAGAAGGCGATGCCCCTCGATGTCCTCCGCAGGCAGCGGCTCTTCGAACCAGAAGACGTCGACCTGCTCGAACAGCCGGGCTCGACGCACGGCTTCGGCGACCGTGAACGATTGGTTCGCGTCGACCATGATGTCCATGCCGGGTCCGACCGCGTCGCGCACGGCACGCAGTCGCTCGAGGTCCTGGTGCCCTCGCGGCATGCCGACCTTGATCTTCACGCCGCCCATGCCGCGCTCTTTGGCGGCGACCGCATGGGCGACGAGCTCGTCGGTGCGGAAGTGCAGCCATCCGCCCTCCGTGTCGTACACGGGCACGGAGGGCGACGCGCCTCCGGCGGCGACCCAGAGCGGGAGTCCGGCGCGACGGGTCTTCGCATCCCAGACCGCGGTGTCGACCGCGGCGAGCGCGAGTGCCGTGATCGGCCCGACCGTGGTGGCGCGAGTGATGCCGAAGAGTGCGAGCCAGAGCGCTTCGGGACGCTCGGCCTCGAGCCCGATCAGAGCGGGCAGCAGCGTCTCGCGCAGCATGCTGAGCACCGCCCCACCGCCGGTGCCGATCGTGTAGCTGTAGCCGATGCCCTCGGTGCCGTCGGCGGTGCGCAGCCGTACGAAGATGGTCTCCTGCTTGACGAACGTCTGCAGGGCATCCGTGCGCTCGGTCTCCACGGGCAGGTCGCACAGCTGCGCCTCCGCGTGCACGATGCGGCTGCCGGCCGTCGCGTCCGCGACGGCCTCCCGCACGGGCTTCGTGGTGTGGTGTGTCGTGGTCATCAGCGTCCTCCGAGTCCGCCCAGGGTGACCCCCTTGATGAGCTGCCGTTGCAGCAGCAGCACGAGGATCAACGAGGGGATGACGGCCAGTGTCGATGCGGCCATGAGCAGCGACCACTGCGTGCCGAACTGACCGGTGAACATGCCGAGCCCGAGGGGCACCGTGGCCATGTCCTGCGTGTTGATGATGATCAGCGGCCACAGGTACGAGTTCCAGTAGCCGATGAACGAGAACACCGCGAGCACGCTGAGCGGGGCGACCAGCTGCGGCAGCAGCACCGACCACAGGGTGCGCAGTCGCGAGGCGCCGTCGATCAGTGCCGCCTCCTCGTACTCCATGGGGATGGTGAGGAAGAACTGCCGCATCAGGAACGTGCCGAACGCGGTGAAGGCGAACGGGATGATGAGGGCCGCGTAGCTGTCGTTCCATCCCCAGCTGTTGATCATGATGAAGAGCGGGACGACGAGCACCTCCTGCGGCAGCACGAGAGTGAGCACGAACAGCAGGAAGAGCTTGTCGCGGTACTTGAACCGCAGTCGAGAGAAGGCGTAGGCCGAGAGCACGGCGACGATCACCGAGAGGGCGGCGCCGAGGATCGCGACGAACAGGCCGTTGAGGATGAAGCGTCCGAACGGTACGACGGTCCACGCCTCGACGAAGTTCGCCCAGCGGATCTCCGATCCGAAGATCTGCGGGGTGGCGGTGAAGACCTCGTTCTCGGGCTTGAGCGCCGTGAGGAACATCCAGATGAAGGGGAACGCGAAGATCAGCGCGACCACGGCGATGGCTGCGGTGTTGAGCCACTCCTTGAGCGACTCACGGCGCTGTCGCGCACGACGGGGCAGACTCACGACGTCACTCATAGTTCACCCACCTGCGCTGGCCGACGAACTGCAGGGCCGTGATGAGCATCACGACGAGGAAGAGGATCCACGCGAGAGCGGATGCATAGCCGAGCCGATCGAAGACGAATCCGTTGCGGTACAGGTACAGCACGAAGGTGTTGGTGCTCTCTCCCGGCCCGCCCTGCGTGAGGAAGAGCGGCTGTACGAACACCTGGAACGCGCCGATCATCGTCATCGTGGAGCAGAAGAACAGCGACGGCGAGAGCAGCGGGAGGATGATGAAGCGCAGTCGCTGCCACGCCGAGGTGCCGTCGATGCGAGAGGCCTCGAGCAGTTCCTTCGGGATGGCGCTGAGTCCGGCCGACAGGACGATCACGTTGTAGCCGAACGACTGCCATACCGACATCGCGATGACCGAGGGCAGCGCCCACGCCGAGTCCGACAGCCAGTTCGGTCCATCGATGCCGACGGTCGCGAGCATCGAGTTGACGAGACCGTCCTGCGAGAGCAGGAGTCGCCACACCAGCGCGTTGGCCACCATCGGCGTGATCACGGGCAGGAAGAAGATGACCCGCCACGCCCCGGCCGCCTTCATGCGCGTGCTGAGCCACAGCGAGATGGTGAGGGCGACGACCAGATTCAGCGCCGTGTACACGATCGCGAAGATCAGGGTGTTGCCGAGCACCGTGTAGAACGTCGGGTCGCGGAACAGCTTGACGTAGTTCTCGAAGCCGATGAAGTCGGGGCTGCCGAACAGCTTCCAGTCGAACAGGCTGATGAAGGCCGACCCGAACAGCGGAGTGAGGATGAAGAGGACGAACCCGATCATCCCGGGTGCGAGGAAGGCCACCGCCACCCAGGCTTGGCCGCGCCGTCGCGGGGGGCGGGGAACCCGCGGGGCGGGAGCGCCGAAGGGCACTCCCGCCGCGCCGGGCACGGGAGAGGAGGCCGTGGCCTCTCTCCGCTCGCTCATGATCGCCATCCGCTCAGCCCGCGACCGAGTTCTGGATGGTCTCCATGATCTCCTCCGCCGTCAGCTCACCCCGGTAGCCCTGCACTCCGTACTGGGTCATCAGGGTCTCGACCTGGTTCCAGGTCGGGGTGGTGCGCTGCGGGGTCGCATCGGCCAGCAGAGCCTCGACGACCTCGGCCGCACCCTCGGTCTTGCCCTCAGCCCAGGCCGGGAGCGCCTCGATGCGCGCCGGAACGATGCCGCGCGCCTCGGCCTGCTTCTCCTGCACCGACACCGAGGTCAGTGCCTCGATCGCCGCGAACGCCTCGTCCGGGCGGTCGCAGTTGGCCGCGATGCCGAAGCCCGAACCCGCCGTCATCGCGGCGGCCTCGCCGCTGGTCGACGGGACGATCGTGACGCCGAGCGTGAAGTCGGCGGCGTCGGCGAAGCTGCCGTACATCCACGGACCTTCGATCAGCATCGGCACCTCGCCCGAGGTGAAGGCCTGCTGCGAGACCTCCGAGCCGTCCGCCGCCTCGGGGGCCTTGGCGACCTGCTCGACCGACACCAGGTCGAAGAAGCTCTGGATCTGGTCGACGAAGTCGGGGTTCGTGAGGTCGAGCTCGCCGTCCTCGGTCACGGCCGGAACGCCGTCGGCGAGCGACCAGGCGTTCGGGATGAAGATGCCGGGTGCGAGCGCGAGGCCCTTCTTGTCGCCGTCGGTCAGCGCCTTCGCATCCGCGATGAACTGATCGCGCGTGTACTCGGTGCCGGGCAGTTCGAGACCCGCGGCCTCGAACGCCTCGACGTTGTAGAACAGCACGATCGGCTCGGCGTCGTAGGGGATCGCCCTGATCGTGCCGTCGACCGTCATGCCGCTGAGCATGGATGCGTCGATGTTCTCGATGTCGAAGTCGGACTTCTCGATCAGGTCGTCGAGCGGCATCAGCAGGTCGCCGAGCTCCTGCGCGCGGGCCGCCTGCGTGGTCAGCAGGCAGGGCGGGTTCGAGCCGCTGAGGCGGGTCTTCACCTTGGTCCAGTAGTCCGAGAAGCTGGGCCCCTCGACGGTGATGTCGAGGTCGGGATCCTCGGCCTGGGCGCCGTCGATGAAGTCAGCCCACTGCGCCTGATCGCCCTCGCTGGCGGCCCACGTGTAGAGCACGAGAGGGCCGCCGGCGTCGCCGCCTCCTCCTCCCGATCCGCTGGCACAGCCGGCGAGGGTGAGAGCGGTGAGGCCCGCGACGCCTGTCAGGATGAGACGCTTCGCGCGTCGGGATGAGAGTGCATTCATTCTGTCTGCCTCCTTCATTGGATGCTGATTCGATGCGATGGGTGAGGGGGTGCTGCTCGGGGGTTCGGGTCGTGCTCGGGTCACTCGGAGAAGTCGATGGCGACGACGTCGATCAGGGCGCCGCTCGGTGCGGGGGCGACGATGCGCAGCTCGCCCAGGTCGTCGCCGGCGATCGAGGCCTCGTGCACCTCGAAGCTCGCGTCATGCTGCAGCTCGAGATCGTCGGCCAGGCGGTGCACCCGGGTGATGCGACGCACGGGCAGGCCCCGCACGATGATCTCGTCGACCGGCACCGCGGTCAGATGCAGGTAGAGGCGTCCGGCGCGCGCGGTCGTCGGCCCGTGGAAGTCGATGCCGACGGTGGGCTCGACACCGATCACGGACTCGGCGTGCGCGTGCATCCATTCCGCGAACTCGCCCAGCCGCTCCTGTTCGACCGCCGGCAGCGCACCGTCGGGACCGGGCCCCACGTTGAGCAGCAGATTGCCGCCGCGGGCGACGACGTCGATGAGGGTGACGAGCAGCGACCGCGCGGACTTCTCGTTGTCCGGCCCCGTGCGCCATGCCCAGTGATCGCCGATCGTGAGGCACAGCTCCCACGGACCGGTCGGCGGGGTGAGCGGGAAGCCCTGCTCGGGGGTGCGGTAGTCGCCCTGGCCGGGCAGGCGGTCGTTGATGACGACATCGGGCTGCAGCTCCTTGATCAGGCGGCGCAGTGCCGGCGCCGTCCACTCGACGGCGGAGCGCTCCCAGTCGCCGTCGAACCAGAGCAGATCGATCTGCCCGTAGTTCGTGAGGAGCTCGGTCAGCTGCGCCCGCACGTAGTCGAGGTAGCGCGACCACTCCTCCGGACTCGACCGCCGGTGGCGATCGGTCGCGTCGGGGGTGTCGGCGAACTCGGCGAGGCCCGCGGCGGGCCAGTGCTCGAGCTTGTACGGCCGGTCCTCATCGCGGAATGCCGGATAGTCGGGGTGGTTCCAGTCGGGGAGGCTGTAGTAGATGCCGACCTTCAGACCCTCGGCGCGCACGGCGTCGACGAACTCACGGGTGATGTCGCGACCGAAGGGGCCGTGCTGCACGCCGAAGTCGGACTCCTCGGTGAAGAACATGTTGTATCCGGCATGGTGACGTGCCGTGAAGACGAGGTAGGTGGCTCCCGCTTCGCGGGCACGACGCGCGAGATCTGCGGCATCCCAGTTCACGGGGTCGAACGTCGGAGCCGTCGCCTGGTACTCGGCCACGGTCACGGCGTCTTCCACGGCATCCTCACCCGGGATGATCGATCGTCCGACGAGGGGCCAGGAGATCTCGATGCCCTGCTGCGATGCCTGGTCCCAGTGCACGAAAAGGCCGAAGCCTGCGCCGCTGAACCACTCCCCGCCGGGGATGCGCTCTGTGGGGCGTCGGAAGCGTGCGTCTGTCATCGAACCTCTCCTTTGAGTCCAAGATTTCCTATAGGATACGTGATAGACGAAACCGTTCACAAGGGTGTGATGAAGGGTGCCTACCGATGGCGATGTTCGAGACCGATCCTGTTCGTCCCGAGGCCTACCGCGAGTTCGAGCGACCGCTTCCCGAGTGGTTCCGCGGCGCCGCACTGGGGATCTTCGTGCACTGGGGGCCGTACTCGGTTCCCGCCTGGGCAGAGCCCACCGGTGAGCTCGGCGCCGTGCCACGGGACGAGTGGTACGCCCACAATCCCTATGCCGAGTGGTACGCCAACACCATGCGCATCGAGGGCTCGCCGACCCACCGGCATCACGAGGAGGTCTACGGCGGGGCTCCTTATGACGACTTCCTCGATGCCTGGAAGGCCGAGGAGTTCGACGCCGACGAGGTGCTCGCCGTGGTCGCGGCGACGGGCGCACGGTACTTCATCCCCACGACCAAGCACCACGACGGCGTCACACTCTGGGACGCACCGGGAACGGATGGGCGCAACACCGTCGCCCGTGGCCCAGGGCAGGACCTCATCGGAGCCTTCGCCGACGCGACGCGCGCGGCCGGCCTCCGCTTCGGCGTGTACTACTCAGGCGGTCTCGACTGGCACTTCTCCGACCTGCCGCCCATCGACCATGACGGCGCCCCCGCCCCCGATGACCTCGCCTACGCGGAATATGCGCACGACCACGTCATCGACCTGATCGACCGCTATCGTCCCGACATCCTCTGGGGCGACATCCGGTGGCCGGCTGCGGGAATCGAGCCGGGGCCGAAGAGCATCGCCCACGCCTTCCAGAGGTTCTACGCGCAGGTTCCCGAGGGCGTCGTCAACGATCGCTGGGGAGAGTCCCACTGGGACTTCCGCACCAGCGAGTACGTGCACGGCACCGCAGTCGAGGTCGGCGAGGCGTGGGAGAACACCCGGGGGATCGGACTCTCGTTCGGCCACAACCGCAGGGAGACGAGCGAGCACCTGCTGTCGGCGCACGAGGCCGTGCTTCTGCTCGTCGACGTGGTCTCACGCGGCGGCAACCTGCTGCTCAACATCGGCCTCGAGGCGTCCGGCCGCATCCCCGATCTGCAACGAGAGACCCTCGAGGGCATCGGCCACTGGAACAGGCAGTACGGGCACGCCGTGCTCGGTGCGCGACCGGAAGAGCGGATGCCGGCGTCCGACGACCCCTGGCTGCGCTGGACACGCACGGATGATGCGGTGCACGCGGTCGTCGACCGGAACGGACACGTCGAGCTCCCCGATCCGCACGGCCTGCTCGACGAGAGCAGCGCACGGATCGGCGAGCATCCGGTGATCGCGGAACGCGTCGATGGTGCCATCCTGGTCGAGGTGGCGGACGCGACGACCCCGGTCGCGATCTCGTTCCAGCCCAGGGACTGACGGAAGGACCCTCTCATGCGCATCGCTCTGCACTCCGAGATCCGCGACGGCGCGGTCGACGACTACCGCACGAACCACGCCCGCATCCCGGATGCTCTCGCCGAGACCTTCGCGCGCATCGGCATCCACGACTGGACGATCTGGAGGTCGGGCCGGCGCCTGTTCCACCTGGTCGAGTGCGATGACTGGGATGCCGCGGTCGCCGCGCTCGAGGACGATCCGGCCGACCACGCCTGGCAGGCCGACATCGGCCGCTTCGTCGAGCTCTTCCGCGACGAAGACGGCGCCGAGGGCACCGCTCCCCTGGAGCAGGTCTGGGATCTGAGGTCGCAGGTCTCCTGACCGCCCCGCTGCCCGGGTCTGCCGCGGGCTCGTGGCAGAGTTGCCCCGTGACTCGGACGTGGGTGCGCGAGCTGGCCGGCTGGATGTGCGCTGCCGCCGTGTCGATCGTCACCGCATCCGTGGTCGCGTCGTCAGTCCGGTCCGACCTGCTCTTCCGAGACGGCGATTCGCTGGTCGTCGCGATGCTCGCGCGGTCGCTGCTGTCGGGAGAATCGCTCGACTGGGCGATGTCGAGCGTGCTGTTCCTGCCCGAGACCGCGGCGTTCACCGCGATCGACGCCGCCGTGCCTGCGACGGTGAACGGCCTCTTCGCGATCAGCGCGGTCGTCAATCTCCTCGCCCTCTATGGAGCCATCCGGCTCGTCGCCGGCCGCGGCCGCGCGGGTTCTGCGCCCGTCACCTGGTCCGTCGTCGCGCTCGGGGTGTTCGGCATGCTCGCGATGACCGATGTCTCGGCGTCGCGAGAGGCGCTCGACCTCGCATCCTTGCAGCTGACGACCACCTACTACTCGGCGACCGTGATCGGCGTCGTCATCACGGTCGGCATCGTTCGGCGCGTGATCGATGACGGTCGCCTCAGAGCCTCGCCGTCGATCGCTCTCGGCGCCGTCGCGCTCATATCGGCTCTCTCGAACCCGCTGTACGCGGTGTGGGCGACCCTCCCCCTCGCGATCATCCTGGGCATCGCCGCGGTGTCGCCGTCGCGGCGTGCGCAGATCCTCGCCCTCATCGCGGTGCTGCTCGCCGGCATCACCGCGGGCTTCCTGGCTCGTATTCCGCTCGCGGCATGGATCGCGAACACCGGCGTCGGCTACGCGCAGCCCGACCACTGGCACGAGTCGGTCGACTATTACGCACGGCTCATCGCCGAACGCGGCCAGAGCCTCCCCGGGCTGATCGGGCTGCTGGTCACCGTCGCCCTCATCGTCTTCGCCGTCGTGAGAACGGCGAAACAGGGCGACCCGGGAACCCGTCTCGTCGCCGCGGTGGCCTGGGCGGCACCGATCGTCGTCGTCATCGGGGCGATCGCGCTGGGCACGCATGCCGCGCGTTACCTGCAGCCTCTCGTCTTCGCTCCGGTGCTCGTGCTCGTCGCATCACCTCGCGTGCTTCGCCTCCCCGCCCGACTGCGTCGTTCGACAGCTGCCATCGTCGGCGTGGTGCTTCTCGTCGGCGGCGGCCTCAGCATCCCGCGCCTGACGGAAGCGACCACCCGGCCGGACCCCGATCTCGCGTGCGTGACGGACTGGGTCGACGCCTCCGGTCGCACGGGCGCCGGACAGTTCTGGACCGTTCGTCTGCCCGCACTGCATGTCGCAGACCCCTCGCGCCTCGTCCAGGTCGATCATCAGCTCAACGGCTACGCGTGGCTGGTCAACCGCACGGACTTCGCAGTCGGCGAGGTGTCCTTCCTCGTCGAGGATTCGCAGACCGTGCCGTGGGATCTTCCGCAGGCGGTGCAGCCTGAGCGTGTGGTCGAGTGCGGCCGGTACTCGATCCTGGACTTCGGCAGTCAGACCCTGCCCCTGGGGCCGCAGCGCAGCTGAGCGAGACCGCAGCGACCCGGTGTCAGCGAGCCGGTGCCGCGGTGGTCGTTCCCTCGCGGAACCGACACGTGAGGTGCAGGGTCTGGCCGGCTTCTCCCCGGAGCATCCGCGCGACCTGCTCCCCTGCGGCGCGCCCCTTCTCGACCGCCGGCTGCACGCTGGTCGTGAGCACGAGGTCGCCGAGCCCATCGGCGGCGATCCCGTCGAAACCCGCGACCGACAGGTCTTCGGGCACGCGCAGTCCCAGCTCCTCCGCGGCGCGGATGATGCCGACGGCGATCAGATCGCTCTGAGCGAGGATCGCCGTGGGCCGCGTCTCGGCATCCGCCAGCAGATGCCGTCCGGCGAGGAGCCCCTCGTCGATGAAGCTGCCTCCGGCCGAGATCGCGGGCGCGTCGGGAAAGATCTCGCGCATGCCGGCGAGGCGATCGATGGTCACATCCACCGTCGCCGCGTCGATTCGCTCCTGAGTGACCGGTCCCCGCTCGCGACGGGTGTCGAGCGGCAGCGTGACGAGTGCGACGTCGCGGTGCCCGAGGTCGCGCAGGTGACGTGCGACGTCCGCGGCCGCCGCAGAGTTGTCGAGCAGGATCTTCGGGATGCCCTCCCCCGCGTCGCCCTCGATCACGACGACCGGCAGGCCCCGGCTGCGCACGATGTCGAGCGACGCCTTGGCGCGCCCCGAGCACCCGATCAGCACGACCGCATCGACGGGTGCGTTCGAGAGCGACGACTCGTCGTCTCCCGGCTCGTCGCGCATCAGCAGGATGCCGGCACTGAGCTCGGCCATCCCATCGGTCAGGCCGTCCATCATGGCGGTGGTCACCGGGTCGAGGAACGCCGCACGCAGGTGCCCCTCGAGCACGACCGCGACGATGCCGCTGCGTCCTCGACGCAGCGATGCGGCGCGCGGGTCGGGACCGGCATACCCGAGGGCCGCCGCTGCGGCGAGCACCCGCTCGCGCGTGTTCGGTGCGACGTTGGCCTTGCCGCTGAAGACGACGGATGCCGTCGACGTGGCAACTCCCGCCTCGCGTGCGACATCGGCGATCGTCGCTCGGCGCGGGCTGTCGTGGCTCGTCATACTCCGAGGATAGCTCCCCGGCTTCCCGATCATCGAATCGATTCGATATGCTGATCCGCATGGACACGGCTCTCTCCCGATCGCAGTACGTGCGCTGGCGCACCGCGATCTTCGCGATCTTCCTCGCCAGCGGTCTCTCGATCGCGACCTGGGCGTCCCGTGTCCCCGACATCAAGCTCGCCCTCGAGGTCGACAAGGCTCAGGTGGGCATGCTGCTGCTCGGCGCGGGCATCGCCTCGATCATCGGCATCTCGACCAGCCCGGCGATCATGGCACGCACCGGCGCGCGCCTCGGCATGATGGTGTCGATCTTCACCTTCGCCTCGGGCGTGGCCCTCATCGGCATCGGCGCCAACGTCCTCGGCTCGTACTCCGTGGTGCTGATCGGTCTCGTGCTGTTCGGACTCGGCAACGGCTGCGTCGACGTCATGATGAACGTCGAGGCCACCGCGATCGAGCAGCACTCGGGCAAGACGATCCTGCCCCTCTTCCACGCCTTCTTCAGCTTCGGCACCGTGATCGGCGCCGGGCTGGGGGCGCTTGCTGCACAGCTGCACATCAACGTCTTCACCCATACGCTCGTGATCGCCGTCGCGATCGCCGCCATCGGCATCGCCAGCATCGCGAACGTGCAGCGACGCGAAGAGGCACTCGACCCCGCGGCCGACGACGCAGAGAAGCCGCACTGGCGGGAGCGGATGCACGTCGCGATGTCCGCCTGGCGCGAGCCGCGCACCTACGCGATCGGCGTCGTCATGCTCGGCATGTCGTTCGCAGAGGGCGGCGCCAACGACTGGCTCGCCCTCGGCGTCGCCGAAGACCACGGAGGCGGCACCGCACTGGGCGCCGCCGCGCTCGCGACGTTCTCGGTCGCGATGACCGTCGTCCGCGTCTTCGGAGGCCCACTGGTCGACAGGTTCGGCCGCGTCGCCGTGCTGCGCATCCTCGCGGTTGCCGCCGCATCCGGCATCCTGATCTTCATCCTCGCCCCCAGCCTTCCTCTCGTCTTCGTGGGCGCAGCGCTGTGGGGCGTGGGCGCTTCTCTCGGCTTCCCGCTCGGTATGTCCGCCGCCGCAGACGACCCCGCCAAGGCGGCCGCGCGAGTGAGCGCAGCCGCGACGATCGGCTACATCTCGTTCCTGGGCGGCCCGCCCGTGCTCGGCTTCATCAGCGAGCACATCGGACTGCTCAACACGCTCTACATCCTCGTCGGCCTGGTCGTGTTGTCCGGCCTGTTCTCGGGTGCCGCGCGCCCGCTCCGCAAGGACGAGATGTCGACGCCGCCGGTCACCGCGAAGTCAGCCTCGTAGATCAGCGGGCGACGAGCAGACGCGGCGCCGGGCCTTCGAGTCGGGCGATGGCGATCTTCACCTCTCCGAGCTCGACGTCCACCTTCTCGAACCGCGCGTCCATACGCTGCTCCACCTTCTCGAACCGCGCATCCATACGCTGCTCGAACATCTCGAACCGCGCATCCATACGCTGCTCGGACTTCTCGAACCGCGCATCCATGCGCTGCTCGAACATCTCGAACCGCGCATCCGTGCGCGTGATCATCCATCCGAAGCCTGCGGCAAGCCCCAGCAGCGTGGTCGCGACGGTCACGATCATGGTCACCAGCTCTATCGACACCGTCATCTCCTCATCCTTGACCTGTCCGCCCAGAATGTCAGGATCCAGTCCGATGGAATCGACGACGGGAGTCGATCCGCCGCAGATGTGGAAACTTCGGCGCTGATGCTGACATCAGCAGAACGGGTCGGCCCGACGAAGTAGGCTCGACGGGTGCGTCTCGTCATCGCCCGCTGCTCCGTGGATTACACGGGCCGCCTCAATGCCCACCTCCCGCTCGCCACGCGTCTGCTCGTGCACAAGGGAGACGGGAGTCTGCTCGTGCACTCCGACGGCGGCAGCTACAAGCCGCTGAACTGGATGAGCCCGCCGTGCTCCCTCGCGGCCGAGGAACCCGGCGAGGAGGAGTCCATCGCCGGTGTCACCGAAGTATGGCGAGTGACGCACAAGAAGACCGGCGACGCGCTCCGCGTGCAGATCTACGAGATCCTGCACGACACCAACCACGACCTCGGCGTCGACCCCGGTCTGCAGAAGGACGGCGTCGAAGCCGATCTGCAGCGCCTGCTCGCCGAGCAGGTCGAGCGCATCTCCGACGGCGCGACCCTGGTGCGCCGCGAGTACCCGACCGCGATCGGTCCCGTCGACCTGCTCGTGAGGGATGCCGCCGGCGCGGCGATCGCTGTCGAGATCAAGCGGCGCGGAGACATCGACGGCGTCGAGCAGCTCACCCGCTATCTCGAGCTGCTGGGCCGCGACCCGCACCTCGCGCCGGTGCAGGGCGTGTTCGCCGCGCAGGAGATCAAGCCGCAGGCGCGGGTGCTCGCCGAGGACCGCGGCATCCGCTGCCTCGTGCTCGACTACGACGACATGAAGGGCATCGAGTCCGGCATCCCCCGCCTGTTCTGAGGCCATCTGCACAGATGTCCACCGCGGTCGGTCGCGTCGTGCACTGCCCATAGGCTGGAAGGTATGGCTTCTTCCCCCTATTCGTGCGTGCTCTGGGACGTCGACGGCACGATCGCCGACGCGTCGGTCGGCATCCTGCGCCGTCTGAACGTGGCCCTCACGCACTTCGGTCACCCTGCTCCCACGCGCGAACAGCTCGTGCACTGGATCGGGCCGCCCATGTTCGAGTCGTTTCAGGCGCAGGCGGCGATGACCCCCGAGCAGGCGACCGAGGCGGTCACCTTCTATCGGACACTCGGCAAGGCCGACGGATACACGACCGATGTCGCGACCTACCCGGGCGTGCCCGAGATCATCCGCGATCTGCACGCGGCAGGGGTGCCTCAGGCGACCGCCAGCTCGAAGCCCGAGATCCAGGTCGATGCGATCGTCGACTTCTTCGCACTGCGCCCGTACTTCCTCACGACGGTGGGTGCGACGCCCGACGAGGCGACGCTCGCCTCGAAGACCGACATCGTCGCCGAGGCGCTGCGCCGTCTGGCCGAGCGCGGGGCAGACATCTCACGCCCCGTGCTGGTCGGCGATCGCCATCACGACGTCGAGGGCGGCAACGCCAACGGCGTGCCGGTGATCTTCGTCGAGTGGGGCTTCAGCGACACGCACGAAGGCGATGAGGCCGCGTTCCGCGCCGCATCCGCCGACGAACTGCGCGCGCTGCTGCTCCACTGATCTCGGCCGACCGGAGGCCACCCGGCCGGGGTAATCCGGCCGGAAAGCACAGAACTCCCCGCCGGGGGTCGCAACGAGTGCAGACCTCCGGTCGGGGAGTTCTATGACGTCCGCTCTCAGAGCGGACGGATGTTCTCAGCCTGCAGGCCCTTGGGGCCCTGCGCCACGTCGAACTCGACTCGCTGGTTCTCTTCAAGAGAGCGGTAGCCGGATGACTCGATGGCGGAGTAGTGCGCGAAAACGTCAGCGCCGCCGTCGTCGGGGGAGATGAAGCCGAAGCCCTTCTCCGAGTTGAACCACTTAACCGTGCCCTGGGTGCTCATGTACTGCCTGTTCTGCTGGAAAGAAGCCGACGCAGGATGCCCCGACGTGCTCCACGCTAGTGGAGCACGCGCTGAGCGGAAGTCCTGATGTCAGCCCGTAACCCAAATGTTGCATGAGCGGTCGTCCGCGGTCACATGACAGGGCAGATGGAGACCCTCAGAAAATGGTGTGGCCCTCACCGCGGGGGGAGCGATGAGGGCCGAAGACGACCGGAGGGTGCGTCAGATTCCAGCCTAACCCCTCGCGCCTGCTTTTGTCCCCCATTTGGGGGACAGATTAGAAATTTGTGCGATGGAGACAAACGACAGCGGCCCTCTCGAGCAGTCCGTTGGGGACAGAACTACTCGAGAGGGCCCAATCGCATGCACGGATCGCCCTTTGCCTCTGGGGAAGGCAGCCCGTCTCTGGGGAAGACGGAGACGATCAATCCCCTGTGCATGCACCTTCACCCTAGGGGAGTCCGTTCGATCCCGCCAAGGGGGGTTGACGATCGTCGTCATCGGTGGCAATGACGGGACGGACTGCGCGAGTAGCCTGGTGCGGTGACCATGCTGAACAAGGACATGACCCTGTGCATCTCGCTGTCTGCACGCCCGAGCAACAACGGCACGCGATTCCACAACTTCCTCTACGAGGAGCTGGGCCTGAACTGGATCTACAAGGCCTTCGCCCCGACCGACCTCGGCCAGGCGATCGCCGGCGTGCGCGGTCTCGGCATCCGCGGGTGCGCGATCTCGATGCCGTTCAAGGAAGACGTGATCGCGCTCGTCGACCGCATGGACCCTTCGGCGACGGCTATCGACTCGGTGAACACGATCGTGAACGATGACGGGGTGCTCACCGCATACAACACGGACTACAGCGCGATCGCCCAGCTGATCGAGCGCAACTCGCTCGACCCTGCATCATCGGTGCTGCTGCGGGGCTCAGGCGGGATGGCCAAGGCCACCGCCGCCGCCTTCCGTGACGCCGGATTCAGCCGCGTCACGATCGCGGCCCGCAACGAAGAGCGCGGTCGAGGGCTGGCCGATCTCTACGGCTTCGCCTGGACGGCGGATGCGGATGCCGCCACCGCCGACATCATCGTGAACATCACGCCGATCGGCATGGCGGGAGGCGCGGACGAGCACGAGCTGTCGTTCACCGAGGAGCAGATCGCGGCGGCATCCGTCGTGTTCGACGTCGTCGCCCTGCCGGCGGAGACGCCTCTGATCTCCGCAGGGCGCGCGGCCGGGAAGACCGTCATCACGGGCGCCGAGGTGGCGACCCTGCAGGCCCTCGAGCAGTTCGTGCTGTACACCGGCATCCGCCCCTCCGCCGCTCAGGTGCAGGCGGCCGAGGAGTTCATGCGGGCGCAGTGACCACTGCGCCCGCAGTCCGCCCCGAGGACCTCAGCCGTTGAACGCGGCGGGGTGGGGGCCGGTGCGACCGTCGCGCTCGAGGCGGTCGACCGCGGCCAGCTCGTCGTCGGTGAGCTCGAACCCGAACACGTCGAGGTTCTCGGCGATGCGAGCGGGGGTCACCGACTTGGGGATCACGATGCGCCCCTGCTGCAGGTGCCAACGCAGCACGATCTGGGCCGGCGTCCGCTCGTGCCGCTCGGCGATCTCGACGACCGAGCGATCGGAGAGCACGGCGCCCTGGGCGAGCGGGCTCCATGCTTCGGTGAGGATCCCCCGCTGAGCGTTCGCCTCGGCGACCGCTCGGTTCTGCAGCGCCGGGTGGAGCTCGACCTGGTTGACGGCGGGCACGACGCGACCCTCGGAGGCGATGCGCGCGAGGTGCTCGGGTTCGAAGTTCGAGACGCCGATGGCTCGTACGCGCCCGTCCGCGTAGAGGCTCTCGAGCGCACGCCAGGTCTCGGGGTACGTCGCCAGAGCGGGCGCCGGCCAGTGGATCAGGTACAGGTCGAGGTGATCGAGGCCGAGCCGTTCGAGGGACGCGTCGTATGCGCGCAGGGCGCCGTCGTATCCGTGGTCGGAGATCCATGCCTTCGACGTCACGAACAGCTCGTCGCGAGGGATGCCCGACTCGGCGATCGCACGCCCGACGCCGGCCTCGTTGCCGTAGATCGCCGCGGTGTCGATGCTGCGGTACCCGGCGTCGAGGGCGGCAGCGACGGCGGCCGTGGTCTCGGCATCCGGCACCTGGAACACGCCGTATCCGAGCTGCGGCATCTCGATGCCGTTGTTCAGGGTGAGTGTGGGGACGGTGGGAGCGTTCATGCTCGTGCTTCTTTCTCTCTCTGCGAATCGGGTGGTCACGCGGCGACGGTCTGCAGCGTGCCGGTGGGGGCGGGCGACGGCTTCCTGGCTGCGACCACGGCGATCACCATGACGACCAGGGCGGATGCGGTGATCGCGGCCCCGATCCAGATCGGCGAGGTGTAGCCGAGCCCTGCGGCGATGCCGAGGCCGCCCGCCCACGCGCCGAGGGCGTTGCCCACGTTGAAGGCGCCGATGTTGGCGCCGGAGGCGAGGGTCGGTGCACCGCCGGCGTAGTGCATGATGCGGCTCTGGAGCCCCGGAACCGTGCCGAATCCGAACGCGCCCATCAGAACGAGGATCGCGATGGTCACGGGCTGCGACCAGGCGAAGAAGCCGAACAGCACGAGCACGACGACCAGAGCCGCGATGAAGATCAGCAGCGTGCGGTCGATCGATCGGTCGGCCAGGCGTCCGCCGATCCAGTTGCCCGCGACGAGCCCGGCGCCGAAGAGCACGAGCAGCCACGGCACCGTGGTGTCTGCGAAGCCCGTGACCCCGGTGAGCGTGTAGGCGATGTAGGTGAAGGCGCCGAACATGCCGCCGAAGGCGAGCGCGGTGACGATGAGCGAGAGCCACACCTGTCCGGACCGGAAGGCCCGGAGCTCGCCGCGCAGACTCACCTGCTGGCCTGCCGTCTTCGGTGCCGTGACCAGCAGGGCGATGCCCGCGAAGGCGACGATGCCGATGGCGGAGATGACCCAGAACGTCGACCGCCAGCCGAACTGCTGTCCGAGGAAGGTTCCGAACGGAACACCGAACACGTTCGCCGCTGTGAGGCCGGTGAACATGATCGCGATCGCCCGCGCCTTCTTCTCGGGGGCGACGAGGTCGGCGGCGACGACGGATCCGATGCCGAAGAACGCTCCATGGCACAGCGCCGCGACGATGCGTCCGATCATGGCGGTCGTGTAGTCCGGGGCGAGGGCGGTGATCGCATTGCCGACGATGAACAGCACGACGAGGCCGAGCAGCACCGGTTTGCGGGGCAGACGGGTCGTTGCGGCGGTGAGGCCGAGTGCACCGACGACCACGCTGAGCGCGTAGCCCGAGATGAGCCAGCCGGCCGTGGCCTCGGTGACCCCGAAGTCCGCGGCGACGTCGGGGAGGAGCCCCATGATCACGAACTCGGTGAGTCCGATCCCGAAGGCGCCGATGGCGAGTGCGATGAGTCCGAGTGGCATGGGTGTGCTCCGTGGTCCTCTGCTAAAGTAGTTGCAGACGCGGGATATTGCGTCACGAGGGATAATCATTGCATACGCAACTATCCCGCGCAAGCAACTACTTCGGAGGTCACTGTGGGCATCTCAGACGACGCTGTCGAGATCCGGGCACGCGGCTGGCGAACGCTCGCCGCTCTGCACGGGATCATCGAGGCCGACCTCGAGAAGGCACTGGGCGCATCCGTCGGCCTGTCCGTCGTCGAGTACACGGTGCTCGACGCCCTCAGCAGACAGGACGGCTGGCACATGCGCATGCAGCAGCTCGCCCGCGCGACCGCGCTGAGCCCGAGCGCCACGACGCGTCTCGTGACACGGCTCGAAGACCGCGGGCTGCTCACCCGCATCCTCTGCGCCGACGACCGTCGGGGCATCTACACCGAGCTCACCCCGGCCGGCCTGGCGCTCTACGAGAACGCGCATCCGATCCACGACGAGACCCTCGAGCGTGCTCTCGGCGAGGCGGTCACGCAGCCCGAGCTGGCCCCCGTCGTGCACGCGCTTCAGTCAGTGACCGCCGAGGCCTGAGTCAGGCGAGCGCCCTCACGCGCTCGCGCGCGAGACCGTCACCTGGATGCTCTTCATCAGCGGCTGGTCGCTCTGGACGCTGAAGTCCTTGCGACCGATCAGCACGTTCATCTCCGGCATGTACCCGGCGGCGCTGCCGCGCGGCAGGTCGTACGGAACCGCGCGGAACGCCTTCAGCATCCGTGTCGACCCGTCTTTCGACGTCGACACGATGTCGACCGGATCGCCCTCGACGAGGCCGCGATCGCGCATGTCGTCCTCATGCAGGAAGACGAGCTCGCGCAGGTTCTTGACGCCTCGGTACCGGTCGTCGTTGGAGTAGATCGTGGTGTTCCACTGGTCGTGCGAGCGCACCGTCTGCAGCACGAGGGTGTCGGCGGACTCGGGGATGACGTTCGGCAGTGGAGCCAGGGAGAATTCGGCACGGCCCGACGGCGTCTCGAACACGCGGTCCCTGGCGGGCTGCGGAATGCGGAACCCGTGCCGGTCGCGGATCAGGTCGTTGAAGCCCTCGAACCCCGGCAGCACCTTCGCCATCACATCGCGGATGTTGTCGTAGTCGCCGACGTACCAATCCCAGGGCGTCGCCGTGTGCGGCAGGGTCGCCTTCGCGATGCCGGCGATGATCGCCGGCTCCGACCTCAGATAGGCGGATGCCGGCTGCTTGCGTCCCCTCGAGAGGTGCACCATGCTCATCGCATCCTCGACGGTGACGCCCTGCGGGCCCTGCGCCTGCTGGTCACGCTCGGTGCGGCCGAGACACGGCAGGATCAGGGCCTTCTCGCCATGCACGAGATGGCTGCGGTTCAGCTTTGTGCTCACCTGCACCGTCAGGCGGCACTTCTCGAGCCCCTGCGCGGTGAACGGGGTGTCGGGAGCGGCGAGCACGAAGTTGCCGCCCATGCCGACGAACACCTTCACGCGCCGGTCGTGCATCGCCTCGATCGTGCGGACGGTGTCGAGCCCCGGATGCCGCGGCGGCTCGATGCGACAGACCTCCGCGAGGCGGTCGAGCCACGCCTCCGTCGGCCGGTGATCGATGCCGCACGTGCGGTTGCCCTGCACGTTGCTGTGTCCGCGGATCGGCGACGGGCCCGCCCCCTTGCGGCCGATGTTGCCGCGCAGGAGCAGCAGATTGACGATCTCGCGCACCGTGTCGACGCCGTGCTCGTGCTGACTCACGCCGAGGCACCAGCTGATGATCGTGCGCTCCGAGGCCAGATAGACCGCAGCGGCGGCGCGGATCTGCTCTTCCGTGAGGCCGGACTGAACGACGAGATCTGCCCAGCTCGTGACGTCGACCAGTGCGCGGTACTCGTCGATGCCGTTCGTGAGGGTGCTGAGGAATTCACTGTCCAGCACCGACGGGTCGGAGGCGGCGGCTTCGAAGACGACCTTCGACATGCCGCGGATCAGCGCCAGATCGCCCCCCGGGCGCACCTGCAGGTTCATGGTGCTCGTGTCCGTCGCCGCGAAGCGCGCCATGTCGACGAAGTCGTGCGGCACGATCGTCCGGGTCGCCCCGGCCTCGACGAGCGGGTTGACGTGCACGACCTGCGCGCCGCGCTTCACGGCATCCGAGAGCGCGGTGAGCATGCGGGGGGCATTGGATGCCGCGTTGACGCCGAGCACGAAGAGGGCGTCGCAGTCGTCCCAGTCGTGCATGTCGACAGTGCCCTTGCCGGTCGCGATCGACGCCTTGAGCGCGCGTCCGGAGGCCTCGTGGCACATGTTCGAGCAGTCGGGCAGGTTGTTGGTGCCGTACTCGCGCACCATCAGCTGATACAGGAAGGTCGCCTCGTTGCTCAGACGCCCCGAGGTGTAGAACGCGGCCTCGTCGGGACTGACGAGCGCCTGCAGCTCGTCGCCGACGAGCGCGAAGGCGTCGTCCCACGAGATCGGCACGTAGTGATCGGTGGCGGCGTCGTAGACCATCGGCTCGGTGAGACGACCCTGGTCCTCCAGGTCGAAATCGGGCCACGTCGCGAGCTCGGTGACCGAATGCTCGGCGAAGAACCGGCGGTCGACGCGCTTGCGCGTCATCTCCCACGTGACGTGCTTGATGCCGTTCTCGCAGATGTCGAGCTTCAGATTGCCCGGGTCGTCCGGCCACGCGCATCCGGGGCAGTCGTAGCCCGACACGGGGTGGTTCATCTGCAGCATCGCGAGCGGTCCGGCGATGGGCTCTCGCTGATCCAGCACCACCCGCCCCACCGACACGGCGGCTCCCCACCCGGCGGCCGGATGCCGGTACGGCTTGCGCGACCACGGTCGATCGGTGCGAGGGCCGTATCCGCCCTGACGCGGCTCGGCGGGCATCAGCCCGAACGCGGTGCCGATGGGTCCCTGGCTATCGAGCATGGCGTGCCCCTTCTTCGGCGTGCGCAGACGGTGCGAGCCCGTCGAGGCGCACCCGATGCGCGTGCGTATAGATGTTCATCGAACGCCCTCGGACGAACCCGATGAGCGTCACCCCGGCCTCCTCGGCGAGCTCGGCGGCGAGAGACGAGGGGGCCGAGACGGCACTGAGCAGGGGGATGCCGGCCATCGCGGCCTTCTGCACCAGTTCGAAGCTCGCCCTGCCAGAGACCTGGAGGATCTGGCGACGCAGGGGAAGCCGGTCGTTCAGCAGCGCCCAGCCCACCACCTTGTCGACCGCGTTGTGTCGGCCGACGTCTTCGCGCAGCACGAGCAGTTCACCCGAGTCGGCGTCGAACAGCGCGGCGGCGTGCAGACCACCGGTCTTGTCGAACGCCGCCTGCTCGGCGCGCAGCCGATCAGGGAACGACGCGATCTGCTCGGCCCCGACCTGGACATCGTCGACGGACACCGGATGCCGCGACACCGTGCGGACGGCGTCGATGCTGGCCTTGCCGCAGACCCCGCAGGAGCTGGTCGTGTAGAAGCGCCGAGCGACCTCGGGGTCGGGAAGCGCGACGCCGTGAGCGAGGCTGATGTCGAGCACATTGTAGGTGTTCTCCTGTCCACCTGTGCCGGGGCCACCGCAGTGGATCGCCGAATGGAAGTCTTCGGCCTGGGCGATGATCCCCTCGGACACGAGGAACCCCGCCGCGAGCTCGACGTCATGCCCGGGAGTGCGCATCGTGACGGCGAGCGGCGAGCCTGCGACCCGGATCTCCAGGGGCTCCTCGACGGCGAGCGTGTCGGCACGCCGAGTGGCTCCCTCCCCGAGAGTGAGCTTCAGTATCGGTCTCCGCGTCGTGATCCGCCCCACACGAGCGAGCGTACTCCGCGGTCACAGGATCGCCTCATACCCATCTCACCCGGTCACCGGGTCCGCCTACCGCGTGACGCGACCGTCCACGAGGTGCAGCACCCCGTGCATGCGCGGCAGGTGCACGAGGTCATGGGTGACGAGCAGCGTCGAGGTGTTGCGCTCATCGGTGAGTCGGAGGATGAGGTCGATGATCTTCGCTCCGCGCTCCTGGTCGAGAGCGCTGGTGGGCTCGTCGACCAGGAGCACGCTCGGATCGTTCATGAGCGCTCGCGCGATGTTGACTCGCTGACGCTGTCCGCCGGAGAGCTGGTGCGGCCTCTTGTGACCGTGCTCGGCGAGGCCGACCGCGGCGAGCAGCTCATCCGCACGGGATGCCGCGGCGGCGCGATCGCGGCGGCGGCTGCGCGGCGCACCGAGCTCGTTCATGACGCTCAGCTGCTCTCGGGCCGTCAGAGAGGGGATGAGGTTGGGCTGCTGGAAGACGATCCCGATCCGGTCCCGCCGCAGACGCGTCGCCTCGGCCGGACTGAGCGCCGTGACGTCGTTCCCGTCGATGAGGATCTCGCCGGAGTCCGGACGCAGGAGGGTGCCGGCGACGGCGAGCAGACTGGACTTTCCCGAGCCGCTGGGCCCCGTGATGCCGGTGACGGTTCCGGGGTGAGCCGTGAGTGAGACACCGTCCACGGCGGTCACCCGCGAGTCACCGTCGGGGAAGGTCAGAGTGATGTCGTTCAGGCGGATCATCGGTTGCTCCCGAGGGCGGTGAGAGGGTCGGCGGAGGTGACGGAGCGCAGGGCGAAGGCGGCGCCTGCGAGGCCGAGGGCGATCATGATGCCGCCCGGAAGGATGGTCGTGACAGGACTCAGCAGGAACGGGAGGGCGGTGCCCGCGAGCAGGCCGAGCGCGGTGACCAGGCTCAGCCCGATGCCGATGCCCGCCAGCAGGACGATCAGCGCCTGCCCCAACGCGTCTCGGATCAGGGAACGCGTGCTCGCGCCGAGCGCTTTGAGGACGGCGACATCGCCCTTGCGCTGCATCGTCCAGACGGTGAAGAACGCCCCGATGACGAGTCCCGAGATGCCGAACAGCATGCCGACCATGAGCAGGAGCGATCCGATCTCGGAGCGGAAGGCGCTGAGTGCCGTCAGCGATCCGAGCGTCGTCTCGGAGATCGTGTCGTTCGCCGCATCCGCGGCATCCCAGTCGGGGGCTCCCGTGACAGCGAGGACCGTGGCGTAGGCGTCAGGGTTTCCGGTGGATGCCGAGTACGCCTGCCAATCCTGCAGGGTCATCTGCACGACCGGGGTGTGGCTGTACCAGGCATCTCCCTCGATCGACTCGACGTCGTAGGAGACGCCCGCGATCTCGATCTGCTCGCCGACCTTCGCGGCGAGCGCGTCCGCCGCGGGCACCGACAGGCGCAGCCGTCCGTTCTCGGAGGGGGCGGCAGCGTCGAAGCCGGGTTCGACACCGAACACCGCGATCGCGGCCCGGGTGTCGTCCGTCTCGGCGCGGGTCTGACTGATGCCGAGGGGGCGCGCGTCGGTCACCCCTGCCGTCTGCGCCCAGTCGTTCGCCTGCTGCTCGGTGATGGCGGAGTCCGCGAAACTGGCCGCACCGTCGCCGCCCGACGGTGCGGAGAACACGATGCGGTCTGCGGGGAGCGCGAGCACGCCCGAGACGTTCTGGATGGCGAGTCCCCCCGTCAGTCCGCTGAGGAACCCGACGAGCAGGGTGATGAGGGCGACGACGGAGCCGATGAGGATGAATCGCCCCTTGGCGAAGCGGAGATCGCGTAACGCGACGAACATTGTGGTGCCTTTCCTGTCTCCGGTGCGGTGACCATTCCACTTTCGCCGTCGGCCCATTCGACGTCATCGGCCGCTCGACGAGCCTTTCGCGCCCGGAGTGAGGACGCCTCGATCGTCCTTTCGGACGATGCCGCGGTGCGCTCGTCGGCGTAGAGTTCGAGCCATGGCGCATACCGCTCTGACCCCGGTGTTCGTGGGTCTGCGGACCGGTCTCCACGTTCTCTTCTTCGCCCTGACGGGGGTCGTCATCGCGCGGGCCGTGCTCGACCCGTCGGAGTCGAGCGCGTCCGCGATCGTCCTGGCGCTGATCGTCGGCGCGACGTATGCGTCGGGTGTGCTGCTCGCTCGTCTCTCGCGCGGACGACGGCTCACGTCACTGATCTGGCTCGCCCTTCTCTCGGCGGAGTGGTTGGGCCTGCTGTGCGTGAGCGCCGACGCCGCCTACCTCGTGTTCCCCCTGTTCTTCCTGTTCCTGCACCTTCTGGGGCGCTGGGCGGGATCGGCGGCGATACTGGCCACGACGATCGTCGCCGTCTGCGCCCTCGGCATCCACGGCGGGTGGAGCGTCGGCGGCGTGGTCGGCCCGTTCGTCGGCGCCGGCGTCGCCCTACTGATCGGCCTCGGCTACCAGGCCCTCGCGAGAGAGGCCCAGCAGCGTGAGGCGCTGGTCAGCGAACTGCTGGCGACCCGCGGACAGCTCGCCGCGCGCGAACACGAGTCGGGGGTCCTCGCGGAGCGCGCCCGGCTCGCCCGCGAGATCCACGACACACTCGCGCAGGGACTCTCCAGCATCCAGATGCTGCTGCACGCCGCGGAACGCGCCGATGACACCCGACCGGGCATCGAGCACATCCGGCTCGCGCGCGAGACGGCCGCCGCGAACCTCGTCGAGGCTCGGCGATTCATCCGTGAGCTGACCCCACCCCAGCTCGACGACCAGACCCTCGGCGGGGCGCTGCGCCGACTGGCGCGAACGCAGTGGGCGACGCAGGGACTCGACGTCCAGGTGCGGGTGTCCGACGCTGTCGTGCTGCCCATGCACCTGCAGACGGCGCTGCTGCGCATCACGCAGGGAGCCATCGCCAACGTCATCCAGCACGCTCACGCGACGACGGCGACGGTCACCATCGGCATCGAGAACGACCACCTGCGCTTTACGGTCGAAGATGACGGAGACGGATTCGACGCCGAGATCCCTGCGCCGGGGACCGCTGAGAAGTCCGACTCGTTCGGTCTGCGCGCCACCGCCGAGCGAGTGGAGCAGCTCGGGGGAAGCCTCGTGATCGACACGGCATCCGGGCGGGGAACGACGCTCACCGTCGACCTCCCCCTCACCGAGTTCGCATGATCCGCCTCGTGATCGCCGACGACCACCCCATCGTCCGAGCCGGTCTCCATGCCCTGTTCAGCCTGGAACCGGATCTCGAGGTGGTCGCGGAGGCGGCAACGCCTGATGAAGCGGTCGCCTGCGCGGAGCGCGAGAATCCCGACGTGGTGTTGATGGACCTCCAGTTCGGGTCTCAGACAACCACCACCGGGGTGGATGCGACGCGACGCATCCGGGCGCTCGAAGCGCCGCCCTACGTGCTCGTGCTCACGAACTACGACTCGGATGCCGACATCCTCGGCGCCGTCGAGGCCGGTGCGAGCGGCTACCTGCTGAAGGACGCCCCGCCGCACGAGCTGACCGCCGCCGTGCGCGCGGCGGCCGCCGGAGAGAGTGCTCTCGCGCCGGTGATCGCCTCCCGGCTGCTGGATCGCATGCGCGCGCCGCGCGTCAGCCTCAGCAGCCGCGAGATCGAGGTCCTCGAGCTCGTCGCCGCAGGGCGTTCGAACAGCGAGGTGGCAGAACAGCTCTTCGTCAGCGAGACGACCGTGAAGTCGCATCTCGCGCACATCTTCTCGAAGCTCGATGTCACCTCACGCACCGCCGCGGTCTCGGAGGCGCGCCGGAAGGGGATCCTCCGCTGACACGGGCCGCACTCCGCGGTACCCACCTGTCGGACACGGTGCGACGGTGGGCGACTCAGCGGGAGTCGTCAAGCGGCGGAGCGGTCGACGCGCGCACGATCAGCTGCGACCCGAGGGTCACGACGTCGTCGATCGCGGTGCCGTTCATCGCCTGCAGAAGCAGGTCGACGGCGAGCGCGCCACTGCGTTCGATCGGCATCCGCACCGTCGTGAGCGCCGGGGTGACCGCACCCGCGAGGTCGATGTCATCGATGCCGACGATGCTGATGTCGGCGGGGCACCGCTTGCCCAGCTCGAGCAATCCGGCCTCGAGTCCCAGGGCGACGAGGTCGTTGTAGGCGATGACGGCCGTGGCGCCACTCGCCGCCGCCGGGGCGGCTGCGGCCCGTCCACCCTGAATGGACGCGGCATGGTGGCTGAGCCCGGTGAGACGGATGCCGTGGCGCTCGCACGCTCGCGCGACGGTGTCGGCGCGGCGCACATCGGCCCATGATCCGCGCGGACCGGCGGCGTAGGCGATGTGCGTGTGCCCGAGGGCGGCGAGGTGCTCGATCGCCTGGGCAGGTCCGTGCTCGGTGTCCATGAGCACGCACGGTGCGCCGTCGATCTGCCGGTTGACCACCACGTAGGGGGTGTCTCCGACGAGGTCGAGCACGTCGGCGTCGGGCAGACGTGGTGAGCACAGCAGCATGCCGTCGAGCTTTCGGGCCTGCTCGATCTGCTCGCGTTCGCGGCGCAGGTCTTCGTCGGCGTCGAAGAGCACGATGCGGTGGCGTCCGTGCCATGCCTGCCCCTGGATCGCCTTGAGCAGAGTGGCGTAGACGGGGTTCGCGACGTCGGGCACGACGACCCCGAAGGTGCGCGTGGCGGTGGCCGACTGCGACGCCGCGTAACCGAGCTCCCCCGCCGCTTCGAGCACGCGGCCGAGGGTGTTCGGGGCGAGACGATCGGGCTCCCCGAAAGCACGCGATGCGGTCGCGATGGACACGCCTGCGCGTCGTGCCACATCCGTCAGCGTCGCTGCCATGTCGTTCTCCCGCCCTCGCAGGCAATCCTACGATCCTCCACCTCGATGTAAAACTGCTTGACAAGTTTGTACAAACACTGCACACTGATTTGCATGACGATCAACGCCGATCACCCTCAGCGGTGCGCGGCCCCGAGCGAAGGAGCCACCGCGTGAGCATCCCAGCACCGGCCCTGCGCCGCACGACCTCTGCCACCGCATCCCCGCTGGTCGCCCCGACGGCCCCGGGCATCCTGCACCTCGGCCTCGGCAGCTTCCACCGGGCACACCAGGCCGTCTACACGGCAGCCGCGCTGCAGTCCGCGGGCGGCGACTGGGGCATCGTCGGCGTCGCCTCGCGTTCGCGCACCATCGTCGACGCGATGCACGCTCAGGACATGCTCTACACGGTCGCGACCATCGCCCCGGGCACCACGTCACTCACCATCCCCGGTGTGCACGCCGACGCCTTCGTCGGCGCCGAGCAGCCCGAGCGCGTCGTCGCACAGATCGCCGACCCCGGCATCCGCATCGTGACCCTCACCGTCACCGAGAACGGCTACAGCTACTCCCCCGCCACGCAGCATCTCGACCTCGACGACGACACCGTGCGCTCCGACCTCCGGGGCGGCGCCGCCCGCTCGACCATCGGCCAGCTCGCCCGTGGCCTGCAGGCCCGTGCCGCAGCCGGTGGAGCGCCGATCTCGATCCTCAGCTGCGACAACCTCTCGGCCAACGGCGCCCACACCGAGAAACTCGTCCGGGAGTTCCTGCACGAGCTGCCCGGATCCGAAGGCGCCGACACCCTCGCCTTCCTCGACCGCGCCGTGTCGTTCCCCTCGAGCATGGTCGATCGCATCGTGCCCGCGACCACCTCCGAGCTGCGCACCCGCGTCGACACCCTGCTCGGCGCCCGCGACGACATCCCGGTGCCTGCCGAGCCGTTCACGATGTGGGCGATCGAAGACCGCTTCGCCGGCGGACGCCCCGCCTGGGAGGCCGGCGGTGCCGTGTTCACCGACGAGGTCGGACGCTACGAGCAGATGAAGGTGCGACTGCTCAACGGCACGCACTCGCTGATCGCCTACCTCGGCGCGCTCAGCGGAGTGGGGACGATCCCCGAGGCCATCGGGCTCGACGACATCGAGAGCGCGGCGCGCGCCGTGCTGCGTGACGAGTACGAGCCCTCGATCGAGGTTCCGTCCGGCGTCGACCTTCGCGCCTACGAGAGCGAGCTGTTCGAGCGCTGGGCCAACAGCGCCCTGGGTCACCGCACCAGCCAGGTCGGTACGGACGGCTCCGTGAAGCTGCGCCAGCGCATCCCGGAGCCCGCCCTGCGGGCGCTGCGGCTCGGCGAGATGCCCCACCTGATCGCCCTCACGGTCGCCGGATACCTGTCGTGCATCGCCCCGCTTCCAGGATTCGACCCCGGCCTGCACGCCGCCGCGATGACCGACGGCGCCCGAGAGCGTCTCGCCGGCTATGCGGCGAGCGCCCGCACGGGTCGTGAGCTGGCACAGCGCGTGATCGGCGAGCTGCACCTGTTCGGTGATGGACTCGGATCACAGGATGCGTTCATCGCGCGCGTCGGCGAGCTCGTCGACACGATCCAGCGACGCGGCGTCGACGCCGCGATCGCCGATGCCGTCTCGGCATCGGCGACCACCACACCATCACTCACCCGCGCAGAGGAGTTGCAGCCATGAAGGCTCTCGCCATCCACGGCAAGGAAGACATCCGCTGGGAGGACCGCGAGGTCCCGACCCCCGGCGACGGCGAGGTCCGCCTCCGCGTGAACTTCGTCGGCATCTGCGGCTCCGACCTGCACTACTACTTCCACGGAGCGAACGGCGAGTACACGATCCGCGAGCCGCTCACCCCCGGCCATGAGCTGTCGGGTGTCGTCGACCTCGACCCGTCCGGCCGCCTGGAACCCGGCACCCCCGTCACCGTGCACCCCGCGCGCTACGGCGCCGAGGTCCCCGGGCTCGAAGGCCACCCGCATCTGCGTCCCGGCGGCGACTACTTCGGCAGCGCCGCCGCGAACCCCCACCGCCAGGGCGGGGCATCCGAGCTGCTGATCGTCGAAGACCACATGCTGCGCGTGCTCCCCGCATCCCTTCCGCTCGAGCGCGCAGCCCTCGCCGAGCCGCTGGCCGTGGCGATCCACGCCGTGAGCCTCGCCGGAGACATCACCGGCAAGCGGGTGCTCGTGATCGGCGCGGGACCCATCGGACTCCTCGTCGTCGCTGCGGCACTCCACGCGGGCGCCGCGGTGGTCGGCGCGAGCGACGTGCGTGAAGAGCCTCTCGACCGCGCGACGTCCCTCGGCGCGACCGAGGTCTCGCTCGTCGGTCGCGACACCATCGAGAACGAGTCCTACGACATCGTGTTCGAATGCTCCGGCGTCGGAGTGGCCCTCACCCAGGCGGTGCGCGCCGCCCGCCGCGTCGGCACCATCGTGCAGGTCGGGATGCTGCCGAACGCCGACATCGGAGTGAACCTCGCGCCGATGCTCGCCAAGGAGCTCACCATCCGCGGCGCCTTCCGCTTCTCGACCGAGATCGACGACGCGGTCGCGCTGCTGGCCGAGTCCGACGCCCTCGACTCCGTCATCTCGCACGTCCTCCCGGCATCCGACGCCGTCCAGGCCTTCGAACTCGCTCGCGACTCGTCCGCCTCGGCGAAGGTCCTGCTGGCCCTCTAGCAACACCCTCCGCGCTCCCCGCGCACCCCACCCGATCCTGGTCCGAAGGAGTACCTCCCATGTCCGAACCGCAGACGACCGCCACGGTCGCCGATCCTGCCGCGAAGAGGTCGGTGCGCGACCTCGTGCGCGCCGCCATCTCCGGATGGCTCGGCACGGCCCTCGAGTTCATGGACTACCAGCTCTACTCGCTGGCAGCCGCCCTCGTCTTCGCCGACCTGTTCTTCTCGTCCGAGAACCCCGCCGTGGCCGTGGTCGCCGCGATGGCCACCTACGGCGTCGGCTACGTCGCCCGCCCGGTCGGCGCATTCTTCTTCGCCCGCCTCGGCGACAAGACCGGTCGCACGAAGGTCCTCTTCTACACGATCCTCCTCATGGGTCTCGCGACCACCCTCATCGGATTCCTTCCGACCTACTCGCAGGTGGGCGTCCTCGCCCCGATCCTCCTCGTGCTGCTCCGCATCGCGCAGGGCTTCGGAGCCGGAGCCGAGATCTCGGGTGCGGGCGTCATGCTCGCCGAGTACGCCCCCGCCAAGCGCCGAGGCATCATCGCCTCGCTCGTCGCACTGGGCACGAACTGCGGAACCCTGCTCGCCTCGGGCATCTGGGCGATCCTGCTCGTCGCGTACAGCGAAGACGAGGTCATCGCCTGGGCGTGGCGCATCCCGTTCATCGCCAGCGCCGTCATCATGCTCTTCGCGATCTGGGTGCGCTTCAACCTCAAGGAGACCCCGGTCTTCGAAGAGCGCGACGACGTCGTCGACGGCAAGGCGCTCTCGCGTGAAGAGGTCGTGAAGCTCGCCACCGAGACCAACGACATCCGCACGCTCGAGGCGATGAACCGCAAGCCCTGGAAGGCGTTCTCGATCGCGCTCCTGCTGCGCTTCGGCCAGGCCGGCAACTCGGGCATGATCCAGACCTATCTGATCAGCTACATCACCGTCGTGCTGCTGCTCGACCGCTCGATCGGCGTCAACGCCGTGATCGTCTCGTCGCTCGTCGCCTTCATCACGGTGCCCTTGTCGGGCTGGCTCGGCGATCGCTTCGGCCGCAAGCGCATGTACATGGTGTGGGCGATCATCGCGCTCATCATCATCGTCCCGACCATGCTCATGATCAGCAGCAAGGACACCGTGCAGGTGTTCGTCGGCTACGTGGTGCTGCACAACCTCGCGGTGATGAGCTTCGCGTCGCTCGAGAACCTCACGCTCCCCGAGCTCTTCGGATCCCGCAACCGCTACACGTTCACGGCCATGGCACGCGAGATCGCCGCCATCGTCGCGACCGGTGCGGGCCCCGTCATCGCCGCCGCGTGGGTGTCGGCCGTCACCGGCTCTTTCATCCCGATCATCATCATGCTGTTCATCTTCACGCTGTGCGCGCTCATCGCCTCGATCTGGATGCCGGAGGTCGCCGGCCGCGACCTCACGGACCCGCGCGACGCGATCTGATCGGACCGCTCTTCACGACCAGGGGTGCGGGCGCCCGAACGCCCGCACCCCACACCTCATTCCGCACCTCCAGGAGAGAACGACATGACCATCGAGATCGTCGACGTCAACATCACCAGCCCCGGACGCAACTTCGTCACGCTCAAGATCACGACCTCCGACGGCATCGTCGGCCTGGGCGACGCCACTCTGAACGGCCGCGAGCTCGCCGTCGCCTCGTACCTGTCCGACCACGTCGCCTCGATGCTGATCGGTCGCGATGAGGACAGGATCGAAGACACCTGGCAGTACCTCTACCGCGGCCCGTACTGGCGTCGCGGACCCGTCACCATGGCGGCCATCGCCGCGGTCGACATGGCACTGTGGGACATCAAGGCGAAGAAGGCCGGGATGCCGTTGTACCAGCTTCTCGGCGGCGCCAGCCGCGAGGGCGTCCGCGTCTACGCGCACGCCTCGGGCACCGACTACGCCGCCCTGAAGAACGCGATCACCGGATACGAGGAGCTCGGGTTCACCGCCGTCCGCGTGCAGACCGGTGTTCCCGGCCTCGGGCAGATCTACGGCGTCTCTGCCGCGGGCCCCGGCGTGCGCTACGACTACGAGCCCGCCAAGCGCTCGGGCGACCGCCCCAGCGAAGAGACCTGGGACACCCGCAACTACCTCAACCACATGCCCGGGATCTTCTCGCAGATCCGGGAGGACTTCGGCACCGACCTCCGCATCCTGCACGACGGACACCACCGCATGTCGCCGATCGAGGCCGCGCGCTTCGCGAAGGACATCGAGCCCTACGACCTGTTCTGGCTCGAGGACTGCACCCCCGGCGAAGATCAGACCGCCCTGCGGCTCGTGCGTCAGCACTCGACGACGCCGCTCGCGATCGGCGAGGTCTTCAACTCGGTCTTCGACTATCAGACCCTCATCACCGAGCGCCTGATCGACTACGTGCGCTCGGCGGTGACCCACACCGGTGGCATCACGGCCATGAAGAAGCTGCTCGACTTCGCCGCGATCTACGGCATCAAGTCCGGCATCCACGGGCCGACCGACATCTCGCCGGTCGGCATGGCCGCGGCACTGCATCTCGACCTGGCGATCCACAACTTCGGCATCCAGGAGTACATGCCGCACAACGAGCAGACGCTCGAGGTGTTCCAGACCTCGTTCACGTTCGACAAGGGCTTCCTGCACCCCGGCGACCAGCCCGGTCTCGGTGTGGACCTCGACGAGGATGCCGCGGCGGGCCACGAGTACACCAAGGCGTACCTGCCGGTGAACCGTCTGCTCGACGGGACCGTCCATGACTGGTGAGGTGCGACGGGTCGCCCTCCCCCCGCGAACGGTCGACTCGCGCCTGATCGTCGTCGCCCGCGCGAAGCGGGCGGCGGACTACGACGCCGTGCTCGACGTGCTCGTCGATGCCGGCATCCGCAGCGTCGAGCTGACGCTGACCACACCGGGCACGTTCGAGCACTTCCCGCACCTGCTCGCGCGGTTCGGCGACACGATCGACCTCGGCATCGGCACCGTCACGAACGCCGTGGACCTGGCACGGGCGATCGAGGTGGGGGCGGCCTACATCGTGACCCCGATCACCTCGCGCGACTTCGTCACACAGGCGACGGATGCCGGTGTGCCGATCGTCCCGGGCGGACTCACGCCGACCGAGCTGTTCGCCTCGTGGTCTGCCGGGGCATCCGCGGTGAAGGTGTTCCCCGCGGGGCAGGTCGGACCCGCGTACCTGAAGGATCTGCGCGGCCCTTTCCCCGACCTCGTCGCCGTGCCCTCGGGGGGAGTCGACCTCGCCGGGGCCGAGGCATGGCTGCGTGCCGGTGCGGTGGCGGTGAGCGTCGGCGGGCCGCTGCTCGGCGACGCGTTCGCCGGCGGTGACCTGCATGCACTGCGGGAGCGCGCCGCGTCATTCGTCGACGTCTGCGCGCGGAGCGCCGAGTGACCACCTCGTCGCCGTCCGTCGTCACGCTCGGAGAGACGATGGCGCTCGTGCGCACGACCGAGATCGGCTCGCTGCGTCACGCGAACTCGCTGGCGTTCGGCATCGGCGGTGCTGAGAGCAACGTCGCGATCGGACTCGCGCGACTCGGAGTCGCGACCTCATGGCTGGGCCGCGTCGGCGACGACTCCCTCGGCGAGCGCATCGTCCGAGAGATCCGCGGTGACGGCGTCGACGTGCGCGCGATTGTCGACCCGGATGCCGCGACCGGCCTCATGGTGAAGGAGCGCCCGTCTGCGGCATCCACCGCGGTGCACTATTACCGTGCGGGGTCAGCCGGATCACGGCTGCGACCGGAGGACCTGCCCGACGGGTGGGTCGAGGACGCGTCGCTCCTGCACATCACCGGGATCACTCCGCTGCTGTCCGAGACGGCCCGGGCGGCCGTCCACTCAGCCATCGATCGTGCTCGGGCAGCCGAAACGATCGTGAGCTTCGACATCAACTACCGGTCGGCGCTGGCGTCGCCCGATGTCGCCGGGTCCGTGCTGCGCGAACTCGCGGAACGTGCCGACATCGTCTTCGGCGGCGACGAGGAGTTCGCCATCCTGTATCCCGGCACTTCGGCAGCGGATGCCGCGGAACGCCTGCGGGAGGCCGGATGCGCGACGACCGTGCTCAAGCAGGGACCTGACGGCGCCTCGGTCCTCACCGCCGGATCGGTGGTCGACTCGCCGGGGTTCACGATCGAGCCGGTCGACACGGTCGGTGCGGGCGATGCGTTCGTGGCCGGGTATCTGAGCGCCCTGCTCGACGGCCAGGCGGTCGATGCGGTCCTGCTCCGGGCGAATGCCTGCGGCGCCATGGCCTGCCTCGTTCCCGGCGACTGGGAGGCGGCACCGACTCTGCGCGACCTCGAGCGCTTCCTCGACGCCGGCTCCGACCCGGTGCGCCGCTGAATCGGCGTTGACGCCGCCTCAGGACGCGTAGCCTCGAAGGATGTCCAAAGCCGTCGCCTCCCTGTCCACGGCTTCCGCCCTCCCGGAGTCCGTGCCCCGTCGCACCCCGTTGTTCTCCCGCGCCGCGGTGAACTTCCGACCGGCCGCACTCGTCTACCGGGTCGTGGCGCTCGCCATCATCCTCACCGGTGTCATCCGGCACTCCGACATCCTGACCGGTCAGCCGGCGTGGACGACCCTGCTGTTCTACACGATGGTCAGCAACCTCCTGTGTCTCGCGTGGGTGGTGCTCCTCCTCGTCCGCACGGTCGGCGATCTGCGTCAGCGCGGACGGTTCGGCACATCGACGCCCAGCGCACGCGGCAGTGGAGCGGTGATGTTCGCGATCACCGTGACCATGCTGATCTACCTGATCGTGCTCGTTCCCTCGAGGTTCGCCGACGGCGACGCCGAGATCTTCTCACTCACCGACAACCTGATCCACATCATCACGCCCGTGCTGGTGATCGTCGACTGGCTGGTCTTCGTGCCGAAGGGATCGTTCCGGTGGATCGATCCTCTGCTGTGGACACTGCTCCCCTACGTGTATCTGACCTGGGCTTTCGTCTACGGTGCGCTCGGCGGCGAGTTCACACCGGGACAGGCGTATCCCTACCCGTTCATGGATGTCGACGTGCTCGGGGTCGCGGGCGTCGCTCAGTGGATCATCGCCCTCACGGTCGCTCTCGTCGCGGTCGGCTTCGTCTTCGTCATCATCGACCGCGTCCTCGGATCGCTCGCCCGGCGGTTGGTCCGGCACTGAGACGCCCCGCGCCGGCGCTCAGTTGATGATCTCCGCGCGGTCGTCGGCGTGCAGCGCCGCGAGCCGTTCGCGCCATGCGGCGAGCGCCTCGGCCGAGAGGCGGGTCCAGTCGAGCACCTCGCGGACGACCCTCAGCGGCTCCGCGCTGCGATAGGAACGGGTCGGATTGCCGGGGAACTTCTTGTCGGTCACATTCGGGTCGTTCTCGAAGTCCCCGGTCGGCTCGACCTCGTAGACCCGCGGCTCGCGATCACCCGGCGCGAGTTCGGCGGCGAGTCCCGCACCGTCGGCCACGGCGGTGAAGTAGATGTGGTTCATCACGATCTCGGGCCGGTAGTTCGACGGATGACCCGCGGTCAGCAGGTCGCCCGGTCGCAGGTCTGCCTTGGTGCCGTGGAAGAAGGGGCCGTCATCCAGTGCGTCGCTCACCCGCAGCATCCTATGACTGCGCGCACACGCAGGGAAGGAGATCTCGCAGTACGAAGGACGGATGCCGACGGCTCACCCTTCGTCGAGAGAGATCTCCTTCACTGCGGTCGTCGCACAGATGGCGACGGTCAGTCGCCCGAGCGTCGCGTTCCGATACCCGGTTCGTCGTTGTGGATGGACTCGTCCTGCACGGATGACTCCGACGACGGGTCGACGCGCACCGCACCGGAACCGCCCGAGTCGGCGCCAGCGTTTCCGGCGGGAGTCTCTCCGACCTGGTCGGGGTCGTCCGCGTTGCGGTCTTCGATCAGCGCGGCGATCCCCTCCTCGGAGGGTTCTGCACCGCCGAGATCCTGACCGGACTCCTCGCCGCGGCCGCTCACTCGGTGCCGTCCCGCAGGTCGGTCGGCGCGTCTCCGCTGTGCTGCAGACCCTCGTCTTCCGGAGCCAGGTCTCCCTGTCCGTCGTCGCCCAGCTCGGCGTCGACCGGGTCGTCGCCCTGGGTCTCGGGCTGGTCGGTATCGGTGGGGAAGGTGCCGTCCGAGAAGTCGTCGACTCGGGGGATGCCGGGCATGTCCGGCGGGAAGCTGTTCGCGAAAGCGTCGATGTTCGACATGATGCCCTCCAGGGTTGGTGTCCGAACTCTCATGATGCGTCCGATCCGCGGCGAGCGCAGGGCGGTTGACAGCCCGGCGGAGGGCGAGGATCATTCCCACCCCGATCCCGACGGGTGACGTCACAGGCCGAGCCGATTCGGCGGGCTGCTCGATTGTGTCGACACCCGGTCGCCCCTATGGTGTGGTCATGAACCGCTCGCGCCTCCGTCCACTGGTGAGCGCGGCTCTCGCGCTCGGGGCGGTCGCGCTTCTGGCCGGCTGCGTCAACGCTCCGACGGTCGACCTTCTCGCCAGCGGCGAATCCGCCCGCCTGCCTGATTCGGTCACGTCCGACCAGATCGCGACGGTGGTCCCCGACACGGCGCGCCTGCTCGGCGAGGACTCCGAAGGGCACACTTTCTACGCCGTCGAGGCGAGTGACGAGAGCGGGCTCGGAAGGGTCTGCCTGGTGATCGACGGCGTCGAGAACGGGCCGGTCATGGGATGCGGGGCGATGCCGATCGAGGTCGAGACCGCCGGCGTGCGCGCCCGACTCAGCGTCGAGGTCGTCCCCGAAGACAGCGGCGAGAAGATCGGCGACTACCTCCGCGTCTTCCTGTGACCGACGACCCCGCACCGCGCGTGACCGTGAGAGCATCGATCGCAGACCACGACTCGAGGGAGATCTCGGATGCTCGACACAGCAGACAGCGTCAGGCTCGGCCGTTCCGGAGTGAAGATCTCGAAGGTGGTGCTCGGATGCATGAGCTTCGGCGCACCGGACCGCGGCGCACACGGATGGTCGCTCGATGAGGAAGCGAGCCGCCCGCTGATCGCGCAGGCTCTCGAGGCAGGAATCACGACGTTCGACACCGCCGACGTGTACTCCGACGGCACGAGCGAGGAATTCGTCGGCCGTGCACTCAAGGACTTCGCGCGCCGCGACGAGATCGTGCTCGCGACGAAGGTGCACGGGCGCATGGGCCCGGGCGCGAATCAGGCCGGACTCAGCCGCGGGCACATCCTGTCGGGCATCGACGCGAGCTTGACGCGCCTCGGCACCGAGTATGTCGATCTTTACCAGATCCACCGGTGGGACCCCGAGACGCCGATCGAAGAGACCATGGAGGCGCTGCACGACGTCGTCCGCTCGGGCAAGGCTCGCTACATCGGCGCATCATCGATGTGGGCGTGGCAGTTCGCCAAGGCCCAGGGTGTCGCTGCGCAGAACGGCTGGACGCGCTTCGTCTCGATGCAGGATCAGTACAACCTGCTGCAGCGCGAGGAGGAGCGGGAGATGCATCCGTTCTGCCTCGACTCGGGCGTCGGCGTGCTGCCCTGGTCGCCGCTGGCGCGCGGCAGGCTCACGCGGGACTGGAACGAGGCGACCACGCGCACGGCGACCGATGCCTTCGGCGCGACGCTCTACCGCCGCGAAGAGGAGTCGAATCGGGCGATCGTGGATGCGGTGGCTCGCGTCGCCGAGGGACGCGGCGTCTCCCGGGCGCAGATCGCACTCGCGTGGGTCGCGCAGCAGTCGGCGGTGACCGCCCCGATCGTCGGCGCGACCAAGGCCGTTCACATCGACGATGCGGTCGCAGCCGTCAGCATCCGACTCGAGGCCGCCGAGCTCGCCGAGCTGGAGGGTGCCTACACGCCGCGGGATCCCGAGGGCTTCTGACCGCGCTTCGGCGCCTACTCGATCTGACCGATGGGCTCCCGCTTCTCGGCCTGGAACTGGTCTTCCGCGCGGCCTCTCGCCCAGTAGGCGGAGATCGACAACGACTCTCTCGGCACCTCGCGCTGCTTCAGCAGGGCCCGAACGGCCTTGATGGTTCCGCGCTCCCCGTGCGCGAACACACCGGGGTGCCCGTCCGACCAGGCCAGCTCCGCGAGGACGGCCAGCAGCTCGTCATCGGACTCAGTCCATCGCACTGTCACTCCCGACGGAGCATCGGGAAGGATGCGATCGGCGGGGTCGGCGACGGTGAGGATGACGTGCCCGACGGCATCCGAGTCCATCGCCTCGACGGCTGACGAGATCGCCGGGAGCGCGGTGTGGTCGCCGATGAGCAGATGCCACGGCGCTCCGGGCTCGGGCAGGTAGCCGCCGCCCGCGCCGCTGACGACCAGCGTGTCCCCGACCTGTGCACGTCGAGCCCACGGACCGGCGACACCCTCATCGCCATGCACGACGAAGTCGATGACGAGACGCTGACGCTCGGCATCCGCTGCTCGCACCGTGTATGTGCGCGGAGTGGGCAGCTTCTCGGGGCTGTGCTCCCGCAGCTGAGCGAGATCGTAGGGAGGGGTGAGCCCGTGGCGAGGCTCGGCGAACAGGATCTTGACGTACTTGTCGGTGTAGACGTTGTCGGTGAAGGCCTCGTACCCGTCGCCTCCGGCCGTGATGCGCACGAGGTCGGGGCTGACCTGCTCGACCTGCTGCACGTTGAGCACGGCTTGGCTGGGGGTTCGGCGAGGCTGTTCCGGCATTGCGTCTCCTGACGAAGAGGAAGGAAGTCCTCTCCAGTCTGCCGGTCCTGTTCGGTGCCCCGGCCCACTTGCCAATATGGAAAGCGAACGCTAAGTTTCCACTATGGAAAACGAACCGACCGAGTCCCACGCCGATGCACTGGCTCGTCTCGACGCCGTCGCCACGTCATACGCCGACGCACCCCGGGGCGAGGGCTGGTATCACGTGGCGCTGGGTGCCGGCGCTGGAGTCTTCATCGCGTCGCAGGGATTCCCGCAGCCCTGGGCGATGGTGGTCGCACTCGCTTTCGTCCTCGCCCTCCCCCTCTTCATCGCCTGGTGGCGCCGCACTCACGGCTGGTGGGTGTCGGGCTACACGGGTGGCGCGACGTTGTGGGTCACTTCCCTGATGCTGGTGGTGCTCGCCGCGACCGCGATGTGGTCGTACCTTGCGGCAGAACTGTGGATGAACGTCGCCGCGGGCGCGATCGCGTGCATCGCCGTCAGCGCCCTCGGCTTCCTCTGGATGCACGTCTGGCGCCGACAGATGCGGATGAAAGCCGCGTCATGAGTGGACTCGATCCTGCGATCCACGCCGTCGCGCGCCTGGAGCTGTGTGGCTTGCTCGCGCCCGTCGATGACGCGGAGTTCTCCTTCCTCCGCGACCGGCTGAACGTGTCCGACTCCGTGCTGTCGAAGCACGCGAAGGCACTCGAGCAGGTCGGCTACCTCCACATCGTGAAGATCACGCGGAACGGGCGTCAGCGCACTCTCCTCTCACTCACTCCGGCAGGACGCCGGGCGTTCCGGTCGCATGTCGACGAACTTCGACGACTGGCAGCGGTCGCGGACCCGTCGTACACCGCGCACGACTAGTCACGACTAGTCGCTGAGCAGGTCGTGCTCGTCGCTCTCCCGGCCTGCTGCCCGGCGACGCGACACCACCATGAGCGCGATGCCACCCGCGACCACGAGCAGCGCAGCACCGCCCACTGCCAATGCGAGCGTCCCGTCACCGCCCGTGCCCGGAAGTCCACCACCGGATCCTCCCTGGTCGGGTGGCGTCGGATCCACCGGCCCAGGAGGCTCGGTCGGGTCAGGGGACTCGGTCGGGTCAGGAGACTCGGTCGGGTCAGGAGACTCGGTCGGGTCAGGGGACGCGGTCGGGTCAGGAGTCGGGGTCGGCGTAGGAGTCGGGGTCGGAGTCGGCGTAGGCGTCGGGGTCGGGGTCGGCGTAGGCGTCGGAGTCGGGGTCGGAGTAGGCGTAGGCGTAGGCGTAGGCGTAGGCGTAGGCGTAGGCGTAGGCGTAGGCGTAGGCGTAGGAGTCGGCGTAGGAGTAGGCGTAGGGGTAGGAGTCGGCGACTCGTCGAAGACGTTGACGATCGTGCACGTGACGTCGACCGCGAGAGGCAGGGTCAGCTCCGCAGTGCCGTCGCCGGTCTGCCGGACGCCGCCCACCCCGGGGAACCCTTCGCCCTCGCACACCCACTCACCCGCCGAGTAGTCGCTCGCCGCGCCGTCGTCCGATGCTTCGGAGAGAGCGTAGACGCCGGTGGACACCTCGGTGCGATCGACCGACCCGAGTCCCTCGAGGTCGGCGGGTCCGTCGGCGCGCACAGTCCAGAGCTCGGGATCGGCGTCACCACCTTCGACCCTCTTCACGAGACTCAGCGACGGGGCGATTGCGACGTTGAGGGCCGTGCAGACGGCCTCGTCGCCGTAGCCGAGGATCGCCTTCTCGGTCGACTCCTCAAAATCGGCTCCGACACAGGACCACGAGACGTCGTATCCCGCCGGACCGTCCTCGCTGAACACGTACTCACCCGGCGGGGTGAAGAGGCCGGTCACCGCATCCGTGCCGCTCTCGCCGGCGAAGGCCGCGTTGCCGGGTCCACGCGTCTTCAGCACGAAGTCCCTCACCGAGGCCGTTCCGCCAGCCGTGTCGTCGATCTCCTTCACGAGCGTTATCTGGGGAGTGATGGCGTTGTTCAGCACTTCGCAGACCACGTCACGACCCCCGGGGATGGTGACCTGGCCGTCGCGAGCGGTCGCACCGAAGCACGACCAGCCGAGCTGCTCGAAGCCGTCAGGACCCGACACCTCTGACAGCGACCAGGTCTGATCGGCGGTGATCGGGATGCGGGTGACGCTCGGCGACCCTGCCTGACCCGCGACCGTCGTCGCGCCGGATGATGCTTGCAGCACCCATTCGCTCGGCAGAGGCGGCGTTCCGAACGCGGCGCTCACACGCTTCTGCAGGGTGATGGTCGACTGCGTCCAGGTGTTCGTGATCGTGCAGACGACCGAGTCTTCGCTTCCGTCGATCGTGACGGACGTCGCCGTGGGCATGACCGCTGGGCCACCGGTCTCCTCATCGACGCACGCCCACTCGCTCGGCACATAGAGCCCTGCGTCGACCGCGGTGCTGGACTCGCCGAGCTCGTAGGTGCCCGGGTCGACCGCCGCATAGCTGACAGCGGGCGTGCCGCTCGCACCCGACACCGAGTCCACCGCCCCCGCTGCGCTCAGCGTCCAGTCACCCGGACCGAGCGTTCCCCCGCCGGTGTTCACGACATCCTTCACCAGCGTGAGGTGCGAGGTCTGCGAGACGTTCTCGATCGTGCAGGTGACCTCGTCGCCCTCGGCGATCGTGACCTCGTCGACGAATTCCGTGGAGTTGGTGCACTGCCATCCCGCGGTCGTGTACCCCTCGGTGGGGCCCGCTTCGGAGAGATCGTAGGTTCCCGCACCGACCGGCTCGTTCGTGACGGATGCGGTGCCGACGACGCCCTCGATGCGCTCCGCCCCGTCGTCCGCCGAGAGTGTCCAGGCCTGAGGAGGCTGCGGTCCGTCGACGGTCTTGACCAGCGTCAGCCACCCGCCCTCGAACGCGTTCACGATCGTGCAGCGCACGTCCTCGTCACCCTCGATCGTGAGCTGACCCGCCGAGACGGCCAACGGAGTGGCGGGCTCGGTCGCGAGGTCGACGCACTCCCACTCGCCCGCCGTGTATCCACCCGGACCGGATTCAGACAGCGTGTACGTTCCCGGTTCCACAGCGACGTGACTCACGTCCGCTGACCCGGTCACACCCGAATGCGGGGTGGGCCCGGCAGCTGACAGAGTCCATTCGGTGGGCTCGTCGAGGGGCACTCCGGCGGGTCCGTCGACCTCCTTGACCAGCGTGAGCCGCGGCACCGATCCCGTGTTGCGGATGGTGCAGGTCACTGATTGGTCGAGGTCGATGTCGATCCGTCCCGATGCGTCGACGGGCAGAGGGGTGGACGTGCCGGCGAGCGTCGTCGCGGTGCACGTCCAGTCGCTCGCGGTGTATCCGGACGGTCCCCCGCTCTCACTCAGCTGGTACTGGCCGATGCGCACCCGCTGCGCTGTCACGGCATCCGAGTTCCCGGGGCCTCGAATGTTCATCGGCCCCTGCGCCTGCAGCGTCCACAGTGACGGATCCGCGCTGCCGCCGACGACCTCTTTGATCAGGGTCAGTGTCGGTTCGATCGCCTCGTTCTCGACGGTGCAGGTGAGCTGCTGGTCTGCTGTGAGGGTGATGGTGCGCACCGGCTCATTCGTCACACTGCCGCCGCACTCCCACTCGACGAAGCGGTAGCCGCCGGGGGTGTCCTCCCGCACGATCTCGGAGATCTCGTACGTTCCCGGCGGGATCTTCATGCTCTGGATGCCGTTGAGCCCCTGCCCGCGGAACGTCTCGCCGGTGTCGACGTTGACGGCCTGCACATCCCACAGGGATCGATCACCGACGCTCGATCCGCTGTCGAGGTTCTCGATCCGCTTGAACAGCGACAGTGTCGCCTCGCCCGCTGCAGTGGCCGCCATCGGGGCGACGAGCGCTCCCGCCACGACGAGGAGCACAGCCACGAAGGCGGCTCGGACGAACGTGCGCTGTCTCATGAAGCTCCACTTCGTCCTGGGGATAGGGGCGAGTGCAGCCCACCCTACCGAGATGAGGCAACCGAATGGTGGTTCGATATATCGGTCGATGCCTCTTTCCGCGTCGCATCGAGTGCGGCCCCGGGGCGCGCCTCAGGCGGCGCAGAGGTCGGTGTCGGCGCTGCGGTTCACCGCATCCACCGGCCGCGGTGGCACCGGGGTGGCGCGGGGCTGCGAGGTGAGCGCTTCGTAGTCGGCGCCGAGCAGCAGCTGCACGCCGTCGACGTCTCCGACCTGGACGACGACCTGGATGCCGAGCTCTGCGGCGAGCGCCTGCGCCGTCTGCTGGGCGTCAGGGGTGTCTGCGGCCGTGATGGTCGTGAGGTCGACCGGGTCGGCATTGGCGATGCCGGCTACGGTGTATCCGTAGCCCGTCGCGTCATCGGAGACGCGGGACGCCAGACCGCTGACACCGGCACCGTTGAGGATCTGCACGGGCGCGGTGCGCACCGGCGCCTCGGGCTGCACCTCGTCGGTGGTGAGCACGATCGGCACGTCGTCGATCAGCGCCCGGAAGATGACGTCGGCGTCCGCGGTCGGCACGACGCGATTGGGGTCCTCCGGGGCCTCGGTCGTCGGCATGGTGAGGAATGTGACGCTGCTGAGCGGAACATTCGCGACCCGCGCGGCGAGGCCGGCGAGATCGGTCAGGGCTCCGAGACCGGGGTCGACGGTCATCGACGAGGTCACGGCATCGAGGAACGCGTAGAGCCGGTCGGGGCGCACGAGCACGGCGGACTTGGTGGCCTTCTGCACGATCGCCGAGAGCACCATCTGCTGGTGCCCGAGGCGGGCGATGTCGCTCTCCTGGGCGAGCGCATGGCGCGTGCGAGCGAGTGCGAGCGCCTGGTCGCCGTTGATCGACTGGGGGCCGGCGGGCAGGTCGAGGCGTGCGTGCCCGTCCTGCAGCGGCTCCGGCAGGCACACATCGATGCCGCCCATCGCGTCGACCATGCCGATGAATCCCTCGAAGTCCATCTGCACGAAGTGGTCTATCGCGAGACCGGTCAGCTGCTCGACCGCCGCGACGGAGCAGGCCGGGCCATACTGCAGTGCCGAGTTCAGCATGCCCCAGCCGCCGCCATACGACCCGCGCCCGTTGTCGTCGCACGCCGGCAGGTCGCCGACGGTGTCGCGCGGAAGCTGCACGGCGTCGATGCGGGTGTTGTCACTCGAGATGTGAGCGATCACCATCGCGTCGCTGCGCTCGGTGCCGTCGTCTTCGCCGAAGCCCTCGGACTCGAGCGCCCGGGAATCGGACCCGAGCAGCAGGATGTTCAGATCGCCCGTCGCGAGCTCGGGCTCGCTCTCACCGTCGTCCGAGCGGATGGGCGCCGTGGTGACGTTGCCCTGCAGCTGCCCGTAGGCGATGGCGCCCACGGCGACAAGGGCGGCCACGACGGCGACGCTGATCCAGCCGATCACTCGACCGCGCCGACGACGTGGTCGAGACGCGGGTTCGGAGCCTGACATGACGTCGTTCTGGTCGTCGCTGTGGGGGGAAGCTGGCGATCTCACCTGCTCACACCATCACGAGTGGGGCCTGAGCGCCAACACGTGGAGGCGGCGAGTCCTGCGAGGGTGCTGTGAGCCCGGTCGCTCACACCGTGACATACCCCCGGGAGGAGTCGTCGTGGATGAGGCGGTAGTCGGGCGTGGTGCCCCGCCGGTCGGCCAGGCTCCACACCCGGGTCGCTCGCCCGTCGCCGGCGGACGCGGCGCCGTACTCGAGCACGAGCGCGCTCGGCATCGCCCCGTCGCGGTACTCCCCGACGAAGTAGCGCGGGCTGCCGAGACCACCCGAGTCCACCCGCCCGACGAAATGACCCGAGTCGGTCAGTCGAGGAGGAGTGGCGAGCAGGTCGGCGGGTGTGATGCGCTGGACGGCCTCGTGCTGTGCGAAAGCAGACAGGGAGAGAGGCATGATCGAGTCGATTCGCATCTCAGACCGCCTCCGCCTTCTGATCGCTGCGCGACGATCGTTCGCGAAGGCTCTGAGCCCAGTCCTTCGTGTCGGTGAACCGGTGCTCGTCGAGGTAGGCGCGGATGACATCGTGCACGAGGCGGATCTGTGACTCCGTCCCCATCGCCGCCTGCATCATGTCGACCGTCGGCGCGGGCGCCCCGTCGATGCGCTCGAGCGCCTGGCGGATGATGCGCTCGCGCCCCTCCCGTCCGAGGGACTTCTCCATGGAGGGCGTCTGGCGTGGGTACTCTGGGGCGTGTTCGTGACTCATGCGAGCCTCCTCAGTCAGGGATGGTGGTGTATCACGGACAGTGGTGCCGGGGCTGCAACCCCGGCACCACGTCGTCTCCCCACCGTATCTTATTTTTAGTCATTCAAAATAAGTGAGGAGTTTCGGCGCGTCGGCCGCACACCGTGAGTAGCCTTCATCCATGAGCTTCCACATCGAGCACACCCTCGACGGCCGGCGTGCGAGCACCGGCGCCTACGACTCCCTCGGCGAAGCCGTGATGGCGGCGTTGGGCGTGAAGCGCCCGCCCGTTCTCGTCGTCGACGACTCCGCCGACAGTGGCACCGACGCCGTCGCCGCCGTCCTGAAGAAGGGCGAGGTGCTCACCGCGACACCTGAGGCTGAGTGGTGGGGTCGGGTGAAGAAGGCGTCGCAGGACAAGCTGCTCGCCGGAGGCCGGCTCGATGCCGCCGTGGTGACGGATCTCACCGATGCCGGTGGTGCAGTGGCAGCGACGGCATGGGAGAGCGGCCCCGTCGAGGAGTGGGAGCTGACGCCGGCATCCGACCACGACTGGGTGCGCTTCGAAGCCGCTCGGCGGACGATCCGAGGCTGAGGCCCCGCCGACACCTCTGCCGATGCATGAGAAAGGCCCGGCTTCCTCGAAAGGAACCGGGCCTGTCTCTCATTCACTGCTCGCTGTGCGCGAGGGGGGACTTGAACCCCCACGTCCATAAGGACACTGGCACCTGAAGCCAGCGCGTCTACCATTCCGCCACTCGCGCGAGTATGTCGGGCTCCGAAGAACTCAACTTCCCAAAGATATCACGCGTTTCGCCCATCGATGAAACCGGCGCCGCCGCGGTCTGCAGGAGTCGGGCACGGATGCCGGACGAGAGGATGTTCTTCGGTCCTGCAGACGTGCCGAGCTCCTGCATCCGGCGCATCCCACTCCCCCACTCCCCCGGAATCTCGGCGTTTTCCCGCCTCGCGAGGGCGTTCACCCAGCACACCTCGCTACGATGTGCCTACCGGTCGGCATGCCAGAGGAGCCCAGTGGGACTACTTGACAGCTTTGAGAAGGGTCTCGAGCGCGCTGTGAACAGCGCCTTCGCGAAGACCTTCCGCAGCGGCATCCAGCCCGTGGAGATCGCTTCCGCCCTTCGGCGCGAAGCGGACACCAAAGCGGCTGTGGTGAGCAGGGACCGCATCATCGCGCCCAATAACTTCGTCGTGCGCCTCAGCACCGACGACGCCGAGCGCATGCAGGCGCTCGGCGGAGCCCTCACCGACGAACTGCACGCGCTTCTCACCAAGCACGCGAAGTCGCAGGGTTACAGCTTCTCCGGCCCGCTCTCGATCTCGCTTGACGGTGACGACAAGATCGCGACCGGCACGGTCAACGTCAACTCAGGAACCGTCGAGGGGCGCGTCGAGTGGCAGGCCGTGATCGACGTCGACGGGCGTCGCCACTCGCTCACCCGCGCACGCACCGTCATCGGCCGCGGAACGGATGCCGACATCACGATCGCCGACGCCGGATCCAGCCGCAAGCACGTCGAGGTCCTCTGGGACGGAGAGCGCGCCATGATGCGCGATCTCGGCTCGACGAATGGCACCAAGGTCGACGGCCAGAAGGTGCGCGAAGCCGCCCTTCCCTCCGACACCACCCTGACCATCGGACGCACCGACCTGGTGTTCCGCATCGTTCCCGTCGCCACCCCGTCGCGCCCGCCCCGGCCGCGCGACGACGACGCGACCCGCGCGTTCGGGGCCATCTCGTGAGCACACCCAGTGAACTCGTCCTGCTGCTGCTGCGCGTGGGCTTCCTGCTGCTGCTGTGGTTCTTCGTGTTCGGCGTGGTCTACTCGCTGCGCGCCGATCTGTTCGGCATGAAGGTCCGCAAGCTCCCGGCCGAGGTCGCCGCGGCGACTCCCGCTCCGACGCAGTCGCCCGCATCCGCCCCGGCCTCGCGCCCCGCGTCGTCGAAGCCCAGCACCGGTCCCGCCACGGTCGCGACGGCCAAGCGGCTCGTCATCACCTCCGGTCCGAAGGCGGGGCTCGAGCTCCCCCTCGGCAACGAGACGTTGACGATCGGACGCTCCAGCGAATCCGCCCTCGTGATCCGCGACGACTACACGTCCAGTCACCACGCACGTCTGATGCTCCGCGGCGACAGCTGGGCCATCCAGGACCTCGACTCGACCAACGGCACCTTCGTCGCCGGCCAGCGCGTGACCGGCGGTCCCGTCGCCCTCGCCCTCGGCACCCCCATCAAGGTGGGCGCCACGACCTTCGAGCTGCGAGCCTGACCCCGGCATGGTCTTCGAAGGCTCGAGCGCCGCGATCTCCCACACCGGGAAGGTCCGCTCCAACAACCAGGATTCCGGGTACTCCGGGGCGAATCTCTTCGTCGTCGCCGACGGCATGGGCGGTCACGCCGGCGGTGACGTCGCCTCGAGCATCGCGATCCACCGGATGGAGCCGCTCGACCAGCCGTACTCGTCGGTCGACGACGCACAGGCCTCACTGCAGGCCGCCGCGACCACCGCGGCCGGCGATCTGATCCGCGCCGCCAAGGACCGTCCCGAGCTCGCCGGCCTCGGCACCACGCTCAGCGCCGTCATCATGGTCGACGACTACGCGGTCATCGGCCACATCGGCGACTCGCGCATCTACCTCTACCGCGACGACGCGGTGACGCAGATCACGGCCGACCACACCTTCGTGCAGCGACTCGTCGACTCGGGCCGCATCACGCCCGAAGAGGCGCGATACCACCCGCGTCGCTCGGTGCTCATGCGCGTGCTGAGCGACATGGACGCCGATCCCGAGCTCGACATGTTCGTGATGCACACCCAGCCGGGCGACCGCTGGCTGCTGTGCTCCGACGGCCTCTCGGGCGTCGTCGACGAGGCGCACATCCTCAAGGCGATGCGCATGGGCATGGCGCCTGGCCGCACGGCCGACAACCTGCTCAAGCAGGCGCTCGACGGCGGAGCCCCCGACAACGTGACCATCGTCCTCGTCGAGGTCGGCGGTCAGCACGCGATGCATTCCGGCACGGCGACGATCGTCGGCTCGGCATCGAACCCCGCCAACGTGACCGTTCCTCCGGTGCGCGCGCCCCGCGGCAACTGGCTGCACCCGGTACGCCAGGCCGCGAACGAGCCCAGCCACTTCGAGCCGGCCCCCGAATACCTCGAGGAGCTCATCGAAGAGGACCGTCGACGCGCCAAGCGCCGCCGTCTCGGATGGATCGCCGGGATGCTGGTGGTCGTCGCGATGCTCGTGTTCGCCGCCTTCGCCGCCTACAGCTGGACGCAGACGCGCTACTTCGTCGGCGCCGACGACGACAGTGTCGTGATCTACCAGGGCGTGCAGCAGAACATCGGCCCGATCACCCTGTCGACGCCGCTCCGCGACACCGACATCCTCCTCGCCAACCTCCCGCCGTACCAGCGTGATTCCGTGGAGCGCACGATCACGGCGCGGTCGTTCTCGGATGCCGAGGCCATCGTCGCGCGACTCCAGGCCGGCGCCGACCGCGTGATCGGCGAGACCCCGCTGCCCACTCCCCTGCCCACCGCGACGCCGACGGAGGACGCAGGATGACCACCGACGTCACGGCCGACACCAGCGTCATCAAGGCCCTCAAGAGAATGCGGATGCCGCAGACGCAGCGCAACCGCGAGTTCTGGCTGCTGCTCTTCGCCGTCGCTCTCAGTGGCGGCGCTCTCACGCTCGTGCAGCTCGGTGCTCTGGGTCTGATCGACCCCATGATCCTGGCGATCGGCGGTGGCCTCGCCGTTCTGGCCTTCGCCGTGCACTTCGTGCTGCGTGCCGTCGCGTCGGCCGCCGACCCGTTCCTGCTGCCGATCGCCACGCTGCTGACCGGCCTCGGCATCGCGATGATCTATCGCATCGACATCGCGAAGTCCCTCACGGGGTGGGACGCCTACTCGACGAAGCAGCTCGCGTGGACGGGCATCTCTCTCGCCGGGGCGATCGCGTGCGTGATCCTGCTGCGCAACTACCGGGTGCTGTTCCGCTACACCTACATCTTCGGCCTCTCCGGCATCCTGCTCCTGCTGCTCCCCTTCGTCCCGGGCCTGCGCATCCCCGATGCGAACGCCCAGGTCTGGGTGTCGCTCGGCGGCATGTTCGCCTTCCAGCCCGGCGAGCTCGCCAAGATCTGCCTCGCGATCTTCTTCGCGGGCTATCTCGTGCGCACGCGGGAGAGCCTGACGTCTGTCGGCACGAAGTTCCTCGGCATCATGTGGCCGCGCATGCGCGAACTCGGACCGGTTCTGGTGGTGTGGGCGATCTCGCTCGGCATCATCGTCATCCAGCGCGACCTCGGAACCGGAACCCTGATCTTCGGCATGTTCGTCGCAATGCTCTACGTCGCGACCGGCAAGACCAGCTGGGTGCTCATCGGCCTCGCCCTCGTGGCTGCGGGTGTCGCGGTGGCGACACAGATCCTCAGCTACGTGCAGGGCCGCTTCGTCAACTGGCTGTTCCTCTTCGACCCCGAGAAGGTCGACCCCGACGGCGCCGGCTTCCAGCCCATGCAGGGCCTGTTCGGGCTGGCGCACGGCGGCCTTCTCGGCACGGGCTGGGGTCAGGGACGCCCCGACGTCACGCCCCTCGCCCACAGCGACTACATCATCACGAGCCTCGGCGAGGAGATCGGCCTGATCGGGCTGTTCGCGATCCTCTGCCTCTACATGGTCTTCGTGAGCCGTGGCGTGCGCATCGGACTGGCGGGTCAGGACGACTTCGGCAAGCTGCTCGCCATCGGCCTCTCGTTCACCATCGCGCTGCAGGTGTTCATCATGGTCGGCGGCGTGACGAGGGTCATCCCGCTGACCGGTCTGACCACGCCGTTCCTCGCCGCCGGTGGATCCTCGCTCATCGCCAACTGGCTGATCGTGGCCATCCTGCTGCGCATCTCCGACGGCGTCCGCAGCCAACCCCGGGCGGTGATCGGCTGACATGACCAAAGAACTCCGCCGTCTCAGCATCGTGATGCTGTTCATGTTCCTGTCGCTGTTCGCCGCGACCAGCTGGATCCAGGTCGTCGAGGCCGACGCCCTCGGGCAGAACCCGAACAACAGGCGCACGCTCCTCGACAGCTACGAGATCCAGCGCGGGTCGATCATCGTCGACGACGTCGCGATCGCCTCCTCGACCCCCTCGGATGACCGCTACCAGTTCCAGCGCGTCTACACGGATGCCGCGATGTGGGCCCCTGTCACCGGGTACTTCAACCCGGCGCTGCAGTCGGCGACCGGCATCGAGCGGGCGATGAACGCCGACCTGTCGGGAACGGGATCGAGCGCCTTCTTCGCCGAGATCGAGCGGATCCTCTCGGGTCAGCCGCAGAGCGGATTCAGCGTCGAGCTGACTCTCGACACGGCCGCGCAGCGCGCCGCATACGACGCTCTGCAGGGCCTCAACGGCGCGGTCGTCGCGATCGAGCCGAAGACCGGGCGCATCCTCGCACTGGTGTCGACCCCCGGGTTCGACACCAACCAGCTCGCGACGCACGACGCGGATGCCGCGAACGCGACCTACGACCAGCTCGACGAAGACCCCACGAAGCCCCTCTCGAACCGGGCGATCGCCGGCGACCTCAACCCTCCCGGCTCGACGTTCAAGCTCGTCGTGGCGGCCGCGGCCTATGCGTCGGGCAACTGGACGCCCGACTCGACGCTCCCGAACCCGGCCCGCTACCAGCTGCCCGGCTCGACGAACACGGTCGCGAACGCCTGGGGCGGCACGTGCGGCAGCGGAGACACCGTGACGATCTCCGAAGCCATCCGCCTGAGCTGCAACATCCCGATGGCGGAGCTCGCCGTCGAGCTCGGCGATGACGCGATCCGCGAGATGGCGGAGAAGTTCGGGTTCAACCGGAGCTTCTCGACGCCGCTCGAATCGACTCCGTCGAGCTACCCGCGTGCCCTCGACGACGCTCAGACCGCCCTCACCGGGTTCGGCCAGGGACAGGTCACCGCGACGCCGCTGCAGATCGCGATGGTGGCGGCCGGCATCGCGAACGACGGCGTCGTGATGAACCCCCGTCTGGTCGACACGGTGATCGGCAACGACCTCTCGGTCATCCGTTCGTACGACGACACCCAGTTCGGTCAGACGACCGATGCGACGATCGCCGATCAGATCACGGCGTCGATGGTCGCGAGCGTCTCAAACGGCGCTGCGCAGGGTGCAAGAATAGACGGGGTCGATGTGGCGGGGAAGACCGGCACGACCGAGAACGATAACAAGCCGTACACGTTGTGGTTCACCGGTTTCGCGCCGGCGGACGACCCCGAGGTGGCAGTAGCGGTCCTCGTCGAAGACGGCGGTGGACAAGGGCAGTCAGGATCCGGCGACACCATCGCCGCTCCGATTGCAAAGAAGGTCATAGAGGCGGTGCTGGGCAGATGAGACCGACGCAGGGTGTGTCGTTCGGTGGTCGCTACGAGCTGCAGTCGCGTATTGCGATCGGCGGCATGGGCGAGGTGTGGGAGGCGACGGATCACGTCATCGGTCGCACCGTGGCCATCAAGATCCTCAAGGACGAGTACATGGGGGACCCCGGGTTCCTCGAGCGGTTCCGCGCTGAGGCGCGCCATGCCGCACTCGTCAACCACGAGGGCATCGCGAGCGTCTTCGACTACGGCGAGGAGAACGGCAGCGCCTACCTCGTCATGGAGCTCGTTCCCGGCGAGGCCCTCTCGACCGTGCTCGAGCGCGACGGCGCCCTGAGCGCCGACAAGACCCTCGACATCGTCGCGCAGACGGCATCCGCTCTGCAGGCCGCGCATGCGGCAGGTCTCGTGCACCGTGACATCAAGCCGGGAAACCTGCTGATCACGCCTGACGGCCGCGTCAAGATCACGGACTTCGGCATCGCCCGCATCGCCGACCAGGTGCCGCTGACGGCCACCGGTCAGGTCATGGGCACCGTGCAGTACCTCTCGCCCGAGCAGGCGTCGGGGCACCCGGCGTCACCCGCGACCGACACGTACTCGCTCGGCATCGTCGCCTACGAGTGCCTCGCAGGCAAGCGGCCCTTCACGGGTGAGTCGCAGGTCGCGATCGCGATGGCGCAGATCAACGAGCAGCCTCCGCCGCTGCCGCCGACCGTGCCGATCCCGGTGCAGAACCTCGTCATGGCGATGATCGCCAAGAAGCCCGCCGACCGCCCGTCGTCGTCGGCGACCGTCGCACGCGCCGCCCAGGCTCTGCGCCGAGGCGACCTGAACTCCGCTGCCATCGCGGTGCCGGCCATCGCGACCGGCGGTGTCGCCTCCGACGACGCCACCCGGCTGCTCACCGCATCGGGCGACGACGGCACGACGCGCATCCTCCCCACGACGGCCCAGCTGCCCACCGGCGAGCAGGCCGAGGAGGAAGCCGAGAAGAAGAAGAAGCGCAGCCCCTGGACGTGGCCGCTGATCGCTCTCATCGCACTGCTCGTGATCGTGCTCGGTGGAACCGTGTTCGCCCTGATGAATCAGGGCGACCCCGATCCCGAGCCGACCCAGTCGGAGACCGTGTCGCAGACCCCGAAGCCGACACCGACCGAGACCGAGACGCCCGAGCCCGAGCTCGTGGACGTCGATGCTCTCGGTCTCGTGGGGATGCAGTGCGATGCCGCGCAGACCGCTGCCGCCAACGCCGGACTCCAGGCCGAGTGCGTGGTGGGCAACACCATCGCCCCCAACGCGAACCAGGTCGGCACGGTCGAGTCCGTGCAGCCCGGCGGGAACGTTCCCGAGGGCACGGCCATCACGCTGACGACCTTCAAGGAGCAGGTGAAGGTGGGCAAGCCCTCGGGCACCCCGACCATCGCCGGCACCGCCACCGAGGGCGAGCCCGTGACCCTCAACTGGCCGAGCTTCGAGTGCCCCTCGGGCACCCCGGCGCGATCGGCCTTCGAGGTGACGCTCACCAACGCGACGTTCTCCGGCGGCAACGCCGGCGAGTCCATCCGCAGCTTCGGACCCAGCGTGCTCTCGACGCAGATCGTCCCCGGCACGGCCGGACAGTCGATCACCGCCACGTTCCGCGTCTTCTGCGGCAGCGACATGCCGTCCGAGCAGTCGGATGCCATGCCGGGCGTCGTCATCCTGCCCGCCGCGCCGGGCGCCGATGAAGGCGACGCAGACGGCGGAGACTCAGGCGAATAACCCGCTCCCGCCGTAGGCTGGAGCATCCACAAGGTCGTATCAGGGGGTCACTACGTGTCGACAGAGCCACGCGTTCTCGCGGGTCGCTATCGCGTCGACGAGCTCATCGGGCACGGCGGCATGGCGAAGGTGTACCGCGGGTACGATCTGACGCTCGGTCGTGCGGTGGCGATCAAGATCCTCGACCCCGAGCTGGCTCGCGACAACGCGTTCCGCACGCGATTCCGTCTCGAGGCCCAGTCCGCCTCTCGCATGTCGCACCCGTCGATCGTCCGCGTCTACGACGCCGGCGACCCCTCGACGACCGACAGCAGCACGGATGAGCCTCCGTACATCATCATGGAGCTGATCAGCGGCACGCTGCTGAAGGACATCATCGCCAAGGGCCCGGTGCCCGTCGAGGATGCCGTGCGCTATGTCGACGGCATCCTCGAGGCGCTGGACTACTCGCATCGTGCGGGTGTCGTGCACCGCGACATCAAGCCGGGCAACGTGATGGTGACCGACAAGGGCCAGGTCAAGGTCATGGACTTCGGGATCGCCCGAGCCGTGTCCGACTCATCATCGACGGTCGCCGAGACCACCCAGATCATCGGCACCGCGGCATACTTCTCACCCGAGCAGGCCAAGGGCGAACCGGTCGACGCACGCGCCGACCTCTACTCGACCGGCGTCGTGCTCTATGAACTGCTCACCGGCCGTCAGCCGTTCCGCGGCGAATCCCCTGTGGCCGTCGCCTACCAGCACGTCAGCGAGACTCCGGTCCCTCCGACCGAGGTGAACGAGGACTCCCCCGGCGCGCTCGACCCGATCGTCCTGCGCGCGCTGGCCAAGGATCCCTACCAGCGATACCCGGATGCCGCGCACTTCCGCGCTGCGCTCGACTCGGCGGTCTCCGGCCACGCGCCGAGCCGCAAGGAGCTCGGCGCGCTCACGAGCGAGCTGTACGGACCGAATCCGCGTGCCGCGCAGGAGACCGCCCGGTCGCTCCGCCAGCTGAGCACCGACACCACCATGGCTCGCACGCAGTCGGGTCCGCCCGTCGCGTGGATCTGGGCGGGTGTGGCACTGCTCGCCGTTCTTCTCGCCTCGGTGCTGTTCTGGGTCTGGACGCTCAGCATGCGCCCGGACGACGTGCCGTCGAGCTCGCGCGTGGTGCCTGATCTCGTCAATGTCTCGTCCGAGCGCGCCCAGGATGATCTCGGCAAGCTCGATCTCACCTCGAAGCTGGTGCTCGAGTCCAGCAACGACATCGTCGAGGGCAACGTGACCCGCACAGACCCTGCGTCCGGCACTGCCGTCAGCGAGGGCGATTCCGTGACGGTCTACGTGTCCTCCGGCAAGGAGACGGTCGTCGTCCCGATGCTCGAGGGCCTGTCTCTGACGGCCGCCAAGGACGCACTCGCGGCGGCAGGGCTCGAACTGGGCACGGTCATCCAGCGCAACGACAAGGGGCTGGCGGCCGAGACGGTGATGGAGGCCAGCGAGGCGGCCGACACCGAGGTCGCACCGCAGACCATCGTGAATCTCGTCGTCGCGAGCGGCCGGGTCACCCTCACCGACGTCACCGGGTGGACGATGGAAGCGGCTCAGGCTGAGCTCGAACGCATCGGCCTCACGCCCAGTCCGGTCGAGCTGATCGACTGCACGCCGACCGAACCGCCCACCGTGTCGTCGATGTCGGCCGCGCCGGGAGACGTGGCGATCGGCTCGACGGTCGAACTGCGCTACTGCGTCGCCGCCGGCTGATCCACACGAGCGTCGGGGCCCGACAGCGGGTGCAGTGCCGCTGAGCGTGCCACGGCGTGTGCGTCGCCGCACAGTTCGAGCCAGTTGGCGAGCAGACGGTATCCGCCCTCGGTCAGCACGCTCTCGGGGTGGAACTGCACCCCGAGTATGGGCAGACGGATGTGCTCCAGTGCCATGACGGTGCCGCTCGCGGTGCGCGCTGTGACGGCCACGTCAGCTGGCAGGTCGGTCTCCGCAAGAGCGAGGGAGTGATATCTGCCCGCGTCGAACGGCGACGGGATGCCGGCGAAGAGCGCTGATCCGTCGTGCGTGACCGGCGACACCATGCCGTGCATCAGCTCAGGCGCCTCTGAAACGGTGGTGCCGAACGCGGCGCCGATCACCTGATGCCCCAGGCAGACGCCGAGAAGCGGCATCCGGATCCTCGCGGCGAGCCGCACGGCGTCGACGGAGACGCCGGCATCGTCAGGGGTGCCCGGGCCGGGAGAGAGCAGCAGCGCGTCGAAGTCCGGCAGCATCACCGCGAGTTCAGCGGCATCGATGGTATCCGCCTCGATCAGCGCGACGTCGGCACCGAGCTCGCGCAGATAACCCACGAGCGTGTGCACGAAGCTGTCGTGGTTGTCCACGACGAGCACGCGGGTCATTCGAGGTCGACCTCGCCCGGGGTGATCAGCGGGCTCACCCAGGGGAAGACGTACCAGAAGAGCCCGTAGAGCACCGCTGCGACGAGCACGAGGAGGATGAAGAGCTTCAGCCACCACGGGCCGGGGAGGATGCGCCAGAGTGCGGCGTACATGGGTCGTCTCTTTCCGTTCGGCTAGATCGACGGCGCGGCCGGCGGAGGCGGTGGATCGGTGAGCGCGGCGGGCGGACCCTCGGCGCGGGGCTGGAAGCTCTCGTACACGCCGTAGGCGACGATGCGCTCGGCGAGGGAGTACAGCGGCGAACAGGCGGTCAGCGTGATGTACTTCTCCCCCGTCGCGACGCCGGGCATCTGCGGCACATCGAGCAGCACGTCCGTCTGCGTGGGCTTGACGTACTCCAGCGTCCGGAAGCGGTACGTGAACCATCCGTCAGGCGTCTCGACGACGATCGCGTCGCCGACCTGGAGCTTGTCGAGCTGGTTGAAGGGCTTGCCCCAGGTGGTGCGGTGGCCGGCCATCGCGAAGTTGCCGACCTCACCGGGCATCTTCGAGTCGGTGTAGACGCCGATCCCGAGCTTGTCGAGCGTGCGCGCGCGCGTCGTACCGCCGTAGATGCCGACGTTGTACTCGGCACCGAAGCGCGGCACGTGCATCTGGCCGAGAAGCTCGGTGTCGGCCGGAGCGGCGGGGATCACGGGCTCGAAGACTGTCGCTCCGTCGTCGGTCTCGACGACCGGTGGGAGCTCGGGAGTGGGTGCGTTCGCCCATTCCTGCGAGACCGCCGCACCCTCTTCGTTCTTCTGGGCCGCGATGATGATGTCGCCGATCCACATCTGCCACGCGACGAAGAGAAGCACGATCACTCCACCCGTGAGCAGCAGCTCGCCGAGCACGCTGGTGAAGGTCGCGCGCGACCGGGGGCGGCGGCGGTGTGCACGTCGCTCCCCCGAGACGACGGATGCAGTCATGGCGACATGCTATCCGCCAGACCTGTACTCACGCCCTGCGGCCCTGGTTTTCCGCGCGATATGACACTCTTGGGTACACTGTGGGAATGGCACGCGACCGCAAGACCGAAGAACCCGAAGCTCCGCGCAGCGAAGGCGAAGCCGCACCCAACGCCGTGTGGTTCAAGCCGGTGATGGTCGGCTTCATGCTCCTCGGTCTCGTGTGGATCCTCGTGTTCTACATCTCGGGCATGCAGTTCCCGATCCCGGGGCTCGACAACTGGAACCTTGCGATCGGCCTGGGCATCGCCCTGATCGGCTTCCTGATGACCACACGCTGGCGCTGACGCCCGCCCCACCGATATCGAAGAAGGCCCCTCTCGCGCTGGCGAGAGGGGCCTTCTTCTGAGTTATCCACAGGTTATCCCCAACATGGGGAGAATTACACAGATGTTATTCACATCGGTTAACAACCCTGTTAACAACTTCTGATCAGGAGTAAACCGTCGTGATCAGGAACGGTACCAACAGGGCGACGATCAGGACGAGCGCGACGACGACGGCAACGAGCAGCACGATCTGTAGCGTCCGCTGCTCACGCCGTCGGGTCCTCGTGAGGATGAACGCCACGAGCGCACCGACGATCGCCCCGCCGAGGTGCGCCTGCCAGGCGATGTTCTGAGAGAACACGAAGCCGACGACGAAGTTGATGCCGAGGATCACGAGGATGCCGGTCACGTTCGCGCCGATGTGCCGTCCGATGATCAGCAGGGCGGCCATCAGGCCGAAGATCGCGCCGGAGGCGCCCACCGTCGCGGTTCCGGGCGCGAGCAATGCGACGGCGACGGAACCACCGAGCCCGCTGATCAGGTACAGCGACAGGAAGCGGATTCGGCCGAGCATCGGTTCGAGACTCTGACCCAGCATCCACAGCGCGAGCATGTTGAGCGCGAGATGCAGGAAACCGCCATGCACGAACACCGCGGTGAGAAGCCGCCACGGTTCGAACGGCATGAGCGACAGATCCGGATACAGATAGCCCGCCGCGAAGAGCAGCTGGCCCGTGATCGCCTGGCCCACTCCCGGGATGAGCTGAAGGAGCCCGATGAACGACGTGATCGCCAGCAGCGAGTACGTGACGACGGGCTTGCCGCTGCCGCGCGAGGAGAGCGCGGTGCCCCGCCCGCCCCAGCGACGCTCGGCGCGCTTCTGGGCGGGAGTGCGGTTCTTTCGCTCTGCGGCCATGCACTCGGGGCAGATGACCCCGACAGCCGCCTGCGTCTGGCATTCGGGGCAGATCGTGCGGAGGCACCGCTGACAGAGCACGAAGCTCTGCCGATCCGGATGCCGGTAGCAGAAGTTGTCGCGGTTGTCCGCGAACTCAGGCGTCGTCATCCGGATCGGCCAGCGTCGGCGTCAGGCCGCGACGATGTCGATCGACTGCAGCACGACCGGCTCGATGGGACGGTCGCCCGCAGCCGTCGGCACAGCGGCGATCGCGTCGACGACAGCCTTGGAGGCGTCATCGGCGACCTCGCCGAAGATCGTGTGCTTGCCCTGGAGCCAGGGGGTGGGGTCGGTCGTGATGAAGAACTGCGAGCCGTTGGTGCCCTCGGCCTTGCCCGTGATGGCGTTGCGACGCAGACCGGCGTTGGCCATGGCGAGGATGTAGGGCTCGTTGAAGTTGAGCTCCATGTTGATCTCGTCGTCGAAGTTGTATCCGGGGCCCCCGACGCCCTGTCCGAGCGGGTCGCCGCCCTGGATCATGAAGTTCGGGATGATGCGGTGGAAGATGACGTCCTTGTAGAGAGCACCCTCGCCCGGCTTGCCGGTGGCGGGGTGCGTCCACTCCTGGGTGCCGTCGGCGAGGCCGACGAAGTTCTTGACCGTCTTCGGGGCGTGGTCGCCGAAGAGGTTGATGACGATGTCACCGTGGTTGGTGTGCAGGGTTGCGACATGAGAAGCGTGAGCCATGGGTCCATTCTCGCAGAGCTTCCCATGAGTTGGCCCGCGTCTAGCGCTCATCGGCCTCCGACGCAAGGGTTCGGCGATTCCCTCGCCCCATACACGGTCGCGTGGCAAGATGGGGAATCCGTACTCCAATCGACAGGAGAGCATCGTGAGCATCAGCCGCAAGCGGAAGAAGGAGCTGCGTCGTCTTCAGAACGACGCCAACCAGCTCTGGGAGAACCAGCAGGTCCTCGTCGGCCACGCCGCCGACGTCGCGCGTGAAGCCGGACGTCAGCTCGGCCACTTCGGTCGCGAGCAGGTCGGTCCTGTCGTCCAGGACACCTACAACCGTCGCGTCGCACCGGTCGTCGACCGCGGCGTCCGCTTCGGTCACCACGTGGTGGACGACAAGGTCGTCCCCATCGTCGGCGGAGTCGTCGGCACCGCGCTCACCGCGTGGGATGTCGCGAACGCCAAGCGCGAAGGCGTCGTGAAGAAGGTCAGGAAGGCCACTCAGCCCGAGCCGAAGGGCCCGAGCGTCGGTTCGGTCATCGCCCTGATCCTCGGAGTCGCCGCAGCGGCCGGCGTTCTCTACGCCGCGTGGCAGGCACTGCGCGCAGACGACGAGCTCTGGGTCGCCGACGACCCGCTCTCCGCACCTGACGCGTGACCTCGACATCGGAGCCCCCGGCCACTGAGCCGGGGGATCTCCATGCCCGGGTGAGGGACGCCGCAGCGGCTCGCGGACTCGACATCGAGATCCGCGAGCGTCCTGCCGCCCGCAGTCTCTTCGAGGCGGCTGAGCTGCTCGGCATCCCGCCCTCCGGCATCGTCAAGACGCTCGTCGTCAAGCGGTCGGACGACACGTATCTCTTCGCGCTGGTTCCCGGCGGCAGGTCGATCTCGTGGCCGAAGCTGCGTGCGGTCGTCGGAGTGAACAAGCTCCGCCTGCCCGAGCCTGATCTCGCCCTCGCGGCGACCGGCTACGAGCGCGGAACAATCGTGCCCATCGGCAGCACCACGGACTGGCCGGTCTTCGCCGACGAGTCGATCGTCGGGCAGCGGATCGCCATGGGTGCCGGCGCTCACGGCTACAGCCTCTTCGTCGACGCCGATGACCTCATCGCCGCGTACGGTGCCACAGTCGCCGACATCTCGGTGCCCGAAGAGGCCCGCGACTGAGTCAGAGGATGCCGGCCATCCGCAGGGCGATGTCGACCAGCTTGACCCTCTGCAGTTCCTTCACAGCTTTGAGCGGGAACCACTCGGCCATGTCGGTCGAGCCATCGGCCTCGAATGTCAGCTTCCCGCCCGTCACCGACGCCCGGTAGACGATGCGCAGGGTGTGCAGAGGCTGATCCGACTGGTTCACCCGCTGGCTCGCCGGGATGACCCTCGAATGGATGCCCAGCAGCTCGCCGACTTTGACCGTGTAGCCGGTCTCCTCGCGCAGCTCACGCCGCACGGCGTCCTCGGGAGCCTCACCCGGTTCCAGCCCTCCGCCGGGCATCGTCCATGCCACTCGACGACCCTCGGTCCAGCGCGCGAGAAGTATGCGACCGTCGTCATCGGTGACGACCGCGTATGCCGCGACCCGCATATCCATGCGTCCACCATAGTGGCCGGGGTTCAGCCAGGGTACGCGCGTGACGATCCTGGACGAAACCTCGCCTCGAGAGGCGTCCGGCTCGTCACGCTCGGCCCCGAGACATCGATCACGAATCAAGAAGCACAGCAGTGCGCTGCATCCGTAGTGTGAGATTCATCGCAGATCACACAGTGAAAGGAGTCGGCCATGGCTGACAACGAGAAGAACTTCAGTGCCGAAGAGCGCGAGGCGATGAAGGAGGCCGCGGCCGACAAGCGCAAGTCTCGGTCGCGTGCCAAGAAGACCCCGGAAGAGGTGCGGGCCGAGGGTGTCGCAGACCTCGAGGCGGCGATCGCGAAGCTTCCCGATGACAACGATCGAGAGCTGTCGAAGGCTCTCCACGACCTCGTGACGGAGGTCGCTCCCGAGCTCATGCCGCGGACCTATTACGGCATGCCCGCATGGGGCAAGGACGGCAAGGTGCTCTGCTTCTTCCAGCCGGCCAGCAAGTTCAAGGTCAGGTACGGCACGTTCGGTTTCGAGCCGATCTCGAACCTCGACGACGGCACGATGTGGCCGACCGCATACGCGCTGCTCGATCTCTCGGCCGCGAACCGCAAGGTTCTCACCGAGCGCATCCGCCTCGCCGTCAGCTGAGTCGTCGTTCCCGGGGAACGGCCGGCGCAGTAGCGTGGATGCCGTGAGCACACTGCCGTTCCCCGCCTCCGTGTACGCCGCTCGACTCGAACGCGCAGCAGCGCTTGCCGCTGACGCCGGTCTCGACGGGATAGTGGTGGGTCCTGGCCCTGATCTGGAGTATCTGGTCGGCGTCGAGGGAGACACGATCGAGCGCCTCACCGCACTCGTGCTCGGACCCGGCATCGCTCCCACCGTCATCGTGCCGCGCATGGAGTTGGCGAAGGTCAGGACCACGGCGGTGGGTGAGCTCGGCCTCGCCGTCTCCGACTGGGTCGACGGACAGAATCCCTACGACCTCGTGGCCGCCGCCCTGGGCGCAGTCACGCGAGTGGGAGTTTCAGACGCTCTGCCGGCGTTGCACGTGATCCCGCTCTCCGATCGGATCGACGTGCGCGTCGAGCTCGCCACCCCGGTGCTGCGTGAGGGCCGCATGATCAAGGATGCAGAAGAGGTCGCCGAGCTCCGGCGTGCCGGCTCCGCGATCGACGCCGTGCATCGTCGAGTGCCCGAGTGGCTGCGGACGGGGCGCACCGAGCGCGAGGTGGCGGCCGACATCGCCGAGGCCATCGTGGCCGAGGGCCACCGCACCGTCGAGTTCGTCATCGTCGGCTCGGGACCCAACGGCGCGGATCCCCACCACGAGGTGTCCGACCGCGTGATCGAGGACGGAGACGTCGTCGTCGTCGACATCGGCGGCGCCGTGCCGAGCGGCTACAACTCCGACAGCACCCGCACCTACGTGGTCGGCACACCCGACAGTGAAGCCGCCGATCGCATCGCCGTGCTCGTCCGCGCTCAGCAGGCCGCTGTCGACGCCGTGCGCCCCGGCGCGACGGCCGAGGCTGTCGATGCCGCGGCGCGGTCCGTACTCGCCGAGGCGGGGCTCGGCGAGGCCTTTCTGCACCGCACGGGTCACGGCATCGGCGTCTCGGTACACGAAGAGCCCTACATCGCGCCCGGCAACGATCTCGTGCTGCGCGAGGGCATGGCGTTCAGCATCGAGCCCGGGATCTACTTCGCGGGCCGATGGGGTGCACGCATCGAGGACATCGTCGTCGTGACAGCCGACGGGTGCGAGCGTCTCAACGTCGCCCCGCACGACCTGCGCGCCGTCTGACCTGACCGAGAACAGTTCGGGAGGAGATCCGCACACGGGAGGGCGCTTGTCCGTCGACTCGTCCTCCGCAGCGCAGATCTCCTCCCGATCGGGGGTACCCAGGTGCGGTCAAGCCCCTGGTCGACCTGATCATGGTCGGATTGACTGGCTGCATGACCTCGGACGACAGCGCGAACGGCGGCGGTGCGAGCGGTCCGGAGCGCACGCCCGACGGTCATCACGTCGTCATCGAGGGCCGGCGTTGGCGCGCGACCGACCCCTCGATCCCCGAGACGTTCCGCCAGGAGCTGGTCAACGAGCTGATGGCTGCGCGGCGCGCGGTGAAGGCGCAGGAGCCGGACGCACGACGTCGGGTGCAGGACGTGAAGACCGCGCTCGGGGAACGAGGGGCGCCCTGGTGGGAGGACCGCACCGGCGACGACTTCGACGAGAGGATCGCGGCCGCGATGCGCGCGCTCATCCGCAAGCGGGGCGAGTCTTCGATCTGTCCGAGTGACGTCGCCCGGACTGTGGGCGGGGACTCGTGGCGCTCGACCATGTCGGATGTCCGCCGAATCGCGGCTGCACTCGCCGAGCGCGATGAGATCGTCGTGACGCAGAAGGGCGAGAAGGTGTCCATCGACGACGCCAGAGGACCGGTGCGGATGATCCGCGGGCCGAACCTCTGATCACCCGCTCAGACGCGTGGAGTCAGAGCTCGTCGTAGAAACCGGTGTACGGGAAGTCGACGTCACCGGTATCGCGGGGGTCATATGCCACAGTCGCCACACTGATCGTCACTTGCGTCGTCGGGGTGATGAGCACGCTGACTGCCCGGTTGCCGACGACGACCATGTCGACGAAGGTGCCGGCGGTCTTCGTGGCTGACTCGATACGTTCTCGCAGATCATCGATGTTCTGATCCTGGGCGAGTAAGTAGCTCGATCCATCGAACACGATCTCGGTCTGGATCATCGTCTTCCCGTCGGTCATGCCAGCACGCTACGCCCTCGACCTGAGAATACGGAGGGGGGTTGATATCTAGGAGGTCTAGTGAGAGGCGGGTGCCGCATCGCCCTCGTTGTTAACAGGTCCATCCACAGCTGTGCACTCAGATGGCACCGCGCGAGCAGTTGTTAACAGGGTTGTTAACACCTGTGGAGACATGCGAAAACGAGAAGGCCCCGCACATGGCGGGGCCTTCTCGAACTGTCTCAACACAGTGTGGAGCCTAGGAGATTCGAACTCCTGACATCCTGCTTGCAAAGCAGGCGCTCTACCAACTGAGCTAAGGCCCCGTGAGGGTATTCATTTAGTTGAGGAGTGGGCCCACCAGGACTTGAACCTGGGACCTCTTCATTATCAGTGAAGCGCTCTAACCGCCTGAGCTATGGGCCCGTCAACCTCCGAAACTTTACCGGAGATTTCCCGAAATACCCAATCGAGGGCGAGGGCACCGGCGCGCCCTCGCCCTCGATCGGAATCAGCGGCCCGGACGGATCGTCACACTGCCTGCCGCAAGTGTGACGTCGATCGTGTTCCGGGTGCCGGATGACTGATCGACCTTCGCGTCGAGCGATCCGGCGCTGACGTCCTGGATGATCGAGTACGACTCATCCGGAACCGTGAGATCGACCGAGCCCGCGCTCACGTCGATCGTCGTCTCAGACGGTGCCCGGCCCGTCAGCTCGACGGTGAGGTCGCCCGCCGACACACTGAGATCGGCCGCGTCGACGCCGTCGAGCATCGCATCGGCACGACCCGCGCTCATGTCGATGCTGAGGCTGCTCGCCGCACCTTCGACATCGAGCGCACCGGCGTTGACCGTGACGTCGAGGGCACCGAAGTCTCCGACCACATCGAGACTGCCCGCATCGAGAGTGAGGTCGGCATCGAGCTGCGCGTCGCTCAGCTCTTCAGGCAGGGTCAGCACCGCCGACTGGTCGTCGCCGAACCACTCGCCGAACCACCATCCGAAGCGGAACTCCGGGCTGCGGACGATCAGCTCGTCGCCCTCGCGTTCGAGTCTCCAGGCAGGACCGCGAGCGTTCGTCACTGCCAGCTCGGCCTCATCGACGTCACCGAACTCGATGCGCATGTTGCCGGCATCCACGTCGAGGTCGAGCGTGTCGATGCCGGACGCATCCTCGGTCAGCACGGCGTCGCTGCCCTGAGTGGAGGCCATCATGCTGCCGGTGGCGGCGACAGCCGCCGACCCGCCCGCTCCGAGAAGCGCGATGCCTCCGACGATCGCCGTGACGATCATGATCGCCGTCGTCCCCGAAGAGCGGCCGGCATCGGCCGGTGCCGCCTGCGCCTGCGCGGGCGCCGGTGTGGGCTCCTGTCCCTGCGGCGCGGATGCCGGCGGGGGAGTAAGGGGCGTGTGCCCGCCCTGGTAGTCGTCGTTGTTCGTGGTCATCGTCCCAGTCCTGTCTGTCCGGTCGGCGTCGAGCCGCCCGTGTTCTCGATGTGTGCCAGGGCCGCCAGCACGCGTCGGTTGCCCGACTCGCCCTGTTCGAAGCCGAGCTTCTGGAAGATCGCGGTGATGTGCTTCTCGACGCTCGCCTCCGAGAGGAAGAGCAGACCGGCGATGGCCTGGTTCGACTTGCCCTCGGCGATCAGTGCGAGCACGGTCCGTTCACGCTCGGTGAGACGCTGCATCCGGTCGTCGCGGTTGCGGCGGGTGAGCAGCTGAGCCACCACCTCGGGGTCGAGCACGGTGACACCCTCGGAGATCCGCTGCACGGAGGCGAGGAACTCAGAGACGTCGGCGACCCTGTCCTTGAGCAGATATCCCAGGGGCCCTCCCTGTGCGGCGATGAGGTCCGACGCATACCGCTCCTCGACGTACTGAGAGAGCACGAGCAGCGGAAGCGCGGGATTGGTGTCCCGGAGTCCGAGCGCCGCGCGGATGCCCTCGTCGGTGAAGGTCGGGGGGAGCCGTACGTCGAGGATGCACAGCTCGGGATCCGTCTCGATGACGGCCTCGCTGAGACCGCTGGTGTCGGGAAGAGCCGCGACCACACTGTGTCCGGCGTCCTCGAGCAGTCGCACGAGTCCCTCGCGCAGCAGGACGGAGTCCTCGCAGATCAGGATACGCATGGCACGTTCACCTCCAGGCTGGTCGGTCCGCCGACGGGGCTCTCGAGGCGGAAGGTTCCGCCGGCTGCGAGGATGCGATTCGCGATGCCGTCGAGGCCTCCGCCGGGCTGCACCTGGGCGCCGCCCATGCCGTTGTCCTCGACGCGGGCCCAGAGCACCCCTCCGTCGCGGAGGCGGACAGTGACACGTGCCTCGCTGGCCCGCGAATGCTTCGCGGCGTTGGTGAGCGACTCGGCGATCGAGAAGTAGACCGCGGCTTCGGCCTCACGGCTGCAGCGGCCGTCCATGCGCACATCGAGATGGACGGGGATGTGCGAGCGGCCGGCGAGGGCGGACAGCGCCGCGTCCAGGCCCCGGTCGTCGAGGACCGATGCATGGATGCCACGGGCCAGCTGACGCAGCTCGGTGATCGCGGCCTTGGTCGAGGTGTGCGCCTCGGCGATCAGCTCCTTCGCGGCATCCGGGTCGTTGTCGATCTTCTGCTGGGCGAGCCCCAGGGTCATGCCCACCGATACGAGTCGCGGTTGGACGCCGTCGTGCAGGTCACGCTCGATACGTGTGCGTTCGACATCCGCGGCACGTACAGCGCCCTCACGCTGAGCAGTGCTGGTGCGCACTCGCTCGGTGAGCTCGGCCTCGCGGCTGCGAACGACGATGGCGAGTGAGAGCACGCGGTTGAGGAGCGCCAGTCCGATCATTCCGGCGAGGCACGCGGCGACTCCGAGGATCCCGATGAGCGGTGCCCACGCGGGGTCGATGCCGCCCCCGCCGAACGGACCCATCACGGCATCCGTTCCCGTGAGAGGAGCGAACGAGACGGCGATCGACCAGACGAGGCCGAAGGCGAGCCGCAGCACGATCCAGCCGAGAACGGCGGTGATCGCGAAGTTCGCGAGGGCCCTCCACATGCGGCCGTCGATGGCCTGGCGGCCGAGCGAGCGGAGCCAGCCCGCGAACCCGGGGCGATCCCGGGGGCGCCATCTGAGCGGCGTGATGGGCGACCTGTAGAGAGCGCTGACTCGCGCGACCTCGAACCAGCCGACGCCGAACAGGGCGTACACGAGCCCGACGAGCAGCACGATGCCGACGCCCGCCGCGAAGAGCAGGCCGAGGCCGGTGCCGAGGAGTCCGGAAAGAGTCGCGAAGATGAAGCCGCCGATGACTCCGATTCCCGCGAGATGCAGGATAGAGAGCACGATGCGCAACGGCGGCTTCGTGGCCGTCGCCGGTGGTGGCGTGGCAGTGTGTGTCGTCATGGTTCAAAGGTACGGCGGCCCCGATCCGGCCGACACCGAGGCAACCGGAGACCCGGGTTCGGGTTTTCCCTACTCCGTCGGAGAACAGAAGAGGGGCGGATGCTGTTCGCATCCGCCCCTCCTCGAATCCTGACGATCAGTTCGACATGAACCCGACCAGCAGTCCGCCGGTCACCTTCACGGCGACGTTGTAGATCCCGGCGATGACCGCACCCAGCACCGTGAACACGATGAGGTTGAGGATCGAGACCACCGCGGCGAATGCCATCACCTGCGGCAGGCCGGCGACCTCGGAGATCCGCACGGAGTTGTCGGTGATGGTTCCGATGAACTCATCCGCCTGCGTGAGGATGCCGGTCGCCTGCAGCACGAGGAAGATCAGGAAGAACGACACCATCGTCACGATCGCGAGCGCCACAGCGCCCAGGAACGACAGCTTCACGGCCGACCAGAAATCCACGTAGACGAGGCGCAGGCGCACCTGCTTGCCACCGGTCTTGCGCGTGGACTTCTTCGCCAGCTTGTCGGCTACTGTGCTCATGCGTCTGCTTCCTCAGGGTTCTCGTTCGTCTCGGGGGCCGTGGACTCGGAGTCCACCGCAGCCTCATCCGATTCGTCTTCTTCGGTGAGGCCCCGCTCACCGTTGCGGGCGATGGCGAGGATCCGGTCGGCTTCCGTCGTCCGTGCGAACACCACTCCCATGGTGTCTCGGCCCTTCGCGGGCACCTCGGCCACGGCAGAGCGTACCACCTTGCCGCTGGACAGAACCACAAGGACCTCATCGTCGGAGGAGACCATCAGACCACCCGCGAGAGTGCCCCGATCGTCGTTGAGCTTGGCGACCTTGATGCCGAATCCACCACGTCCCTGGACGCGGTATTCCTCGATGGCGGTGCGCTTCGCATAGCCCCCGTCGGTCACCACGAACACGAACTGGCCGAGGGCGGCGACGGATGCCGACAGCAGGCTGTCGCCCTCACGGAACTTCATGCCCTTCACGCCGGCGGTCGCGCGTCCCATCGGTCGCAGCGCATCATCAGTCGCACTGAACCGGACGGACATGCCGCGGCGGCTGATGAGCAGGATGTCATCCTCAGCGTTCACCATGAGAGCCGAGACCAGCTCGTCCTCGTCGTTCAGGCGGATCGCGATGACGCCGCCCTGGCGGTTGGTGTCGTACGCGTCGAGACGCGTCTTCTTGACCAGACCGTCGCGCGTCGCGAGAACGAGATAGTCGGCGACCCCGTAGTCGCGGATGTCGAGCACCTGCGCGATGTTCTCGTCGGGCTGCAGGGCGAGGAGGTTCGCGACGTGCGTTCCCTTCGCATCGCGGCCGGCCTCGGGAACCTCGTAGGTCTTCGAACGATAGACGCGACCCTTGTCGGTGAAGAACAGCAGCCAGTGGTGCGTCGTCGTCACGAAGAAGTGCTCGACGATGTCGTCGGCCCGCAGCTGGGCGCCCTTGATGCCCTTGCCGCCTCGGTGCTGCGATCGGTAGTTGTCGCTGCGCGTGCGCTTGATGTAGCCGGCGCGAGTGATGGTGACGACCATCTCCTCTTCGGCGATGAGGTCTTCCATCGAGACGTCGCCGTCGAAGCCGTGCAGGATGTGCGTGCGACGGTCGTCTCCGAAGCGCTCGACGATGCCGGTGAGCTCTTCGCGGATGATGTCGCGCTGCAGCGACTCGTCGACGAGGATCGCCTGGTACTCGCCGATCAGCCGCTCGAGCTCCGAGGCCTCGTCGAGGATCTTCTGACGCTCGAGGGCGGCCAGTCGGCGCAGCTGCATGTCGAGGATGGCCTGGGCCTGGATGTCGTCGATGTCGAGGAGCTTCTGCAGTCCCTCGTTCGCATCCTGCGTGGTCTGCGATCGACGGATGAGAGCGATGACCTCGTCGAGAGCGTCGAGCGCCTTGAGGTAGGCGCGCAGGATGTGCATGCGAGCCTCTGCCTTGGCGAGACGGAAGCGCGTGCGTCGGACGATCACTTCGAGCTGGTGCGTGATCCAGTGGGTCACGAACCCGTCGATCGCGAGCGTGCGCGGCACGCCGTCGACGATCGCGAGCATGTTCGCGCCGAAGTTCTCCTGCAGCTGCGTGTGCTTGTACAGGTTGTTGAGCACGACCTTCGCGACCGCATCGCGCTTGAGCACGACCACGAGACGCTGACCCGTGCGGTCGGACGACTCGTCGCGGATGTCGGCGATGCCGGTGATCTTGCCGTCACGGGCGAGGTCGCCGATCTTCACCGCGACGTTGTCGGGGTTCACCTGGTACGGCAGCTCGGTGATCACGAGGCACGTGCGGCCCTGGATCTCCTCGACGTTGACGACCGCGCGCATGGTGATCGAGCCGCGACCCGTGCGGTACGCCTCGTGCACGCCCTTGGTGCCGAGGATCTGCGCGCCGGTGGGGAAGTCGGGGCCGGGGATCCGCTGGATGAGACCCTCGAGCAGCTCTTCGCGGGGGAGGCCGGGGTTGTCGAGCGCCCAGAGGGCGGCAGAAGACACCTCGCGCAGGTTGTGCGGAGGGATGTTGGTGGCCATGCCGACCGCGATACCCACCGACCCGTTGACGAGGAGGTTCGGGAAGCGGGCCGGAAGAACCGTCGGCTCCTGAGTCTGGCCGTCGTAGTTGTCGGTGAAGTCGACCGTGTCCTCTTCGATGTCCCGAACCATCTCGAGCGCGAGGGGGGCCATCTTGGTCTCGGTGTACCGGGGCGCCGCGGCACCCATGTTGCCGGGAGACCCGAAGTTGCCCTGGCCGAGGGCCAGCGGGTAGCGCAGCGACCAGGGCTGCACGAGACGCACGAGGGCGTCGTAGATCGCCGAGTCACCGTGCGGGTGGTACTGACCCATGACCTCGCCGACCACGCGAGCGCACTTCGAGAAGGACTTGTCGGGGCGGAATCCGCCGTCGTACATGCCGTAGATCACGCGTCGGTGGACGGGCTTGAGTCCATCGCGCACGTCGGGCAGCGCACGGCCGACGATCACGGCCATCGCGTAGTCGAGATAGCTGCGCTGCATCTCGGACTGCAGGTCGACCTGGTCGATCTTGCCGTGGTCGTGTGCCGGCTCGGGGCGTACTTCGTCAGTCATGTGTGTTGTCGATTCCGGTCGTTATGGGAACGAATGCAGGCGCGGGACGCGTCAGATGTCGAGGAAGCGGACATCCTTGGCGTTGCGCTGGATGAAACTGCGTCGCGATTCGACGTCCTCACCCATCAGCACGCTGAAGATCTCGTCGGCCGCTGCGGCATCCTCGATGGTCACCTGGCGGAGCGTCCGGGTGCTGTGGTCCATCGTGGTCTCCCACAGCTCCTTGGCGTTCATCTCGCCGAGACCCTTGTAGCGCTGGATGCCGGCATCCTTCGGGATCCTCTTGCCGTTGTCGAGTCCGAACTTGAGCAGCGCGTCGCGCTCGGCGTCGCTGAACACGTACTCGTGGGGCTGGTTCGTCCACTTGAGACGGTAGAGCGGCGGCATCGCGAGGTACACGAAGCCGGCCTCGATCAGTCCGCGCATATAGCGGAACAGCAGCGTGAGCAGCAGCGTCGTGATGTGCTGGCCGTCGACGTCGGCATCCGCCATCAGCACGATCTTGTGATAGCGCGCCTTCTCGATGTCGAACTCTTCGCCGATTCCGGTGCCGAAGGCCTGGATCATCGCCTGGACCTCTTTGTTGCCCAGGGCCTTGTCGAGACGCGCGCGCTCGACGTTGAGGATCTTGCCTCGCAGAGCGAGGATCGCCTGCGTGTGCGGATCGCGACCCTGCACAGCGGAGCCACCTGCCGAGTCACCCTCGACGAGGAAGATCTCGCTGATCGAAGGATCCTTGCTCGTGCAGTCCTTGAGCTTGTCGGGCATCGCGGCGGACTCGAAGACGCTCTTTCGACGAGCGGTCTCGCGGGCCTTGCGCGCGGCGAGACGAGCGGTGGCCGCATCGATCGCCTTGCGGATGACGTTCTTCGCCTGGATCGGGTTGCGGTCGAACCAATCGCCGAGCTGGTCGCCGACGACCTTCTGCACGAACGCCTTGGCCTCGGTGTTGCCGAGCTTCGTCTTGGTCTGCCCTTCGAACTGCGGCTCGCCGAGCTTGATCGAGATGACCGCGGTCAGACCTTCACGCACGTCGTCGCCCGACAGGTTGTCGTCCTTCTCCTTGAGAAGGTTGTTCGCCCTGGCGTACTTGTTGACGAGCGTGGTGAGCGCTGCACGGAAGCCCTCTTCGTGCGTGCCACCCTCGTGGGTGTTGATCGTGTTCGCGTAGGTGAAGACGTTCTCGGTGTACGAGGTGGTCCACTGCATCGCGACCTCGAGAGAGATCTTGCGCTCGGTGTCCTCGGACTCGAACGCGATGATCTCGTCGTTGACGACCTCGGCGTGACGCACCTTGTTGAGGTATTCGACGTAGTCGACGAGACCGCGCTCGTAGAAGAAGACGTCGTTCGGCTGAGTGAGGGTCGGCTGTCCGTCGACCTCGACCTGGTAAGCCGAATCGGGACGCTCGTCGGACAGCTCGATGCGGAGGCCCTTGTTGAGGAACGCCATCTGCTGGAAGCGCGTGCGCAGGGTGTCGTACTCGAAGTTCGTGGTCTCGGTGAAGATCTCGGCGTCCGGCCAGAACGTGATGCTGGTTCCGGTGTCGTCGGACGCCTCGCCCTTCTCGAGCTGCTGCTGCGGGACGCCGCCGTTCGCGAAGCTGTGCCGCCAGACGAAGCCCTTCTGCTTGACCTCGACGTCGAACCGCGTCGACAGGGCGTTGACCACCGACGAGCCGACGCCGTGGAGACCGCCGGAGACGGCGTACGCGCCGCCGCCGAACTTTCCGCCGGCGTGCAGGATGGTCAGAACGACCTCGACCGTGGACTTCGTCGGGTCGGAGGAGTGGGGATCGACCGGGATGCCGCGGCCGTTGTCGACCACGCGGACGCCGCCGTCTTCGAGCAGCGTCACGAAGATGGTGTCGGCGTAGCCGGCGAGGGCCTCATCGACCGAGTTGTCGACGATCTCGTAGACGAGGTGGTGCAGACCACGCGGTCCTGTGGAACCGATGTACATACCGGGGCGCTTGCGGACGGCTTCGAGACCTTCGAGGATCTGGATCGAGTCGGCACCGTACTCACCGGGCTGCTTCACCTTGGGTGAGATCTTGCCCTCGGTCGCGGGGGTTCCCCCGTTGGTCGATTCCGTCTCGTCAGCGGGGGATTCAGGCGTCATCAGAGGGCATTCTCCACATCGATATCACGAATCCCCAGTCTAGCGGCTTTTCGTGGCGAGATGCGGCTCAGCGGCCGCGTGTGGCCCTCTGAGCGTTTCAGACCCCATCCGTGGTGTCCTACCCGTAGGTATCGCGCGGGCCCCGTCCTGGAACGACTCTGGGACCCCATTTCCAGGAGGGTACGTCCGGGCCGATGAAGCGGAGGTTCTCGACACCCGCGTCCGGATACCGTCGGCCGATCTCCGTCAGGATCGTTCCCCGCATGTACTGCAGGTTCTTCGCCCAGGCGGTCGAGTCGCACTTCACCGTGAGCACACCGCGCTCGAGGGAGACGGGTTCGGAGTGCTTGGCGGTGTCCGTGCCTGCGAGGTCGGACCACTGCCTGACCAGGTCCTCACGGGCGAGAGTCTTCTGCCAGCCGGAGTCCCGCGTCAGCTTGTCGAGCACGGCTCCGAGCGGTCCGGGGTCGCGGCCGGGCGTGAACGGCGCGTTGTCGTCGTCGGTGACGATGCGTCGCTTGCGCTTCCACGTCTTCGAACTCGGCGCGAGTCCGCGCAGGCGCAGATAGGTCGCGACGGTCTCGGGAGTCTCGGATGCCGGATCGGGTGCGATCTCAGTCATCTGCCACCTCCCTCTCATCACTGATCGTTCCCGCCGAGATCCGCACCACATGGGCGTGGAGCACCTCGGGGATATCCTCCTCCACGGCTGCCGTCACGACCACCTGCTCATAGCCCGCGGTGAGAGCGGCCAGCCGCTGACGGCGATCGGCGTCGAGTTCGGCGAACACATCGTCGAGGATGAGGACGGGATCGCCGGCAGGAGACTCGCTGCGCAGCAGCTCGGCGGAAGCGAGGCGCAGTGCGAGGGCCACCGACCAGGATTCTCCGTGGGACGCATACCCCTTCACCGGAAGACCACGAACGCGCAGGACGAGGTCGTCGCGATGAGGGCCGGTGAGAGTGAGACCGCGGTCGAGCTCGTTCGACCGTTTCGCGAGAAGTGCGGCGTGGAACATCTCGGCGATGTCTCCGGAGGTCTCGGCCGGCGCGTCGACACCCTCTTCGGGATCCGCTCCGCGCACCGACAGAGCCCACTCGAGCTGCGGGCGATGATCCTCGCCCGCGATCGCCGCGTACGCCTCGGCCACCGGCTGCTGGAGATCTGCGGCGAGACGCTGTCGCGCGGTGATGATCTCGGCACCGAGGGAGACGAGCTTGTCGTCCCACACATCGAGGGTGCTCAGGGCCTCGCCCTTGATGCCACGCGCCCTGGCCGACTTCAGAAGCGCATTGCGTTGCTTGAGCACTCGGTCGTAATCGGCGAGGACCGAAGACATGCGGGGCGTGCGCTGGATCAGCAGCTGGTCGACGAAACGACGCCGAGACGAGGGGTCGCCGCGGACGATCTGCAGATCCTCGGGAGCGAAGAGCACCACATGGGCGTAGCGAGGCAGCTCATTGGTCTTCGAAGGGGAGCCGTTGATCCGCGCCTTGTTCGAGCCCTGCTTGTTGAGCTGGACCTCGATGAGCACCTTGCGTTCGCCGTGGGAGAGGCGAGCGCGGATGATCGCGAAATCCTGACCCTCGCGCACCATCGGGGCATCCGACGAGACCCGGTGCGAACCGAGAGTGGCGAGGAAGACGACAGCCTCGGCAAGGTTGGTCTTGCCCTGGCCGTTGCGCCCGACGAGGACGTTGGGACCCTTGTGCAGAGCGAGATCCGCGGTCGCGTAATTGCGGAAGTCGACCAGGCTCAGGTGTTCCACAATCACGCTGTCAGCCTACCTTCGGGCTCTGACACTGCCGTCGCCGCGCGGAGCGCGCCCGTCGCAGGATCAGCGAAGCAGCAGGTTCGGCTGCAGCAGGTACTTGAACGAATCCAGACCGGCCTGGTCGACCGAGGTCTGGCTCGTGATCAGCACGGGGCTGAGCTTGTTCGCGTTGTCGCTCGACGTGAAGGTGACGCGGACGAACTCGCTCTTGACCGCGCCGAGCGCCTCGATCAGGTACTGCGGGTTGAGGCCGAGCGTGACGTCGTCGCCACCCGAGAGGATCGCGTCGACGGACTCGGATGCACGCGCATGCTCACTGCCCGACGCATCCATCGTCACGCTGTCGGACGTGAACGTGAAGCGCAGCGGAGCTGCGCGGTCGAGCACGAGGGACACACGGCGCACGGCCTCGACGAGGTCTGCGGTGTTCACGACCGCGTAGTGCTCGGTCTGCTCCGGGAAGAGACGGCGGACCGGAGGGAAGTTTCCCTTGATCAGCAGCGAGGTGACCGTCTTGTTTCCGGCCGTGAATGCGATGATCTCGCGGTCGCCCGCTCCCGAGAACGCGATCTGGATGGTGCCGGCGTGACCGAAGGTCTTTCCGACCTCGAGAAGAGTGCGTGCGGGCACCAGTGCGTTGGCTTCGACCGCTTCGCCGTCCCACGGCACGTCGCGGAGCGAGACGCGGTAGCGGTCGGTGGCCACGAGGCTGAGCGTCTGACCGGAGACCTCGAGCTGCACTCCGGTCAGGACCGGGGTGACGTCGTCGCGCGAGGCGGCGAAACCCACCTGGCTGATCGCGGTGCCGAAATCGTCGGCGGGCACGACGCCGGAGGAACCGGACACCTCGGGGATCGACGGATATTCCTCGACCGGCATGGCTGCGAGGGTGAACCGCGCCGAGCCGCAGGTGACCGTGATGCTGCCGTCGTCCTCGACGGCGATCTCGATCGGCGCGTTGGGAAGGCGGCTGGCGATGTCGGAGAGCAGTCGACCGTGCACCAGGATCGTGCCCGGTGTGTCGACGGTGGCTTCGATGGTCGTGCGCGCGGATGCCTCGTAGTCGAACGCCGAGAGCGTGAGACCGGAGCCGTCTGCCTCGATCAGGACTCCGGCGAGGATGGGCTGCGGGTTGCGCTGCGGAAGCAGCTTGACCACGAACGACACGGCCTCGCTGAAGACATCGCGGTTGACCTGAAACCTCACGGCTGCTCCCTTGTCGTCGTTCTGAGACGCGTCGTCATCGGTCCTGCCAGTGCAGGGCTTCCCATGCTAGCCCCCAACTCGGGAGTATCCCTACGACCGGATCAAAGCTCGGGCCTGTCGGACTTTCCCCACCCTCTGGTGATCGGATCGCCCCTGAATTGAATTAACTCCTTAACGGTGTTAACACCTGTGGATACTGTGGATAACTCGGTGGAAAGCAGACGCGAGTAGGGAACTACACGGTTGTCAGTTGTGGAATCCCTGAGGAATCCGGGGGTGGACGGCATCCGTCGGGTCGAACGGTCTCCCACAGTTATCCACAGGTTCGACGGTTTCACACACATTCGTCCCGACCTGCAGGCGAGTCATCCACAAGTTATCCACATGTGCAAACTGGCATCGATCTGCTCCGTCGTATGCCGCTCACACGCACGCAAAGGGGGTCGCAGCCTCCTATCGGAAGCTACGACCCCCTTTTTTCGAGGCGGCGTGGACTCAGCGTCGACCGAGCTGCGTGGTGATCTCGGTCACCTGGTTGTAGATCGAACGGCGCTCCTTCATGAGCTCGCTGATCTTCTTGTAGGCGTACATGACGGTGGTGTGATCGCGGTTGCCGAACAGCTGGCCGATCTTCGGCAGGGACAGACTCGTCCGCTCGCGGCACAGGTACATCGCGATCTGGCGCGATGTGGCGATCTGCTGAGACCTGCTGGAGCCGTACAGGTCGTCGACCGTCAGCTTGAAGTACTGCGCGGTCGCAGTGATGATGTCGGTCGGCGAGATGATGTTGTCCTCTGCCGTGTCGATGATGTCGCGGAGCACCGTCTGGGCGAGCGAGATGTCGAGGGCCGAACGGTTCAGGCTGGCGAATGCGGAGACGCGGATCAGCGCACCCTCGAGTTCACGGATGTTCGACGACACCACGGTGGCGATGTACTCGAGTACCTCGTCGGGAATATGAAGCGCCTCGCTCTGCGCCTTCTTGCGGAGGATCGCGATGCGCGTCTCGAGGTCGGGCGCCTGCACGTCGGTGATCAGGCCCCATTCGAACCGACTGCGCATGCGATCCTCGAAGCCGGTGAGATGCTTCGGCGCGACGTCGCTGGTGATGACGACCTGTTTGTTGTGGTCGTGCAGCGTGTTGAAGGTGTGGAAGAACGCCTCCTGGGTCTCCGCGCGACCCTGTAGGAACTGGATGTCGTCGATCAGGAGGATGTCCACATCGCGGTAGCGGGCCTGGAAGGCTGCACCTCGGTTGTTCGCGATCGAGTTGATGAAGTCGTTCGTGAACTCCTCGCTGGAGACGTACCGGACCTTGACCCCTGCATAGAGGGATTGGGCGTAGTCGCCGATCGCGTGCAGCAGGTGCGTCTTGCCGAGGCCCGAGTCGCCGTAGATGAAGAGCGGGTTGTACGCCTTGGCCGGCGCTTCGGCGACGGCGACGGCAGCGGCATGGGCGAACCGGTTGGACTGCCCGATGACGAAGTTGTCGAAGGTGTACTTCGGGTTCAGGCGGGACTCGTGGCGCAGCTGCGTCGGCTGCTCCATCGGGGATTCGACGCGGATCTGCTCCTGGCGGCCGTAGTCGGCGACCGCGATGGGCGCCGTCGGCTGCTCGGCGAGCTCATGATTCACGACCACGCGGTACGACGTCACCTCATCGCCGATGTGGGAGAGGGCCTCCATGATCGGAAGCCGCAGCCTCTTGTTGATCTGCGCGGCGGTGAGATCGTTCGGGACCTCGAGATAGAGGGTGGCGGCCATCACGCCGGCCGGAACCGCGAGGCTGAGGAATCCCTGGAGCTGAGGAGTGACTCGGTCGTCCGCCTCGAGGAGCTCCTGCACCGTGGTCCAGATCGGAACGTCGGGCTGGGCAGGTGATGACATGACGCTCCGTGCTGAGGGGACGACGGGCTGTCTGGATGACGCGGCCCGCCTGTGGATAACTTCGGATGCCACGGTAGTCACCACGGCTGGGAACGGCAACCTGCCTACGGGAATCCGCGCGCGTGTTGCTCATACGTGCATGCCGCAGGGTTGTGGATAATAGCTGTGCGGATCGTGCCTGAGCTGGTGGTCGAAGCGCGCAGATTTGCTCTGCGCGCCGTCAAGACGTACCCTTAATCGGTTGACTTATGCCTGAACGGCAGATCCCTATGTCTCCGGTCAAAATGATCCCGGTGGCAGCATTCCCGGAGTGATTCCATGAGCAAGCGCACCTTCCAGCCCAACAACCGTCGTCGCGCCAAGAAGCACGGCTTCCGTCTTCGTATGCGTACCCGCGCCGGCCGCGCGATCCTTTCGGCTCGTCGCGCGAAGGGCCGCACCGAGCTCTCCGCGTAGATCGCTGTGCTCGCCCGCCCGTATCGTGTGACCCGCGGGAGCGACTATCGACTGGTCGTTCGACGCGGATCCCGTTGTGGCGGAGCCAAGGTCGTCACCTCGATGCTGACGACGGGCGAGAGCAGAGCCGCGAGGTTCGGATTCATCATCAGCAAGCAGGTGGGCACCGCTGTGGTGCGCAATGCCGTGCGCCGGCGACTCAAAGCCGTGTGTGCGGACGCGCTGGCGCGGGTCCCCGAGGGCACGGATGTCGTCATCCGTGCCCTTCCTGCATCCGCGACCGCGACCTACGCCGAGCTGAGTGCGGACGTGAACCGGTGTCTGGATCGTCTCGGGCAGCGGCCATGACCGCTCTTCCGGCATCCTCGATCGGCTCCGCTCAGCTTCATGCCGGTGACGCGATCCGCAGCATCCCGCTGATCCCCCGGAATCTCGTCCTGGGGTTCCTCGCCGGGTACCGCAAGGTGATCTCCCCGATGTATGGAGATGTCTGCGCCTATTACCCATCTTGTTCCGCTTACGCTGTAGGTGCGGTGCAACAGCACGGCGCAGTGCGGGGAGCGGCGCTCTCGGCGTGGCGCATCGTTCGTTGCAATCCCTGGAGCCACGGCGGCGTCGATGACGTCCGTCCGCACGAACACTTCCGTTATGACCTGACCGCTCACGGTTTCGTCGTCCCTGCCCGAAAGGATTGATCGGTGGGTCTTGACCTTCTGCTCGCCAGCGCAACACCCTCGCCGGAGCCTGCCTCCGGCGGCTTCGATCTGATCGGAACCATCCTCTGGCCCCTCAAGTGGGTCGTCGAGCTCGTACTCGTCGCCTGGCACTGGCTGTTCACGGCCGTCGGTCTTCCTGCCGCATCCGGTCTGACCTGGGTGCTGTCGATCGTCGGTCTCGTGATCGTGGTCCGTGCTGCCCTGATCCCGCTCTTCGTGAAGCAGATCAAGAGCCAGCGAAAGATGATGGAAATTGCTCCTGAGCTGCGAAAAGTTCAGGAGAAGTACCGGGGCAAGAAGGATCAGCTCTCTCGCGAGGCCATGAGCCGCGAGACCATGGCGCTCTACAAGAAGCACGGCACGACGCCGATGTCGAGCTGTCTTCCGCTTCTTGTGCAGATGCCCATCTTCTTCTCGCTGTTCAGCGTTCTGAGCGACGTCTCGAAGCACCACAACCTGGGTGTCGGCGGCGTCGGTCTGCTGAACGCCGAGCTCACCGAGCAGTTCTACAACGCCGAGCTCTTCGGTGTCGCATCGCTGCACGAGACGCTGGGGAACGCGGTCGACGCGGGGAACACCACAGCGATCATCATCCTGGTCACGCTCGTCGTGCTCATGATCGCGTCGCAGTTCTTCACGCAGCTGCAGATCATCTCGAAGAACCTGTCGCCCGAAGCCAAGACCGGCCAGGCGTACCAGATGCAGAAGATCATGCTCTACGTGCTGCCTCTCGGCTTCATCTTCTCGGGCATCTTCTTCCCGCTCGGCGTGGTCGTCTACTGGTTCATCTCGAACCTCTGGACCATGGGACAGCAGTTCCTCGTCATCCGTGAGATGCCGACTCCCGGATCTGAGGCGGCGAAGGCTCGTGAAGAGCGTCTTGCTCGCAAGGGTAAGGCGATCGACTCCTCGGGCAAGGTCGTCCCGATGGCGGCATACGAAGCAGAGCAGCAGCGTCTGCTCGAAGAGGCGGAGCGCGCGAAGGCGCAGGCTCCCAAGCGTCAGCAGCCGGTGGGCAAGAAGCGTTCGAAGAAGAAGGGGAGCGGTTCGTGACGACCGACAACGTGACCGAGACCGTGGAGCCCACGGTCGCAGAGCTCGAGAACGAGGGCGACGTCGCCGCTGACTACCTCGAAGAGCTGCTCGACATCGCCGACATCGATGGGGACCTCAACCTCGACGTGCGGCAGGGCCGCGCATATGTCTCGGTCGAGGCTGAGGGAGACGGACTGGCGCTCCTGTCTGCACCCGACACGGTGCAGGCGCTTCAGGAGCTCACGCGTCTTGCGGTCCAGAGCAAGACGGGTTCGTTCTCGCGATTGATCCTCGATGTGGGCGGATCGCGCGATGCGCGCCGCCGTCAGCTCGAGACGCTCGTGAACGCCGCCGCAGCCAAGCTCGACGATGGAGCGACCCAGGCGTCGCTGCCCGCCATGTCCAGCTATGAGCGCAAGCTGGTGCACGACATCGCGGCTGATCAGGGTCTCGTGTCAGAGTCCTATGGCGAAGGTGCCGACCGACACACTGTTCTGCGTCGTCGTTGACGTTTCACATGCGACGTCAGGCCAGCGGGATGCTGTCGTGAGTGATCTGGAGATCGAACCGTCGGTGGCGGTCGATCTTTTCGGCGATCGGATCGAGCTGGCTCGGCAGTTCACGGCGGCTCTCGCGCAGCATGGCGAGGAGCGAGGACTCATCGGTCCTCTCGAGCTCCCGCGTTTGTGGTCCCGGCACATCTTGAACAGTGTCATCGCCGCCCCGTTGTTCCACGGTTCGGTTGCGGACATCGGTTCGGGTGCGGGGCTGCCCGGTATCGTCCTCGCGATCGCGCGACCCGATGTGCACTTGACGCTCGTCGAGCCGATGGAGCGCCGGGTGATCTGGCTGAACGAGCAGGTCGCCGAGCTGAAGCTCACGAATGTCGAAGTTCTGCGCGCGCGTGCCGAGGAGGTGACTCCTGCGAGCTTCGACGTCGTGACAGCTCGTGCGGTGAGTGCTCTGAAGACGCTGATCCCGCTCACCGCTCCGCTCGTGCGCGATGGAGGCGAACTCACCCTTCTCAAGGGAATGAATGCCGCCAACGAGATCGAAGCAGCGCAGAAGCAGATCAAGAAGTTCCGCCTGTCGGACGTCCGCGTCGAGACTCTCGGCGAGAACGTACTGCCCGAGACGACCCGCGTGGTGAGGGCAGTCGTCCGCTGACGGGTCGATGCCGCGGTTCAGGAACCTGAGCCTCGTCGGGGATGGGCGCACATTCCACGTTCGAGATGTGTACTCGCGTGCTAGGTCGCAGGTGGTGGGTGACTTGGCCACGCACGGTGGTCATGGGCCAGGCACTGTTGTGATCTGCCTCTGCAGCATATGAGATCTATTGTCGGGGCTCGTCCGGTTGAGCCAGACCGGGTCACCGCGCGCGGCCGGTAGAGTCCCTCGACGATCGTGCCACGATTCGAGTTTATGGCCGATGAGAAGGGGTTTCTTCCGACCCTGGTCGTGCACCTGTGTGGGAGCTCCGTTGCGACGTGACGAGGCACTCAAGCGCTGCTGGATACGGTCAGCAGTGCCGGATAGCCGCCGGCACTCTGCCCTCGCCGTCAAAGACTGTCCCGGGATCACGGTCGGTGGTAACGGAACGTGGGCGTGTGGCACGACAGATCAGGCTTCACAGCAGACGTGTCCGGTGTCGGAATCCGGAATGGGTCTGTCCCCGTGTGCTCGCAAGCGAGAGTGTTCGCCCCTCTGGGAACGACCGGGGGTCCTGACGATGTTTCACGTGAAACATGGATGGTCGACGAATTGCCGTGCAGGTGCAATAAGTCGACGTGCGCCGAGTTGAGGTGGCGGGGGTCCGTCGACAAATTGCGGTGATTCGGGCCTGGAGGGCGTTGCGCTGAAGTGTGCCACTCAGCCGTACTTCGGGGCACTGCGGACGGATGGTGCGCGCTGCGATGCTCGTCGCCGTGCTGGTGAGCGGTGCTGCGAGCCACCCTTCTTCGTAGCGCTGTGGTCCTGATCTCTGCTTTTCAACCCACGTCACTTCACAGCAGCGGACTTCACCTCGCTGAACTGCACGAGACCGCACTGCACCGTGTGGTCGGTCGGGGTCTCTTCTGTTCTGATCTGTGCTCTCGTGATCTGACCTGCGACACTCGGCCCCGTGCTGTCTGTTGGGCGTTTTGACGACTGAGTGGGGTATTGCGCGAGGTGGAGCGCACGTGTGGCGCTCAGAACTCGTGGACAGGGGCGCCGGTCCACCCGGGGAGTCGTATGTTTCACGTGAAACAATGGTTTCTTCGCTGCCACGGAACGGGTCACGGTTTCCCTGGCGTGGCTACGGATGGCATCCCGGTACACCATCCGCCGGGGGAGCGTTGTGAGCTGACAACCAGATCATGGCGCCGAGGGGCGGGACCGTCTGCTCCAGGCATGGTGGGCGGCCGAACATAACTGGAACTTTCAATCGGGTATCGCGGCGGAACCTGTCAGGCAGCAGCTCTGACCCGCTGCCGCTGCCAACATTCGGGCGACAGGGTGACCTGGCAACACCCTGCTCAGTCTCACCGGGATTCCTGCGGCGTGCGGGAATGAACGACCACCCTTCGACCGCGCGAATGGACAGCTCTCCTCGGACTGACCGCGTCGCGCTATGCGGCAGGCACAAGTGTTTCACGTGAAACATCAAGCGGCGGGTGGTGATGGCTTCGAATGATCGCGACCGCGCGAAAGCAGGAACAGGGGGAGGGTCTCGGGGGCCAGCCGCGACGTGGGCGATTGAGGGCGCGCTAGTGGCGCGTCGTTGCTGGGTGCCCGTGCACCGTCGGGTGGACGGTCTCAAAGACTAGTGATCGCGTCACGATCCCAGTGAGTAGTTTGCGAAGCCCCGCTCGCGAGACAGTCGCTAGCTCATTGATGCGACAAGTCATCGGGCGTCTCGAAGGTGCGGGGATTCTTGGCTCGAGAAGCGGCGGTCCCCGGTCTGAACGATAGAAATCGTGAGCTGGCGCGAGGCTCGGTATCGCACCGAGAGCCCGAGCAGCAGCGCTCTGGAGGGCTACCCGCAATGGGACGCACCCGGTCGTTGCTGATGCCCATGCTGCGGATGCCAGCGAGGTGCACCCCGAGGTCTGTTGCGGCGGTCGCGCGCGGGGTTTTCGGATAAATCCCAGTTCAGGGCGGTATCCGTGCACCACCCGAGCTCGGCAACTGTGGCCAGGCGGTGGGCATGGCTCGTGCTGAGTTGCCGTCAGTATGACGCAAGGGAAAAGTAGACGGGACTCAGTAGACGAACGTTTCACGTGAAACACCGTGAGTGGTGTTTCACGCTTGCGGTTCCTTGCGGATCGACGCCACGCACTAGATCCTCACCGGACCCAAGGTGGGCGAGCTGACTCTAGAGCGATGCTTGCAGCGAAGAGCGGGGGCGTCGACGCGCGTCGTCCCAGTCCTTGACGAGTGTGCAGCACGCGCACGACGTAATTCTGTCGGGTCCGTCTGAGCAGATGTTTCACGTGAAACACCGCTGAACTCGTGAGGCGATGGGTGGGGCTCGACCTCGAATAGTCGGTCTCACGTGACCACGGCGCTATCCTTCGTCATCCGACTCGGGTCGGCTATGTGAAGCCGCGCGTGGCGTGCCCGATGCGTCTCTGATGAGTACGTGATCTGCGCGTGGGTGCCCCCGAGGTGAGGTTCACTGGTGACACGACCCTGAGGCAATGAGCACAGGCGCTCACGCAGCGGAGCGAAACCCGTCGCGGCTCATGGTTATGCGCCGGCTGGATGCGGCGCATAACCCGAAGCAAGAGTGGGGGCCCGCTACCAATCGGCTAGCCGGGGCAGCTCTGGGCGCGGAGGCAATCGCGTCAGGCTGCACGCGATCCGGGTAGAACGCTCCTGTGACTCACGTCGGCAATGCTCCACGTGAAACATCGATATGGTGAATGCATGGTGCGCATGCTCATCACTGGGATGTCCGGCGTCGGCAAGTCCAGCGCGCTGCACGTACTGGGGGAGCGGGGATACTCCGTCGTCGATACCGACTATGGACCGTGGACAACCGAGTCGGGACTGTGGGACGAGGTCTTGATGGGTGCGCTTCTCGGGGAGAGCACTGAAGTCATCGTGTCTGGCACGGTGTCGAATCAGGGTGCCTTCTACGACCGATTCGACCATGTGGTGCTCCTGTCAGCGCCTATTTCGGTGATGCTCGATCGTGTTGGTCGGCGATCTTCGAATCCCTACGGCTCGACGACGGTGCAGCAAGACGAGATTCGCACGAACCTCGAAGCCGTGGAGCCGCTACTGCGGGCGACATGCACGTCCGAGATCGACGCAACTCAACGGCTGACCGCCGTCGTCGACCGGATCGAGCAGCTCCTACGATCTTGATAGAGGCCGAGGTGCGTCAGATGTTTCACGTGAAACTATGCGGCTGTCTACCGTCACCACGGACCTCGGCGCACCGGGGGAGGATCCGGTTCCACGCGATAGTGGTGTGAAGGACGCTGACGAGTTCTGTGCGACCGGTCGGTCTCCCCGAAACGAGGGGCCTCAGCGACGGGGACTCGTCGAGTCCAGTAAGCCGCTCGTGGACAGCCTCTTTCACAGAGGGCAGGACATCCGTGTGGGCCGAGCACAGAGCCCTCCCCTCTCCTCACGCCCACGAAATGACCGACACGAACTTGTCGCAGGCGCGACAGATGGTGCAGTGCGTGGACGTCGTCCCTCCATGCGTGTACCCCTATCTCCGGTGCGTCAGGACGTTCAACGGCACAATGAACACCCAGGCCAGAAGGCGAAAGTGCCATTCTCTCCGCAACGGCACGTCCGGACGAGGTATCACCGGCCTGCACGACTCGGGAAGGATTCGAGAAGGCAACGTCTGCCGCAGCGATTAGAGTGGAACACGGCCCCGAAAGGAGTGGATGTTTCACGTGAAACAGCCCGAAAAGGCATCACCGAAGGACTCTTTCGGGATGGATACGCCGCTCGCGCGGGAACTCGCCGACCTCTCCGCACGACGCAGAGCACTCGAGACCGTGTCCATCGACTTCGCCGGAGACACCCGCATCCTGACGGTCTCCAACCAGAAGGGCGGCGTCGGTAAGACCACGAGCGCCGTCAATGTCGCCTCTGCACTCGCGGGTCTTGGCGCACGGGTCCTTGTGATCGATCTGGACCCTCAGGGCAACGCCTCGACCGCGCTCGGAGTGCCGCACAACGCCGAGACTCCGAGCGTCTATGACGTCCTGATCGAAGACACCCCGCTCGCCGACATCGTGCAGCAGAGTCCCGAGGACGAGAACCTCTTCTGTGCACCGAGCACCATCCATCTCGCCGGCGCAGAGATCGAACTCGTCGCGCAGGTCGCACGGGAGCATCGACTGCGACGTGCGCTCGAGGAGTATCTCGTCGACAACCGTATGGACTTCGTCATCATCGACTGCCCTCCGTCGCTCGGGCTGCTCACGATCAACGCCTTCACCGCGGCGAACGAGGTCTTCATCCCCATCCAGTGCGAGTACTACGCGCTCGAGGGTCTGAGTCAACTGCTCGGCAGCATCCAGATGATCCAGAAGCACCTGAATCCCGGACTGCACCTCTCCACGATCCTGCTGACGATGTTCGACGGACGCACGCGACTCGCGCAGCAGGTGGCGGACGAGGTCCGCACGCACTTCCCCGAACAGGTGCTCGACACCGTCATCCCGCGTTCTGTGCGGGTGTCGGAGGCACCGAGTTTCGGTCAGACCGTGATCGCCTACGATGGGCAATCCGCCGGCGCCGTCGCGTATCGCGAGGCCGCTGTCGAGATCGCGTCGCGCACGGCGACGCAGAGCAAGGAGAAATGATGGCGAAGCGCACTGGACTGGGTCGGGGCATCGGAGCCCTCATCCCGACGGCTGATCAGTCCGAGCGTCCCGTGGATGTGTTCTTCCCCGGAGCCAATCTGCGCCCGGCGACGGAGCAGACCAGTGACCAGCCCGCAGCAGAAGCCGACCTCGAGGTCGTTCCCGGCATCCACCTCGTCGAGGTCGATCCGCAGAAGATCGTGCCGAACCCGCGTCAGCCGCGCACGCACTTCAACCCCGAAGACCTCGCAGAGCTCGTGCACAGCGTGCGTGAGTTCGGCGTTCTGCAGCCGGTGGTCGTTCGCAAGAACAGCGACGGCGAGTACGAGCTGATCATGGGGGAGCGGCGCACCCGCGCCGCGCGGGAGGCGGGCCTCGAGAAGATCCCGGCGATCGTCCGCGAGACCGCCGACGAAGATCTCCTGCGCGATGCTCTGCTCGAGAACCTGCACCGCTCCGAGCTGAATCCGCTCGAAGAGGCCTCGGCATATCAGCAGCTGCTCGAGGACTTCGGGATCACCCAGGAAGAGCTCGCCACGCGGATCGGTCGGTCGCGCCCTCAGATCAGCAATACGATCCGTCTGCTCAAGCTCCCCGTTCCCGTGCAGCAGCGTGTGGCGGCGGGGGTGCTGACGGCTGGACACGCTCGCGCGATCCTCAGCCTGGACTCACCCGAGGCCATGCAGCGTCTCGCCGACAAGGTCGTGAACGAGGACCTGTCGGTGCGCGCGACCGAGGTCGCTGCGAAGACGGAGCCGGCAGCACCCGGCCGGACGGCGAAGCCGACTCCGGGCGCTCGACGGGCATACCTCGACGAGGTGGCCGGCAACCTCGGCGATCGGCTCAACACTCGCGTCAAGGTGTCGCTGGGCGCTCGAAAAGGCCAGGTCATCATTGATTTCGCATCGATTCAGGATCTGAACCGCATCCTCGGTGAATTGGGCGAATCGGGGTACGGTCCGGCGTGATACCGCCGCTCGACCCCTGAGCGGTCGTAGACTCTCGACATCTCGTCGATGAGGGGGAGTCATGTCCGGAGCAGCGAGTCCAGTGAAGTTCCAACGCCGCGTCATCGCGGTGAGTATCGCCGCAGCACTCGGTGGCTTCCTCTTCGGATTCGATACCGCCGTGATCAACGGCGCCGTCGATGCTCTCGCGGGGAACGTCTCGGGCTTCGACCTCGGGGTCGGGCTCAAGGGCTTCGCGGTGTCGTCGGCCCTGATCGGGTGTGCCGTCGGTGCTTGGTTCGCAGGACCGATTGCGAACAAACGCGGGCGAATCCCCGTGATGGTCTTCGCGGCGGCGATGTTCTTCGTCTCCGCCATCGGCTCGGGACTCGCGTTCAGTGTCGTCGACCTCATCATCTGGCGAGTGGTGGGTGGTCTCGGTGTCGGTGCGGCATCCGTCATCGCTCCCGCATACATCGCCGAGGTCTCGCCTGCCCGGGTGCGAGGTCGACTGGGCTCTCTGCAGCAGCTCGCCATCGTCACCGGAATCTTCGCCGCTCTGCTCTCCGACGCGTGGCTGGCGGGCCTCGCGGGTGCCGCAGACCAGCCTCTGTGGGGACTCACCGCCTGGAGATGGATGTTCATCGTCGAGGCGGTGCCCGCACTCGTCTACGGGATCATGTCGTTCCGTCTGCCCGAATCGCCGCGATATCTCGTGCGCAAGGGCGATCTGAAAGGCGCGTCCCAGGTGCTCGAGACGGTCACGGGGGCCGTTGACGTCGACGCGAAGATCCAGGAGATCACCAGCACCATCGACACCGAGCGCAAGGAGTCGCTGAGCGACCTGCGGGGCAGTCGTCTGGGGCTCAAGCCGATCGTGTGGGTCGGCATCCTGCTCTCCGTGTTCCAGCAGTTCGTCGGCATCAACGTCATCTTCTACTACTCGACGACACTGTGGCAGTCCGTCGGCTTCGATGAGTCGAGCGCCCTGCTGACCTCCGTCATCACGTCGGTGACGAACATCGTGGTGACCATCATCGCGATCCTGCTGGTCGACAAGGTCGGCCGACGCATCATGCTTCTCGTCGGCTCTGTGGGTATGACGGTGACGCTGGGCCTCATGGCGCTCGCCTTCTCGTTCGGTGAGCTGAACGCCGAGGGCACAGCGACCCTGCCTGACCCGTGGGCGACCGTCGCCCTCATCTGCGCGAACGGCTTCGTGGTCTTCTTCGGTGCCACCTGGGGTCCGCTCGTCTGGGTCCTTCTGGGAGAGATCTTCCCGAACTCGATCCGCGCCGGCGCACTCGCGGTCGCGGCAGCAGCCCAGTGGGCAGCGAACTTCTTCATCTCGACCACCTTCCCTGTGTTCGCCGAGATCGGCCTCACATTCGCCTACGGCTTCTACGCGTTCTTCGCGCTGCTGTCGTTCTTCTTCGTGTACTTCAAGGTGCCCGAGACCAAGGGTCGCGAGCTCGAGGAGATGACGGACGAGCTGAAGGTGGAGCGCCGGGGCACCCGCAGGGCGACGTAGGCTGGAAGCATGACCGAGTCAGTTCCGCGCCGCGCCAGCCTCGAAGTGCTGAGAGCAGAAGCGTCGGACGAACTCGCCGTGCTGATCCAGGAGAGACTCCTCGGCGGGGAAGACCCATGGGAGTTCATGGAGGAGCTGCCGAGCGTCGATGAACTCGTCGTCTACCTGCTGCGAGCCGACAACATCACCGCGAACGACGGTGTGCGACCGAACGCGGCTCGGCACTACCGGGTGCTGCGCCAGATCGCGCTGGAGTACCCCGAGCTCACGCCGGCGGTCTGGGGCCTTCTCGACGAGAAGCAGCGGCATCGACGCTGGGACCCGTCCGTCGCCGACGCCTCCTAGGCAGCTATTGTGCCGCGAGTGCTCGTCTCCTACGACCCGGAGTGGCCGAAGCAGTTCGAGGCGTTCGCCGCTGAGATTCACGCGGTCGCGGTCGCGGACGCGGATTGGCTGATCGAGCACATCGGATCGACGGCGATCCCCGGCATGCGCGCGAAGCCGATCATCGACCTGGCCGTCCGCATCGTCGATCGCAGCGACTTCGACGCGCGCAGGGCCGCTCTGGAAGCCGCAGGATGGCGCCTGGGAAGCGCTGTGCGCACGCACCCGGTCATGATCCGCGAATCTGACGGCGTGCGGATCGCGATCGCGCACTTCTTCGTCGAGGAGGAGTGGGATGCGGTGCACCAGCGCATCCTGCGGGACTGGCTTCTGGAGCATCCGGAGGATGCCGATCGCTACTCGCATGCGAAGTGCGACGCCGTCGCCGCCCAGGCGAGGGGGAGGACGACCTACAACGCCGCGAAGTCCCCCATCATCCAGGAGCTCGTCGACCGCGCTCGAGCGTCTCGAGGACTTCCTCCGGTGCGGATCTCCGACAAGTAGTCGGCTCTCGTCTCAGGAATGGGGACGGAAGCGGCTGGGTACGAGAAAGGGCCGCCACCCGGAGGAGTGACGGCCCTGAAGACTGCAGGATCAGCCGATGAAAGCCGCGAGGTCCTGCTCGAGGGCCGGCTTCGGCTTGGCGCCGATGATGGTCGTCTTGACCTCACCGCCCTGGAACACCTTCATCGCGGGGATCGAGGTGATCTGGTACTTCATCGCCAGCTGCGGGTTCTCGTCCACGTTCAGCTTGAGGATGGTGATCTTGTCGGGGTTGTCCGCCTGGATCTGGTCCAGAACGGGGGCGACCATACGACACGGTCCGCACCACTCGGCCCAGAAGTCCACGAGGACGGGACCTTCGGCCTGCAGAACGTCCTGCTCCCAGGTCGCCTGGCTCGTAGCCTTTGCACTCATCAGAGTTCTCCTTGATTCGAGGTTCGCCTGCTACAACAGCGGGCGAGGTGAAAGTGTTCCCGTCCGCTCAGGCGGTGATGATCTCGGCGGCTTCGGCGGCCGGGAACTCGACCGAGGCGTCTTCGAGGTCCGCCAGGAAGTGCTCGGCGTCGAGAGCGGCGACCGTGCCCGAGCCAGCGGCCGTGATGGCCTGACGGTAGGTGGGGTCGATCACGTCGCCGGCGGCGAACACACCGGGGACCGAGGTGACGGACGAACGGCCGTCGACCCAGATGGTGCCCTCGGCGGTCAGCTCGAGCTTGTCGTGCACGAGGTGCGTGCGCGGGTCGTTGCCGATCGCGATGAACAGGCCGTCGAGCGCGAGGTCGCTCAGCGTGCCGTCGACCGTGTTGCGCAGCTGCACGCCCGTGACGGAATCGCCACCGAGGATCTCGGCGACCTCGCTGTTCCACACGAACTCGATCTTCTCGTTCGCGAAGGCCCGCTCCTGCATGATCTTCGAGGCGCGCAGGGTGTCCTTGCGGTGGATGACGTAGACCTTCTCGGCGAAGCGGGTGAGGAACGTGGCCTCTTCCATCGCCGAGTCGCCGCCGCCGACGACGGCGATCGTCTTCTCGCGGAAGAAGAAGCCGTCGCAGGTGGCGCACCACGAGACGCCGTAGCCCGACAGGCGCTCTTCGCCCTCGATGCCGAGCTTGCGATAGGCGGAGCCGGTCGCGTAGATCAGCGACTGGGCCTCGTGCACCGTCCCGCTGCCGAGGGTGACCTTCTTGACGGGGCCGGCGAGGTCGAGCTCGGTGACGTCGTCGTAGACGACCTCGGTGCCGAACTTCTCAGCCTGCTCCTGGAACTTCGCCATGAGCTCGGGGCCCTGGATCCCCTCGGGGAAGCCGGGGTAGTTCTCGACCTCGGTGGTGTTCATCAGCTCTCCGCCGACCTCGACCGTGCTCGCGATGAGCAGCGGCTTGAGGTTCGCGCGCGCCGCATAGATGGCGGCGGTGAATCCGGCGGGACCGGAACCGATGATGATGACCTGACGCATGTGCTCTCCGTCGTAGATGCTGAGACGCCGAAAGACGTTCGACTGCTTCAACCAATGGTAACCGCGCGACATTCCCGCGCGAGGGGGCTCAGCGGCCCGGCAGGAAACGCCGCAGCATGCCGCTCGCGACCTTGAGCTCCGGAGCGCGCAGGACAGCCAGGATGCCGATGTAGACGACCACGACGGCGAGGCCGATGATGCAGGTGCCGATGGCTCCCTGGATCTTGTCGGACGTGGTCCACCCGGTCGGGCCGCCGAGCAGGAGGAAGACGCCCCACCCGGCGAACCCGGCAGGAACGGCAGCGACGGCGTAGCGGACGACAGCGGTCATCCAGGTGCGGATCTGGAGTCCGCCGATCTTGCGGTGCAGCAGCCAGCTGGCCACGATCATCTGCAGGGTGCTCGCGATCGACTGGCCCAGCGCGATGGCTGCGGCCAGCATGGTCACCTCGATGATCTCGGCGGCGAGCAGCCACTGCGCGACCAGAGCGGTGACGACCACGAGACCGCACTGGAACAGCGTGAACCAGAAGGGCGTGCGGGTGTCGCCGTAGGCGTAGAAGGTGCGTTGCACGATGAAGAGGATCGTCAGCGGAACCAGGCACACGAGGAAGGCGAGCAGCACCAGCGCCGCTTCTTCGGCGTGCGACGCCTGATTGGTGAAGACTCGCGACGCCGGAATCGCTGCCGCGGCGACCGCGGCGACGGCGACGGCGATGAAGAAGAGCAGGGTGCGGATGCTCTGGGCGATGTCTGCGCGGACCTCGGCATGTCTGCCGGCCGCCGCGTGCTCGCTGATCTGCGTGAAGTAGGGCGTGCCGATCGACAGCACGATGATCGAGTACGGGAGCATGAAGATCAGCCAGGCGTACTGGAAGGTGGCGACGGACGCGCCTCGTCCGGAGGCTTCGGTGAGGATCTGGGTCTGCACGAGTCCGGCGCCGAGGCTCGTCAGCGCCATGAGGAACGTCCATCCGGCGAGCCGTCCGACGTTGCCGAGTCCGACGCCGCGCCAACGGAAGTCGGGGCGGAGCGCGAGACCCGTGCGGCGCCAGAAGATCAGCAGGATCGCGGCCTGGATCACGATGCCGAGCGTGGCCGTTCCACCGAGGGCGGCGATCATCTCGGGAGTCCAGTCCGAGACGCGGGTGAGCGGGCCGCCGAACAGCGCGCCCACGACGAGGAAGCCTGCGATCGACACGATGTTGTTGACGACCGGCGCCCAGGTGAAAGGCCCGAAGATCCGCCGTGCGTTGAGCGCCTCGCCCAGCAGCGCGTAGAGCCCGTAGAAGAGGATCTGCGGCATGCACCAGTACGCGAACGCCGTCGCGAGCGCGAGGAACTCCGCGGAACCCTCCTTGCCGGCGTAGAGCCACACGAGCCAGGGCGCGGCGATCGTGGCGATCCCCGTGATGACGACCAGCACGACCGTGCCGAGCGTGAAGAGCTTCGAGATGAAGGCGTTGCCGCCGTCGGCATCCGCTGTGGCCTTGACGATCTGCGGGATGATCACGGCGGTCAGCACGCCCACCGAGATGAGCGAGAAGACGTTGTTCGGCAGTTGATTCGCGATCGCGAAGGCGTCTGCGGCGCCCGCACCGACCGAGCCGATCACGCCGACGAGGACGATGGTTCGCAGGAGCCCGGTGACGCGCGAGATGAGCGTTCCGGCCCCGATCAGTGCGCTGGCGCGGCCGAGACTACTCATTCAGCTCCTCGACGGCATCCGGTGAGGAGGTCGCCTGTTCTTCGTCGCCGGCGAGGGCTTCACGCCGCCGGCGTCGGACGGTGCGGATGATGCCGAGACCGAGCAGCAGCACGATCAGACCGCCGAATGCGGCGAGCCCGATGGTCTCCCATTCGGCCCGCACCGAGACGCGCACGCGCTCGGGCTGACTGATCGGCACACCGGTGGGGCTCGAGAGCGACAGCGTCAGGGTGACCTCGCCACTGCCCACTCGGGCCGACACGGGGACCTTCACCCTCGTCGTCGTGCCGGGCTGGATCGTCCACGGCGTGACGGACTGCACCTCGAGGCGCGGGTCGCTCGGCTTCACCGTGAGCTCGATGTTCACCGGCCATGGCAGGTCGTTGCGCACCGAGAACGGGAGGTCGGCGTTGGCGGAGAGCAGCTGGATGGTGCTCGCCGGAGGGATGTCGACCGCGTTCAGCGTCTCGGTCGTCTGCTCGTTCACGTCGGCGACGGCCTCTGAGAAGCCCTTGTCCGTCAGGCCGACCGCGGTCGCCCGCATGATCTGGATGCGCTTGGGGCTCAGCAGAAGCTGGCTGTCGTCGAGGATCGTGGAGAACTCGCCGAGCACGACCTCGCTGTCGAGCATCCCCTGCAGGGCCGTGGCTCGTGCCGGGTCGGGCTCGGTCGAAAGGGTCGAGGGTGTCGCCGGGATCGCGAGGACCTCGGAGAGACCGAACCCGAGGGAGTCGACCGATGAGACGGCCTCTCTGAGCGCATCAGCGGTGCGGGTCTCGTCGCGGTCGAGTCCGATCAGAAGCGGCGTCGTCGGACTCGCCTGAGCCGACAGGGCGAGATAAGCGCTCGCCTCGGCCAGCGACTGCTGACGGGCGGCGTCGTCGTCTTCGCTCGCCGCCTGCGACAGAGCATCCGATGCGGCATCCACGGCGACCAGCACGCTGTGCGAATCGATCGCGACGTGCGCGCCGACCGCACCGCCGACCGCTGCAGAGGAGAGGACAGTGACCGCGCCGCCGCTCAGGTACGTCGAGAACGTGTCGAGATCGGCGGCGGAGACATCGCTGCGGGGCCACAGAATGCCGGGGGTCGACCCCTCGACGGCCATGAGCTGTGCGTCGTCGGGCAGCACCGGACCGTCGGTGGGCTGAGGGCTCGGCTCATCACTCGGTGTCGGCACGGGAGTCGGTGCGCTGCCATCCGTCGGCAGCGAGGCGGGAGTCGGCGCAGGAGTCGCAGTGGGGGTCTCGTCCGGAGGCTCGGTGAAGCTGCTGAGGGTGAGGAACGGCGCGAGCGTCGTGGGCTGCAGCAGTCCCGGAAGACCCGCCTGCGCCTGTGTGGTGGCATCGGCATCGCCGAACTGCAGAGAGAACCGCTCGTTGGGCAGAGCGTCGAGAAGTCGCAGCCACTCGCGCGCGCTCTGCGGCGCCGAAGAGCCGAGCACGCGGATGGCGGCGGGGATCGCCGGGTCGATCGCCAGGATCGCGGACGTCCCTCGGACACCCTCGATCGTCGCGGTGAGTGCGCCGTCGGGCGCGGTGAGAGCGCTGAGCTCGTCCGCGGTGAGAAGGGCGCCGTCGGAGGGCGTCGCCGTGATCGGCACCATCACGGCGACGGGCGGATTCGCAGCAGCGGTCACCACGAGCACGGATGTCGACGTCACCGTTCGCGCGGCATCCTGACCCTCGTTCTGCGCCCCGCTGAGCGTCGCGCGCAGCGGGTACACACCCGGTGCGAGGTCGCCGAGAACTTCGGGAGGCAGGAAGAGGCTCGTGGTCGCGGAGGTCTCGGCGTCGACCGGTGCGACGGTGTCGGTTCCGAGCTGGTCGAAACCCCCTGTGGCGTCGGAGTCATTCAGCCACGTCGTGACCGAGGCTTCGTCCGCGAGCGGAGTGCGGTTGATCTCCAGAGTGACTCGTCCGGCGGAGAGTTCGGACTTCGCGTCGTTCTGCACGGTGATCGAGGCCGTCGTCGCTGTGCCAGGGGCGACCGTTCCGCGCACCCCCGCCGACAACAGGAGCTCGACGGAGGACGCCTCTGACTCGTCGTCGGCGGCTGCGACCGCGCTGCCTGCGCCCGTGCTGAGCAGGCCGAGTACGATCGCCGAGATGACGGACCCGCGTGCCAGGCGCTGCAGGCGCGTGCGGAGGCCGTTCTCGAAGATGGTCGCGGTCATGAAGGTCTTCCTCGAACGCCGGGATCCCAGGCTGCTCGTGAGTGGTGACCTTGTGATTCTAGGCCGCTGGCTGAATGAGAACCCTGAAGACGCGTAGAGTGACGGCCGTGTCCGACACCCTCGCCCCCACGCCCGATCCGCTCCGCAGCACCGCGCTCGCCGCAGATCTCGACGCCGCGGATCTCCGCTCCGAGCCGCTCCGTCGCCTGTGGGGCGAGGAGGAGGACGACGCGCTGGCCAGAGGCATGCGCGAGCCGATCCTGCGCGCGATCGCCGGTGACGACGGTGTGCTCGCGACTCTCGGCAGGCTGTTGGTGCTCGGGATGCCGCAGCCGATCGCCGCGGTGACGACGGCTCTCCCGAGACTCGGAGCGGACGGCCTCGTGGCCCTCGGCCTCGCGAGGATCGAGGGCGACGAGGTGATCCCCACTGCGCTGCTGCGTCCCCAGTCGTTCGTCGACGCCGACGGGATCGGCGAATGGTGGATCGCCAGCGATCTCGACGAGGTGGCGCTCGACGGCGCGCTGCCCGCGGATCACGTGCTCGGAGTCGGCGGCGCCTCCCGCACGCTGGCCGAGGTCATCATGCCGATCGAGGTCGACCGTGCCCTCGATCTCGGCACCGGATGCGGCATCCAGGCACTGCTCGTCGCTCGTCACGCAGGATCCGTCGTCGCCACGGACATCTCGGCGCGAGCGCTCGCCTATGCCGAGTTGAACGCCCAGCTGAACGGCGTCTCGAACATCGAGTTCCGATCGGGCAGCATGTTCGAGCCGGTCGGGGGAGAGGCGTTCGACCTGATCGTGTCGAACCCGCCCTTCGTGATCACCCCGCGCGCGGAAGGGGTCCCCGAGTACGAGTATCGCGACGGGGGACTCGTCGGTGACGCGCTCGTCGAGCAGTTCCTGCGTGCGGTTCCGTCTTTCCTGACCCCGGGAGGCGTGGCGCAGCTGCTCGGCAATTGGGAGTCGCGCGGTGGCCAGGCATCGCTGAGTGGACGCGCGGGTCTCGATCGCCTCTCGTCGTGGGTTCCTGCCGACCTCGATCTGTGGGTCATCCAGCGCGAAGAGCTGTCGCCGCTGGGCTACGCAGAGCTGTGGATCCGAGACGGAGGCACGACCCCCCGCGATGCCGCGTTCACCCCGCTGCTCACCGCATGGCTCGATGACTTCGCTGCGCGTGGAGTCACCGCCGTCGGATTCGGCTACATCCTGGTGCGGCGGCCGGCAGGCGGCGGAGCGCCCCTGCGTTGTCTCGAGCGCGTCGCACAGCCTGTCTCGAACGTGGGCGGGGCGCTGCGTTCGGGTCTCGCGGCGCACGACGTGCTCGCAGAGGGACTGCCTACGACGCTGATCGTCGCTCCGGATGTCACCGAGGCACGACATCTGCTTCCGGGCAACGACGATCCGAGCATCATCGAACTGCGTCAGGGCGGTGGCTTCGCACGGACCATCGCGGTCGACCCGGCGCTCGCCGCTCTCGTCGGGGCCTGCGACGGCGAGCTCACGGTGATGCAGATCGTCGCAGCTCTGGCCGACCTGTTCGAGGTGCCGCTCGTCGACCTGTGGGCCGACCTCGAGCCCCGCATCCGCCAGCTCGTGCTCGACGGTCTGCTGATCCCGGGGGAGTGATGCAGGAATACCCGCTCGCATATATGCGTTCGAATACACCATGAAGGCTTTCGGATTCCTCTCCTTCGGGCACTATGCAGACGTGCCCGGTTCGGCGACCCGCACCGCGGGGGACATGCTGAAGCAGACCATCGAGATCGCGGAGGGTGCCGACGAGATCGGCGTGAACGGCGCCTCTGTGCGCGTGCACCACTGGGCTCGCCAGGCGGCGTCGCCCATGCCGCTGCTGTCAGCCATGGCTGCGCGCACGAAGCGCATCGAGGTCGGCACCGGCGTGATCGACATGCGGTACGAGAACCCGTTCCAGTTCGCTGAGGAGGCGGCGGCACTCGACCTGATCGCCGACGGTCGCATCGCGCTCGGCGTGAGCCGCGGGTCACCCGAGACGGCTCTGCGCGGATACGAGACCTTCGGCTTCCACGACGAGGAGGACCCCGAGCGCGGCAGTGTGATCGCTCGCGAGAAGTTCGACCTCTTCCTCCGTGCGATCGACGGCGAGGGTCTCGCCCCCGGCGACCCCCGCATGGTGGGAGCCGGCCGGTACCTCGCGATCGAGCCCCAGTCGCCCACCCTGCGCGACCACATCTGGTGGGGCTCGGGTTCCCGCGCGACTGCGGAGGAGACCGGCCGCAAGGGTCTCAACATGATGAGTTCGACCCTGCTCACCGAGGCGACCGGTGTGCCGTTCCATCAGCTGCAGCGCGAGCAGATCGACCTGTTCCGCTCCGCCTACAAGGAGGCAGGACACACCGGAGCACCTCGCGTCTCGGTGAGCCGCAGCGTGTTCCCGCTCGTCTCGGACATGGACAGGGCGTACTTCGGTCTGCGCAGCGAGGAGAACGCCGACCAGATCGGCATCATCGACGGCTTCCGCTCGACGTTCGGCAAGACGTATGCGGCCGAGCCCGACGTGCTGATCCAGCAGCTCTTGGCTGACGAGGCCGTCATGTCGGCAGACACTCTGTTGCTGACGATCCCCAACCAGCTGGGCCCGGCATACAACCTCCACGTGCTCGAGGCGTTCGCGACCCATGTCGCCCCGGCGCTCGGCTGGAAGCCGAACACCGAGGGTCCCGTGCAGGGAGATCCGGTCTGACGATCGACCGCAACTGCGGTTGAAGGGGCGGATGCGAACTGCATCCGCCCTTCTTTTTCCTCGACCGGCGAGCCGATATATCGATAGCCTGGCCGCATGCGGGCGCCCAAGAGCGGATTCCTGGCCGGAGCCATCGTCCTCGTCGCAGTGCTTGTCGGCGCGATGCCGGCGGCCGCAGCCACCACCACCACATGGTCGACCTGGCAGCCGCTCACCGGTGTGGGCGGCGCGTACACCACCACCGTGCAGGTGGCAGCGCAACCCGCCCTCACCGCGACGGTGACCAGCGATTCGCGCGCAGGGCAGGTCGGAATCATCTCGGGTGCATCGACCTGGCTGTCTCAGGGCACCCCCGTCGGCGAGAAGTACGGCAGCAGCATCGATCAGCAGTATCTGAACCTGCGGCCGAAGGTCGACAGCCCCACGAGCCCCTCGACGACGACCTACTCGTTCGCACGGCCGACGCCGACATCCGGCTGGACGTTCGTGCTGGGCGACATCGATGCTGACTCCGTGCGCATCCAGGCGATCGGCGTCGACGGTCAGACACTCACCGCCGAGGATCTCGGCTTCAACGGAGGCTTCAACTACTGCGCCCCCGGCATCGCGGGCAAGCCCTCGTGCTCGGGAGACGCCGCGGATGTTCCCGCCTGGGACGCCGCGACCCAGACCCTCACGGGCAATGCGGCCGCGTCTGACACGAGCGGCTCGGCGGCCTGGTTCGAGCCGTCGGTGCCGATCACCTCTCTCACGTTCTTCTTCACGCAGCGCTCCGGATTCCCGATCTACCAGACGTGGTTCGCATCGATCGCACGGGACATCACAGGGACCGTCACCGATCAGGCCGACGGCCCGCTGCCGGGGGCCGCTCTCGCGCTCACGGATGCGAACGGCGATGTGGTCGCCACGACCACGACGGATGCCGACGGTGCGTACTCCTTCCCCGGCTTCGTCGCGACCGACGGATACACGGTGACGGTCACTGTCCCGGAGGGCAAGATCGCCGTGTCGCCGTCGGCGCAGGCCGTCGACCTCACGACCGACGACGGCAGTGCCGACTTCGAGGTGCGTGACATCGTTCCTGTCGCGGTCTCCGGTCGCGTCGTCGACGAGGAGGACGCCGGGGTTCCCGGTGCCGTCATCACGATCGACGGCGTCGAGCCGGTGGCGACCGATGCCGACGGCGGATTCCTGATCGAGGGCGTTCCGGCCGGTCCGCACACCGTCGAGATCACTCCTCCGCCCGGATTCACCACGACCGAGACCGCTGAGATCATCGTCCCGGACGGCAGCGAGGAGCCGATCGTCCTCGAGGAGCTGGTCGTGGTCGAGAACCCTGACCTCAGCGGCACGGTGCGGGTCGACGGAACGGGCATCGCCGATGTCACGATTGCCGCCTCAGACGGCGTCGACACGGTCACGACGGTCACCGACGACGAGGGCACCTTCACATTCCCGCGACTGCCGGCGGGAGAGTACGAGATCACGATCACGCCCCCCGACGGGTACATCGCAACCGGACCGACGACTCGCACCGAAGAGCTCACCACGGACGACCTCGCGGGCATCGACTTCGAGCTCGCCCGCCCGGGATCGATCTCGGGCGCGGTGCTCACGGACGAGGGCGACCCTCTGGCCGGCGTGGTACTCACGGTGGAATCGGATGACATCTCGCAGGAGGTGACCACCGACGCCGACGGCGCCTACGAGATCGTCGACCTGCCGCCGGACACGTACGACCTGACGATCATCGCTCCGGAGGGACGCACGATCATCGGTCCGGCCACGGCGACCTTCGTCGTGACGGCTGCGGGAGAGGCGCTCGTCGGCCCGACCTTCACGGTCTCCGCCGCGGTCGTCACGCCGACGGACCCGCCCACGCAGCCACCGACGCAGCCGACGACGCCGCCCGACACCGGGGCGGGCCAGCTGCCTGCGACAGGGCTCGGCTCCGAGACCTTCGTCTGGGCCGCCGCAGGCGCCGCGGTGCTCGTGGTCGGAGTTGTGCTCTTCCTGATCTCTCGTCGCCGCTCGAACCGCGACTGAGCCCCCGGGGCTGGATGGCATCCACGCCCGGGGTTCAGGAGCCCTTCGCGGGCCCGAACAGCTCGTCGCCGTGCTCGTGCAGCAGGCGATAGGCGTCGGCGAACGTCTCGGGCTCCGGCTCACCCGGCTTGCCGTACTTGGCGAGGAGCAGCCCGAGCAGGCCGCGGGCGGGTGGGGTGAGCGGCTTCATCTGGTCGGCCCCACCGGGCTTCGGCTCGCGCTGCTCGGGATTCGGCGGCGTGTAGGCGGGCGTGGTCACGGGCCAGTCGGCCGGATGCCGGGGTGCGTCGAGGTTCACAGCGGTGAACAGTGTGTTCGCCGACTGGTCGCGGTCGTTGAGCGGCTTCAATCCATGCAGCCGCGAGAGGGTGGCCGTGACGGATCCGTGGTGCATCTCGTCGTGGACGATCGTGCCGCGCTTCGTATAGGCCGACACGGCGATGGCGGGCACTCGGCATCCGAGTCGATCGAACGTGAAGCCCATCTCACCCGCCCCGGTGTCTTTCGTGGGCTTCGTCGCCGCGGGCGGAGGCACGTGGTCGTAGCATCCGCCGTGCTCGTCGAACGTGATGAGCAGCAGGGTGTTGACGGCGTTCGACCCCTTCGGCGACGCACTCGTGCGCACCGCCTCGTAGATGTCGTGGATCAGCCGATCGCCGGCCCGGACGTCCGAGATGGCGCTGTCGTAGACCGCTTCGCCGTCGACCTCGCTCTCACGGGGCGACCCGAACGGCGGGTGGAAGTCGTTGTGGTCGTAGACCATGCGCGGCTCGATGAACGCATACGCCGGAAGGGTGCCGTTCTTCGCGTCGGCGTAGAACTCCTCCATCGTGCCGAAGTGCTCGGTGCGCCAGTATTTCTCCAGCACGGCAGCGTGCAGCATCCCGGTGAACGACACCAGCTGGAGCTTGTCGATGTAGATCTTCCAGCTGACCTTCTCGTCTTCCAGACGGTTGAACACCGTCGGGGCCGCGGGCGCATCGAGCCACTTGCGGTACCCGCCGCCGGCCTGGTTCGTGACGAAGCCGTGCGACGTCGACGCGTGGAAGAACGACCGGTTGCAGAACGTCTGCGACGGCACCCCGGCGTACCAGTGGTCGAACACCGCGAACTCCGCTGCGAGGGTCGAGAGCACAGGGAGCATCTCGGGCGAGAAGGACCCCATGATATGCGCGGCCTCGTCGGGGGCCGGCTCGACGCCCTTGCGCAGACGGCGGAAGTTGATGATGTAGTCCTCGAGGAACCCCGACATCGTCGCCTTCTCGCCGTGGGTGGGTGCGTTGAAGGGGGCCGTCATCTGGTCGACGAACAGGTCGGCGTTGTCCTTCGGGTCGACGGTGCCGAAGATCTGCGTGTTGACGTGGGGGTATTCCTCGCCCGGATCGGGATCGGGCAGGCTCATGATCCGGTCGGTGTCGCCGGTGTAGATGTGCGCGTCGACGACCGTGCCGTCGGATGCCGTGTTGCTGTGCGTCCCGAACGCGAGACCCTCGAACTTCTCGCCCGTCGGAAGCGACTCCTTCGAGTAGAGGTACCCGAGCAGGTTGTCGAACGAGCGGTTCTCACCCATCACCACGACCAGATGATCGAATCCGGGTTCGCTGCGGGGAGTCAGTGCGGCGAACGGATCAGGTTCAGTGGCGAAACCCTTGCGCTGGTTCGCGACGTTCGCGCCGATCGCAGCGCCAGCCGCGCCGCCGACCACGACGCCGGCCAGTGCGGCGCCGCCCATCTTGAGGAACCCGCGCCGGGACGTGTCAGGCGCTGAGGGGGACTCGTTCGCTTCTGCGGCCACGTGCCGATCCTAGGACTCGGGCGATGCCGAGCACGAGAGCGGGACTGTGAGGCGAAATGCGACGCCGGTAGCGTGGGGGCATGAGCTACGCAGGTGAGTCGTCGATCGAGGCGCGCGTCCGTGCCGTGAACGCCGATTTCGGCCGCCGTCAGACGCGGCTGTTCGTGACATTCGCGCTGATCGAGGGGCCGGTGCTGCTTCTGCTCGTTGTCGCGATCTACGGCTTCGAGCTGATCGATCCCGAGATCGGGATCTGGTTCATCGTCGCTGTCGCCGTCGTCGGCGGGTTCCTGCTGAGCACGCTCCTCGTGCGGCTCGTGCAGGCGCGAGTTCGCGCCGTCGCGCAGGCCAAGGGTGAGAACCCGCTGTTCTGACGTCCGCTCGACGGGGACTGCGGCCCGCGGGTGCCACCCGTACCCCGGTACGCTGGAACCCATGCTCAACATGGCTGACGGCCTCGCCCGTCTCGGCGCGCTCGCCGAGAATCCGGTCGTCCGCACCCTCGCGGAGGCTTTCGAGAAGGCGGGCTTCGACCTCGCCGTCGTCGGGGGGCCCGTGCGCGATGCGCTGCTCGGCAGGCCGACCCACGACCTCGACTTCACGACGAATGCGATGCCGGACGACATCCTGCGCATCGTCAAGCCGATCTCCACGGCCCAGTGGGACATCGGTCGGGCGTTCGGCACGATCGGCGCGCGTGTGCAGGGTGAGCAGGTCGAGGTCACGACCTATCGCGCAGACAGCTACGACGGTGTGACGCGCAAGCCCACCGTCGAGTTCGGCGACACGATCGACGCGGATCTGCACCGACGCGACTTCACCGTCAACGCCATGGCTCTGCTGGTGCCGGCCATCACGCTCGTCGACCCGACCGGGGGAGTCGAAGACCTCGTCGCCGGGGTACTGCGCACTCCGGCCGACCCTCAGGTCTCGTTCGGCGATGACCCGCTGCGCATGCTCCGCGCCGCGCGCTTCAGCGCCCAGCTCGGCTTCCGGATCGACGATGACACCGCCGACGCGATCACGCAGCTGCGCGCCACCCTCGAGATCGTGAGTCCCGAGCGCATCCAATCGGAGCTCGTGCGGCTGATGCAGACGGATGACCCGGTGCGCGGCATCCGCGTGTTGGTCGACACCGGTCTGATGGAGGAGTTCCTGCCAGAGGTGAGTGCGCTGCGACTCGAAGTCGACGAGCATCATCATCACAAGGACGTCTACGAGCACTCCCTCACGGTCCTCCGCCAGGCGATCTCGCTCGAGCACTCGCGTCACCCCGGTGCCGAGCCCGATGTGGCCCTGCGGATCGCGGCGCTGCTGCACGACATCGGCAAGCCCCGCACCCGCAAGCTGGAGGACGGCGGAGTCGTCACCTTCCACCATCACGACGTCGTCGGGGCGCGCATGGCACGCAAGCGCCTGCAGTCGTTGCGCTTCGACACCGACACGACCGAGTCGGTATCGACGCTGATCGAGCTGCATCTGCGGTTCTTCGGATACGCCGAGGGCGCGTGGACGGATGCCGCGGTGCGGCGCTACGTGCGCGACGCCGGCGACCTGCTCGAGCGGCTGCACATCCTCACCCGCGCCGACGTCACGACGCGCAACAAGCGCAAGGCCGGACGACTGGCGTCTGCCTACGACGACATCGAATCGCGCATCGCGGCGTTGCGCGAGCAGGAGGAGCTCGACTCCATCCGGCCCGAGCTCGACGGCAACCAGATCCAGAAGATCCTCGGCATCACGCCCGGTCGTGAGGTCGGCGAGGCCTACAAGTTCCTGCTCGAGCTGCGCCTCGACGAAGGCGTCATCGGAGCGGATGCCGCCGAGCAGCGGCTCCGTGAATGGTGGGCAGCCCGGGTCTGAGCCGATCGAGCCGCGTCGACAGCGATGCGGCGGTCGGGCGCGGGCATCCCCATGGGGATCCCCCAGGACGACTCGTCACTCCTCCGGTTCGTCGACCTCGGCGGCCTGTGCGAAAGCCTGCACCCGGAACGCGTGACCGGAATATCGCGGGTACCGCCGACGGCATCCGGCTCCTACACTGAGGTAACGCTCCACCATCGACGATCGGAGACGCCCGTGGTCGCGTCGTGGCAGGTGTCACGTGAAGGGCCGCCTGAGGCCTCTCGTCTTCTGATCGAGCGTGCACACGAAGAGCTCATCGCCGGCAATCTCGATGACAAGCGCCTGCAGGAGGTGCGACCTCTCGTCCGCGAATCGTGGGTGCGATCCTGGCGAGGGCGCGTCGGCCCCGAAGGGGCCCCGCAGATCGAACTCGTGAGCGAAGAGCTCGAGGCCTATCGACTCGCGCATCCGCTCGCGTCCGCGATGGACATGATCCGAGCCCTGCTGCTGCCGGGAACCGAGGGGGACTCCGGTGTCGTCGTCGCCGTCGGAGATCAGGCCGGACGGCTGCTGTGGATCGAAGGCGATCGCAAGCTGCAATCGCTCACCGAGGGCATGGGCTTCGTGGCCGGCGCGAACTGGGCCGAGGACGCCGTCGGCACGACAGCTCCCGGCACAGCGCTGGCGCTCGGACAATCGGTGCAGATCCGCGGTGCTGAGCACTACAACAGGCTGGTGCATCCGTGGTCGTGCACGGCGGCTCCGGTGCGAGACCCCGAGACGCGGCGTGTCCTCGGGGTCATCGACATCACCGGAGGAGACGAGGTCGTCTCGATGCAGGCCAGGCTGCTGGTCGATGCGACAGCGCGCGCGGTCGAGTCGGAGTTGCTCGTCTCGAGACTGCGGGCCCGCAGCGAGTCGCATCGTCCGATCACCATCTCCTCGCGAGCCAAGCCCACGACCCGGGCGACGCTGCACGTCCTGGGGCGCGATCGCGCGCGCCTCGAGACCGAGACAGAACTCGAGGAATCCGTGATCGAGCTCAGCGCTCGTCATGCCGCGATCCTCCTGATGCTCGCCGTGCATCGCCAGGGGCTGTCGGCCGAGAGACTCAGCGAACTCGTCTACGGACCGGACGCGTCGGCCGACACGCTGCGGCCGGAGATGGTGCGTCTGCGCAAGGTGCTCGAGAAGCACGCCCCCAGCCTCGTCCCCGAGTCGCGGCCGTATCGACTGCCGGTGGTGCTCGAGACGGACGCGCACGACGTCCTCTCGCTGCTCGACCGAGGTGCCCATCGGGTCGCCCTCACCGCCTACCGAGGTCCGGTCCTTCCCGAATCCACATCGCCGGGAGTCGAGGAGTTCCGCGAGTCCGTCAGAGCGGCGCTGCGCGAGACGATGCTGTCGGAGGCGAGCCTCGACGTCCTCCTGGAGTACGCCGAGATCCCGGAGGGACAGGGCGATGCTGCGGCCCTGCGACTCGCTCTGGAGATGCTTCCGGCGCGCTCGCCGAAGCGCGCCGGGCTCGTCGCCCGCATCGAACGGATAGAGGAGAGCTGAACCGTCCGGTCTGTCTCGGACATCTGCCGACGGCGTGCAACCATCCGCAACGTTGCGCATCGGGGCGCAACCTCTGCCGACCTACCTTCGAGACACAGCCCGCAGCACCGACGCCGCGGCCCGTCGAAGGAGTCCCGATGACCATCGTCGAAGAAGACGTGTCCACCGCCTACGCCGCTCCCGGTCAGCCGGGCGCCCTCGCTACCTACCGTCCGCGGTACGGCCATTACATCGGCGGAGAGTTCGTGGATCCCGTCAAGGGCCAGTTCTTCGACAACGTGAGCCCCGTCAACGGCAAGCCCTTCACCGAGGTGGGCCGCGGCACCGTCGAGGACATCGACCGCGCGGTCGACGTCGCCTGGAAGGCCTTTGCCAGCTGGGGCAAGACCAGCCCCGCGGAGCGCTCCGTGATCCTCAACAGGATCGCCGACCGCATCGAACAGCATCTCGAGGAGATCGCCGTCGCCGAGACCTGGGAGAACGGGAAGCCCGTGCGCGAGACGCTCGCCGCCGACATCCCACTCGCTGTCGATCACTTCCGATATTTCGCCGGAGTGCTCCGGGCGCAGGAAGGCGGCATCAGCCAGCTCGACGAGAACACCGTCGCGTATCACTTCCACGAGCCGCTCGGCGTGGTCGGACAGATCATCCCGTGGAACTTCCCGATCCTCATGGCCGTGTGGAAACTCGCGCCGGCGCTCGCCGCAGGCAACTGCGTCGTCATCAAGCCGGCCGAGCAGACGCCGGCATCCCTGCTGTTCCTCTTCGACATCATCGGCGATCTGCTGCCCGCCGGGGTCGTGAACATCGTGAACGGCTTCGGCATCGAGGCGGGCGCACCGCTCGCGCAGCACAAGCGCATCCGCAAGGTCGCGTTCACGGGCGAGACCACGACGGGGCGTCTGATCATGCAGTACGCGTCGCAGAACCTCATTCCGGTCACCCTGGAGCTGGGAGGCAAGAGCCCGAACGTGTTCTTCGAGGACGTCGCACGCGACACCGCCGACCCTTTCTACGACAAGGCGCTCGAGGGCTTCACGATGTTCGCTCTCAACCAGGGAGAGGTCTGCACCTGCCCCTCGCGGGCGCTCATCCAGCGCTCGATCTACGACGGCTTCCTCGCCGACGGCCTCGAACGCGTCGGCAGGGTCGTGCAGGGAAACCCGCTGGATCCGGCCACGATGATCGGCGCGCAGGCATCGAACGATCAGCTGGAGAAGATCCTCAGCTACATCGACATCGGCAAGCAGGGAGGCGCGCGACTGCTCACGGGTGGCGACCGCGTCGATCTCGGCGGCGACCTCAGCGAAGGCTTCTACGTTGCGCCGACCGTGTTCGAGGGCACGAACGACATGCGCATCTTCCAGGAGGAGATCTTCGGCCCGGTGCTCTCGGTCACCTCGTTCGATGACTTCGACGATGCGATCTCGATCGCGAACGACACCCTCTACGGACTGGGTGCGGGAGTGTGGAGCCGCAGCGGCGACACGGCCTATCGCGCGGGACGGGCGATCGAGGCCGGTCGTGTCTGGACGAACACCTACCACCAGTACCCGGCGCATGCGGCGTTCGGCGGGTACAAGCAGTCGGGCGTCGGTCGCGAGAACCACAAGATGATGCTCGACCACTACCAGCAGACCAAGAACCTCCTGGTCTCGTACGCAGAAGGCCCGATGGGCTTCTTCTGAGCTCGACCTCCGGGCGGGCGCTGCGCCGGCAGCGCCCGCCCGGAACCACCTGCAGGAAGGCTCGGACCATGGTCAGCATCGGCACCTATCAGCGGGTCGACGTGACGGATGCCGCGGCATCCCTCATCCGCGATCTCACCGTGCAGCACGGACCCCTGATGTTCCATCAGTCGGGAGGATGCTGCGACGGCTCGTCACCCATGTGCTACCCGGTCGGCATGTTCATCACCGGGCCGAGCGATGTGCTGCTCGGCGCCCTCGATGTGGGGCTCGACTCCCCGGTCGAGGTCTTCATGTCGGAATCGCAGTTCGAGTACTGGAAGTACACCCACCTCACGATCGACGTCGTGCCGGGCCGCGGTGCCGGCTTCTCGGTCGAGGGTCCCACAGGCATGCGGTTCCTGATCCGCTCGCGGATGCTGAACGACGCGGAGCTGCAGTACTTCGGCCTCGCGCCTTCGGGGAGCTGAGGGAAATGTGGCCAGAAGTATCCCTCTGTTGGCAGCGCATCGGACTAGAAAGGCGAGATGCAGCGCGTACACAGGAGTGAGTTGAAGGACTGCGTATCGCCTCTCGTCGACTTTTGGTTGTCGCAGCCAGGCATCGGTCAGGATATTGAAGACGCACGAAGGCAGTCAGCGGCCGGTGAGTTGCGCACGACTGAGGAGACGATGAAGCGATACGGATTTCAGCCCCGGTGAGTGGAGTCGATTTCGCGGATCCATCCGGGCGAAACCGCGACAGGCTGCGGGAGCAACCAGCCAAAGCATGGCCGGGATGCCGTGAGTTCTACCGTGGCCGCCCTCGCGCCTGGTTACCATGGGCCGATGTGGTGGACGGATGAGGAGTGGGCCGAACTCGTGGACCCGGAGGTCTGCGGTATGTGTGCCGACGCACATCTGCCGGAGAACGAGCACAGCATCCTGGTGGCCTCGACCGAGATGACTCACGTCCGATTGGTACGAAACCAGGCGCATCCCGGCTACACCGTCGTGATCCTCCGTGAGCATCTCACTGACCTCGGTCAGCTGGATGCCGGCCAGCTCAGCGCGTTCTGGCGCGACGTCCAACGAGCGGGCCGATCCATCGACAGGGCATTCGACCCGCGGAAGATCAACTACCTGGTGATGGGGCATCGGGCCCCGCATCTCCATTGCCATGTGTTCCCGCAACATCTGGCGGATGACCCGCTTCAGAACGTGGACATCTCCGATGGCCCTGTGCATCTCCCTGACTCGGACATGACCCATTCTGTGATCGCACTCCGAGAGGCCTGGCACGCGTCAGCCTGACACCACGGAGTCGTCTGCGGCCACCCTGCTGGACGCTGTCGGCTGGCTGAAGACACCCCGACTGTCGGGCAGCCATCCGTGAAACGGCCAGCGATCCATGACGAGCGACTGCCGCGACTCAGCGGGGGAGTCGCGGAACCGCGTCGACCAGCGCCCGGGTGTATGGGTCCTGTGGTGCGTGCAGCACGGATGCGGTGGCGCCCTGTTCGACGACGCGGCCGTTCTGCAGCACCACGGTGCGGTCGCAGGCTGACGCGATCGCGGTGAGATCGTGCGACACCATCACGAGCGACAGGCCGTTCTCTCGACGCAGGCGGTCGAGCAGCTCGAGCACCTGCACGCGCGTCGTCACGTCGAGGGCGCTCACCGGCTCATCGGCGAGCAGCACGCGCGGGCGCGAGACCACGGCTCGGGCGATCGCGATGCGCTGACGCTGGCCGCCCGAGAACTCGTGCGGGTATCGGCGGGCGGTGTCGGCGGGAAGCCCGACCGACTCGAGGGCCTCGGCGATGCGGCGCTGCGCGTCGGCGCCGGAGGCGAGGCCGAGTGAACGCAGGGGCTCGCCGATGATGCGGTCGATGCGCTGACGGGGGTCGAGCGACGAGTACGGATCCTGGAACACCGGCTGCACGCTCGCGCGGAAGCGGCGCATCTGCGCACGGTCGCGCAGCGACAGGGGAGCACCGTCGAAGAGCACCTGTCCATCGCGTGGTGCCGAGAGCCCGAGCATCAGCCGCAGGATCGTCGACTTGCCCGCACCCGACTCGCCCACGAGGCCGAGCGAGTCTCCCTCGTCGAGGCTCAGTGAGATGTCGTCGAGCACCCGGCGCGATCCGTAGGCGAAGCCGGCACCGCGGAGTTCGAGGAGGCTCATGCGTCAGCCTCCTTCGCATCGAGGAACGCATCGAGCGCGCGAGCGCTGTCGACCAGCATCCGCGTGTACGGCTCCGCGGGGCGCCGCAGCACCTCGGCGACCGCCCCCTCCTCGACCACCAGACCGTCGCGCAGCACGACGATGCGGTCGACCATGCGAGACACGACGGCGAGGTCGTGGCTGATGAACAGCAACGCCATGCCGCGTTCGGCGACGAGTCGCTCGAGCAGTGTGAGCACGGCATCCTGCACGGTCACGTCGAGCGCGGTGGTGGGTTCGTCTGCGATGAGCAGCTGTGGCCGGGCGGCCAAGGCGATGGCGATCGCCACACGCTGGCGCTGACCGCCCGACAGCTCGTGCGGGTAGGCGCGCGCGAATCGCGGCTCCGACAGCGACACCTCATCGAGCGCCGCCGTGACGGCCGACCGCAGTTCCGCGCCGCGCAGGCCGAGATGACGACGCAGCGGCTCGGCGATCTGGCGACCGACCCTCATCAGAGGGTCGAGCGCCGTGAGCGGCTCCTGGAACACGATCTGGGCGACCGGTCCGCGCAACGGCCTCAGGTCGGCATCCCGCGCACCGACGACCTGGTGCCCGTCGAGCAGCACCGACCCGGACGAGACGAGAGAATCCGGCAGCAGGCCGGTGACCGCGAGCGAGGTGAGCGACTTGCCCGACCCGGACTCGCCGATCAGCCCCAGGCGTTCGCCGGGCTGCAGCGAGAACGAGACATCGCGCACGAGAGCCCCGGATCCGGAGCGAACGGTGAGCCCTGCGACCTCGAGAATGCTCATCGGCTCCTCCTGCGGGTCGGGTCGGCGAGATCGCGCAGGCCGTCGGCGAGGAAGTTGACCCCGAGCACGAGGGCGATGATCGCGATGCCGGGGGCGATCGCGCCGACGGGAGCAGTGAGCACGGTGCCCTGCGCCTCCTGCAGCATCCGACCCCACGAGGCGTTGGGCGGCGGGGCACCGAGCCCGAGGTACGACAGGCTCGCCTCCGCGAGCACCGCGGCACCGAACTGCAGCGCCAGACTGACCGCGAGGGTCGGTGCGATGTTGGGGAGCACGTGCTGGAACACGATGCCGAGCACACCCGTGCCGCTGGTGCGTGCGGCGGTGATGTACTGCTCCTGCAGCACGCGGCGCGAGAGGATGCGGGTGAGACGCGCGACGACCGCCGACATCGCCAGTCCGATCGCGAGCACCGCCGACCACAGCGACGCTCCCTGCACCGCGACGACGAGCATTGCGAGCAGCAGCACCGGGAAGGCGATCACGACGTCCAGTCCGGCGGAGAGCGTGTCGTCGACCCATGGCCGTGAGAAGGCGGCGATCAGTCCGACGATCACGCCGAGAACGGCGGCGATCGCGACCGAGCAGACGCCCACGATCAAGGCGATCCTCGCACCCCACATGAGCTGCGAGAGCAGGTCGCGGCCGAGCCGATCGGTGCCGAGCAGGTGCATGGCGCTCGGCCCCTCGAGACGACTTCCACTCGTGTCGGCGAGCGGATAGGGGAGCCAGAACAGCGACACCAGCGCGATGAGCACGATGATGCCGGTGAGCACGAGCCCGATCAGCAGGGTCGCCTTCGGCCGCCTCCGCACGGGGACGGATCCGGTGATCAGCTGCTCGGCGACGCGGCTCATCGGTTGCCCGAGACGCTCGTGCGCAGTCGCGGATCGATCAGGCGCTGCACGATGTCGGCGGCGAACCCGACGAGCAGCACGAAGAGCGTGCTGACGACGAGGACGCCCTGGATGACCTGGAAATCATGCTGTTCGATAGCCGACAGCAGCAGACTGCCGAGACCGGGAAGAGTGAAGACGCTCTCGACGACGACCGCGCCGAGCAGCGTGGTGGATAGCTCGATGCCGAGGACCGCGACGACCGGCACCGAGCCGTTGCGCACTCCGTGACGCAGCAGCGCCTCGGACATGCCCGACCCGCCGGCGCGCGCGGTGCGGAGGTAATCGCTGCCGATCACGTCGAGGGTGGCGGAGCGCACGTAGCGGCTGAGGGATGCACTCATCACGATCACGATCGTCGTCACCGGCAGGGCGAGAGACCGCAGCGCGTCGGCCGGATCCTCCCAGCCGTCGCGCGGGAATCCGCCGGACGGCAGCAGGCCGAGGCCGAGTGCGAAGACCCAGACGAGCACGACGCCCACCCAGAACACCGGCACGGCAACACCCAGCTGCGCGAATCCCGAGAGCGCGATGCCGTACCAGCGGTCGGACTTCACGGCAGCGGTGATGCCGATCACCAGGGAGACGAGAAGGGCGGCGGTGAACGCGATGAGTGTGAGCGGGAGGGTCACGGCGAGGCGATCGGCGATGTCGGGGCCGACCGGACGCGAGCTCAGGAACGACTCACCGAGGTCGAAGCGCAGGAGCTGACCGGCCCAGGTAGTGAACTGCTGCAGGAGGGGCTGATCCGAGCCGACCTGTGCGCGGGCGGCGGCGATCTGCTCGGGTGTCGCATTCACCGAGAGCAGGGCGTTCGCCGGGTCGCCGGGGAGCAGCCGCAGCAGCACGAAGATCGCGATCATCGCGACGACGAGCGAGACCACGAGGAACGCGAGGCGGCGCAGCAGGTAGGCGAGCATGGCTTCTCAGGATGAAAGAGGGGGATGCCGACACGCGGCATCCCCCTCGCGCGTCAGGACTTGACGATGTCGTAGGCGAAGAACTGCGAGTTCAGGCCGTTGACCGGGTAACCGCTGAGGTCGCTCGAGGCGACCACGATCTGCGGGTACAGGTACAACCATACGCTCGCGGCATCCTCGGCGATCTTCTCGTTGACCTGCTTCAGCAGAGCTGTCTGCTCGTCGGTCGTGGCGGCCTGTTCGGCCTCGGCGACCCACTGCTGCACCTGGGCGTCGTCGTAGCCCCAGTAGAAGTCGGGGTTGCCATACCAGACCACGTCGCGGTCGTTCACGTGCTCCTGCAGGGTGGCCTCGAAGTCCTGCTCCTTGAAGACCTTGGTGTACCACTCGTCGGCGCTGATCGTGTTGATCTCGACCGTGATGCCGACCTCGGCGAGCTGCGACTGCAGGAACTCCGCGACGGCAGGGTGCGGGTCGTAGCTCGGGGTGTCGAGCGTGAAGGTGAAGCCGTCGGCGTAGCCGGCCTGCGCGAGCAGATCCTTCGAGAGGTCGACGTCGTACGGGTTCACCTGGGTGAGGTCCTCGTACCAGGGGTCGGTGGGCGGCACCATCGATCCGATGAGCGTGCCGTAGTCGCCCCAGATCGACTCGAGCAGCTTCTGGGTGTCGATGGCCGAGTAGATCGCCTTGCGCACGAGGGCGTTGTCGAACGGGGCGACCCGGTCGTTGAAGGCGAGCAGCTCCTTGGTCGTCGAGGTGCCCTCGCTGATGACGTAGTCGTCGCTGTCGAACTGCGCGAGCGAGTCCGGGCTCTGCACGCTGGTGATCACGTCGATCTCGCCGGTGGCCAGAGCGTTGTTCTCAGCGGTCGCGTCGGTGAAGTACGTGTAGACGACCTCGCCGTTCTTGGCGGGCTCGCCCCAGTAGTCGTCCCAGCGCTCGAGGGTCAGGGTCGAGCCCTTCTTCCACTCGTCGAGCGTGTAGGGGCCGGTGCCGTCTTCCGTGCCGGTGATGTCACCGGCCTCGTCGTTGACGATCCAGACGTAGCTGAGGTTGTAGAGGAACGAGATCGACCGCTGCGACAGCGTGAAGACGACGGTCTGGTCATCGGGCGTCGCGATGTCGGCGATGGTCGTGAAGCTCGACTTGCGCGCCGACACGGAGTCCTCGGCGGTGACGGCCTCGATGCTCGACTTCACGTCGGCGGACGTGAGCGGGTCACCCGAGTGGAACGTCACATCGTCGCGCAGAGTGATCGTGTAGGTCAGGCCGTCATCCGACACCTGGGCGTCTTCGGCGAGAAGCGGCTCGACCTCTCCGTCGTCGGTCAGGCGATAGAGGCCCTCGTAGACGTTGCCGGTCAGTGCCTCGGTCACACCCTGGCCGCCGCCCTGCGTGTTGCTCAGGTTGGTGGGCTCGTACAGCGACCCGATGAAGATGGTGGCGTCTTCGCTCGCGGCGTCGTCGGTGGCGCCCGACGCGCAGCCGGCCACGAGGGCGAGCGTGGCGACGGCGCCGAGCGCGCCGAGGATGCGGGTTCTTCTCATGAGTGCTCCAGGGTGAGGGTGCGCGGCGTCACGCCGCGTAGATGTCGAAGCCGTCGCGGAAGACGACGTTCTTCTCGCCTGCTCGGATAGGCAGGGGGAAGCGGTTGGATGCCGGCGGCAGCGGGCAGTTGTACTGGGCGCTGAATCCGCACGGCGGCACGAAGGCGCGGTTGAAGTCGAGCACCACGGTGCCCTCGTCGTCACGGAGCTCTACGAAGAGGAAGCGGCCGGATCCGTAGGTCTCGGAACCGTTCGTCTCGTCGCCGAAGACGAGCAGCAGCGTGCCGCCGTCGTCGAAGGCCGCAAGGTCGTACGCGCGGCCGTCGAGCACGAAGTGGATGTCGCCGGGGACGACGAGCTCACGCGTGCCGCCGTTGTCGCGGATGTGCTCGAACGACACCCGACGATCGCCGGAGACCGGCGTGAAGTGTCCCTCGAGAACCCATGCCGGGTCGTACTCGTATGTGTCGATGCGGTCGAAGGCGCGGATGGCGGGGGACTCGGCATCCCACACGCGCAGCCCGTGCTCGGCCTCCCCGGTCTCGATGTTCGTGCGCTGGATCGGCGTCACGGTCACCGTGTCGGATGCGGCATGCCGCTCGGCATCCAGATCGGGAGCCTCGCCCGTCCAGCGGGTCTCGATCAGCGTGAGGTTGCCGGTCGCAGAGGTGACGGAGGCGCGGCGATCGGCCTGCCACTGGGTGTGATCTTCGAGTTCAGACATCACCTTCCATTCTCTTGCATGCAGACGGGGGTGGGGCCGGACGCGTCACTCTGGGTAACGGAGATCACGGTGCCAGGAGGGCATGCACGAATGCGGTGTCGGAAAGGCGCCCCGGACCCTCATTTCGCACGTTTCTGGACCGGATGCAACGTGTTCGGTCGAGTCTCTCGGACGCAATGGAATGCAACGTATACCGGTATACCATTACTGATATACGCGCAGAGTCGTCAGTCCCCAGCTGACCCGCGCGTGGACGGTTCGACCGTCCTGCGGAGGGAGAGTCAGATCTTCTTCTGATCCCGAGGGGGGATGGGGTGGGAGCGCTGATCCCCAGTCAGCACCCACCCCCACAACCCACCCTCGGGGGTTCCCTCAGAACGACCTGAACCAGAACCAGATCAGTGCGAAGCCGACGAGGAACACGATCGGCACCCACTGGAAGCTGCGCTTCAGCCGGCGTCCCTCACGCGCGACTCCTGGCGGGGGAGCGAGAAGACCGGCCGGCGGAGCGAAGGGCAGACTCGCGGACGCGCCCACCGGTGCGAGGGCGGGCGACGGAGACGCCGGAGCCGCACTCTCGAGCCGCAGACGCTCATCGCGCCAGCGCTCCCACTGATCGAGCTTCGTCATCAAGGCGCCGACGGCTCCGAACAGCCACGCCCAGGTCGCAGGGTCGAGGGTCGACGCCTTGCGCTGTGTATAGAGGAACATCCAGTCGTCGACGATCTCGACATCGAGCTCGGCGGCATTGTCGATGAACCTGGCCATGATGTCGGGCGTGAACAGATACAGCGCGTCACGCTCGTACCCCTCGGGGCAGTACAGCGTGAAGTACTGATCGAAGTCGCCCTCCAGCGAGAGGCGCTGCTCGCGCTGGAACGACGCGGGCAGATTCGACCCGAAGCCGTTGTTGCCCTTGGCGTCGAGCACGATGTTCGGCAGGGGCACATCGAGCTTGACGGCGACGTAGCCCCAGCGGTGGGTGGTCGAGTTCTTCCCCGACCCGGTCGTGTATCGGTAGTTGCCGAACTCGACGAAGCGAGGCCTCGCGCCTCGCACGAGATCGGTGGCTTCTCGGGAGCGTCCGAGGCCGAACAGCATGCCCGGAAGGGCAGGATCGGCGACCCTGGCCTCGTACGTCATGCCGTTCGCCCGGGCGAATGCGTCGAGGCGGTACCGCGCGATGCGGGATCGGCGCCAGCCGACGGTGGCGATCGTGATCCCGACGACCGCGGCGACGAGGATCCCGATGCCGGCGAACGACGACGACCCTGCGTCGGTGAGCAGCGAGACCATCGTCGCGCCGACGACCGTCATGGCCGCGAGGAACGCGATGCCGAAGATCACGAGGGCCACGATCGTCGTGGCCGAGCCGCCCATCTTGCCCCGCGAGCGCAGCTCGGCGTTGAAGGTGCTGACGGCCCGGGCGTCGACGGGATCGGTGAGCGGGCGGGCGTCGAACGATGCGGCCGGCTGCGGTGCCGTCATCGGTTCACCTCGTCGGAGTCCCACGTGAGTTCGGCGTTCTCGGGGATGGCGAAGACCTCGAGGAGGTCGTCGGCGATGAGCTCGGCGATCAGCTCGGCGGACCCCGCGATGATCGTCGAGTCGTAGTCGACCTCGGTGACGAGCACCCAGGCGTGATCGTCGGGCCACAGGATGCTGGGGCTCTGCGCGGCCGGCGCGAACCCGTGCTCCTCGGACTCGCGATCCCGCCACGGCACGTCGAGCACCCAGTCCCGACGCGCGAACGTGCTCGGCGCACCACGGAACAGCACGTGATCGCGGTCCCGCAGCTGCAGCCGCGGACCCTCCGAGACCTCGCGCGACAGGATGCCCTCCTGCCACGTCGGCTTGCGGAACGCGTTGTTGAGCGGATCGCGGATGCTGCGGTCGAGCATCGCCCGGTGGTTCGGGTCGTCGTCGAACGTGAGGAAGGTGCGCGAGGGGCCGTGTCCGAGGTGACCCAGCAGCCCGCCCGTGCCCTCCCAGAGCGCGGCGAATCCGGCATCCGGCGTCGCGGTATGCGCGACGAGATGACCCACGACGGTCGCGAGCACCTCAGGCGAGACGACGCCGTCCATCGGCGCGGTGAACTCGCGCCCGTCGGGGGAGATCCGCGCATTCCAGTCGGTCTCCGGCGGAGTGCGCACGATCCGCTGCCATTGAGCGAGAGGATGCAGCGTCGTGCCGAAGGCGGCGGCCGTCTGCGCCCATGTCGCCGGTTCATCGATGAACCGATCGAGGAGCGACTGTCGCTCGGCCTCCGGCATCCGGTCGTAGTCGTCGTAGGTCGGCACCGGTCGGTCGGGGAGCGATCGCACGATCGCAGGGTGCAGGATGCGCGCATACGCGGGGAAGCCGTGCGGCACCACGGCGTGCATCGTCGAGTTCCAGGGGTCGTCGAGACGCTCGCGCAGCCAGTCTCCGGCAGAGGTGTCAGGCATCCAGTGCATGCGACCCACGGTACCCGGGGGCCTTCCCGACTCCCGAGGTCTCGACGGCGATGCGGCACCTCGACCCCGATCGTGTGGTCAGACGAAAGGGCGCGCCGGGGAGCCTCTCTGGGGAATTCGTCTCGCTCCGCGCGCCCGTCCGGCGGCCGACCCAGACGGTTCACGAGGCGAGATGAGAGTCGCCGCCACCCCCTCCATAATCGGAGGGTGAGCACGACTGCAACCATCCCCTCCCTCGACGGCCGCCGGTTCCTGATGGTCTCGTCGACCACCTCGGCCGTGGATCCCGAATCGCCCAGCGAGTTCGTGTACTGGGAGAAGGACGGGGCGATCTGGGGCGACTACTCCGGTGACACCGTCACCTTCGGGCGCTTCGTCGGCACCCGCACCGGCGACACCATCTGGGTCTCGTTCGTGCACGTGCTCGTCTCCGACGGCACCGTCGTGACCGGAGACGGGGAGAGCCGGCTCGAGCTCACGGATGACGGTCGCATCCGCCTCGTCGAGCACTACGAGATGCACGGACTGCCGCAGCTCAGCGTCTGCGAAGAGCCCGCAGCCGCCTGACGGCTCGTTCCGCCGCGGGTCAGCGTGGCGGGAGCATGTCTCGGCCCGGCGTCGCCGGCGTCCACCGCGTCATGCCCAGCGGTGTGGCCAGGTCGCGCTCGGGCAGGTCGCTCGGCAGCAGGAACGACCGGCGGATGACCTCGTCGAGCACGACCACGCTGACGACCGTGCGCACCTCGGGCAGCTGCGCGATGACACCCGTCGTGAACTCGTGCACGCCGCTCACGTCGACCGCACGGATCAGCAGCATGGCGTCGTGCTCGCCGGTGGTGATGGCGCACCACTCGACATCGGGCATCTCGAGCACGCTCTCGCGGAACGACGCCCAGGCCTGCGGGTGCACGGTGACGAAGACCAGCGCACCGATCGACAGCCCGGCCTTCGACTGGTCGACGCGGGCGCTGAATCCCGTGATCACTCCGTCCTGCATCAGCGTCTCGACGCGGGTATAGGCGTTGGCCCGCGAGATCCCGACGGTCTCGGCCAGTGCGGCGATCGAGATACGACCGTTATCACGCAGTGTCTCGAGGATTCTGTATCCGATGTCGTCCAGTGGGGCGGCACTTCGTCCAGATTGCCTCGTGGCTTCGTCGCTCTTGGTGGACACAATGCTCCTCACGGGCGGGGTCTTGGACAGACTGTGATGACGTCTGCATTCTTGCTGGACACATAGTCCCATACAATGCGAATCTGATCACCGGTCGTCCACCCGGCGTCGACCGAACCCGATGAAACTCCTCGCCCCTGGAGGCCCATATGTCGTCACGTCGCAGCACGTCCGTCATCGCGATCGGAGCCGTCGCTCTCTTCGCCCTCGCTGGTTGCTCCGGTGGCAACTCGGCGAACAACGGCGGAGAATCCTCCGGTTCCGACTCGCTCGTCATCGACACCGCGTTCTCGATCGAGACCGCCGACCCGGGTCACACCTACGACCCGACCGGCAACATGATCGCCAAGGCGCTCTACGAGACGCTCGTCGACTTCGAGGGCTCCGACGTCTCGACCCCCGTCCCCGGCCTCGCATCGTGGGAGCAGAACGACGAGGCGACCGAGTTCACGTTCATGCTCGAGGGGGACCGCGTCTTCTCCGACGGCTCGCCGATCGAGGCGAAGGACGTCGTCTTCACCCTGCAGCGCATCCAGGGCATGACCGATGCCAAGCCGAACTTCCTCCTGGGCGGTCTGACCATCACCGAGGTCGACGAGAAGACGATCTCGATCACCTCCGAGACGCCGCTGCTGCAGCTGCCCGCGATCCTCGCGAACCCGGCGCTCGGCATCGTCAACTCCGACGTCGTGATCGAGAACGGCGGAACCACCGACGGCACCGACAGCGCACAGGAGTTCCTCGACGGAACCTCCGCCGGCTCTGGACCGTTCGTGCTCGACACCCTCGACCTCTCGTCGCAGGTCGTGCTGACCAAGAGCGACGAGTACAACGGCGACGAAGAGTCTGAATACGCCCGTGTCGTCGTGCGCAACGTCTCGGAGAGCGCGACGCAGCTCGCGAACCTCAAGGGCGGCGACTCGATGGTCGCGATGGACCTCAACGGCGACCAGGTCTCGGGCCTCGGCGACGGACTGAACGTCGAGTCGGTGCCGTCGGGCCAGACGATCTTCCTGCTGCTCAACCAGTCCGAGGCCGTCGCGGGCGAGCTCGCGAACGTCAAGATCGCCGAGGCGATCCGCTACGCGCTCGACTACGACGCGCTGCTCGAGCTCGCGGGTGCCGGCGCCGTGCAGGCGACCGGAGTGATCCCGCCCGGATTCGAGGGCGCCCTCGACAGCGGTGTGGAGCAGGACCTCGACAAGTCGAAGGCTGCTCTGGCCGAGGCCGGCTACACGGGTCAGACCCTGAAGCTGCAGTTCCCGAACGACTACCCGGTCGGCGGTGTGGAGTTCACCCCGCTCGCCGAGCGCGTCCAGGCTCAGCTCGAGGATGCCGGCATCGCCGTCGAACTCGCGCCTGCCCCGTTCGCCACCGAGCTCGACGCGTACGTCAACGGCACCGAGGGCTTCGGCCTGTGGTTCTGGGGCCCCGACTACGCCGACTCGGCGAACTTCCTTCCGTTCGCTCCCGGTCTGAAGGTCGGCCTGCGTGCCGGCTGGGCGGCTGAGGCGAACCCCGAGATCGCAGGCATCGCAGCCGGTGCTGCCGCCGCTACCGATGAGGCCCAGCGCAGCGAGGCCTTCACCTCGTTCGCCGAGGCGATGCAGACCGAGGGTCCCTTCGTTCCGCTGATCGTCCCCGGTCGCAACATCGCCACGGCGGATGCCGTCACCGGCGCCGTGTACAACTCGGTGTGGGAGATGGACATCGCCGAGATCACGCCTGCCGGCTGATCGGAGCTGACTCATGACGACGGTGGCCGTGCGACGGCAAGCACAGCGTCGCAGGTCGCCGCTCGTCGGATACCTGCTTCGCCGGATCGGCACTTCGCTGCTCCTTCTCGTGGGGGTCACGATCGTGACCTTCGCACTGACGAACCTCGTGCCCGGCGACCCCGTGTCGGCGGCACTGGGTGAGGGAGCATCGCAGAATCCCGAGACGCGCGAGGCGTTCATCAAGGCCCAGGGCCTCGATCAGCCGCTGTTCGTGCAGTACTTCATCTACATGGGGAATCTCCTTCGCGGAGACCTCGGCACATCGCTGGTGACCGGGCGACCGGTCACCAGCGACCTGGCCACCGCGGTGCCGGCGACGATCGAGATCGCGATCGGCGCCATCATCCTCAGCCTCGCGGTCAGCGTCGTGCTCGGCACCCTCGCCGCCTACCGGCGCGGACTCGTCACCGATCAGGTGATCCGCATCGTGACGCTGATCGGTCTGAGCGTGCCGACGTTCTGGCTCGCGCTGGTCAGCTTCTACGTGTTCTTCCTCGAGCTGCGCATCGCCCCCGGCTCGGGTCGCATCTCGCCGTCGATCACGCCGCCGCCCCGCATCACCGGGCTCTACACGGTCGACTACCTCCTCAACGGAGACGGTGTCGGATTCGCCGACGCGCTCGCCCACCTGGCGCTGCCGGTGATGGTGCTGTCGCTCGTGACGATCGGCCTGCTCACCCGCTTCATCCGCACCTCCGTGCTCGAGGTGCTGGGCAGCGACTACGTGCGTGCTGCCCGGGCCAAGGGCCTTCCGGCGATGCGCGTGATCCTCGACTACGTCCTGCGCGGGGCATCCCTCCCGATCCTCACGGTCGTCGGCGTCGCCTTCGGATCCCTGCTCTCGGGCACCGTACTCGTCGAGTCGGTGTTCGCCTGGCCCGGCCTGGGCACCTACGCCTACAACTCGGCAGCCAACCTCGACCTGCCCGGCATCATGGGCGTCGGCCTGGTCGTCGGGTTCATCTACCTCCTCATCAACTTCGTCGTCGACCTGCTCTACGGCGTCCTCGACCCGAGAGTGAGGATCGCATGAGCCGCATCGACTCGGCATCCGGCCCCTGGCGGTTCCGCTTCCGCTGGCCGCGCGCCTGGCGCACGCCCCTCGGCGTGATCGGCACCGTGATCGCGGGCGCCTGGATCATCGTCGCCTTCACCGCGCAGTGGTGGGTGCCGTACGGCCCCAACGCTCAGGTGCTGCCACGACTGCAGGCGCCGGGCATCGACACTCTGCTCGGCACCGACGGCAACGGCCGCGACATCTTCTCGCGTCTGATGACGGGTGCGACGGTGAGCCTGCCGCTCGCGCTCATGCTCGTGATCGCCGCGATGATCATCGGCACCGTGGTCGGCGCCGTCGCCGGGTACTTCGGCGGCTGGGTCGACGAGACGCTGATGCGCATCACCGACCTGTTCATGGCGTTCCCGACCGTCATCCTCGCGATGGTGGTGGCGGCATCCCTCGGCCCGTCGCTGTTCAACGCGGTGATCGCGGCGATCGTCGTCTCGTGGCCGCAGTACTCGCGAGTCACCCGCAGCATCGTGCTGGGCCTCCGCGGCCAGAACTACGTGATCGCAGGCCGCCTGCTCGGCCACTCGCCGCTGCGGACGCTGTTCATCGACATCCTCCCGAACATCGCCGGCCCCGTGCTGGTGCTCGCGACGCTCGACATCGGCGCCGCGATCCTGCTGCTGTCCGGACTCTCGTTCCTCGGTCTCGGCGCGCAGCCGCCGACCGCCGAATGGGGCTCCATGATCTCGGCGGCCATGCAGAACTTCGACGCGTGGTGGCTCGGAGTCTTCCCGGGACTCGCGATCCTCACGGTGGTGCTGGCATTCAACTTCCTGGGGGATGCGATGCGCGACATCCTCGACCCGACGGCCGAGGTCACCCACGAGAAGCAAGCCGAGCATGTGGCCTCCGCGAAGGGAGCGGCAGCATGAGCGCTTCGGCCCCCACGAGTGCTCTGAGCATCCGCGACCTGACGATCGACATCGGTCGTCCTCTCGTGCACGGCATCTCTCTCGACCTCGAGGCCGGACGCATCCACGGTCTCGCCGGCGAGTCAGGATCGGGCAAGACGCTCACCTCGTTGGCCGTCCTCGGACTCCTGCCCCGGCAGGCACGCACGGGCGGATCGATCACGCTCGCGGGGGAGGAGCTGGTGGGCATGCGCCGGCGGGCGCTCAACCGCATCCGCGGCAGGCGCATCGCGATGATCTTCCAGGACCCCTCGGCGTCGCTGCACCCGCAGCTGCCGATCGGCCGCCAGCTCACGGATCACATGCGCGTGCACCTCGGACTGCGAGGCGAGGCGGCGAAGGCTCGGGCCATCGAACTGCTCGAGACCGTGCAGGTGCCGAACCCGGATGCTGCGCTGAAGCGCTATCCGCACCAGTTCTCCGGCGGACAGCGCCAGCGCATCGCGATCGCGTGCGCCCTCGCGTGCGACCCCGAGGTGCTGCTGGCCGATGAGCCGACCACCGCACTCGACGTCACGGTGCAGGCCGGCATCCTGCGGCTGCTGCGCGACCTCGCGACCGAGCGCAACCTCGCTGTGCTGCTCGTCACCCACGACCTGGGCGTCATGAGCGCGATCGCCGACGAGGTCGCCGTGATGAAGAACGGGCAGATCGTCGAGCGGGCCGACCGCGAGACGCTGTTCCGCGACCCGCAGCACGAATACACTCGCACGCTGCTCGCGGCGCTGCCGGGGTCGAAGATCGCGACCGCCGACGCGGATCCCGCGCTGCTCGATCCGGTGCTGCCGGAGTCGGCAGTGCAGGATGCCGAAGAGGAGGCCCGAGATGAGTGAAGTCGCCGTCCTCGACGCGCAGGGCGTCGTCGTGCGCTACCCCGGGAGTCCTCCGGTGGTCGCCGTCGACGGCGTCTCGCTGACCGTCGCCCCCGGAGAGACCGTCGCGCTCGTGGGCGAATCCGGCAGCGGCAAGTCGAGCCTCGCCCGCGCGGTCGTCGGCATCGAGAAGCTCGCCGGGGGAGAGGTGCGCTTCCGTGACGCTCCCGTGAAGCCGCTCGGCATCCGTCGACGCGACCTGGCGCTCACCGGCATCCAGATGGTGTTCCAGGATCCGTCGACCTCGCTGAACCCTCGTCGCCGCGTGGGCGATCAGATCGCCGACGGCATCGCTACGGCTCGGGCTCGGGGTGCCGAAGGGTCGACGGTCGCCGAGTGGCTCGACCGCGTCGGCCTGTCGACCGAAGTCGCGACGCGATTCCCGCACCAGTTCTCGGGCGGGCAGAAGCAGCGACTCGCGATCGCACGAGCGCTCGCCGCGCGGCCGTCGCTGCTCGTCGCCGACGAGCCGATCTCGGCCCTGGACGCATCGACCCAGACCAGCGTCGCGGGGCTCATGCGAGACCTCGTCGCGGAATCCGGCGCGGGGATGCTGTTCATCTCGCACGACCTCGCCGTGGTCCGCCGCATCGCGGACCGCACCTTCGTGATGTTCGCCGGGCGGGTGCTCGAAGCCGGGGCCACCGACCGTGTGTGGTCTGCGCCGCAGCATCCGTACACCCAGGCCCTGCTCGCTGCGATCCCCGAGCCCGACGGTGCGGGCCGCATCCCGGTCGCCCCCTCGACGAACGAGCGGACCGTCTGGTCGGAGATCGCCCCCGTCCTCGACTGAGCCGCGCTGTCGGCTCAGTCGTTCGGGAGGAGATCCGCGGACGGGAGGATGCTCCGAGCCGGATGCTCCTCCCGATCGCAGATCTCCTCCGAATCGCCGACCCCATCGCCGGCCCCATCGCCGATCCATGCCGACAGGAGTCGACCCGGAACGCACTGCGGGCCGAGGCGTCAGCCCCGGCCCGCAGCATCCGCTCGTGGTTCAGAGCGGGGCGACGATGTCCTGCTCGACGTCCCACTCGGTGATCTCGAGAGAGGTCTCGATCATCTGGCCCGCGGCCTCGGTGCTGCCGCTCGTGGCCAGCACGACGTAGTCCTCGGTGACCTCGAAGACGACGTCGACGGCGACGCCCTGCGCCTCGGACGTGCCGCTCACGAGGTACACGTCCTGACCCAGGCGCGTGCCGGTCCCGGTGACGGTGAACTCGCCGGTGAGGGCGCCGGCGGCGGTGGCCGGGTCGGTGCCCGCGGCCGTGGCGGCACCGCTGCTGAGAGCAGCGACGATCGGGTCGCTCGAGTTCGGGTCGGCGACCTGCCACTCGGTCGTCGGCGTCTTCACCCATGCGTCGTCGCCGATCAGGATGAGCGAGCCCATGGGCGTGATCGTCTCGACGGCATCCGTCTCGGGGTTGAACCGGGCGGTGGTGTCCATGCCCAGGATCGACGTCTTGGCGGCATAGCCGGCGGTGTCGGTCATCGCCTCGGTGATGCAGGCGCCGAGCTCGGCTCCGTCGACCGTCGCACCCTCCGACAGCTCGGGGCAGTCGGAATCGGATGCGGCACCGTCGGTCGCAGGCGTCTCCTCGGCGGCCGACGTCGGCTCCGAATCGGCGGGCTCTTCGGCACCCGCGGTGCACCCGGTGAGCAGTACGGTGGCGGCCAGGACGATGCCGACCCCCCACTTGTTGACGCGCATGGCGTTCCCCCTTCGGTCGTGTGCGCACTGAGAGTCAGCACGCACGCATTCCAGCATGCCAAGTGCGAGGTGATGCGCGTGGGGGCACTCCGAAGGTTTCTCCGCTACACTGTCAAGGTTGTCTGCCATCAGGCACCCACTCGGGTGGCTCGGCGGATGACGTGCACACACCCTCCTGCTTCCGGGAAAGTCCCGGAAGCCGTTCTAGTCCGAAGGAGGTGGGTAAGTGACGCACCAGTACGAACTCATGGTCATTCTGACCCCCGAGATCGACGAGCGCCAGGTCGCCCCTACGCTCGACAAGTTCCTGAAGGTCATCACCAACGATGGTGGCTCGATTGACAAGGTCGACATCTGGGGCAAGCGCCGTCTGGCTTACGAGATCCAGAAGAAGAACGAGGGCATCTACGCCGTCGTCAACTTCACCGCCACCAGCGAGGCCACGCAGGAGCTCGACCGTCAGCTGAAGCTGAACGAGCAGATCATGCGCACGAAGGTCCTTCGCTCTGAGGAAGCTCAGGCGATGGTCGCTTCGGAGGCCAAGCGCTCTGAAGAGAAGGCTGCCCGCAAGGCCGCCAAGGCTGCGAAGGCCTGAGTCCGATGGCCGGCGAAACAGTCATCACCGTGGTGGGCAACCTCACGGCCGACCCCGAGCTGCGCTACACGCAGAACGGACTGCCGGTGGCGAACTTCACCATCGCTTCGACGCCTCGGAACTTCGACCGCGCCGCCAACGAGTGGAAGGACGGCGAAGCGCTGTTCCTCCGCGCGTCGGTCTGGCGCGAGTTCGCCGAGCACGTGGCGGGTTCGCTGACCAAGGGCATGCGCGTCATGGCGCAGGGCCGTCTGCGTCAGCGCTCCTACCAGGACCGCGAGGGCAACCAGCGCACCGCGATCGAGCTGGAGGTCGACGAGATCGGCCCCTCGCTTCGGTACGCGACCGCGCAGGTCACCCGTGCGGCGTCGACCGGTGGCGGTGGCGGTGGCGGACAGTCCCGTCCCGCACAGCAGCAGCAGGTGTCGGAAGAGCCGTGGTCTACGCCCGGCTCGTCGACCAGCGCAGATGCCTGGAGCACTCCGGGCAGCTTCGGTGACGACACCCCCTTCTGAAACAGGATCTCCGGATGCTTCGGCATCCGACTCATAATTAAGGAAAAACAATGGCTGGAAAGTCGAGCGGCGACCGCCGCAAGCCGCGGAAGGGTGGCAAGCCCACCGCTCCCGCGAAGTCGATCCGGGTCGGAGTCATCGATTACAAGGATGTCTCCACCCTCCGTAAGTTCGTCTCGGAGCGCGGCAAGATCCGTGCCCGTCGTATCACCGGTGTTTCGGTGCAGGAGCAGCGTCTGATCGCCACCGCGATCAAGAACGCACGCGAAATGGCACTCCTGCCCTACGCTGGCGCCGGCCGGTAAGGGGTAACGAGATGGCAAAGCTGATTCTCACGAACGAGGTCGCCGGGCTTGGTAGCGCCGGTGACGTGGTCGAGGTCAAGAACGGGTTCGCCCGCAACTACCTCATCCCCCAGGGCTTCGCTACGGCGTGGACCCGCGGTGGCGAAAAGCAGGTCGCTTCGATCCAGGCTGCTCGTCAGGCTCGCGCGATCCACGACCGCGACGAGGCCGTGGCACTGAAGAACTCCCTCGAGAACACCAAGGTGCGTCTGGCCGTCAAGGCCGGCAACGAGGGTCGTCTCTTCGGTTCGGTCAAGACCGATCACATCGCGGATGCTGTCGCAGCCGCGGGTCTCGGCTCGATCGACAAGCGCAAGGTGCACATCCCGTCGGCGATCAAGACGACCGGTGAGCACGAGGCCACGGTTCGTCTGCACGACGACGTGACCGCAGTCATCACGCTGCAGGTCGTCGCCGCCAAGTAAGGCGCGACGCTCTCGAACGCCCCCTGTCCTTCGGGACAGGGGGCGTTCTGCGTGTGCGGGGTTGTCGGGGCGCACTCGCTCGGGGGAGTGGCGGGGCACGACGGATGCCCCGCGCTGGGGACGCGGGGCATCCGTGAACTGTGCGGCATCGCCGACGCGGGCAGGTCTGGGAACCTGCGCGGGGCGTCGCGGGACCCGCACACCGACGGTGTCGCATCTCCTCCCCCGAGGACGTCGACACCGCCGGGGTCTGCGGCTACGCCGTCACACGGCGGCGGCGCAGCATCCCCGCTCCGAGGAGGAGCAGGAGAGCGGCGAGCGACACGAAGGCGATCGAGGACGAACCACCTGTGGCGGCCAGTCCCTCGATGGGCTCGGATGCCGTCGCAGCTGTGCCGCTCGCGGCAGCGGCTGCTGTGGCGCCCGTGCCGACGGCTGTCACCGTTCCGGGATTCATGCCGATTCCGGGGGTGGTTCCGGGGTCGACTCCGGGGTTCGTTCCGGGGTCGGTGCCGGGGTTCGTTCCGGGGTCGGTTCCCGGGTCGGTGCCGGGGTCGGTGCCCGGGTCCGTGCCGGGGTCGGTGCCCGGGTCCGTTCCGGGGTCGGTGCCCGGGTCCGTTCCGGGATCAGTTCCCGGGTCCGTCGTCGGCGGCGTCACCGTGCTCTCGCCGACCACGGAGATGGAGTTGCCACCGACCGTGATCGGGAGAGTGACAGGTGCGGTGACCTGGGTGCCGCCGAGGATTCCGTCGTCTCCGGTGGTGGTGCTGCCGGTGGTCGGGGTTCCTGCGGTGCCGGTGCCGGTGCTGGTGTCGCCGGTGGATTCGCTGTCTCCGAGGATGGAGATGGCGTTGCCGGTGACGTCGATCGGTGCGGTGATGGGTGCGACGACCTGGCTGCCGCTCGCGATTCCGTCGTCTCCGGACGTCTCCGCTCCGGTGCTGCTGCCTCCGGACGGGGTGCCGATGGTGCCGGTGCCGCCGGTGGATTCGCTGTCTCCGAGGATGGAGATGGCGTTGCCGGTGGCGTCGATCGGTGCGGTGACGGGTGCGACGACCTGGGTGCCGCCTGCGACCCCGCCGTCGCCCGAAGTGGTCGGCTCAGTCGATCCCGCGCCGCCGCCGTCCGAGGATGCCGGTGCTGCAGCATCCTGGCCCGTTGCCTCGCTGTCGCCGAGCACGGTGATCGCGTTGCCTGAGACGGTGACCGGAACGTCGACGTCCAGCAGGGCCTGGGTACCCGAGAGGACGCCGTCGGCGCCGTTCGTCGTGATCGCGGGAGCGGGAGCGGGAGCGGGAGCCGGAGCTGGGGCCTGGGGAGCCTCAGCCGGAGCGGCCGCCGTGTCGCTCGACGAGTCTCCGAGCACGGTGATCGCGTTGTCGGTCACCGTGACAGGCACGACGACGTCCACGACGGCCTGAGTGCCCGATGCGGTGCCGGAATCGCCACTCGTGGTGGCGGCCGGTGCGGGAGCGGGAGCCGGAGACGAAGCGGGCGCCGAGGTCTGCTGGGCGGAGGTGTCTCCGAGCAGTGAGACCGCGTTGCCGACGACCGTCACGGGCACCGAGATCGGCGCATCCGCTTGGGTGCCCGAGAGCAGCCCGTCTTCTCCTGAGGTGTCTGCCGCGTTGGCGGCTGTTGCGCCGAGCAGGGTGATCCCGCCGGCGAGAAGCGTGCCCCACAGGGCCCGCTTGATGTATGTACGCATGATGACCTTCTCCTGACTGGAAGTGGGTGTGTCTGGATGGGTGCACGCGAAGAGCATGTGCGCGCGCAGCACGGCATCTGTCGTTCACGAGGAACGACCGGACAACCCGTCAGTCAGGAGAGACGTCGGTGTCGGCGACCAGAGACGTCGGAAGGACGTCGTCGGATGCACCGGAAGTGCGCTCCACAGTGCGGAACGCAGAAACTCCCGCACCGCTGAGGCGCGCGGGGGTGAATGAGGATGCTCCGCTCGAACCGGCGGAGGAAGTAGGCGCGGAGGGGGCTCCGGCGGGCGGTGCAGAGGGGGACTCCTCGACGTCGGCTGCCGGCTCGTTCACCTCGGATGCCGCGACGGACACCGTAGGCGGGAGGTCGGACCCGGCCGACGGAATCACGGGCTGGCGCGACGCGGACGTGGAGAAGTGACCGCGTGTCGGCTCGTCGGCCAGGGGGGAAACCGTTCCGAGCGGCGCTGTCTCGAGCGGACCGGGGTCGGGGTCCGATCCGGAGGATCCGGGGCGTGCGGGGGTGATGGCCTCGAGTACCGGCGGGAGCGTGTTCTCGACGACCGTGCCGACAGACGGGGTGGTCGCGTCGATGACGCCGACGACATCGTCGATCACCGGCGGCACTCCGAGATCGTCGACCAGTTCTCCGACGATCGGCAACTCGGCGATCAGATCCTGCACAGGGGCCACGATCTCGGCTACCGGGGATCCGTCGAGCAGATCGGTCACGGGAGTGATGACGGCCCCGGCGGTGTCGGTGGCGGCGTCGACGATCGGCGACGTCGCAGGGCCCACGACGGGCACCTGAGCGATCGTCTCGGCGACGTGCTCGACGACCGGAGGTGCCACCTGCTGCACGGGTTCGACGACGTGAGTGACGACGGGCTCGACGACCTCGGTCACGACCGGCTCGACGACCTGGGTGACCACAGGCTGGACGACCTCGGTCACGACGGGCTCGACCGGCGCGACGATCGGCGAGGTCACCGACGTCACGGTGTCTTCGACCGATGAGACGGTCTCGCTCACGATCGAGGAGACGCCGTCGAGCAGCGAGTCGTTCGATCCGTCGTCCGCGCTCGCGGACGAACCGCCCGTGAGGATCGTGATCGTGGCCCACGCGATCGCGCCCACGCCACCCCAGAGAGCGACGGCAGGTAGGCCGCGGCGGGTTGCCTGAGCGTTCACGTCGACTTCCCTCCCCCGAGAGCGATCGTTCGTCCTCGACGCACAGTACGTCGATAGCGGGTGACGATACTCCCGGTATATCGCCGTGTCTAGAGGGTTCCGCTCGGAAACGATGACATATCGCGCACATTTCGGAGGGTTGCGCACTGTGACGCGCCCGGTGGAATCTCGGCTTGACTTTCCCCAGGTTCTACACATCCCATCCCGGATTCGATGAACCTTCAATGCCCGGTTGAACCACGATCTCATCCACAGGGTGGGGAAACTCTAAATACCAGATCAGGTGCAAAAAGAAACTTGTGTTTCGAGGTACTCCACCGACTTATCCACATGCGTTCTGCACAGACTCTCCGGACTTGTTCGCACGCTTTCCACATAGTTATCCACAGGCCGTGTTGCGACCGAAAACCCCCGCTCGTAGCGTGGTCCAGCGACCCGATGTCGGAAGTGCCTGGTTTGCTGTGCGGACGGCCCTTCTCGAGCTGATTCGCATCGCGTGACCGACGCAGTCGGCACCGAGCACACCGGAAGAACCGTCGCATCGAAGGGAGCAGCGTGTCGATCGCCGACATCTCAGAGGAGCGCCTCGGAGGCAAGCGTCCACAGGAGCGAACGCCTCCCCACGACACTCTCGCCGAACAGAGCGCCCTGGGTGGAATGCTCCTCTCGAAGGATGCTGTCGCCGACGTCATCGAGACGCTCAAGGGTGCCGACTTCTACATCCCCAAGCACGAGCTGATCTTCGAGGCGATCCTGTCGCTCTACTCGCACGGCGAGCCGACCGACGTCGTCGCCGTCACGGACGAGCTCATCAAGACGGGAGAGCTGAGCCGGGCCGGCGGTGCCGACTATCTGCACACGCTCACCTCGATCGTCCCCACCGCCGCCAACGCCGGCTACTACGCGGGCATCGTGTCGGAGCGGGCGATCCTGCGTCGTCTGGTCGATGCGGGAACGCGTATCGTGCAGCTCGGCTACGACGGACAGGGCGACGCGACCGACCTCGTCAACAACGCCCAGGCTGAGATCTACTCGATCACCGGCTCCGAGACCGCAGAGGACTACGTGCCGCTGCAGATCGCGGTCGACGCCGCGCTCGAGGAGATCGAGGCCGCCAGCGGTCGCGACGGGTCGATGACGGGTGTCCCGACCGGCTTCAAGGAGCTCGACGAGCTCACTAACGGCCTGCACGGCGGGCAGATGATCGTCGTCGCCGCTCGTCCCGCCATGGGTAAGTCGACGCTCGCGCTCGACTTCGCCCGCGCTGCCTCCATCGGCCACAACCTCCCCTCGGTCTTCTTCTCGCTCGAGATGGGCAAGAGCGAGATCGCCATGCGTCTGCTCAGTGCCGAGGGGCAGATCCCTCTGCAGAACATGCGAAAGGGAAACCTCGACCCGCGGGACTGGACCACGGTCGCCGCGACCCGCGGACGCATCAACGACGCTCCGCTCTACATCGACGACAGCCCGAACATGACGCTGGTCGAGATCCGGGCGAAGTGCCGTCGACTCAAGCAGCGTGAGGGTCTGCGGATGGTCATCATCGACTACCTGCAGCTGATGACGTCAGGAAAGCGCGTCGAGTCGCGTCAGCAGGAGGTCTCGGAGTTCTCGCGAAGCCTCAAGCTCATCGCCAAGGAGCTGCAGGTTCCGGTCATCGCTCTGTCGCAACTGAACCGTGGTCCCGAGCAGCGCACCGACAAGAAGCCCGCGATCAGCGACCTGCGTGAGTCCGGCTCGATCGAGCAGGACGCCGACATGGTGATCCTGCTGCATCGCGACTCGGTCTACGACAAGGACGTGCGTCCGGGCGAGGCCGACCTGATCGTCGCCAAGCACCGTAACGGCCCGACCGCGACGATCACCGTGGCCTTCCAGGGCCACTACTCGCGCTTCCACGACATGGCACCGGGCGGCGACTTCAACTGAGTCGCGCTCGCTCGCCAGGTCGGGGGAGGACGGGACGCCCCCACCACGGGGGAGGTAGCAGAAAGGGCGCCCCATCCGATGCCGCCGATGAGCGGCACCCCAGCTGTCGCGTTACAGCGCGACAGAGCTGTGACGCAAGCGTGACACCGGCCGACGCGCCGCGCAAGACCTATTGTCGACCGGTATGCCGCCGCTACTCGCGAGGCGGGTTCAGCGGCAGCCACTCTTCGAGAGTCGTCTCGAAGATGTGCGCCCCGTCGACCGGGATGAGGGTGCGCTCCTCGATCTGCGCACCGTAGTACGGCGCAGCGTCATCACGCACGACCGTGCGAGGATCGCCACGGAAGGCCAGGGCGCGGCGCGCGAACTCGTCCATGCCGAAGGCCTCCGGGCCTGCGATCTCGATGTCGCCGGTCGGCTCACCGGCCGCAGCACGGGCCACTGCCGTGGCGACATCCTCGGCGGCGATCGGCTGGATCAGCGCCCCGGGCAGCGTCACGGTGTCGCCGTCGGTCGAGATGTCGGCGATGCTTCCCACGAACTCGAAGAACTGCGTGGCGTGCACGAGGGAGTATCGGATCCCGGAGTCACGGATCAGCGTCTCCTGTGCGACCTTCGCCGCGAAGTAGGGGATGTTCTGCGGGCGGTTCGTGCCGACGATCGTGAGAGCGACGTGGTGGGTGACACCGGCCGCGGCCTCAGCGGCGAGCAGGTTGCGAGTCGACGTGGTGAAGAACTCCAGCACATCGTCGGGGGCGAACGAGGGGGAGTTCGACACGTCGACCACGGTGTGGGCTCCGACGAGAACCTCCGCGAGGCCCTCGCCGGTGAGCGAGTTCACGCCGGTGTTCGGCGATGCGGCGACGGCGTCGTGGCCGTGCTCCGTCAGCTTCGCGACGACCTTCGAGCCGATGAGGCCGGTGCCTCCGATGACGACGATCTCTGCCATGTCCAAACCTTTCTTCGGTGACGACGCCCGGGTGGCGTCTGCCAGGTATGACCGCTGAGTGCCCGAAGATGTGACGCCTCGGGTTCTCAGATGCTGGCGGGCGTCTTCACCCTCCAGTCGTGATACCTCGTCGGAGCGATCGTCGCGGTCATCTCCGGCAGCAGGTCGCGGGCGGCGAGATGCGCGCCGAAGTACGTTCCGAGCGGATCCGGGACGACCTCCCGATCGTCCTGTCTCGTCCGCAGGTCGAGTGCCGCGAGTTCCGTCAGGCTGAACACCTCGGGGCCGCCGAACTCGATCATCCCGACACGGGGTTCTCCGAGCGCTGCCGTTGCGACCGCGTTCGCGACGTCGTCGGCCGCCATCGGCTGCACGAGCACATCGGCGATGTGTGCGGCTCCCTCGCGCAGGGCGTGGTCGGTGATGCTGCGGATGAACTCGAAGAACTGCGTCGCATGCACGAGGGTGTACGGGCGACCGGATGCCGCGATGAGGCGTTCCTGCTGATGCTTGGCGATGAAGTATCCGCCCTGCGCGCGTGCGAGGCGGTCGGTGCCCACGACCGACAGGGCGACGTGATGGGAGACGCCCGCGGCTTCGCCGTAGGCGAGCAGGTTCATCGTCGAGGTGGAGAAGAACTCCTGCGCACCGGCCTCGTCGGTGTACGACGAGTTCGACACATCGACCACCGCGGATGCGCCGGCGAGAGCGTCGTCGAGCCCCTCGCCGGTGAATGAGTTCACCCCCGTGGCGCGGGACGCGACGACGACGTCGTGTCCCGCGCCCTTCAGGATGCGCGTGACGCGGGTGCCGATCAACCCCGTGCCGCCGATGACTGTGATCCTCATGTCGCTCCTCCGATCGAGTGATGCGGACGAGCCCGCATGTACCTGGTTGACCGGCCGGCGGACCCGGCTGTGACGGAATCGCCAGGATTCGTCACAGATCGCGTCGCTCTCCGGTCACAGCTGTGAGTGGGAGCGCCGACGGCGCGGAAAGGGGAGTGCGCATGCGGCGACCTCTGGTGCAGAGTGAAGACGTGACCGCGACACGTGACGAGCACAGCGGGTCGATCCGAGACCTCTGCACCGCAGTCTCGGTGTTCGCCGCCCAGCGTCGCCGACTGTTCGGCATCGCCTACCGGATGCTGGGCACCGTGGCCGACGCCGAGGACATCGTGCAGGAGACTTGGATCCGCTGGCAGAACACCGACCGGACCCAGGTGCAGGAACCCGCCGCTTTCCTCACGACCATCACGACGCGTCTGTCGATCAACGTTCTCCAGTCGGCTCGCGTGAAGCGGGAGACCTACATCGGGCCGTGGCTGCCTGAACCGGTCAACACCGACGACGATCCCTCGCTCGGCGCCGAGCGCGCCGAGGCGCTGCAGTTCGCGATCCTGCTGACGCTCGAGAAGCTCACCCCGACCGAGCGTGCGGCGTACATCCTCCGCGAGGCGTTCGACTATCCGTATCCCCGCATCGCCGAGATCATCTCGTCGAGTGCGGTGAGCGCTCGACAGCTGGTGAGCAGGGCTCGCGCGCACCTGGCCTCGGCGAAGCAGATCACCGTCGAGCCCTCGCATCAACGTCACCTGCTCGAGGCCTTCCTCGCCGCCGCGCGGAAGGGCGATGCCCGGGAGCTCGAGAAGCTCTTCGCCGCCGACGTGGTCAGCTACACCGACGGCAACGGGGTGAAGTTGGCGGCGCGGATCCCGGTGATCGGTCGTGGCCGCGTGGCCCAGTTCGTGGCTGCCTTCGCACACCACTTCTGGACGGGCAAGTCGATCGGGTGGGTGGAGGTCAACGGTCAGCCCGCCGCGACGCTCGTCGAGAACGGTGAAGTCACCACGATGGTCACCGTCACGGCGTCCGACGAAGGGATCGAGCAGTTGCTCTGGGTGATGAGTCCCCAGAAGCTCGGACACATCACCGCGGTCGCGACATGACTCGCGGGCGGCGTCCGGCTCGTCTGGGCCGGCGACCTCGGGATGCCTCCGAACCGATCGCTGTGGAAGAACTCCGGCTGGCGCTCGCCGCGGGCGACCGCGCCGGCATCCGCTCGATGCTGCACCCTGACGTGGTGATGATCATCGACAGCGGAGGTCGCATGCTGCAGTCGTCGATCGCCGTCGACGGGACCCACACGGCATCCGCGGAGCTGGCGGCACTGGTGGCGACCGGCCCCACGGTCTCGATCGCGTCGATCAACGGCTCCGCTGGACTCGTGCTGGAACGAGACGGCGCAGTCGTCGCGGCGGTGTCGGTCGAGAGCAGATCAGGGCTGCTGTCGCGCATCTGGGTCGTCTGCAACCCTGACAAGCTCACCCACTGGAATCGACGCCGCGACGGCTAGAGCGAGATGTCGGATGCCGAGGCGAGCGCCCGCCACTCGGTCGATCGGGCGCTGAGCCGGTCGAGCACATCGGCATCGAGCAGCGGGCCGACATCCAGCCCCGTCACCCGGACGATCTCGGTGATCGGAACCTGGAAGGTGCGGAAGGCGCCGAGCGGCGGAACCGCGAAGAGACCGTCCGGTGACTCGACGAGCTCTGACTGATCGAGCACGAACCCGGCCGCTGACAGACCGTCGGGGCCCTGCCACGCCGCGATCTTCCAGAACAGAAGAGGGATGCGGATGCCGCGGTACGGCGGATCGTCGTCTCCCAGCACAGGGGCCGTGAACACCGAGATCCGCTGATCCGTCGTCTCGGCATACTCGAGCACGTGGTCTTCCAGACCGAGCCAGAGCTCTGCGGACTGATTGAAACCGGCGGCCTGCGGGGCGGCGTTCGGATAGAAGAACGTCGCCTCGGTCGCCGCCCGAGCGTCGTCGACATCACCCCAGCCGGGGTCGCGTCGGCGCACGAGGTGGCCGCGATCGAGGTCGTTGCGCGCATACACCTCGGGGCCGGTCTGCAGTGCTGCATCGACTCGGGGGTCGAGCTGCCAGTCCCCGGTGCGGGGCAGCTCGCGCAGCAGCGCCCCGTCGATGTTCACGCCCGTCGCGGCGGCCAGGCGGCGCTCGCGGTCGAGCAGCACGCTGAAGTGGGGGTAGGTCAGCTCCGTCGCATCGCGGGCCGGCCCGGGCAGGGGCACTCGCGTCGGAAGGAAGTCGAGGTCGTATCCGTCTGCCATACCGACATACTGCCTGGTTCCACCGACATCGCCGCGGCCTCGCCGCACACGCGAACGCCCCCTCCGAAGCGAGCTCGGGAGGGGGCGTCCGCGGTCAGCGACTCACGGCGTGGGCATGCCGCCGTTGACGTTGAGCGTCTCCCCGGCGACGTAGCTCGACTCCGCGGAGGCGAGGAAGACGTAGGCGGGGGCGAGTTCTGCGGGCTGGCCCATGCGGCCGAGCGGGGTGTCCTCCCCGAACTCCGGGAGCTTCTCCTGCGGCTGTCCGTCGCTCGGCTGCAGCGGCGTCCAGATCGGTCCTGGTGCCACGGCGTTCACACGGATGCCCTTCGGCGCGAGCTGCTCGGCGAGGCCCTTCGTGAACGCGTTGATCGTGGCCTTGGTCGATGCGTAGTCGACGAGGATTCCCGACGGCGAGTAGGCCTGGATCGACGTGGTGTTGATGATGGTCGAGCCTGCCGGGAGGTGCGGCAGCGCGGCCTTCGTGATCCAGAACATCGCGTAGACGTTGGTCTTGAAGGTGTCGTCGAACTGTTCGTCGGTGATGTCGGTCAGCGACTCCTTGTAGATCTGCTTGCCGCCGTTGTTGACGAGGATGTCGAGGCCGCCGAGCGCACCGACCGCCTCCGAGACGAGCGTGCGGCAGTACTCGGGGTCACGGAGATCACCGGGGATCTGCGCCACGGTCGCGCCGGCGTCGCGGAGGATGCCGGCGATGCGTGCCGCATCCTCTTCCTCTTCGGGCAGGTACGAGAGCGCGACGTCCGCGCCCTCGCGCGCGAAGGCGATCGCAGTCGCCGCGCCGATGCCGGAGTCGCCGCCGGTGATGAGCGCCTTGCGTCCGGTCAGTCGGCCGGTGCCGCGGTAGCTCTCCTCACCGAGGTCGGCTTTCGGACCGAGGTCGGCATCGAGGCCGGGCTCCGGCATGTGCTGCTTCTCGGGTTCGATGTCGGAGTAGAGCTCGGCCGGGTTGGTGAAGGTGTACTGGTCGCGAGACATGGGGGTTCCTCTCGATCGCTGGTCTGGGGGTATGGCTCCAGCGTGCGCCGACGTCGGAATGTCGGCCAGCACCTTGCGTCTCACGCCGAGGGTCGCTAGAGAGGACGCCGAGAAGGGGTCGACCCGTGCGGACGCCGGGAGTAGCCTCGCCGCATGGCCCGACTCATCTACTCCATGATCACGTCGCTCGACGGATACGTCAGTGGGCCGGACGGCGGGTTCGACTGGGCGCTCGACGACGACCTGCACGACTTCATCAACAAGCAGTTCGCAGACGTCGGCACCTACCTCTACGGGCGGCGCATGTACGAGACCATGGTTTATTGGGAGACCGCTCATCTCGAACCCGATCAGCCGCAGGTCGGCATCGACTACGCGCGGGTGTGGCAGGCCGCGCAGAAGGTCGTCTTCTCGAAGACCCTCGCCGAGGTGTCGAGCGAGCGCACCCGGCTCGAGCGCACGTTCGATCCGGAGGTGATCGCGCGGTGGAAGGCTGAGTCCGACAGCGACTTCTCCGTCGACGGCCCCACTCTCGCCGCCGAGGCGATCCGCGCGGGACTGGTCGACGAGTTCGGTCTCTTCATCGGACCGGCGATCGTCGGTGGTGGCAAGCCGTTCTTCCCCGACGGGGTGCACGTCGACCTGGAGCTCGCCGAGGATCGGCGCTTCGACAGCGGCGTGATGTTCCTCCGCTACACGACGCGGGGGTGACCGGAAGCGGCCCGCGTGATCAGGGGCGCACGCGAACGGTGCGGCCCTCGAAGGTGACCAGGTCGCCGTCATGCAGCTGGCGTCCGCGCCGTCGATCGACCTCGCCGTTGACCTTCACGAATCCGTCGATCACGACCTCCTTGGCGTCACCACCCGAGTCGAGCAGTCCCGAGTACTTCAGGAACTGGCCGAGGCGGATCATCTCGCCGCCGATGGAGACATCGTCGATCGGACCGGAATTCGTCATGACTCCGATGGTATCCGGCGGTGCTCAGCTGCGAGCGAGCGCCGCGTTGAGGATACGTCTGGCTCGCGGTCAGCCCAGCGCCTTCTGAATCCGCACGCTGAGGCGGTCGGCGGCCCTGGTGGTCAGCGACCGGCGGCTCGCCGTCCGCCGGGTCGTCGTCTGCAGCGCGATCCTCACATCCGATCCGCCGGTCGTCAGGGGAGTCGTCACGATCGTCACGTCGGCCGGTGCCTCGAACAGCGACCCGCGAGTGCTGAACGCGACCGAACGGCTGTCGAAGTATCGCCGCTCGACGTGCTTCAGGTCGGTAACGAGGTGCTGCAGTGCCTGCACGACGGAGTCCGCTCGAGCGGGTGTGTAGAAGTAGGTGTGCGCCGTGACTGGCATGGATCCCCCCGGTGTCCGCATCGTCGGCGCGCGATGGCGACCGAACTCACTGAGAGAGACCCGACGAGTGACGGATCATGACGCTACGCGGGGGAATCGCCTGCGGGAGCCGGGTTCCGCTGCCGGGACGTCTGGCTGAAACCGCGTCGAGCCGCCGACCCCATAGGGCCGGCGGCTCGAAGAACGACGAGGGCGATCAGTCGTCGATGTCGGTGCCGACGACCGCGTAGTCGGCGCTGAAGTCGATGTCGATCGAGCGGCGGTCGCTGGTGAGCACCGACGCGTCGTAGGGGCTGACCTCGTCGTTGTCGGCGTCGAGGTCGGTGATCATCCCGTCGGCCTCGGCCAGTGCGGCATCCACGAGGGCACGGATCGCGGCCTCGTCGAGGGTGTGGGTCGGAGCCGTGTCGTCGTCCTCCTGCTCGGTCGAGATCACGGTGGCGGCGAGGTCGGCATCCACTCGCACCTCGGTCTCGCTGCCGTTCGCGGCGGTCAGCTGGACCTCCCAGGTGCCGTCGCGCTTCGCGTCGATCGAGGTGACGTCGCCTTCGGCGGCTCCGCGGGCGGCATCCGCGATGTCCACGAGCTCGTCGGCCGAGTCCGTGCCGATCCCGGTCACGGGGCCGCCGCCCTGCGGAGCGCCCTGATCGTCGCTGTCGCTGTCGTCACGGTTATCGCCGGGCTGTCCACCGCGGTCTCCGTCGTCGTCGCGGGGTCCGTCCGAGACCGAGGGGCGGTCGTCGTCGTCGCCGATGTCGTCTCCGATGGCTGCTCCGACGGCCACGCCTCCACCGGCGAGGATCAGGGCAGCGGCGACTCCGCCGCCGATCAGCAGAGCGCGCTTGCGACCGCGCTTCGCGGGAGCTGCGGACGCGGATGCCGGGGCGGCGTTCTCAGCCGCGAGCGGCGCGACGGGAACGGTCTCACCATCGTGGGACGGCGTCGCGGTGGGCGCGGGGGGTGCGGGCGGCGCTGGGGGAGTCGCGTTCGTCGGGAGGTTCTCGGGCGTCTGGTCGGGGGTCGGGTTCTTGTCGTTCATGTCTCGATGCTCTCGCGGCAGTGCTGAAGCCACCCTGAAGCGTCCTGAAGGCGTCTTCAGGAAGCAGGGGCGTCTCGGCCGCAGTGACACGTACCACCTGCAGGATCAGGGCACGGATGCAGGACGAGACATGGATCCTGTTCCCGCATCCGTGCTCGGGTCCTGCAGACGGCCCGGATGCTGAGGTGCCAGGTCCTGCAGACGGCCCGGATGCTGAGGTGCCAGGTCCTGGAGACGGCCCGGATGCTGAGGCGTCAGGTCCTGCGGACGGCCCGGACGCCGAGAGAGTGTCAGTCCGAGAGGGGCAGGGCCACGACGAAGCGCGCGCCGTCCCAACGGGAGGCGTCGACCGAGACGGTGCCGCCGCCGGCCACGGCGATGCCCTGCACGATCGCGAGGCCGAGACCGCTGCCTCCGGCATCCCGGCTGCGCGCCTCGTCGAGCCGCACGAACCGTTCGAAGATGCGCTCGCGCTCGTCGGGCGGCACGCCGGAGCCGTCGTCCTCGACGGTCACGAACACCCACGAATCCTGCGGGATCACGCTGATGGCCACGCGAGCCGCACTGTGCCGGACGGCGTTGTCGGCGAGGTTGCGCAGCAGCTGACCGAGCAGGCGGGGGTCTCCGGTGACACGGGCCGCACGGATGCCGGAGCCGTCGACCTCGACGCCCCGAGACCTCAGCCGCCTCACCTCAGCGAGCGCGAGGTCGTCGAGATCGATCGCCTCGTCGTGCGTGCCGCCGCCCTCGTCGAGCCGGGCGAGCAGCAGCAGCGATTCGACGATGCCCTGGAGCCGGAGTCCTTCATCGGACACGACGTCCGCGAGCTCGCCGATGCTCGTGGTGGCCGGGTGGGCCTGCGCGAGCTCGGCGTGCTGTCGGATCGTCGCGAGCGGAGAGCGCAGCTCGTGCGACGCATCGGAGACGAAACGGCGCTGCGCCGTCGCCGAGGCGTCGAGGCGATCCAGCATCCGGTTCATGGTGGTCGCGAGTGCCGCGATCTCGTCCGATGACGGCGGCACCTCGACGCGCCGATGCAGGTGCTCGGCGGTGATCCCGTCGACCTCTTCGCGGATGCGCGTGACCGGTCGGAGGGCCCGTCCGACGACCAGCCACGTGGTCACGGCGACGAGCAGCAGCAGCAGCGGCACGGCCACCGCGAGCAGCAGCGCGACCGTCGACAGCGTCTCGACCCCGTCTTCGATCGACACCGCCAGCACGAGGGTGTCGTCGTCCTCGATGCCGTCGGAGACCACGAGCATGGGCTCGCCGCCGATCGTCAGGGTCTGCGCGCCGTCGGAGACCGGCAGAGCGGTCGACCCCAGTTCGTCGCGCGCATCCTCACTGGCGGCGCGCACCGATCCGTCGCCGCCGATGATCTGCACGATCTCGTCGTCGAGGGTGTCGATGCCGCGTTCGCCGCCCGGTCCGCCGCCGGGGCCGTCGAAGCGATCGGCGAGTTCGTCGAGGCGCTGCTCGGCGGCACGCTCCGCGCTCGCGTGGATGCTGGAGCTCAGGATGCCGTAGAACGAGAACGCCCCGATGAGCAGGGCGACGGCCACGACGAGCGTCGCGCCGAGGGTCGTCCGGGCGCGCACCGATCGGAATGAGCGCCTAGCCACCGTCGGCCGCCAATCGGTAGCCGGCACCGCGGATCGTCTCTATCGCCTCGCGTCCGAAGGGCTTGTCGAGCTTGCGGCGCAGGTGTCCGACGTAGACCTCGACGATGTTGGGGTCGCCGTCGAAGTCGTCGTCCCATACACCGTCGATCAGCTCGCGCTTCGAGAGCACCTGACCTCGATGACGCATCAGGTGCTCGAGCACGGCGAATTCGCGGGCGGTCAGCGTGACCGGGGTCTCTCCCCGCCAGACATGGTGCGACGAGGGGTCGAGCTTCAGGTCTCCGGCTTCGAGGACGGCCGGTCGGGCCACGGCCCCCCGGCGCACGAGGGCGCGGATGCGGGCGACGAGGATCGCGAAGGAGAACGGCTTCGTCACATAGTCGTCGGCGCCGGTCTCGAGGGCCTCCACCTGATCCCACTCGCCGTCCTTGGCGGTGAGCATCAGCACGGGCGTCCAGTTCTCTTCGGCGCGCAGGGCCGCGCACACCTTCCAGCCGCTCATGCCGGGCATCATGAGGTCGAGCACGATCGCGTCGTATCGGGTCTCGCGCGCACGCCAGAGCCCGTCGACGCCGTTGTTCGCCACGTCGACCGCGAAGCCCTCGGCCTCGAGTCCCCGGCGGACGGCGTCGGCCAACCGCACCTCGTCGTCAACCACCAGGATCCGCATTCCTCCAGTGTGGCGGGCGCACGCTGAATCCGGGCTGAAGCGGGGTCGTCGCGCCTCATCGCCGCATCCGGCCGGCACCCGGGGGCGTTGTCGCGGTGAGCGGAGGCGCACACGGAATGACCATTGGCCACTGAGCTCCCGTGTGGTTGCATGAGGGAATGACCGGACTCCGGGGGGACAGGTCGAGAGGTGCGCGGCTGCTTCTCGTCGTTGCGACGACCATGATGCTCGCAGGGTGCGCGACGGCCACCGCCGGCCCGCCTGGCGCATCGCCATCTGCATCTCCGAGTCCCACTCCCACGGCAGCGTGCCCGCAGATCGAAGGGGTCGATCTGCCTCCGGACTGCGCGCCCTACGACCCCGACGACGCGATGGCGCAGAACGAGCGCTACCGCGATCGCGTCGACCTCTCGGAGGAGAGCCGAGCCGCCGCCGAGAAACCGGCGAATGACATCCGCGCCGGCCTCGAGTCGCTCCGCACTTCCGGCGGCCTGTCGGTCGCCGCTGTGGAGGAGGTCTTCGCCGACGCCGGCATCACCTACGTCCAGACGCTGGGCGACGAGCGGGCCGTGGCCTTCGGTGCAGCTGCTCCCGAAGGCGGATGCATCTTCGGCGAGGTCTCGGCCGACGTGCTCACGGTCGAGATCGGCGGCGTCATCATGGACGGCGGATGCCTGCCGGCAGTCGGGCACTGACCGGCTCGCCGAGATCAGGCGTCGGTGCGGAACCCCGCGGCCTTATGGGTGCCGTCGCAGAACGGCTTGATCGTCGAGAGGCCGCAACGGCAGAGCGCCACCGTGCGGCGCGTGACCTCGATCGGCTCGCCGTCGGATGACTCCAGCACCGCCGCGCCCCGCACGAGCAGCGGTCCGTCGGGGTAGGCGGTGATGGTGACGGCATCCTCGCGCGCGCTCATCGTGCGTCCCTCGGCCGCAGCGAGGATTCTCCGCGCGTCCACGAGTCGAGCATGTGGCCCGCTGCCCAGCCGTCCACGGTCAGGCAGGCGGCCGCGCCGAACATGATGTCGGGCAGCAGCTCGGGGTGATCCTCCGCCAACCCGCCGGCGAGGTCACGCGCCGCGATCTGCTCATGCACGGCATCCGCTTCGACGTGCTCATCGAAGTAGTCGGTCACGTCCTCACCGAACCCGAGGCGCCGCAGGCCGTCGGCGTACAGGCGGTTGGGGATCGACGAGGTCATCTCGAACGCGGCGAGGTGTCCGACGATGGCGCCGAGGAGGCGCCGGTTGACGCCGAACATCGACATCGAGTTCAGCGAGGCGAGCGTGATGGCCGGCACGTCGTCGACGTATCCGCCGTAGGTGTCGTCGAGTCCGGCGCCGCGCATCGCGCGAGCGAAGATCGTCGCGTGCACGCGGTCGGGCCGCCCGCCGCCGTACTCGTCGGACTGGATCTCGACGAGCGCCGCCTTCGCACGCCCGTGCAGGCGCGGGATCGCCCACGAGTGCGGGTCGGCCTCGCGCAGCGTGTAGATCGAGCGCTGCATGAAGAACTCGTGCATCTGCTCTTCCGTCGCCTTCTTCGCGACGTAGCGCGACAGGCTGGGACCCGTGTCGGCCTCGGCGAGGGCGAAGAGGGCCCGCCCGACGGCATCGACGGTCGGCTCGGGGAGTTCGGGCATCGGGACAGTCGCCCGCAGTGCCCGCTCGAACGCGTGCTCGAGGATTCCCCGTGTCGCGATCAACGCCGGATCCCACTCGAGGGCGGGGTCGAGCTCGGGAAGCGACCCGTACGACGAGGCGTAGAGCACGAAGAGCGCGAGCTGGATGTCGTCGTCGCGCACGACGTCATCGGTCGAAGCGAGCGCAGCCTCGGCCCTGGCACCGAGATCGTCGGCGTCTTCGCCGGTCAGTCGGCGGATGACGGCGTCACTGAGGGGACCTCTCGCGGTGATGCCGTGAACGGCGGACGAAGTGAGTGCTGGCGCAGACATGGAGATGCTCCCAAGAGTCGGATGCTTGCAGTCTCACCCCGGTGATCAGCGCACGGGAAGGGGATTGACGGCGACGCATCGGATGCGGAAGGGCGGACGCCGCAGCGTTCGGATCTGTGACGTCGCCGCGCCGCCTAGGCTGGAACCATGAACAAGAACTCGCTCTGGACCATCGTCGGCGTCGTCCTCGCCGTGGTGATCGCCTGGTGGATCGTCAGCGCGCTGTTCTCGATCCTGTGGTTCATCGCCAAGCTCGCGATCGTGCTCGTCGTCGCGGTCGTGGTGTTCCTCGTGCTGCGCGGGCTCTTCACCTCGAAGGCCGACTGACCGGCTCCACGGAAGATCGCTGAGGGTCAGGCGACCGGGACGTTCGCCCCGATCCGATACCTCGCGGCGCGGTGCGTGTCCTGCACGCGGTCGCCCTTGCCCTGCAGCTTGTTGCGGAGGGTGCCCGGCGTGTACTCCTCGGGGTAGACGCCGCGTTCGCGCAGCACCGGGATGACGTGCTCGATGACGTCCTGCCAGGTGCCGGGAGTGACCGCGTAGGCGAGGTTGAAGCCATCGATGTCGGTCTCCTCCACCCACGACTGCAGCTCGTCGGCGATCTCGACGCCCGAGCCGACGATGGTCGGGCCGAGGCCGCCGATCGCGTTGTGGCGTCCGAAGTCGCCGACGGTCCACTCGCGTCCGAGGTCGGCCTCCTCCTTGAGGTGCTGCAGCACCGACTGGATGGCGTTCGACTCGACGTTGCCGACGGGCTCGTCCTCGGCGTACTGCGAGAGGTCGACGCCCATCCAGCCCGACATGAACGTCAGCGCGCCCTCGGGGCTCGCATACGAGAGGTACTCGGCGTGCTTCGCCGCGGCATCCTCGCTCGTCGCCCCGGTGATGACCGTGAGCAGCGTGTAGATCTTCGCGTCGTATCGGTCGCGGCCCGCCTCTTCGAGTGCGTCGCGGATGCGCTTCACGGTGCCGGCGAGCACCTCCTTCGACGGGGCGGCGACGAAGATCGCCTCGGCGTTCTCCGACGCGAAGCGCACGCCGCGGGGGCTCGCTCCGGCCTGGTAGATGACCGGCGTGCGCTGCGGTGACGGCTCGGAGATGTGGATGCCGGGAACGCTGAAGTGCTTGCCCTCGTGGCCGATGGGGTGCACCTTCGACGGGTCGGTGAAGATGCCGCGCTCACGGTCCTCGACGACCGCGTCGTCTTCCCACGACCCCTCCCAGAGCTTGTAGAGCACCTCGACGTATTCATCGGCATGGTCGTAGCGGTCGTCGTGCGCGAGCTGGTCCTCCTGGCCCATGTTGCGCGCGGCGCTGGGCAGGTAGCCGGTGACGACGTTCCAGCCGACGCGTCCGTTGGTCAGGTGGTCGAGGGTGCTCAGACGGCGTGCGAACGGGTACGGGTGCTCGAAGGCGGTGCCGGCGGTGATGCCGAATCCGAGGTGCTCGGTGACGGCGGCCATCGCGCTGACGAGCAGGATCGGATCGTTGACCGGAACCTGGGCGCCGTTGCGGATCGCCGCCTCGTTCGTCCCGCCGTAGACGTCGTAGGTGCCGAGGACGTCGGCGATGAAGATGCCGTCGAACGTCGCACTCTCGAGCAGCTTCGCGAGGTCGGTCCAGTACGAGATGGTGTTGTACTGGCGCGATCGATCGTCAGGATGCCGCCACAGGCCGGACGACTGGTGGGCGACGCAGTTCATGTCGAAGGCGTTGAAACGGATCTGACGGGTCATGGGGACCAGCAAACCCGTCGATCGACCTCCCGGCCACCCCGGTGACATGCGCCGACACATTCGCCGAGTGGTCGGGGCGGGTCAGTCGCGGTCGCGGTCGACGGTCTTCATGGTGGAGGTGATGGGGCGGGGATCCGGCATGATCGTGTCGACCTGCGGTTTGGCATTCGCCTGCGCGCGGCACCACACGACGAATCCGACCGCGGTGAAGACGCCGTAGAACACGTACATCAGGCCCGTGGCGTAGAAGCCGGAGCTGAACAGCAGCGGCACGCCCACGATGTCGACGGCTATCCAGATGAGCCAGAACTCGGTCCAGCCCTTGGCCATGCCGTAGGTGGCGAGCAGCGAGCCGACGAAGGTCCAGGCATCCGCCCACACGGGCTCCCACGAGCCGAGCGCGCGGAACAGCGGAGTGAGGGCGATCGTGCCGATCACCATCACGAGCACCAGGCCGATACGGGCGCTGTTGGGCGCCCATCGCGGGGTCACGCGCCCACCGTTCGAGGCGGCCTGGCGCCAGCGCACCCAGCCGTAGATCGCGACGATGATGAACATGATCTGACGCCCGGCCTGGCCGAGCAGATGCGGCAGCTCGTGGTCGGGATTCAGGATCGACCCGAGGAAGACCGTGAGCAGCAGCAGATTGCCGACGATGCCGACCGGCCACGCCCAGATCTTGCGCTGCATGCCGCCGAGGGCGCTCGCCAGGCCGAACGCGTTGCCGACCACTTCGCGGATCAGCAGCACCTGACCGCCGGGGAGCACCCACTGCGAGTTGAAGGCGTCAGCGAGCCAGAGCAGCGGGTTCACGGGCGCTCATTCGGGAACGGGCGCTCATCGAGCACCAGCTGCAGGAAGGTGAGATCGAGCCAGCGATCGAACTTGGCGCCGACCTGCGGCATCCGTCCGACCTGCATGAAGTCGAGGCGCTTGTGCATGATGATCGACCCCGTGTTGCTGCTCTCGATCGCTGCGACCATGACGTGCTTGCCGAGGCGTCGCGCGCGGTCGATGAGCTCGATCATGAGCGCCTTGCCGATGCCGCGCCCGCGCTGCCCCTCGCGCACATAGACGGAGTGCTCGACCGTGTGGCGGTAGCCGCTGTGCGGGCGCCAGTCGCCGAACGTCGCATAGCCGAGGACGCCGGTGTCGTCGACTGCGACGATCACGGGGTAGCCGCGCTCGGTGCGCTCGGCGAGCCAGGCGGTGCGGTCGTCGACCGTGACGGCCTCTTCGTTCCAGATGGCGGTCGTGGTCAGCACCGCGTCGTTGTAGATGGCGGTGATCGCCTCGACGTCGGCGGTCTCGGCATCCCGGATCTGGTGGTCGCTCATCGGGTCTCCTGCATCTGCGCTCGGGTGCGCACGGGACGACGGTAGCAGGATGCCGGGGTGGGGTCGGTCTCCGAGGGCTCGCCGCGGCTTCCCTCCTGTGCCGCGTGCAGGACCGGGGCACGTCTGCAGGGCGAGATCCCTCAGATCCTCCTGCATCCATGCGGCGGCCCTGCAGACGGTCCGGGTTCACGGAGTCTCGGAGGGCTCACCACGTCGGTTCAGGTGTGAAGTTACCGACTGAGATTCGAACAGCGGCGTCGGTGTCAGACGTGCACGTCGGCGGGCGATTCCTCACCCTCGTGGAAGCTCGGCTTCTTGCCGATCAGGCGACCGATCCCGAGGATGATCCCCACGATGATCAGACCCGCGATCAGACCCGCGATGGCCGAGAACAGCGTGTCGCCGATCCAGACGATGACACCGCCGGCCGGCTCGAGGAAGTGCTCGATGCCGTGCAGGATGTCGGCGCCGAAGTGCACGCCGACCTCGCCGAGGTTCACGAGCAGCAGGTGTCCACCGACCCACAGCATCGCGACGGTGCCGAGGATGCTGATGAAGCGGAAGACCGCCGGCATCGAGCGCACGATGCGCGTGCCCGTGTGGCGAACTCGCTGGGACGGGTTCTTCGCCATCTTCAGACCGATGTCGTCGATCTTCACGAGCAGGGCGACTGCACCGTAGACGACGCCGGTCATGAGCAGCGCGATCACGGCGAGGATCGCGAGGGTCGTCCAAATGTCGAGGCCGGCCTCGAGGTTGGCGAGCGAGATCAGCATGATCTCCGTCGACAGGATCAGGTCGGTGCGCACCGCGCCCCACACGAGCTTGTTCTCGTTGCGGGCGCTCTCATCGGCATGGCCGTGCTGCACGCCGAACCATTCGAGCACCTTCTCGGCCCCCTCGAAGCAGAGGTAGGCGCCACCGAGGATCAGCAGATACGGCAGCACCCACGGCGCGAAGGCGGTGAGCAGCAACGCGATGGGGATGATGATGACGAACTTGTTCGCGAGAGATCCGAGGGCGATCTTCGCCACGACCGGCAGCTCGCGCGCGGGCGTGATGCCCTGCACGTACTGCGGGGTCACGGCGGCGTCATCGATCACGACGCCGGCGGCCTTGGCCGAAGCCTTCATCGCCGCGCTGAGAATGTCATCGACGACGGCGAGCAGTCCAACCGACATGTGTATCTCCCTGGTGTGTATGTAGCGGAGCAACTCTATCGACTGCGCACAAACTCACAGCGCGCTCACAGTCCCGCGGGACCAAAACCGGCATCCTCCTGGTTCTCTTCTATGACGCTGCAGCCAGCCGCGTCGGACAAGGAGACAGACCATGTCGAACGAGTACAGCAAGACCCCCGAGGCCGTCAGCGACCTCACGCACCTGCAGTACGAGGTCACGCAGGAGGATGCGACCGAGCCGCCCTTCCGCAACGCGTACTGGAACACTCACGACGACGGCATCTACGTCGACGTCGTCTCGGGTCAGCCGCTCTTCGCGTCGACCGACAAGTTCGACAGCGGCACCGGATGGCCGAGCTTCACCAAGCCCATCGAGGCCGACGCCGTGACCACGCGCACCGACCGCACGCTGTGGATGAAGCGCACCGAGGCGCGTTCCAGCGGCGCGGACAGCCATCTCGGGCACGTCTTCGACGATGGACCCCGAGACGCAGGAGGACTCCGGTACTGCATGAACTCCGCCGCCCTGCGCTTCATCCCGGCTGACAGCCTGGAAGATGAGGGGTACGGTCGCTACCGTCACCTCTTCCCCACCCCGAACTCCGAGGAGAACTCATGACCGACACCGGAACAATCACCCGCACCCCCGGGACCGAGACCGCCGTGCTCGCCGGCGGCTGCTTCTGGGGCATGGAAGACCTCATCCGCCGCCAGCCCGGCGTGCTCGACACCCGTGTCGGCTACACCGGCGGCAGCAACGACCACGCGACCTACCGCAACCACCCGGGTCATGCCGAGGCTGTGGAGATCGTCTTCGATCCCACGAAGACGACGTACCGCGACATCCTCGCTTTCTTCTTCCAGATCCACGACCCGTCGACCAAGGATCGCCAGGGCAACGACATCGGCTCGAGCTACCGCTCGGCGATCTTCCCGCTCAGCCCCGAGCAGGAGGCCGTCGCGCGCGACACCATCGCCGACGTCGACGCCTCGGGTCTGTGGCCGGGCAAGGCCGTGACCACGATCGAGCCCGTCGGCCCGTTCTGGCAGGCCGAAGAGGAGCACCAGGACTACCTGATCAAGTACCCCAACGGCTACACCTGCCACTTCCCGCGTGCGGGATGGGTGCTGCCGAAGCGCGAAGAGAACGCGACGGTCTGACCGTCACCCCGAGAGCCCTTCGTCTCCCCGAGACGGAGGGCTCTTCTCGTGCCCGCGGTCAGTGCTCGGGCAGACGGCTGCCGCTCCGGCAATGAAGGAGATCTCGCGGATCGAAGGAGCGGATGCTGAGAAGCATCCTTCGTTGCCTGAGATGTCCTCCGCTACGAGTGGGCAGGCGTGGCCGCCCGCGGTCAGGTCTCCGACAGGAAAGCGAGCGCGGCTTCCTTGAAAGCGCGCGATCCCGGTGCGTTGAAGTGGTTGCGATCGGGGATCTCGAAGAACTGTCCCTGCGGGGCAGCTGACGCCAGGGCGCGAGAGCCCTCGATGATGGCATCCTTCGACCCCGTCGCGAACAGGATCGGGCTCGCCGGCGCGTTCGACGGGTCGGGATCGATCGTCCGAGACGACCGCATCCCCTCGGCCAGCGCCACGAGTGCGCCGAGGTCGTTGCCGGGCACGCGCTCGGTCAGCGCGATGTAGTTCTGCGTCGTCGGATCCGCGACGGGCGTCCCGTCGGCGAGATACGCGCGCACCTGGTCGAGATCGAGCCGCGCGAGAGGGATGCCGTCCGGCACCCCTCCGAGCACGGCGCGGCCGATCCGGTGGGGCAGATCGCGCACGACCTCCCAGCCGACCCGGGCCCCGAGCGAGTATCCGACGTAGACGGCCTCGTCGACGAGATACATGTCCATGACCGTCTCGACGTCGGTCGCGAGAGTGCGGATGCCGTAGGCGTCGGCCTGGTGCGGCTTCTCGCTGAGCCCATGGCCCCGCTGATCGAGCGCGAGCACCCGATACCCCGCCTTCGTGAGCTCGCGCACCCACCCCGTGAGCACCCAGGTGTCGCGGGCGCTCGACGCGAACCCGTGCACGATCACCGCCACGGGAGCATCCACATCACCCCAGGTGTAGGTCGCGAGGCGAGTGCCATCGGCGGCGTGCACCTGCTGGGGTTCGGGCATCTGGGTCAGGTCGGAGAGAGGAACAGCCACGGCATCCATTGTGCTCCCCCTGCGATGCCCGGAGACGCCGAGACCCACCGGCCCCGAAGGGACGGTGGGTCTCGGTCCTCAGCGGAGGCGGCTCAGAAGCGAGCGCGCAGAGCGTCGCCCAGCGAGGCGTCGACGTTCGTCCAGTACTGGAAGAACCGCTCGCGGATCGCGTCGATCGTGATGCCCTGTCCCTGGCCGGTCAGCGTGTCGAGGAAGCGCGCGCGCTGCTCGTCGTCGAAGACCGTGCGGTAGAGCGTGCCCGCCTGACCGAAGTCGTCGTCGTCGAGGTGCAGGGTCGCGGCGGCGCGGATCAGCTCGCCGTCCGACTCCCAGCTCGCCTCGACACCGGCAGCGGGGTCAGCCGTGGGTCCGCCGGCGGGGCCGTAGGAGTTCGGCGTGTAGACGCGGTGCTCGGCCGGGTTGAACTTGTACTGCATCTGGCCTTCGTGCATGTAGTTGCGCACCTCGGCCGCGTGCGGCTGGTTGACCGGCAGCTGGTTGTAGTTCGCACCGATGCGGTAGCGCTGAGCATCCGAGTATGCGAACACGCGAGCCATGAGCATCTTGTCGGGCGAGATGCCCGTGCCGGGAACCTGGTTGCCGGGCGAGAAGGCGGCCTGCTCGATCTCGGCGAAGAAGTTCTGCGGGTTGCGGTCGAGCGTGAACGTGCCGACCTTGATGCGCGGGTAGTCCTTCTTCGACCAGGTCTTCGTCAGGTCGAACGGGTTGAAGCGGTAGGTCTTGCCCTCTTCGTAGGGCATGACCTGCACGTAGACGTCCCACGAGGGGGCGTCGCCGCGAGCGATCGCGTCGAACAGGTCGCGACGGTAGTAGTCGGCATCCGATCCGGCGAGCTTCTCGGCCTCTTCGGCGCTCATCGCCTCGACGCCCTGCTTCGACAGGAAGTGGTACTGCACCCAGAAGCGCTCGCCGGCGGCGTTGACCCACTGGTAGGTGTGCGATCCGTAGCCGTTCATGTGGCGCCAGCTGCGCGGCAGGCCGCGGTCACCCATGAGGTAGGTGACCTGGTGGGCGGACTCGGGGGAGAGGGTCCAGAAGTCCCACTGCATGTCGGCGTCGCGCAGACCCGAGTCGCCGAGACGCTTCTGCGAGTGGATGAAGTCGGGGAACTTCATGGCGTCGCGCAGGAAGAAGGTCGGGGTGTTGTTGCCGACGATGTCGAGGTTGCCCTCGGGCGTGTAGAAACGCAGCGCGAAACCGCGCACGTCGCGCCAGGTGTCGGGCGAACCCTGCTCGCCGGCGACCGACGAGAAACGCAGCAGCGTCTCGCTCTGAGCGCCCGGCTGGAAGGCCGCGGCACGGGTGTAGGCCGACACGTCCTCGGTGACGGTGAACGTTCCGAAGGCTCCGCCGCCCTTGGCGTGGGGGTTGCGCTCCGGCACGCGCTCGCGGTTGAACGACGCGAGCTTCTCGACGAGGTAGCGATCGTGCAGAACGGTGGGGCCGTCAGCTCCGACGGTGAGCGAGTGCGCGTCGCTCGCGACGGGTGTGCCCGTCTGGGTGGTGGTCGATGGGTCGGTCATGTTCTTCTCCTTCTGCACGCAGACACGACGATCATCCCGGGTGCCCGGGAACGGCGTCGGATGCTACTGCGCGGCGTTCTGGCAACTGGGGCACAGGCCCCAGAAGGTCACTTCGGCTGTCTGGACGGTGAATCCCCCCGCCGAAGACGGGGTGAGGCACGGCGCTTCGCCGACGACGCAGTCCACATCGCCGATCGCACCGCACTGGGTGCACACGATGTGGTGATGGTTGTCGTCGATGCGCCGCTCGTAGAGCGCCGCGGAGCCTGCCGGTTCGATCCGGCGGATGAGGCCCGCCGTCGTCAGGTCCGCGAGGATGTTGTGCACCGACTGGATCGACGTCGTCGGAAGCACGTCGGACACGGTGCGGAAGATCCGCTCCGCATCCGTGTGGGCCATGGATTCCAGTGCCTCGAGCACGGCGACGCGGCCCGCGGTCGCACGCAGCCCGGCACCGCGAAGTGCCGAGTCGAGTTCTGTCTCCATGGCCCCGACTCTACCGTTTATTTTGAGTAACTCAAAAGAATGGCGTGTCGGGCGCGGCGGTTGCATCATCCTGGCTCATCCGTAGCGTGGAGGGATGTTCAGGAAAAGAGCGGCGACGATCGGACTGGTCCTGATGGCGGGCATCGCGCTCGCCGGATGCACGGGAGAGCCGTCGGGGTCGGCGACCGGATCGACGTCTCCCTCGCCATCTCCGAGCGGCTCCGCGTCGACGGCGACTCCGGATGCCGACTCCGACGAGGCGCAGCTTCCGCTGCCCGTGGACGAGATCGCCGAATGGGCGCAGACGGCGGTACCCGGGTCGGACTCGCCCGGATACGTCTTCGGCTTCTCCGGATGGATGAGCGAGAACAGCTCGGCCAACGACGTCACCAGCTTCACATCGCTCGAACCGGGGACCTATCAGGCGCAGTTCGCATGCCGAGGCGAGGGGACGATCGTGCTCACCGTCAGTGAACTCGATGAGGGATCGCCGTCGGAGCCGATCGCGTGCACGAACGAGACGATCGCGTTCGACGTCACGAATGCCCGGACCGGGGTGAGGTTCGAGCTCGCTCTCGACGGCGCTCCCACGATCAATGCGATCTCGCTCGTCACCGTGCCGTGAGTGTCCAGTGCTCTCGTTCCGCTGCGGGGGTCAGGACTCCGACGGTGCGAGGGGCAACTCGAGGCCGTAGTTCCACGTCAGGATCGCCGGCTGCTCGCGATAGAAGCTCAGCACCGACACCGATCCGGCATCCAGCGTGATCTGCGCGCCGAAGCGCGGAGCGAGGCGCAGGTAGACGGCGGTGAGGATGCGGAGGAAGTGGCCGTGCGCGACGAGTGCCACATCGCCCTCGGTCAGCGCCGGCAGCACCCGTGTGAGCACGCGGGACGCGCGGGCGGCGACCTCCTCCACGGTCTCGCCCGGCGTCGTGCCCCGGATCACACCGTGGGTGAAGGCGCTCCAGTCGTAGCCGAGCTCCTCGCGGATGTCCTTCGTCGTGCGACCCTCGTATCCGCCGTAGTCCCACTCGACGAGCAGCGGATCGACCTCGGCGTGAAGCCCCGCGAGCTCGGCCGTGCGCCGAGAGCGCTCGAGGGGTGACGACAGGACGAGCGAGAAGTCGTAGTCGGCGACCAGCCTCCCGGCAGCGCGAGCGAGGTCTTCACCCCGCGCCGTGAGCGGGATGTCGGTGAGGCCGGTGTGGCGGCCGGCCCTCGACCACTCCGTCTCGCCGTGGCGCAGGAGGACGAGCTTTCCCGAGGGATTGTCGGGGGCGGGGCGATCGGGCAGCGGGTCGTACTCGGGAAGCGCAGGCACACCGCAACCGTAGTCCGCACGCGTGCCGACGGCACAGCCCCGCACCCTCACCGCGTGATGGTGAAACCTCCGCCGCGCACGCGAACCCTGCCGCCCTGCACAGCCTGGCCACGCTGCGACCCGTCGGCCTCGTAGGCTCGGCCCGATCCCGCAGCGAGGGGCGAGACTCGCTGATCGCGCCGAGCGCCGTTCGCGTACAGCACCGCGGAACCGGATGCCATGGCATACACGGCCGTGGACACCGCCGGCTGGATGACGAGAGCGTCGAGCCGCAGATCGCCGGTGCTCGTGCACCGGACGGTCACCGCATCGGCGGGAAGATCGCCACCGAGCAGCTGGGGAACGAGCATCCCGTCGGCCTCCGTCAGGCCGCGATCGCCCGTTCCTCCGGCAGGGGTTCGCGTGCTCCAGAGCCGCCTGCCACCGCGGAACACCTCCCACACCGCCTCTCCGGCATCCGCCTTCTGTCTCCAGACGAGACCGTGCAGGATGCCGCCGGCCTCTGTCACATCGAACTCGACCGACTCGCCCGCGGGAACCCGCACATACGCGGCTCCCGAGAGGTTGCCCTCGCCGATCCACGCGCCGCCCTCTGGCCGCACGACCTCGCAGCCCGCCGAGAGCCGAGCGCCCTCGGCATCGATCACCCGAAGTCCCGAGAACGAGGACAGGCCGGTGATCGATGTCGCGATGCGTGCGATGTCGCGGTTCGCGTCGAGCAGCAGCATCGTGAGCAGCCCGTGGATCGTGGACTCAGCCCCCGAGTTGCGATTCACGCGCCCGTCGGTCTCCACGCCGTCGAACGTCACGCCGGTGGCCGGGTCGTATACCGGGACGCCTGCGGTGTTCGCCCCGAAGAACCAGCTGGCACTCAGCCCGGCGAGCACGCGCAGACCTTCTCCGCCGACCGACGCCGCCTGCACGGCGCCCGCGACGCGGCCGTGTGCGCCGTACGCGATCTGCGCCTCCGCGGGCAGTGGCGCCCAGGCGTTGTGCGGTCCGCCCGAGGCGAGCACCTGCGGGGTGAACGTCCCCGCGTCCGCCAGGGCCGCGGCGGTCCACTCTCGGCGGCGCAGCAGCGCACCCGCGCGAGCCAGCGCCTCCGGTGCGGCAGCGCCCCAGGCATGCCAGAAACCGAGAGACCCGGTCCACGGCAGAACGGCGCCGAACGGCCATCCCTTCGCCGGGTCGGTGGCCATCGCGGCCACCCCTTCTCCGTAGGTCTGCAGAGCCTGACGGCTGCGCGCATCTCCGGCCTCGGTCGCCGCAGCGAGCCCGAGCATGGCCTCGGCCGTCGCATCCGCGCCGCCGGCGATCAGCCAGGCGGGCAGATCCCGTCCGTCGCTGCGCACCCAGTGACCGGCACGCGACAGAGACTCGCGACCGAGCGCGTCGAGAGCGAGATGCAGCCGTGCGAGCAGGAATGCCGCGAACTCGGAATCCTCCCGCCGGAACGCCGCATAGCCTTCGCCGAATGCCCAGACCGAACGAGCGAGCCAGTAGGACTCGGCGGAGTCCGACGGGTCGGGCAGTTCGACGGGGATCGCGCTGGGGTTCAGGGTGCCGTCCTCCTGCTGCCACAGCACCACCCGGCCGGCATTCGGCCCGCTCGTCGTCTGCAGGAACGCCAGCGACCTCAGCACATCGCGTGCCTCGTCGCGGGCCTGCGCGTCGCCGGTCGCCTTCCACGCGCGCAGGAACACGATCGCCGCTCGCGCGATGTCATCCGCGTTGTAGGCGCCCTGCGTCCAGTACCCGGTCACGGCGTCGCGAGTGCCGCCACCAACCGGACGGAATCCGCCCGCACCGTCGGTGTCGGCATAGGTCCACGGTGCGAGGACGCGGGGTGAGGCGTCGATGCCGAACGTGGTGTGCGTGGTACTCGCCACCACGGGAACCTCGGCGAGCAGGAAGCGCAGGTGTGCGAGGTTCGTGAGCCGCGCGCCTCCACCCGCGCCGATCGGTCGAGATCCGAGCGGCGGTGCGGCGGGCGCCGAGGCGTGCGCTCCGGCAGGGTCGAGCGGAAGCAGCGCGAGTGCAGAGGTCGCGGCTGCGGCGGTCAGGAACGTGCGTCGGGAGATGGACATGCTCTCATTCCTCGTTCGCGTCTCTCAGTGCCCGGCCCCACGGCTGCGCGGGATCGTGGATGGCGACGGCCAGCGTCGTGTCGGACTGCCCGTAGTAGGCGAACCACTTGCCTCGGAACTTCACGAGTCCTTCGACGAACGTGACGTTCGACACCAGGCCGTTCATGTCCTCGAATGTCTGCGGCCTCAGCCATGGCTCCTGCAGGCGGGCGATCACCTTCGTCGGCTCGTCGGGGTCGATCGCGATCTGCCCGCACCGGTAGTCGACGTCGACCGATCCGTCGTCATGCACGACCCTCGTCGCGCCGTTCGTGAGGAACACCAGCAGTCCGTTGTCGGCGAGCACGGGCGAGGTGCCGATCTCGACGAGCGCTTCGTCCCAGGTGCCCGGGGTCGGCGAGTACATCGGATCGGTGTCGGCCGTGCCCGGCGTCCAGTGGATGAGGTCGTCGCTGGTCGCCCAGTAGATCGCCCCCTCGCCGAAGTACATCCACCATTTGCCGTGCATCTTCTGCGGCACGATCACGCCGGCCTTCGACCAGTTGAACCCACGCGGATCCATGGTCTTGAACGTGTCGAAGTCGTCGAACAGCGGGCCGTGCTTGGTCCAGGTGCGCAGGTCGGTCGAGGTGGCGAGGCAGAGCTGGGCGCTGCGTCGGTCCCATCCCGTGTAGGTCAGATAGTAGGTGCCGTCGATCAGCGCGATGCGCGGGTCCTCGCATCCGAAGCGCTCGTAGTCCTCTGAGGGGGAGAGGATCGGCGCGTCCTCGCGGGTGAAGTTCACGCCGTCGCTCGATCGCGCGATGCCGATGTGCGAGACGATGTCGTCGGCATGCGCCCGATAGAGCAGCACGACCTCGTCGCCGTCGACGATCGCGGCCGGGTTGTAGAGATTGGCCGACTCCCAGCTGTCGCCTTTCGGTCGAAGGATGGGATTGGCCTCGTAGGGGACGAAGGGGCCCAGGGGGAAGGTTGCTCCGGTGAACATGGGGTGCCTTTCTGGCTAGCCTTTGACGGCGGCGCCGAGGTCGGTGGCTCGGAAGAACCGCTGGAAGACGATGAACAGGATGACGACGGGGAACGCGAGCGCCGTGGCGCCGGCGAGGATGGCCCCGTTGGGATTCGCCGTCGACTGCGCGACGTTGGAGATGTAGTTGGCGAGCGATACGGCGAGCGGCTGCAGCGACGCGTCCTTCGTGATGAGGAACGGCCAGAGGAACTCGTTCCAGGGGCCGATGAACGTGACGAGCACCACCGTGACGAGTACCGGCTTGATCAGCGGGATCGCGACGGACGTCAGCAGCCGGATCTCGCCGGCTCCGTCGATGCGCGCCGCCTCGAAGATCTCGACGGGCAGCGCCTTGAAGAACTGCACGAAGATGAACACCGCGGTCGTGTTGATGAGGAACGGCAGGATCATGCCCATGTATGAATCGCCGAGCCCGTAGTTGCGGGTGATCTGCACGTAGAGCGGGATCATCAGCAGCTGGAACGGCACCATCTGCACGAGCAGCATGAGCACCCAGATGACGCCACGGCCGCGGAAGTCGAGCCTCGCGATCGCATATCCGGCGAGCAGCCCGAACACCACGGTGCCCAGCAGCACACCCGCCGTGAAGATCAGCGAGTTGAGCAGGGAGCCCGCGAGGTCGATGCGGGAGTCGATCGCGAGGAAGTTGTCGACCGTCCACCCGCTCGTCGGGAAGAGCTCGCTGGGCGAGTTCGTCGGATTCTCCTGGAAGGCCCCGACCAGCATGAAGTAGAACGGGAAGGCGAAGCCGATGGCCGCGACCGTGAGCAGGATGAGGCTCAGGATGCGGGGCAGTGAACGCGTGCGTCTCATGGTCATCGCTCCCTGGTCGCGCGGTTGGCGGCGAGTGACAGCATCCCGACCAGGATCACGAGGATCATGCCGATCGCTGCCGCGGTGTCGGGGTTCTGCTGCTGGATGCCCAACTGGTAGATCAACAGCACGGGGGTCGACGAGGCGCCGTCGGGGCCACCGCCGTTGGTCAACAGGTAGGGCTCGGTGAAGAGGTTGGCTCCGGTGATGATCGACAGGATCAGCACGAGCGTGGTGGCGCTGCGGACGCCGGGTACCGTGACGTTCCAGAATCGGGAGAATGCTCCCGCGCCGTCGGTCTCGGCCGATTCGTAGAGCTCCTTCGGCACGTTCTGCAGCGCCGCGAGATACAGCAGGATGTAGAAGCCCAGCTGCTTCCACGTGACGTAGAGCGCGATCATCGGCATCGCCAGCCCGCTGTTCACGAGCCACGACGGATCGGGGGCGAGCGGGTCGAGGATCGTGTTGATCAGACCGTTGCCCGAGAAGAGCAGCATCCACACGCCGACGAGCGAGACACTGGCCGTCAGATACGGCACGTAGAACGCCACGCGGTAGGCGGCGACCCAGCGGATGCCGGTGTTCAGCGCCGCGGCCAGCACGAGCGAGAGCACGGCGGTGAGCGGCACGTTGATGACGAGGAAGATCAGGGTGTTGCGGAACGAACCGAGCACTCTCGGGTCGGTGAGCACGGTCACGAAGTTGTCGAAGCCCACGAACGGTCGCTCGACCTCGACGTTGGGCGCGGTGAAGAAGTAGTCGTGGAAGGCGATGTAGACCGCGAATCCCAGCGGGAACGCGAAGATCGCCAGCACGAAGACCAGGTACGGCAGCGCGAACAGGCCGCCGATCGGCTGCGCACCCAGCAGTCGGGTGCGCAACCGCGCCCTCGGTGGCCGGCCCGCGGACGGGGCCGGGGCTGAAGTGCCCCCGGCCACGTCCGCGACGGCGTCGTCTCGGAGCGTCATCGCAGACTCATCACTCGGCGACGAGGTCGTCGATCTTCGTCGTGGCGTTCTTCAGGAAGTCGTCGATCGACTCCTTGCCGAAGATCACGGCGGCGGAGTACTCGTCGCGGAACGCCTGCCAGGCCTCCACGGAGTTCGGGATGCTGGGCACGTCGGCCGTCGCCTCGGCCTGCTCGGCGAACGCGACGTAGTTCGGGTTCGCATCGAAGTAGTCGGCGTAGGTCTCCGTGAGGTCGGTGCGCATCGGCATCTGACCGGTGGCCTCGAGCAGCTGTCCGTCGCTGTCGACGCTCGTCGAGAACTTCAGGAACTCCCACGCGGTGCCCTGGTTCTCGCACGCGGTGAACATGGAGACGCTCTTCGAGTCGGCGAAGGTCGTCGGGTTCTCGCGGCCGTCGCTGGTCGGGACCGGCATGAACCCGACGTCGACGGTCTCGGCGTACGAGGGGATCGCCCACGGACCGGCGAGCTGCATGGCGGTGGTGCCGGCGGACATCGCATCGTCGGTCGACGCCTCGTTCGGCGAGAGCTTCTCGTCATAGAACGTCTTCCAGAACTCGGCGACCTCGCGGCCGGCATCCGAGTCGACCGTCGCCTTGCCGTCTTCGACGAGCATGGTGCCGTCGGTCTCGGCGAGGTAGAGCGGGTAGAAGTCGAACCAGGGCTGGTAGAACTCGCTCGTCGGAGCCGGCCAGATGGCGCTTTGCACACCGGAGGCGACGATCGCCTTGGACCCCTCGATGAACGCGTCGTACGTGTTCATCTGCGGGTCCTCGGGATCGATGCCCGCGGCCTGGAACAGCGCCTTGTTGTACATGACCATGACGGGGTTCGACTTCCAGGGCAGCTGGTAGAAGCTGCCGTCGGTCGCATACGAGTCGACCTCTCCTCCGCGCTCGGTGATGTAGTCGCTGCCGCCCTCCATGGTGCTGAGGTCGACGAGTCCGCCCTGCTTGACCCAGCCCGAGACGGCGGCCGGGGCCACGTTGTAGACGAGGCAGGGTGCGGTGCCGGCGGTGATCGCGGCGGTGATGGCCTCTTCCGACGACGAGCCCGCGGGGATCTCCTGGGCGTTGACCTTCTCGTCGGGGTGCTCGGCGTTCCAGGCGTCGACGACGGCGGTGCCCCAGGCGACCTCCTGCTCGTTGTTCGACAGCCAGATGTCGATGGAGCCGGTGCCGTCGGCCGAGGCGTCGCCGCCCCCGCCTCCTGACGAGCATCCGGTGGCGACCAGTGCGACGGCTCCCAAGAGCGCTGCTGCGCGGATCTTCTTCTTCATGTTGTCCTCCTTGACGCGATGGTTCGGGTGATCGTCTAGCGGGTGGTGCTCTCCCGGAAGTGCACGACGTTGCAGTCGACGACCTCGGTGCGCGGTTCGGCGCCGAGGATGTCGGCCTGCAGCAGGCGGGCTGCCGCGCGGCCACGTGCGGCAGGACCCGACGAGACGCTCGTGAGCGCAGGGGAGAGGTGGGCCGAGAGGTGGTCGTCATCGAAGCCGGCGATTGCGAGATCGCGGGGGATGCTGAGTCCGCTCGAGCGGGCGTACGACAACCCGGCGATCGCCATCGTGTCGTTGGAGTAGAGGATCGCGGTCGGTCGCTCGGGAAGCGCGAGCAGCTCGGCGGTGCGCTCACGACCGCTGGATGCCGTGAAGTCGCCCTCTCGCAGCAGTGCGTCTGCGCCCACGGCGTCGATGTAGGCATCCGCTCGCACCCGCGAGTGCACGTAGTCGAGAGGACCGGCCACGTGCGCGATGCGCTCATGCCCCTCGGCGCGCAGGTGGGCGATGATCTCGCGCACCGGGGCGTCGTCATCGGTGCGTACGCACGAGAAGCGGGTCGGCTGCTCGTAGGCGCCGACCAGCACGGCCGGCAGGCCGAGTTCTTCGAGCAGCGGCACGCGCCAGTCGTCGTTCCGAAGATCGAGGAGCAGGGCGCCGTCGGCCCGCCCGTGGCTGAGCGAGCGATAGGCGCGTTCCTCTGCCGCCCGATCGGGAACCACCTGCAGGATCAGGGCGGTCTCGGTCTCGGCCAGCACGGACTCGACGCCGGCGATGAACGCGGGGAAGAACGAGTCGTTCGCGATGACCTCGGGGTCGCGGGCCAGCACCACGGCAAGGGCGTTGGCCTTCTGGGTGGCTAGCGCGCGGGCGCTCTGGCTCGGCACCCAGTTCAGCTTCTCCGCGGCGGCGAGCACTTTCGCCCTGGTGTCGTCGGAGATGGGGCGCTTGCCGCTCATCGCGTGAGAGACGGTGGCCTTGGTGACTCCCGCCTCGCGGGCGACGTCGGCGATCGTCGTGCGGCTCATGCCACCTCCTCGTGGAACATCGGGCTGATCGTCCGCATCTTCGCCAGGCGTCGGTTTAACCGGTTTGACAGCTGCGGGTGCAGCGAGTGTAAACCGGTTTGACGACGCCCGTCAAGAGGGCCGGACGGATGCCGACAGGGCGCGACCAGGGTCAGACGAAGGAGACGGTCTGCTGCAGTCGGGTGCGGACGTCGAACAGTTCGTTGCCGCCGATCGCTCGTGCGCCGGGCACTCCCTGGCGCAGCACCATCGCCAGGGCGCTGCGCCGCACGACCACGACGGGCACCCCGCGACTGCTGCCCAGAGGCGTGACGGCCTGTGCCAGGTCGTCGTCGGGGAGCACCATGATCAGACCGCCGAACTTCACCTTGGCGGCCTTCGCGACGGTGCGCATGCGGCCGAGCGCCGCGGTGACGGGCGCGCGTGTGCCGAGGCTCGGGCCGGTGATCTCGCCGCGGCGGAATCCGACGACGCCGCCGAAGTCCTCCGACATCACGCCGTAGAGACCCGACGGACTGAGCACGACGTGGTCGAGCTTGTCGTCGGGGTCGGCGCCGGTCGCGACGTCGTGCCAGACCGTGAATCCCATTCCGAGGGCGCTCACCGTGCGGGCGGTCGCCTCTTCTGCCAGCGCATCGGCGAGCAGCCGTCGCAGGTCTCGCGGCGCTGATCGCACGAGCGCCGGGTCATAGGGGTCCGGCACCTCGACGCCACGGCCGGCCCACTCGCGGATGAGTGAGAGGTAGCGCTCTCGACGCCATCCGCCGGGGTGGCCGTACGACCGCGCCCGGGGACGCGTGTCGGTGCGGGTCGCCGACTGCGGCCGCCAGCCGTTCCACTCCGGTTCGGCGGGGATGCCGGGGTGGGCGCCGGAGCGACGGTCATAGGCGGCGCGGCCCTCGGGCGTGCCGACGAGTTCCCACGCGCGCTGCACCTGGATGAACACGGCCGCGTCCCCTCCGGTGTCGGGGTGGGTCTGGCGCAGTCGCAGACGATAGGCGCGCCGCAGCTCGCCGTCGTCGACGGTGGGGTCCACCCCGAGGATCTCGTAGGCGGAAGCCGAGAGCGGGCTGTCGAACATCGCTCTCCTTCCGAGATCGCGTCATCCAGAATATCCGGGCGCTGTTGTGGATCAGCCGGGGACGTCGACGATGCGCTCCACGCCGGTCACCGGCACGACGGAACCGGCGGACGCCGCCGCGATGTCCTCGACGAGACGGTCGACCTCGTCCGCTGGCGCCCACACCTCGAACGTCGCCAGCGCTGCATAGCGGGCGTCGCCGAGCGTCGCTCCGTGGTGCAGCACCCAGTCGCGCAGGAGGTTGTCGTAGCGCCCGGCATCCGCGTGCGAGACGTCGAACATCACCTGCGTGAGCGACTGCCGGTGCACCGGCGACGCGAGGTCGAGGGCCTCCGAGACCGCCGAGGAGTATGCCCGCACGAGGCCGCCGGCGCCGAGCTTGACCCCGCCGAAGTACCGCGTCACCACGGCCACCACATCGGTCAGCTCTCGCCTGCGAAGCACCTCGAGCATCGGCACGCCCGCGGTGCCCGACGGCTCGCCGTCGTCCGACGAACGTGCCTGGTCTCCGAGGAGTCCGGTGACCATCGCGCTGCAGTTGTGCCGGGCATCCCACCACCGCTTCCGCAGCCGTGCGATCACGGCATCCGCCTCGTCGACTGAGGCGACCGGCTCGACGGTCGCGATGAATCGCGACTTCTTGATGACGAGCTCATGCTCCACAGGCGCGGCGATCGTCGCCGGGTAGCTGCGGGGCGGAGTCATCCGCCTCAGACTACCCAGCGCCGGCGCCGGCTCAACGGTCGACGAACGACATCTGCTGCGGGTTGTACCGATCTCCCTGCACCCCGACCCGCTCGGCGAGCTGGTCGAGATCGGCGACTTCGTCGGCCGAGAGCGCCACGGCCGACGCTCCCGCGTTCTCGGCGATCCGCGACGTGCGCCGTGTGCCGGGGATGGGGACGATGAACGGCTCGCGGGCGAGCAGCCAGGCCAGCGCGATCTGGCCGGACGATGCGTCCTTCGCCTCGGCGAGTGCCGTGACGTGACTCACGAGGGCCTGGTTCGCCGCCCGGTTCTCCTCGCTGAAGCGGGGGATCGTGCCGCGGATGTCTCCGTCTGCGAATGAGGTGGTCTGGTCGACGGTGCCGGTGAGGAACCCCTTGCCCAGAGGGCTGAAGGGTACGAAGCCGATGCCGAGCTCACCGAGGGTCGGCAGAACCTCACGCTCGGGATCGCGGGTCCACAGCGAGTACTCGCTCTGCAGCGCGGTGACCGGCTGCACGGCATGCGCGCGTCGGATGGTGGATGCCGAGGCCTCGGAGAGCCCGAAATGGCGCACCTTGCCTTCGGCGATCAGCTCCGACACCGTGCCCGCGACGTCTTCGATCGGCACGTCCGGGTCGACGCGGTGCTGGTAGAAGAGGTCGATCACGTCGGTGCGCAGGCGCCGCAGCGATGCCTCCGCGACGCGGCGGATCTGCTCGGGGCGGCTGTCGAGCCCGACGCTCTTGCCGTCTTCGATGCGCCACCCGAACTTCGTCGCGATCACGACCTGGTCGCGGATCGGCTCGAGCGCCTCGCCGACGAGCTCTTCGTTGACATAGGGCCCGTACACCTCCGCGGTGTCGAAGAACGTGACGCCGAGGTCGAGAGCCGACCGCAGCACGCCGATCATCTCGTCGCGGCTGCCGGGGTTGGGTCCGTAGCTCTGCGACATCCCCATGCAGCCGAGTCCGACTGCCGAGACCTCGAGGCCCTGTCCGAGTGTGCGAGTGTGCATGCCGTGTCCTTTCGTCAGGGCCGACGCTACGCGCGCGCTCGCTGCTGAGGGAGGGCCTGTCGGAACCTCCCACAGGCAGCCGCCGTTCACGATTCAGCACGAGCAGTCCCGGACACAGCAGAACCGGCCGATTCGTCCGGAATCGGCCGGCTCATGCTGAATTGTGAACGCCGAGCCGTCGCGACTACTCCGCCGAGCCGTCGCGACTACTCCGCCGAGTCGTCGCGCAGGTAGGCGATGTGCGCGGCGTGCCGGGTCAGGTGGTTCTGCGACTTCCGCACGAACAGCCACGCGACGAGCAGCAGCACGAACCAGATCGGAGTCACGAGCAGCGCGGTCAGCGTGTCGGGCTGTGTCGTCAACGCCCACAGGATGAACACGAAGAACGCGAGCACGACGTAGACCATGAAGATGCCGCCCGGCATCCGGAACCTCGATGCGGCGACCTTCTCGGGCCGCCGGCGCCGGTAGACGAGGTAGCTGCACAGGAAGATCGTCCAGACGAACATGAAGCACACCGCCGAGACCGTGGTGACCATGTCGAACGCGGTGCCGATGTCCTTGCCGGCGTAGAGCAGCACGACACCCGACAGCAGCAGGATGCACGACAGGAACAGCGCGTTCTGCGGCACGCGGCGCTTCGACAGGCGTCCGAACAGCCGAGGCGCATCGCCGTCCTGTGCGAGCCCGAACACCATGCGCGAGGTCGAGTAGATGCCCGAGTTGGCGCTCGACATGGCAGAGGTCAGCACGACGAGGTTCACGACGGTCGCGGCGATGCCGAGGCCTGCGAGAGCGAACATCGCGATGAAGGGGCTCTCGCCCGCGACGTACTCGGTCCACGGCGTGACGGCCATCAGGATGACGAGGGCGCCGACGTAGAAGAGCAGGATGCGGATCGGGATCGCGTTGATCGCCTTCGGCAGATTCTTCTCGGGGTCCTTCGTCTCGGCCGCGGCGGTGCCGACGAGCTCGACGCCGACGAACGCGAAGACAGCGATCTGGAACCCGGCGACGAAGCCCATGAACCCGTGCGGGAACATGCCGCCGTGATCCCACAGGTTCGCGAAGCTCGCCGTGCCCGCATCGTGCTGGAAGCCGGTGAAGATCATCACGAGACCCGTGATGATGAGCGCCACGATCGCCACGATCTTGATGAGCGCGAACCAGAACTCCATCTCGCCGAAGGCGGCGACGGTGGGCAGGTTCAGCGCGAGCAGGATGACGATCACCAGCACGCCGGGGATCCACAACGGGATGCCGGGGAACAGCGCATCCGTGTAGCCGGCGATCGCGATCACGTCGGCGACGCCGGTGACGACCCAGCAGAACCAGTAGGTCCATCCGGTGAAGAACCCCGCCCACGGGCCGAGCAGGTCGCTCGCGAAGTCGCTGAACGACTTGTACTTGAGGTTCGAGAGCAGCAGCTCGCCCATCGCCCGCATGACGAAGAACAGCATGAAGCCGATGATCATGTAGACGAAGATGACCGAGGGGCCCGCGACCGAGATGGTCTTGCCGCTGCCCATGAACAGGCCGGTGCCGATCGCGCCGCCGATCGCGAGCAGCTGGATGTGCCGGTTGCTCAGTGCCCGCTTCAGGTGCTGCTCGTCGCCGTCGGCCGACCCGTCCACCCCGACGGGTCCGCCTGTCTTCTCTGTCGTCATCGCTCGAACCTCCGGTGTTCCGTGCCGCGTCCCGCTGCGGCATCCTTCCGACCGTACTTGGCGATCGGGGATGGCATCCAACCGAATCGATTCGATATCCTGGTACGACCCCCGATCATCCCCCAGTTCTGCGAGCCTCTTCTCTCATGGCCACCTCTCTGACCACGGGCCGTCCGTGGCGTGTCATCCTGTCGTTCTCCATTCCCCTGCTGCTCGGAAACGTCGTGCAGCAGATGTACCAGTTCGCCGACGCCGTCGTCGTCGGCCGGCACCTCGGCGTCGAGTCCCTCGCCGCAGTCGGCGCCACCGGCAGCCTGCTGTTCCTGCTCATCGGCTTCGCCTGGGGTCTGACGAGCGGTTTCGCGATCCCCATCGCGCAGGCGTTCGGAGCGGGTGACGGCGCCGCCGTGCGCCGCTCGGTCGCGACCGGCGTGATCCTGACCGGAATCACGAGCGTGGTGCTCACGATCGTCGCGCCCCTGATAGCCCGACCCGTGCTCGAGCTGCTGCAGACGCCGGCCGAGCTCATGCCCGAGGCGACGGTCTTCACCCAGATCAGCTTCATCGGCGCGAGCGCGACGATGTTCTTCAACTACCTCTCGGCCATCATCCGGGCGATCGGCGACTCGCGCACACCGCTCATCTTCCTGACCGTCTCGTGCGCGCTCAACGTCGGCCTCGTGATCCTGATGGTCGGTCCGCTCGAGTGGGGAGTCGGCGGCGCAGCCCTCGCGACCGTCGTGGCCCAGGCCGTCTCCGTCGCACTGTGCCTCGAGTTCGTGCGCCGTCGCCTGCCGATGCTGCACCTGCGTCGCGCCGACTGGCGAGTCACCCGCGACGACTTCAGGGAGCACCTGCGCCTCGGTCTGCCGATGGGATTCCAGGCATCGATCATCGCGATCGGCACGCTCACCGTGCAGGTGGCGCTGAACACGCTCGGCTCGGATGCCGTCGCGGCCTACACGACGGCATCCCGTGTCGACGGCCTCGCGGTCGCCTTCCTCTCGTCGCTGGGCCTGGCGTCGTCGATGTACACGGCGCAGAACCTGGGCGGGCGCCGCCCCGACCGCATCCGTCGAGGGGTCGTCGAGGGCACCTGGATGGCGATCGCCGCCGGCATCGCACTCGGCGTCATCATCATCGCGTTCGGCACGCCGATGGTGCGCCTGTTCGTCGGCGAGGGGTCCGACGAGGTCGTGCGACTCGCACACCTCATGCTGATCATCAACGGATGCGGGTACTGGGCCCTCGGTGTGCTGTTCGTGCTCCGAGGGGCGCTGCAGGGCCTCGGCCACACACTCATCCCCACCGTCACGGGCGTGATCGAGCTGGTGATGCGCGTGGGAGCGGCGGTCGTGCTCGGCGCGCTCATCGGATTCGAGGGCGTCGCGCTCAGCAACCCTCTCGCCTGGCTCGGCGCGATCGTGCTGCTGGTGCCCGCGTACGTGCGCGCTCACCGGTCGCTCGCCCGCATGCCGGTCGACCCGATCGAGTCCACCGAGACGTCGGCGATGGCGATCATCGGTCCGACCGACGGCTCGATGGTCGTCGACGCGGTCGTCACCCAGCCGGTGCGAGTGGTCAAGAGGACACGGTTCGCACGGTTGAAGCGCCGCTGAACAACGCGTCACGGTTGAGGAACATCATCCTTCAGATGGATGCCCAGAATGCCGACACTTCGTAATGTTGGTGATGCGGAGGTTCCGCGGACCGGGGGGTCGTGATGACATCGTCAAGGGTGGCAAGCGAACTGGCATCGATACTGGTGCCGATCGGAGTGGTGGGGGCCGTGCTCGCGGCGCTGTGCGCGATCGTGGCGGGAGTCGCGATCATGCGCGGAGCGGCGGGTCTCGCCGGCGGAGCGGTAGGACTGTGGATCCCGAGCGCGATGCTCAGCACCACGGCATCGTTCGCGAATCAGTGGACGCCGCTGCTCGTGTCCGGCATCGTGCTCGTCGCGATGCTGGTGATCGGAGCCGTCGCACGCGGGATCGTCAACGCGGGCGAGCCTGCCCGTGAGGTCGCCCGCGCCGCGCGGATCCAGGCTGTCGTCGACGCGCCCGAGCCGACGGTCCCGGCGCGCTCCACGAAAGCGCCGAGCACCGGCAGTCAGCCTGCGCTCGCAGGCTGAGCCGCACTCAGCGGTAGTCGCGATCCCGGTGCTGCGCGGCCTCGTCTCCTGAGGCCACGCGCTCGGCCTCTCGGGCGCGCAGTTCGACCCGGCGGATCTTGCCGGAGATCGTCTTGGGCAGCTCGGGCACGAACTCGATGATCCGCACCCAGAGGTGCGAGGACAGCCGGTCGTGGGCGTACGCGAAGATCGATCGCGCGGCCTCGGCGTCGGATCCGACCGCGTCGGGGCGCAGGCACACGTACGCCTTCGGGACTGCGAGCCGCGTCGGGTCGGGGCTCGGGATCACCGCCGCCTCGATCACGAGGTCGTGCTCCAGCAGCACCGACTCGAGCTCGAACGGGGAGATCTTGTAGTCGGACGCCTTGAACACGTCGTCCGCCCGGCCGATGTAGGTCAGATAGCCGTCGGCATCCCGCTGGGCGATGTCGCCCGTGTGGTGATATCCGCCGACGCGCGACTCGGCCGTCTTCTCGGGATCGTCGTAGTACCCGGCCATGAGCCCCACCGGAGGATGCGCCAGGTCGAGCGCGATCTCGCCCTCGTGCTCGGCGAGCTCACCGGTCGCGGGGTCGAGCAGCACGACGGGGTATCCGGGCAGGGGTCGTCCCATCGATCCGATCTTGACGACCTGACCGGGGGAGTTGCCCACGCAGGCCGTCATCTCGGTCTGGCCGAAGCCGTCGCGGATCGTGCCTCCCCACGCCTCCTGCACCCGGTCGATGACCTCGGGGTTCAGCGGTTCACCGGCTCCGACGAGCTCGCGCGGCGGGTGGGTCAAGCGCCCGAGGTCGGCCTGGATCAGCATCCGCCACACGGTGGGCGGCGCGCAGAACGTCGAGACATGATGCGCGTCCATGACCTGCATGAGGGTGTTCGCGTCGAAGCGGTCGTAGTTGTAGACGAACACGGTCGCCTCGGCGAGAAAGGGCGAGTAGAAGCTCGACCACGCATGCTTCGCCCAACCCGGCGACGAGATGTTCAGGTGCACGTCGTCGGGGCGCACACCGAGCCACCACATGGTCGACAGATGCCCGATCGGGTACGACACGTGGGTGTGCTGCACGAGCTTCGGACGGTTGGTCGTGCCGCTCGTGAAGTAGAGCAGAGCCGTGTCATCGGCGGGGGTCGCGGCGTCGGGCTCGAAGGTCGTCGGAGCGTCGGCGGAATCGTCGAAGCGCGTCCACCCGGCGGGAATGCCCTCGCCCACCCCGATGCGCAGGACGTCGCCGTCGATGTCGGCGATGCGCTCGGCCAGGCCGCCGAGCGTCACGATGGCGCGGGCGCGTCCGTGGTCGACGCGGTAGGCCAGGTCGGATGCCGAGAGCAGCGTCGAGGTGGGGATCGACACCGCGCCGACCTTGGTGATGGCGAGCATCACCTCCCAGAGTTCGATGGCGTTGCCGAGCATCACGATGACGTGGTCGCCGCGCCCGATGCCGAGTCCTGTGAGCCAGGCGGCGACCTGGTCGGAGCGGTTCGACAGCTCGCCGTAGGTCCACGACTCGAGGCTGAGGTCGGCTGACACGATCTGCACCGCCGGGCGGTCGGGCGACTCGCCGGCGATCACATCGAACCATTCGAGCGCGAAGTTGAACTCAGCGGGCGCAGGCCAGGCGAACCCCTCGCGTGCCGCGGCGTAGTCCGTCGCGTTCGCGAACAGGAAGTCGCGCATCTCTCTGATCGCGGTCGTGGCTGCGGTGGCGCTGCGGCTCATTCTGGGCTCCTTTGCTCGGCAGACGTGTTCCATCCTCGCACCGAGCGCAGACGCCGGCCTCTGACCCCCGCACCTGCGGAAGGAGATCCCTCGCTCAGAAGGACCGAATCCACCGCGTGGTTCTTCGGTGCGAGAGATCTCCTCCTGAACGGAGGCCCGAACACGGGCGGACGAGCGGGCGGGAGCCGCGGCTAGGGCAGACGGATCGTCCCCGTGGCGATGCGCTCGGTCGGCATCCGATCGCGGTTGTACGTGATCTCGTCGTATCCGTGCGGCGTCGGCATCCCGTCGTCGTCCAGGCTCACGAAAACGATCTTCTCGATCGTGAGGATGCGCTTGCGCGTGATCATGTTGCGGGCGACGGCGCGCATGGTCAGAGACGTGGTGCCGAAGTGCGTGGCCTGCAGGCCGATCTCGATCAGGTCGCCCTGCACGGCTGAGGCCTCGAAGTTGATCTCGGAGATGTGCTTCGTCACGGCCCGATAGTTGCCCAGCTGCACGATCGCGTAGATCGCGGCCTCTTCGTCGATCCACTTCAGCAGGCTGCCGCCGAACAGCGATCCGTTCGCGTTGAGGTCTTCCGGCTTCACCCATTTGCGGGTGCGGAAGTTGATGCCGTCTTCGGACCACTGCCACTCGGGTGTCTTCTGCTTCGCCATGCTTCGAGGGTAGGAGCCGCGTGAGTCGGGGGTGTTACGCGAGGATGCCGAACCGATCTGCACGGGTGGATCTGCTCTGGGCCGATCTGCCGCGAGCGGATACTCGCCCGCACTCCGACACGGCGGCGGATGCTGGGGCCATGAGCGAAGACAACCCCATCCCGCAGTTCGGCCCCGAGGCCCGCCGGGCACTGTTCCACGAACGAGTGCTCGTGCTCGACGGCGCCCTCGACGACGACAACGGCACGCTGCTCATGACGCAGCTGCTCACCCTCTCGGCGGAGGATCCGACGACCGACATCGCCCTGTGGATCCATTCGCCCGGTGGTTCCGTGCCGGCGATGCTCGCGATCCGCGACCTCATGACCCTCGTGCCGAACGACGTGTCGACCCTCGCACTCGGGCTCGCGTGCAGCGCCGGGCAGTTCCTCCTCTCAGCCGGGGCGAGGGGCAAGCGCAGGGCGCTCCCGCACGCGCGCATCCTCATGCATCAGGGCTCGGCGGGGATCGGCGGCTCGGCGGGCGAGCTCGAGACGCAGGCCGACGACCTGAGGCACATGCGCGACACCGTGCTCGGGCTGATCGCGGCCGACACCGGACAGCCCGTGGAGCGCATCTTCGAGGACTCGCTGCACGACCGCTGGTACACGGCGGAGCAGGCGAAGGACTATGGCTTCATCGACGAGATCGTCGCCTCGCTCGCGGATCTCATGCCGCGTCGTCGGGCCCGGGTCGGGCTGGGGGCGGGCGCATGAGCGGCTACACGATCCCCAACGTCATCGCGCAGCATCCGCGCGGTGAACGCGTCATGGACGTCTACTCGCACCTGCTCGCCGAGCGGGTCATCTATCTCGGCACCGGCATCGACGCCGGAGTCGCCAACGCATTGATCGCGCAGCTGCTGCACCTCGATGCCGACAGCCAGGATTCCGGCATCCAGTTCTACATCAACAGCGAGGGTGGCGACCCGGGGGCGGCGCTCGCGATCTACGACACGATGCAGCACGTGCGTCCGGCGATCGCGACGACGTGTGTGGGTCAGGCGATCGGGCCGGCGGCGCTGCTGGTCGCGGCAGGGGCTCCGGAGCAGCGGGCAGCTCTCGCGCACGCCCGCATCGTGCTGCATCAGCCGGCGGGCCAGTCGCGGGGAGCGATCCCCGACCTCATCCTCGCGGCGGACGAGGTCGTGCGGGTGCGTTCCGACATGGAGTCGATCCTCGCCAGGCACAGCGGACGCTCGCTGAGCGAGCTGCGCGCCGACACCGACCGGGATCGCGTCTTCACGGCATCCGCCGCCCGGGACTACGGTCTGGTCGACACCGTGCTGGGGGAGCGGGCGGTCTGAGGGGCCACGGCGTTCGTCTGCAGGATCGGGGCACGGATGCAGGATGATTCTGCCGTTCTGGTCCTGCATCCGTGCCGAAGTCCTGCAGACGGACGGACCTGCAGACGGACGGACCCGCAGACGGACGGACCCGCAGACGGACGGACCCGCAGACGGACGGACCTTCAGACGGACTGACCTTCAGACGGGTGGGCAGACGAGACGAGCCGTCAGGCGGCGAGGGCGAAGGCCCCGCGGGTGGCGGACACCGCAGCGGATGCCGGAGCCATCGTCGCCTGGCGCAGCTCGTCGGCCACGGCGCTCGTCAGTTCGATCAGCGAGGTGTCGAGGGCCCCGGCGATCGCCGCGATCATCTCGCTCGACGGCTCCTTGAGTCCCCGTTCGACCTCGGAGAGGTATTGCGGCGAGACTCCGGCGTTCCCTGCCGTCTCGGTCAGGGTCTCGTCCCGGTCGTGTCGTCGACGGCGCAGCTGATCGCCGACCATCTGGCGCCATAGGGGTTCGGGCTCACTGGGACGAGGGCGGGCAGAGCGAGGTGCGCGAGGGAACGGGACGAGGTCGGCCATGCCTCACGATAATCCGCCGTCAGCGCACGATTCGAGCGGTTCTGCTCAGAGCAGAAATCAGGCCTCGGTGCGCTCTGAAGGCGCATCGATGGTCCCATCGGCAGCGTCGGTCGCCGCCCAGCTGGCGAGCATCCGCAGTTTGTCGGCCGATGCCGTTCCCGGCTCGGCCGTGTACGTCGACATCTGCAGGCCCGGGTCAGCCGGCAGCTCGAACGCCTCGTAGGTGAGTTCCATCTCGCCGACGACCGGGTGGTTGATGCGCTTGACACCGCTGCGGTGGAAGCGCACGTTGTGCGCCGCCCACAGGGTGCGGAACCGCTCACTGCGCGTCGACAGCTCGCCCACGAGATCGGTGAGCTTGCGGTCGAACGGATTGCGCCCGGCTTCGCCGCGCATCGCGGCCACGAGCTCCTGGGTGTTTCGCTCCCATTCGGGGTAGAACGTCTGTGCGGCCGGGTCGAGGAAGGCGAAGCGGGCGCTGTTCGGCACCGGGGTCGTGAACAGGGGCGCATAGAGCGCGCGGCCGAGCGCGTTCGCCGCGAGGTAGTCGAAGTAGTTGTTGCGCACGATCGCCGGCGCCTCGGTCATCGCGTCGAGCAGGCGCAGGATGCTGGGGCGCAGCGTCTCGACCTTCTTGCGCGGCTTGCGGGCGACGGGTGAGGCGTTCGCGGTGCGGGCGAGATCGAACAGATGCGCGGTCTCGGCCTCGTCGAGCTGAAGAGCACGGGCGAGCGCATCGAGCACGCTGTCGGAGACGCCGGACAGATCGCCCCGTTCGAGTCGGGTGTAATAGTCGACGCTGACGCCGGCGAGCAGCGACACCTCTTCACGGCGCAGCCCCGGCACACGCCGGTTGCCGCCGAATGCGGGGAGGCCGGCCTGGTCGGGGGTGATGCGGTCGCGCCTCGACGAGAGGAATTCGCGCACCTCGCTGGGTGTCCATGTATGCGACGGTACGCCCCCTGTCGCGACGAAGGGAGGTACTGGTGGACTCTCCCTCGCGTGTGAGCGGACGCGCACACTGGAGGTATGACGATGAACATCACGCTCAACACCGGCATCGAGATGCCCGCCCTCGGCTTCGGAGTGTTCCAGGCCGCTCCGGACGAGACGGTCGATGCCGTCAGCACCGCTCTCGAGACCGGCTACCGCCTGATCGACACCGCCGCTGCGTACGGCAACGAGCGCGAGGTGGGCGAGGCGATCCGCCGCACCGGTATCGCGCGCGACGAGGTCTTCATCGAGACCAAGGTCTGGATCAGCGATTTCGGCTACGACGAGACCCTGCACGCGTTCGAGAAGTCGACGGGCAAGCTCGGGGTCGATCAGCTCGACCTGCTGATCCTGCACCAGGCCCTGCCGACCCGCTTCGACCTCACCCTGGGTGCCTATAAGGCGCTCGAGACCCTGCTCGCCGACGGTCGGGTGCGCGCCATCGGCGTCAGCAACTTCATGGTGGAGCACCTCGACAAGCTGGCGGCGGAGACGAGCATCGTCCCCGCGCTCAACCAGATCGAGGTGCACCCCTACTTCCAGCAGCGCGAGGTGCAGCAGGCGGATGCCGCGGCCGGCATCGTCACCCAGGCGTGGTCGCCCATCGGCGGCATCACGGCCTACCGCCCCAACGGCGCATCCGTCTTCGACGACGAGACGCTCACGGCCATCGCCGCAGAGCACCGCAAGTCGCCGGCACAGGTGATGCTGCGCTGGCACCTGCAGCAGGGCCGCTCCGCGCTGCCGAAGTCGGTGCGTCCCGCCCGCATCGCCGAGAACTTCGACGTCTTCGACTTCGAGCTCACCGCCGACCAGCTCGACGCGATCGATGCGCTCGACACCGGTGTGCGCCGTGGCCCTGAGCCCGAGGACGTCACGCTCGAGACTTTCGGCCGCGAGATCCCCGAGGCGTGACCTAGAGAGCGGCGGCGACGCCGGGGAGCAGCTTGGCCGAGATCGTGCCGAGCTGCTCCCTCTCCTCTGCGGTCAGAGGGTCGAGGATCAGTTCGCGGATCTGCGCCACATGAACGGGCGCCGCCGCCCGCAGCAGGTCACGACCGGCATCCGTCAGCGCAGCGGTAAGCGTGCGCTTGTCGCTGCTGCACGAGGTGCGCGTCACCCAGCCGCGGTCTTCGAGCGAGTCGATCGCGTGGCTGAGTCGTGAGCGGCTGAGCCCGGCGATCTGCGCGAGCTCGGTCATCGGGATCGCACGATCACCCTGACCTGCGAGGGTCACCAGGATCGCGTAGTGCGAGTGCTTGAGCCCGGTCTCGGCCTTGAGCGTGCGATCGAGCACCTGCGGCAGCAGCTGCACGAACCGGATGGTCGGCAGCCACGTCTGCATCTCCGCATCGTCGAGCCTCCGCTCGCTCGCCGGCTGCGCGTTCATCAGGCGGCTGACAGGTCGAGCGTGTGCGAGGTGTGGTCGCGCTTGGCCTCGAGGTAGCGGTGGTTCGCGTCCGACAGGTGCACGCCGGTGGCCACCTGCTCGGTGACGCGGATGCCGAGGGCGTCGAGCTGTGCCGCCTTGTCGGGATTGTTGCTCAGCAGACGGATGCTGTCGACGCCCACCGCCTGCAGCATCTGCGCGGCGATCGTGTAGTCGCGTTCGTCTTCTCCGCGGCCGAGTGCGACGTTCGCCTCGTACGTGTCGAGGCCGGCATCCTGCAGCGCGTACGCGTCGAGCTTGGCGTAGAGGCCGATGCCCCGACCCTCCTGGCGCAGGTAGAGCAGGAACCCGCCGTCTTCGGCGATGCGCTCGACGGCTTCACGCAGCTGCGGGCCGCAGTCGCAGCGCTCAGAACCGAACACGTCACCGGTCAGGCATTCGCTGTGCGGACGCACGAGGGGTGCGTCGCCGCCGTCGGCCGCGCGCTCCATGGCGGTCCTCCAGTCGCCGAGCCCGAGCAGCAGGTGCTCGCGGCCGTCGATCAGTCCGTCGAACGTGACGACATCCGCCGTGGTCGAGAACCCGTCGGCGAAGCGCATCGGCACGCGCACCCGCGTCCGCTCTGTGGCGACCGGAACGACGGTTGAAGTTTCAATCATGTCGGGTGCAACGCGCCGACGCCTGCGATATTCCCGCGGGCGCACTACTCCACGGAACGACGACGCACGGGCTTGAGCTCGCTGGCGAGGATGCCGAGCACCACGAGCGCTCCGCCGATCAGCGCGGCGACGGGCAGGCGCTCACCGGCGATGCGCCCGATCACGGCCGCCCAGACCGGTTCGCCCGCATAGATGATCGTCGCGCGGGTCGGGGACACGGACTTCTGGGCCCAGTTCATCGTGAGCTGGATGACGCAGCTCGCCGCTCCGAGTCCGACCGCGCAGCCGACCCAGATCCACGAGAACTCGGGCAGGCCCTCGCCGACGACCGGCATGGTGAGGATGCCGAGCACTCCGGCCGTGAGGAGTTGGATGATCGTGATCCTGCCGAGGTCGATCCGGCCGGCGAACACGCTGATCAGGATGATCTCGGCCGCGATGGGCAGGGTGCTGATGAGCGTCAGGATCTCGCCCGCCCCGAGGGTCAGGGCGAACGCATCGGGTCCCGCGATGAGGAGCAGTCCGAGGAACGCGAGCGCGGCGCCCACGAACGCCATGGCCGGTGGGCGCTTGCGGAAGACGGCCCACTGCGCGAGCGGCACGAGAGGGATGTACATCGCGGTGATGAACGCCGAGGTGCTCGAATCGATGGTCTGCAGCCCGACGGTCTGCAATCCGTATCCGAGATAGATCATCACGCCGATCGCGACCCCGGCGCCGATGTCGCGCCAGCGGATGCCGCGCAGCGCCCGGCGGAAGATGACGATGCTGATCGCGCCGGCGACCAGGAACCGGATGCCGACGAAGAACCACGGCCCCGAGTGCTGCATCGCCCAGTGCACCAGGAGGAATGTGCTGCCCCAGACCGCCGTCACGGCGATGAGGGCGACCTCCTGTCGGCGCAGGCTCATGAAGCGGAATCGAGTGGACATGCTGTCCTTTCTCGACGCGGCCGGGACGAGCCTAGCGCCGCGCCGACCGCCGTCTCGAATCGCCGGTCGGCCCGATATGTCGACGGAATACGGCCGGGTGCGCGATCCGGACGGCGTCTCGCTAGCCTCGGATCATGAGCAACTTCGTGAGCGCCACCGAACTGCGCGATCTGCTGACGTCCGAGACCCCCGTGCGTGTGATCGACGTGCGCTGGCGACTCGACCGGCCCGACGGCCGGGAGGACTACCTCGCGGGCCACATCCCGGGGGCGGTCTTCGTGCCGCTCGCGACCGAGCTCGCCACCCACGGCGAACCCTCGGACGGCCGGCACCCCCTGCCCTCCACGGCGACGCTCCAGGATGCCGCCCGGCGGTGGGGTGTGAACCGGGGTGACGTCGTCGTCGCCTATGACGACGCCAAGGGAGTAAGTGCGTCACGAGCATGGTGGCTGCTGCGTCAGGGCGGTGTCGACGTGCGCGTCCTCGACGGCGGCATCCGCGCGTGGACGGCCGCCGGCCTTCCGGTCGCCGACGATGACGTGCAGGCCGAGCCCGGCGACGTCGTCCTCGACGAGATCGGCGGCGATGCGATCTCGATCGACGAGGCCGCCTCGTTCGTCGACACCGGTGTGCTGCTCGACGCGCGCGCGCCGGATCGCTATCGGGGAGAGCACGAGCCTTTCGATCCGATCCCCGGGCACATTCCGGGCGCGCTCAACGTCCCGATGGCCGCCCATCTGGATGCCGAGGGCCGGATCCTCGACACGCACACCCTTCAGGCGACCTTCGCCGCCCTCGGGGTGACCGAGGGGACGCCCGTCGCGGCCTACTGCGGCTCGGGCATCACGGCGGCGCACACGGCGCTGGTGCTGGATGAGATCGGCATCGAGGCGAAGGTCTTCCCCGGCTCGTGGAGCCAGTGGTCGAACACTCCGGGGCGTCCGGTCGCGGTCGGCGATCAGCCCGGGTGAGTCGGTCGACTCTGAGCCCGCGAACGGGCGCGGTCAGCGCCCGTCGGCGTAGCTCCAGGCGACGCCGAGCAGTCCGGGTCCGAATGCGCGTCGCACCTGGTGCACCGAATTGCGGCCCTCGAGCGACAGCTCGGTGAGCGTCGAGCCGTCCGGCGTCTCGACGCGCTCTTCGATCCGGTCGGGCAGCGCGTCGGGGTGGAATCGCGTCCACACCAGCAGCTCCCTGGTCTGCCGGGCGACGGCGTGGCCCGTCTCGCGCTGCGGCGGATAGTCCGGGGGGTAGGCGACCGACCACTCGACCATCGCGGTGCTCGGAGCGGTCAGAGGAACGTCGAGTTCGAACAGGACGCCGTGCACCTCGCCGTTCGGGTGCGAGTACCGGGCCGCGATGCGTCCTCCCGCCACCGCCTCGATGAACGGGGCGGGAGTGCTGATGCCCGGTGTCATCTCGAGGAACGGGATCGACGCGACGGTGCCGACGGTCGACTGCACGATGCTGCGCGTGATCGAGTACGAGACGTTGCCCGCGGCATCCACGTCCGTCACCGAGTGGGTCGTGAGTTCGCGCGACGTGTCGGGGTACTCCGCGCCGAGAGCGGCGAACGCCTCTTTGACGGCGTCCTCGAGCTCCTGCTCGTCGAGCGGGAAGAGGTTGGGTCCGAGCGGACCGGTGCGGTTCGTGGTGCCGAGCAGGGCGGTGAGAGAGCCGGGCTCGAGGTGCAGCAGCTGCTCGATGTCGCCGAGCGCGGCCATCGACTGGGCACCCTCGGGGCGCCGAGCTCCGGACCGCCAGTAGCTGAGGGTCGCCATGGACACGCTGTTGCCGCGGGCGCGCAGCTGCTCGTGCAGCCGCGCCAGAGTCAATCCACGCGCATTGATCGCGTCGCGGAAGGACGCTGCGAATACATCGGCATATCGGCGCAGACCACTTTCCATGCTCATCACAGCACCCCCTCCGGTATGTGAAGAATCGAGCCCTAGAGTGAGCATACGACCACACCAGCATCGCGTAGGGGACGAGGTGCTATTTCTGGGGTCTATCGGCTGAGCAGTCGTGAGCAGGGTGCCCGACCTCGCGACCACTCGGCCTGACGCAGTGTCGCCCCCGTCGCTGCGTTCTGTCGCGGGGCCTGATGATCGATCTGGGGAGATCCATCGGGCCCCGCGAACACCTCTCCGGTGTCGGCGCCCACTCAGCGCCCCCGCGTAGACTGGGGGGAACACCCCCGGAGGACCCTCGATCTTCATGTCTGCCACCGCCCGCGCGTTCACCGTTCGTCATCTTCAGCTGCTGCGCGCGCTCTTCGCCGCCGCCGCTGCAGTGATGATCACCTTCTCGCCCGATCACTCGGCGGCCGTCGGTCTCTCCGTCTTCAGCGGCTTCGTGCTCACCACCGGCCTCGTGATGATCGTCGCCGCGTGGCTCGTCTACCCGGCCGGTCAGCGCTGGCCGTCCGTCGTGTTCGCCCTGCTGAGCTTCGTCGCCGGGATGACCGCCGGTGTGCCCGCATGGCGTACCGAAGACCTCTTCTTCGTCGTCGTGATCGCCTGGGCGGTCTCGACCGGCATCCTCGAGCTCGTCGTCGGACTCCGTGCTCGCAAGGCCGGCGACGCGACCGCACGGGACTCGATCACCCTCGGCGCGTTCGGCCTGCTGCTGGCCGTGCTCCTGATCGCGATCCCGGCGGGCTTCGTGCAGCCGTACGCCATCGAGGGAGCCGGTGCGTTCGAGCTGACCGGCATCATCCTCGGCGTCGGGATGTTCGGCGGATACGCGGCCATCGTCGCGGTCTTCCTCGGCATCGCCGGTCTGACCCCGAAGCGAGCGGATGCTGTCGCCGCCGGGACCACGATCGAGAACGACCCCGCCCCCGCCGGGCACGGAGGAGAGCGATGAGCGACGAGAAGCCCACCCGACGCGACATTCTGCGCCCGCTGCACCTGCTGGGCATTGCTCTCGGCTGCGGTGTCTTCGCCGCGGTGGTGACGCTCGTGTCGACCGGCGCCTTCACCGCCCGGGTGAACAACGCCATCGCGAACGGCACCTACGACGGCCTCACGCCGATCGCGCTCGGCCTGGTGGTCGGCGGCGGCGCATTCATCGTCACGCTGCTGTTCCTCGCGATGCTGATCCTCGTGGTCGACCCGGCCGAGGTCACCAAGAAGGTCGACCGCCCCGTGCTGTTCGACCCCGAGACTCCCGACGAGCCGGGCGCCGACAAGCCGGGCCGCACGTCCTCTTCCTGACCGGATCGCAAGCTCCTCCTGACCGGATCGCAAGCTCCTCCTGACCGGATCGCAAGGTTCTCCATCGCGACCGGAATAGTCCCGGGCTGCGACGGCTTGTCCCTGTAGTGACTGCCTCGATCGACCGCGCCTCCATCGGACTCAGGTCGGAACGAGGCCCGGTGCTCGGGGCCCTCATGCTCGCCACGGGGCTGATCGCGATCGACGCGACGATCCTCGCGACCGCGGTGCCCAGCATCGTGCGCGATCTGGGCAGCTACCAGCAGTTCCCCTGGCTCTTCTCGGTCTATCTGCTCGCACAGGCGGTCAGCGTGCCGATCTACTCGCGCTTCGCCGATACCGTCGGCCGCAAGCCGATCATCCTGCTCGGCATCGCGCTGTTCCTGCTCGGGTCGGTCCTCTCCGGCTTCGCCTGGAGCATGACCGCCCTGATCGTGTTCCGCATCATCCAGGGCCTCGGCGCCGGTGCCGTCGCGCCGATGTCGATGACGATCGTCGGCGACATCTACACGGTCGCCGAGCGCGCCAAGGTGCAGGGGTACATCGCCTCGGTGTGGGCGATCTCCTCTGTCGTCGGGCCGGCGCTCGGCGGCATCTTCGCCCAGCTCGACGCCTGGCGGTGGATCTTCTGGGTCAACATCCCGCTGTGTCTGATCGCGGGATGGATGCTGCTGCGGCGGTACCACGAAGAGAAGCAGACGCAGCGTCATCGCATCGACTACGCCGGTGCCGTGCTGCTCACGGTCGGACTCACGGGTCTGATCCTCGGGATGCTGGAGGGCGGCAACGCCTGGGCGTGGCTGTCGATCCCCAGTGCCGTCTGCTTCGGACTCGGCGCCGCGGCGCTCGTGGCCTTCGGCCTCGTCGAGCGTCGCGCAGCCGAGCCGATCGTGGACCTGCGCCTGGCGGCGCGGCCGCTGATCCTCACGACGACGATCGTCTCCCTGGGCATCGGCGCCTTGATGACCGGCGTGACGAGCTTCGCACCCGCATATCTGGAAGGGTCCATCGGCATCGCACCGCTGCTGTCAGGGTTGGCCGTCGCGGCGCTCACCCTCGGCTGGCCGCTCGCCGCCGCGAACGCGGGCCGGCTGTACATGCGGATCGGTTTCCGACGCACAGCGCTCACCGGCATGTCGATCACCGCGGTCGCGGCGATCGCTCTGGCGGTGGTCTCTCCCTGGCCCAATCCGTTCTCGATCGCCGCCGTGGCATTCGTCCTGGGCTTCGGCCTCGGCTGGAGCGCGGCCCCGACGCTGATCGCGGCTCAGGCCTCGGTCGGCTGGGGCGAGCGGGGTGCCGTGACCGGCATGAACGCCTTCGCCCGCTCGGCGGGCAGCGCGCTCGGGGTGGCCGTGTTCGGCGCGATCTCGAACTCGGTGATCGCGCAGGGCGCGGGGCCCGAGGACCCGGCGACCATCATCTCGGCATCCGTCTGGGTGTTCATCGCTGCCGCCGTCGTGGCCGTGCTCACCCTGATCGCCGCGGCGTTCATGCCGCGGGATCCGGCGGGCGCGCACTCCGGAGAGCCCCGCCCCTAGCCCGCACGGCGTTCGTGACCCGGCGCCGGGTCAGATTCGTGCGGGGTCGCTTCGCTGCGGGTCGCTTCGCTGCGGGTCGCTTGGCTGCGGGGTCACTTTCGCATCCGATTCGGCCGATTGCGGTGCGTTTCTGGCCCCGCA